>JAGKXB010000066.1 GCA_021151485.1 Oxalobacteraceae bacterium | reverse complement strand
TCTTCCCGACCCAGCCAGTGGTTTCGGCAAAGCCATTGCCGTCGTGGTCGAAGTGGATGCCGGTGGTTTTGTTGAGGGTGTCGACGCCGTTGCCGTCTAAATCAAGCACCAATGGGCTGACGGTGGTTTGGGCGGTGTTGAAGGCGGCTTCGATGCTGGAGGAAATTTGCGCATTGTTCATGGCTTGCAAATTAAGCGTTGTACCTATTCCGGTAAGTGTGGCGCCTGCTATTGAAAGACCAATCGCAGTCCAACCTAATGGGGAAACTAACGCAGCTGCTCCTGCAGCTATGCCTACTAGATTACCAATTACACTAACTACCTCTCCTAGCGTTACAGGTTCTCCGTTTGTTGTGTGTTGTCCTATGGTTACTAATGTCATTGTCAGTGCAATTGTATTAGTAGCAGCTCCCACTAAAGGGTTGAGTCCAGTAATGGCAGCAATGACATTTGCAGTATTTGAAGCGAGTGACATTGGTTCACTGGAATTCAATAACTGTATAACGCTGTCTACTGCGCCAACTCCTGCAGAGGACATATCAATTACTAATACAATTCCTTCTATGATTGCTACTGACATAAAAAATCCTTTTTAGAAAAATCTTGATATGCCCAATACTCCATACAGAACGGCAGATAAAATTGATAAATAATAAATCCACATTAAAAACTTGGCCAATCCGTTACCTTTGTTGGCCAATTCTTTAACTTCAGAATATGAAAAAGGGCGTTTAAATTTGGCTGATAAGTAAATACGACCGCTACTGATTAAAAAGCTTCCAATGATTGCGAAGATAAGTAAATAAATAAGCATTTTGATCCGATGTATGGTGTGAGGATTTGAAAATATATATTGTTCTTTAATCTTTTTAGAGATGCGTGAGATTCCCCGAGTGTTTCCATAACGAGACGTTACTTATAATGTGCGCGGTATTTTACACGGCTTGAATTGACGGCCAGTGGTTTTGGCGTTAGGAGGAAAATTGTCTTTGATTTAGATCAATGCAATGTGATTGAGGAAGCTTGTCTATTGCGATTTTTCCAGCACCAAGTCCCGAGATAGCTTTCGCCCAAAAAACATTCCAACGTCGCCAACTTGCGCGCATCGCCGATCACGTTGCCGTAATACTGCGTCGCCGCACGGCTATTGGGGTCAATCCCTTCTACACCAGCCCAAGCGTAGAGCAGGGTGGTCATGATGCTATTGCGGGTATCGGTATCACTTGCCGCCAAAAAGCTGGTCAGCAACGATTGCAAGCGCCCGCTAGTATATTCCGGCAATTCCCTGTGATATTGCGTTTAGTGCATCACCAGCATCATTGCTTTTAATACCGGAGTTAACATCTTTCACGCCTTGCGTTAGGTTGCCAATATTTATTGCATTTTCAACGTTGCTCATTTGTTGACTCTCTTTTTAATAATTAAATATTGACGTATCTCAGAAATTTCCATTTTTCAGTTTAATAAAGAAATTGGTCATTAATATCAAAGCAACTATGCATATAAAAAATGGAAAAGGTAGTATGTTTTTCTTTCATTGGGCGGTATTTCAGTTCGTTTTTTTAGAAAAATAGCACCTCGGTCTTTTCGACAAATCATTACAAGATTTGCCAATAACATTATTAATAAAGGAGCCCATTTCCAATGATTTGCAATAAATTGATTTATTTCATACATAGCGATTAGCCTCTTAAATTTTTAGTTTTCATAATCAATCCCTTCCACGGCAGCCTAAGCGTAGAGCAGGTCGGTATCACTTGCCGCCAAAAAGCTGGTCAGCAACGACTGCAAGCGCCCGCTAGTATCCCGCGCCATGGCTTGATGCAGACTATGCACATTGCCAAACGCCTGCAAATCCGGCAGGGCGGCGATCTCAGCACTGACCGCCACCAAATCCTGATCAATGGTTTTGGTGGTATCCATCGCAAACCACACATCATCCATCGCCTGCGTCGACCCATCCAGACGGGTGTACTGCCCAGCTTGCAAGTGCTTATTATTCTGCGCATCCAGCACGGTTTGGCTGGTAAATGTTGTACTCAAACTCAGCACACCCGCCGCATCCAACGTCAGCAATTCCCCATTGGATGTCACCGCATCACTATCAGCATCCTTCCAAACCCGAAGCTGACTAAAGTTCGCATCGCTGGCATCAATCTTGCCATCGTGGTTGCTATCCAACTCCGCCAACGCAGCAAACCCGTTATCCGCCAACTTGCCATCCGCCAACCTGGTTTGACTGCCGAACAACTCGCTACCGTTATCGATCTTGCCGTTGCCGTTGCGATCCCAAACCAGCAAACCGTCGTTCTTCCCGACCCAGCCAGTGGTTTCAGAAAAACGATTGCCGTCGTGATCGAAGTGGATGCCAGCGGTTTTGTTGATGGTGTCGACGCCATTGCCGTCTAAATCAAGCACCAATGGGCTGACGGTGGTTTGGGCTGAGCCGAAGGAGGCTTCGATGTCGGCGATAAAAGCATCGAAACCATTGCCGATACCCCCGTTGCAATGAAATACCCTACGATTGCCCAATTTGCACATTGAGAACCAAAATACAAATCATATTGAGGAGGAGACGCAATCGACTTGTTAATGTAATTAACGACGTTGTTGTATTGTGCTTCAGTTAAGAATTTCTTCCCCGATGAGTTAGTCCAAAGATGTTTTGAATTATCAGAAATTTGACCAGGGCCTTGCGCTTGTCCTTGGATGAGTGGAGCAAAACCATAACTATGTTCTGCTCCATCTGCACCAGTAATAACGATAAATGAATGAGGAATGAGTCCGTGTAATCCCTTATTTAATTGGCCGAGATCGCTTCTAATTTCTATGCTGTACGTACTCATTCTTTATGTTCCATATGAATTGTTGTCACTTTATTGTTTTTCCAAAATCCTGAGGCCACATCTTCAGCTTTGCTGACGTTGTAAATGCTAATGTAAACATCCATTTTTTGATTATTTTCAAAATAGGCATTGGTCGATGCGTTAACGAGGCTAGCTAATACATCATTTTTTACGTCATAAAATGAAATACTCAAACCGTATGGAATCGATTTAATAAACATAAAACCCTTACTTCTGCAGTCACGCTCTTTGTCTATGCATACAGATTTGTCGATTAAGATTTGTGTTAATTTTTCGCCTAGTTCTAATGATTGTTTCTGATACATCGCTTTGTGCATTGCCGCATCTTTAAACCATGCGCCAAACCACAGCAGGCCAAGAAAAGCAAAAAAGAAAATGATGGTGCGAATAGTGCGACGTCTTTTATGTGTTTCGGGGGTAAAACCTGTTGGGAATTTCAAAATAAGCGCTCCTTTTGAAGGTTTAATTTTCTTTGTATAACAAGTTAGGCTTGATGATTGTTTTACTTTTTAAGATTGAGTTTGGCTGTGGTATCAATAGGTGTCATAGGCATCTTGTTTTCCTCAATTGTTTACTTTGGCTTATTAGGTTTAACCACCGAAAGGTTGGCATTTCCTGCGGGCAGCTTGGTAAGCAGGGCTGGCCTCGCAAGTATTTCTTTTTTCTAACCAGTAATTCATGAGTTGATCGTCTTTGGGGTAGTTAAAACCATCTCGAAATTCAGGCCAGACTTTGCGCGCAGCGATTATGGGTGTTAAGCACCGTTTTTGTTGTGGTGCAAAAATATAGGTGGCGTAATACCAGCATTGTTTTTTTGTGGCTTGTTCGATTTGCTTTAATCCATCTTGCCAAACAGGTGCTTGAGAAGCCCATCTTTCTTCGGTGCCGCCATCAGTCCGACGCGGGCTTCCTCCCGAATAAAATTGTTTGACGCCCAAGACGATTTGCGCATCCACTGACCCTTTGGCCGCGGCATCGGCATACATTTGCTTGAGGATTTTTTTATCCTTGATTGGGTTGTCAATCAATCCATCTTCA
>JAGKXB010000021.1 GCA_021151485.1 Oxalobacteraceae bacterium | reverse complement strand
TGCTGCCGAAATTCAGGCGTGTAAATCGGTTGCGATTTGCTCATCTTGCTCTCCTTCTTCTGACACATTAATGTGTCCGTCAAAAGTAGGCAACTTCAAGATTCGAACGGTGTACTCGCTAGACGTGGAGGGTTATGGACTCTCGGCTCGATCGAATCACTCATGACGAACACCCACTACCTTGGTAGATACGTTTTTACAGATAGCGTTTCGGGTGAATCTGTTGAGGTTAAGTGTCCCGTGATTGTTGACGAGGTCACGTGGAACTCCATCAACCTAGCCAGAAAGCGTAAAGCGAGCCGTAAAGATCAACAGAACGCTACGGTGAAGAACTTCTACCTCTTACGTGACTTCATGGTCTGTGGTCACTGTGGTCGGAAGATGGCTGGTCGAATCAAGCCCTCCAAGTCCGAGTACATGTACTACTGTCCCAACAAGGAACGGGTTTGGGCTAAAGATGGTGAAGTAAAACTCACTACCAACGGGGTACTGGCTGTGGCTTCGATCGAGCCATGAACATTCAGATCACCGATAAGCTGGTCTTCGACACGGTTGTTCAACTTCACAAAGACTCAAGCATCCTCAAAGAAGAAGTAAGGAAGCGAATCTTCGCTGAAAAGGGAATAAAACAGATCTCATCCGAAGCCGAAATGAAGGGCTACGAAAAGCAACATCGAATCCTTCAGCGAGAACTATCCAACCTTCAAGAGTCCATTGGTCATCTTGAAGCAAACCGTATCCTGAAGCGAATGGACGACAAAGCGTTCAAGTCGGCTATGGATCGTCTGAACGAACAAGCCGACCTCTACAAAACCGACATCACGAACCTCCGTCTGAAGCTCCGTGGTGAAACAGAGAAGAAGGAATGGGTTGACTGGATTGGTATGTTCGGTGAAGAGATCAAAGAGAAGGCTAAATTAACCGACGAACAGCGTCAGCTTTACCTTCAGGGCTTAATCGAAAAGATCGAGTGTCGATTCCTACCTAAGACCCGAGACCACGAGCTAGAAATCCACTTCAAACACCCCATCGTCGGGGACAAGCTCAAGTGGAACGACCCCAAGGTGAAAGCCAAGGGTTACAAGCTCCTAGAAGGCTCTAAAACGACCCAAATACGGGTGGAAAAGAGGGACGGTAGGGGAAAGTAAATTACCCCCTAGCCACCTTACTCAACGGTAACCGACTTAGCCAAATTCCGTGGCTTATCCACATCCGTCCCCCTTGCCAATGCCGTGTGATACGCCAGCAATTGCAAGGGAATTACATGCAGGATAGGAGAGAGCAAGCCGTAGTGTTCTGGCAGGCGTATCACGTGTACACCTGGGCTGGAGAGGATGCGGGAGTCGCCGTCGGCGAAGACGTAGAGTTGGCCGCCGCGGGCGCGGACTTCTTGCATGTTGGATTTGAGTTTTTCCAACAAGGCGTCGTTGGGGGCGATGGTGACGACGGGCATTTCTTCTGTGACTAGTGCCAATGGGCCGTGTTTTAGTTCGCCGGCGGGATAGGCTTCGGCGTGGATGTAGGAAATTTCCTTAAGTTTCAGCGCACCTTCCAATGCGATTGGATAGTGTAGGCCGCGCCCTAGGAATAGCGCGTTTTCTTTGCGCGCGAAGTCTTCTGCCCAAGCGATGATTTGTGGTTCCAGCGCTAGCACGGCGGCAATCGCAACTGGGAGGTGGCGCATGGCTTTTAAGTGCGCGGCTTCTTGGTCGGCGTTTAAGCGATTGTTGATTTGCGCCAGCGTCAGCGCCAGCAGGAATAAAGCGGCGAGTTGGGTGGTGAAGGCTTTGGTGGAGGCGACGCCGATTTCGATGCCAGCGCGGGTGATATAGGCCAAGGCGCATTCGCGCACCATGGCGCTGCTGACGACGTTGCAAATAGTCAAGGTGTGCAACATGCCTTGGGCGCGGGCGTGTTTTAAGGCAGCCAGGGTATCGGCGGTTTCGCCACTTTGGGAAATCGTGACGACCAGCGTGCGCGGATTGGGTACGCTGTCGCGATAGCGGTATTCGCTGGCGATTTCAACGTTGACTTGTATTTTGGCTAGCGATTCAATCCAATATTTGGCCGTCAAACCAGCGTAATAACTGGTGCCGCACGCCAGGATCAGGACGTTATCGATTTGCTTGAATACTTCACCAGCTTGTGCGCCAAACAGCGCGGGCGTAATACTGACCACGCTTTCCAAGGTATCGGCGATGGCGCGTGTTTGTTCGAAAATTTCTTTTTGCATGTAGTGACGATACGGACCGAGTTCCGCTGCGCCAGTGTGGGCATGCACCGTGCGCACGGGGCGCTCTACGGCTTGATCATGCTGATCCGTGATACGGCAGGATTGCAATTGCACATCGACGACGTCGCCTTCTTCCAGATAAATGATTTGATCGGTGGTGCCAGCCAGCGCCATGGCGTCGGAGGCCAAAAAGTTTTCACCTTTTCCTAAACCTACGATCAAGGGTGAACCTTGACGCGCGCCGATTACGCGATGTGGTTCGTCGCGGCAAAACACGGCAATCGCGTAAGCACCATGCAGGCGTTTGACGGTTTGCTGCACGGCTTGCAATAAATCGCCTTGGTATAAATGATCGACCAAATGCGCAATGACTTCGGTGTCGGTTTGGCTGTCAAATTGGTAGCCTAATGCACTTAATTCGCTGCGCAACTCGTCATGATTTTCAATGATGCCATTGTGTACTAGTGCAATACGCGGGCTATTGTCATTGGGGGAAAAGTGGGGGTGGGCGTTGTGCGATAAGGGCGCACCATGCGTGGCCCAGCGAGTGTGAGCGATGCCGGTGGTGCCGTTTAGGGACGCGCCTTCCATTTGTTTTTCTAACTCAGAGACTCGTGCGGTGCTGCGCGAGCGTTGCAAACTACCTTCTACGTGTAGTGCCACGCCGCAAGAGTCGTAACCGCGATATTCCAGCCGTTTTAAGCCTTCAATTAAAAGGGGAGTGATATTGCGTTGCGCTACTGCGCCGACGATGCCGCACATAATGAGTCCTTAATAAAATATTCGGTAATTTTATGGGTTTATGATTTTTTAATTTTAACGGGGCGTTGCCATGTGCTGATGGTTATTTGTTTTGCACGCGACACGGTCAATTGTCCTGCCGGTGCGTCTTTAGTCAGCGTTGTGCCTGCGCCCAGCGTCGCGCCTTTGCCCACCGTGACTGGTGCGACGAGCTGGCTGTCGCTGCCGATAAAGGCGTCATCTTCAATCGTGGTACGGAATTTATTGACACCATCGTAGTTGCACGTAATAGTTCCCGCGCCGATATTGACCCGCGCCCCGATGCTGGCGTCGCCGATATAGCTCAAATGGTTGGCTTTGCTATGCGCTGCGATGTGGCTATTTTTGACTTCCACAAAATTGCCGATATGGACATCTTCCGCCAATTGCGTGCCGGGGCGCAGTCGGGCATAGGGGCCGATTTTTGCATCTTGGCCAATGCTCGTTTCTTCAATATGACAAAACGGCTTGATCTGGCTGTGTTGCGCAATATTGGCATCTTTGATCACGCAATACGCACCGATGTTGACGCCATCTGCCAGTACGACATTGCCTTCAAAGACACAACCCACATCAATGCTGACATCGCGCCCGCACGTGAGCGTGCCGCGTATGTCGATGCGCGCTGGATCGGCTAGGGTCACGCCTTGTTGCAGCAGCGCATGGGCTAATTTGGATTGATGCAGGCGCTCTAATTCAGCTAATTGCTGCTTATTATTGACGCCCAATGTTTCCCATATCGCATCAGGTTGAGTGGAAGTAATGGCAATGCCATCGTTAACCGCCTGCGCCACAATATCGGTCAAATAATATTCACCCTGCGCATTGTGATTGGACAGTGCTGCCAGCCAGCGTTTTAGCGGAATCGTCGGTGCGACCATGATGCCAGTATTGACTTCATCAATTGCACGTTCAGCATCACTAGCATCTTTTTGTTCCACGATACGTAGGATCTCACCCGCCTGATTGCGCACGATGCGGCCATAACCGCTCGGTTCAGCGAGTTTGACTGTCAAAATACCCAGTCGATCGCTACCCGCACCTTGCAGCAGACGCTTTAAAGTATTCGCACTAGTCAACGGTACATCGCCATACAAAACCAACGTCGGCACATCATCTGCCAATTGTGGCACGGCTTGCATGACGGCATGACCGGTGCCTAATTGTGGTGTTTGTTGAACGAAAACAATGTCTGGTGCTTGCATTAAGTTAGGCAGCGTTTCACCACCGTGGCCATAAATCACACACAACCTTGATGGTTTGAGCGCACGTGCTGTTTCAATCACATGGCTGAGCAAGGGCTTGCCTGCTAATGGATGCAATACTTTAGGGAGCGCTGATTGCATGCGTTGCCCCATACCGGCAGCGAGAATGACAATGTTCATAGACTTTGATTGTTAGTGAGAGACTGGTGCAAAAAATTTTACGTGGACTAAGTCATGACTGTGACGCCATTCCAACGCGGTGACAGAGTATGTGGAATAGCAAATAAATCCAGCACGCGTCCGACGGTGTGATCCACTATTTCAGCGATTGTTTGTGGTCGTTGATAGAAGCAAGGAAGGGGCGGAAAAATAATTCCACCCATTTCTGTCACTGCTGTCATATTGCGTAAATGCGCCAAATTGAGTGGCGTTTCACGCACCATCAGCACTAGACGCCGCCGCTCTTTTAATATGACATCGGCCGTGCGCGAGATCAGATTGTCGGACAAACCATTCGCAATAGCGCCCAGCGTTTTCATGGAACAAGGTGCGACAATCATGCCTTCTGATTGAAATGAGCCACTGGCGATAGATGCGCCGATATTACGCACTTTATGGACATGGTGCGCCAGTGTTTCAATTTCCTTACGTTTCATGCCCAGCTCTTGTAGCAAACTAAGCGCACCTGCATCCGAGATGAGTAAATGCGTTTCAATTTCCGGAACTGCTTGCAATATTTGTAGCAACCGTACGCCATAGATCGCACCTGTGGCACCAGTGATGGCGATGACTAGTCGTTTGGGGGGGGGCATGTTGTTGGCGCTCAATAAAATACTATTTAATTAAATAATATTATTAATATTATTAGAGATTAATTAAATGTCGTTGAGTAGTGTTTGCAACTCACCAGATTCATACATTTCACCCACGATATCAGAGCCGCCGATAAATTCTCCCTTGATGTAGAGCTGTGGAATAGTGGGCCAATTTGAAAATTCCTTGATCCCTTGGCGCACGGTCGCATCCTCCAATACATTGACGGTGACCATATTCTTTACTCCGCAGGCTTTGAGAATTTGCACCGCACGACCAGAAAAACCGCATTGTGGAAATTGGGCGGTGCCTTTCATGAATAACACCACTGGATTGGTGCTAACAGTTTCTTTGATCCAAGCTTGTACATCACTCATGGTATTCCTTTATTTCTTTAGTAAGTTTTAACGAAATTTCAACGAAGCGTTCATTATAAGAAAAACGCTCACTTAGCGCTTTGAAGGAAAACTTGTCGATGATTTATAGCCAAACAGCATGTGTTGTGTTTTGTATATCTGGCATATTTCGATTCAGATTCAGGTTGATGCGTGGCGTTTGATCTTGTCCCAGTGTGGCATCAAAAACCATGAGTTCGTCGCCTCTGAAGGCATGAATAACAACTTTGGAGTCGATTGGATAGGGTGATAAACGTGATGCTAGATTATCTTGTGCATCTTTTCTGGTAACACGCAAGCCATCGATTGCGATCACGATGTCACCAGCTGACAAGCCAGCTTGATGTGCCGCACCATTTTCATAGACGTGCGCTAGTTTGCAATCATTACCATCCTGTGTCGTGCGTATATTCAAACTGGTTTTCGGGTTTTCTTGTGGCGTGTCGAAGGTAATACCGAATGGTGCTAGCAATGCAGCGAGCGGTAAGTCTTCTGTGCCGTGTACATAACGCTGGAAGAAATCGTGTAGGGCCACACCAGAAATTTCTTCAAACAACGTTTTTGCCTCAGTCTCGCCAATCCCACGTCCGCTATTGGCTTGATTCAAGGCATAAAAATCACGTCCATAACGTTGCCACAATGCGCGCATCACATCGTCCAGCGATTGTTGCCCCTGAGTTTTGTGACGTATCGTCAAATCTAGCGCTAATGCGATTAAGCACCCCTTGGTGTAATAACTGACTATGGCATTCGGTGCATTTTCATCTTGACGATAATATTTTGTCCACGCATCAAAGCTGGAGTCGGCAACGCTTTGCTTATTGCGGCCACTACCTAACAAGACGCGGTTGATTGTTTGCGATAGCAACTTCAAATACGTTGCATCATTGATCACCCCGCTACGTAACAACATTAAATCGTCGTAATAACTAGTCGCTCCTTCAAATAACCACAAAAGAGATGTATACGATTCAGTTTGTAATGGATAAGGAGCGAAAGCAGCGGGTTTAATCCGCTTGACATTCCAGGTATGAAAGTATTCATGGCTGCATAAACCAAGGAAAGTGCAATAGCCATCTGTGGATGTGATTTGACGAGCGAGGGATTTTGTTGGGTTTTGTAATGCCGGCAAGTCATTTCGCGAGCAAATCAAGGCGCAGGACGCACGGTGTTCCAGCCCGCCATAGGCGTTTCCTGTTGCCAATACCAGAAACACATAGCGAGACATTGGTGCTCGGCGTGTTTCGGGTTCAAAAAATGCGATCTGTGCTTCACAAATTTTTTGTAAATCAGCACATAAGCGTGCCATATCGAGATTGGGCACACGACCATTGATGGCAATGTCGTGCGTCACGCCATGTGCGGTGAAACTGCCTAGTACGAACGCCCCCAACGCGACTGGGTGATCGATTAATTCATCGTAATTAGCGGCGATGTAGGTGCCAAAACCATAACGTGCTGCCTGCAATTCAGGCAAAGCAGTTGCTACGCGCCAAACTGCATAAGCATCGCCAGTCGGGCGTTGGATATCAACAATATGGGATGTGTCTTCTTGCCCGAGCACGCGTAGAAAAACGCTGGTGCCATTAAAAAAACCGTGTCGTTGATCCAAGTAAGCACTACGTACCGAATGATCCCATGCATACACTTCGTAATGCAGTGTTAGCGCACCATCACATGGTGCGGCTTGCCAGGAATGTTTGTCCAATTTGATGAGTGGAATGACTTTGCCTGCCGACGTTGCCCGAATTTGTACGATGTTGCGTGCAAATTCGCGAATCATGTAGCTTCCTGGAATCCAGGCAGGCAAAGCAAATTGCTGCCCGTTCTTTGCTGGTATTGGTATTGTGACGGACACTTCAAACAAATGCCCAGCCAAATCCTTAGGGAATATGGTGTAGTGGATCATTTTGTGGTGGGAAGCAAAACAGACGGTGGAAAAACAAGTGACAACAAGACAGCTTCTTAGGGGGCACCACTTGTGGGTGCCCAGTTTGCAAGTTTGCAGTTTTAACAGTAAAAATTACTTGATAGTTGCCAATTTGGCTTCTAAACCCTTAGCGTCAACTGCGCCAGGAATACGCATACCATCAGCAAAGAAAATGGTAGGTGTGCCAGTAATTTTCAGCTTTTGCCCCAACGCTAATACTTTTTCGTTTGGTGAAACGCAATTGGCCGGAGCTGTGGGAGCGATTTTGCCCTCTAACATCCATGCATCCCATGCTGTATTGCGATCAGATGAGCACCAGATGTTTTTGGAAATGGTGACAGACTCTTCCGACAAAATGTTATACATAAAAGTGTAAACCGTCACATTGTCGATGCCTTGCAATGTGTGGCGGAAGCGTTTGCAGTAACCGCAATTTGGATCTTCAAAAATAGCGATGACACGTTTGCCATTGCCTTTTACTAATTTTGTAGCCAGCTCAAGTGGCAAGTCGGAAAATTTGATTTTGTTGAGTTCATCCATGCGAGCTTGGGTAATATCTTTGGATGTTTTCGTATCAATGATGTGACCGGAAAAAAGATATTGTGATTTGGCATCTGTGTAGATGATATTGCCGTCGTTGGTGTGCACTTCAAACAAACCCAAATACGGGGTTTTGCTGACCTTTTCAACTTTGGCACCATTGAGCTTGGATTCAATGCTTTTTTTAATCGTCGTTTCTTGCCCTGATGCTGCGATGGCTGTCGATGTTAATAAACTTGTACATAAACCTAACAATGCGACGACTGTGCCCTTATTCAATTTCATTACTTCTCCAATGGTGGTTAATGGTGTGTTGATAATGGTTAGAAACGCTGAATGGCAGCATTTAACAGACTTACTTACTCGCCTATCCGTCCTTTGAGTACCGGATTTCGGCCCGCTTAATGTACAGTAATTGCTTTGAGTTTGCTACCAGCATTTTCCGATCGCATGGCTGATAAGGTTGCGTTTTAGGATGGGCAACTGATTCAGTAAATTTAATCCAATATTGCGCAATAGCCGCACCGGCTCTAGATTGGCGCCAAATAAATGTGCTAAACCGTAGGTGGTGAATTGCATTAACAATACATCTTCTTTTCTGGCTCGCGCATAACGTGCCAATACACGCGCATCTCCGCAGTCACGATAAGACTCACGGTTTGCGATGATTTTTAATAGTTCTGCTACATCTGCAAATCCTAGATTCATTCCATGTCCAGCGAGTGGGTGTACGACGTGTGCGGCATCGCCTAGCAACGCTACGCGTGGTGCAATCATGGCATGTGGGCGTATCAGCGATAAAGGAAAGGCCTTCATGACTTCGGGTTGAATAGGTTGTAAATTGCCCAATGTTTCATGGCAGAGTGGGTGAAGGCGTGCGGCACAACTTGCTGGTGATTCTGCCAATATCGTTGTAGCAAGCGCATCAGGAGCAGACCATACTAAGGATACTTGTTGTCCAGGTAAAGGTAGCAAAGCAACAATGCCATCTTGTCCAATAAACCATTGGTGCGCTACGCCATGATGCGGCTTCTCACAAATAAAGTTGGTGACAATTGCGCGTTGTCGGTATGAGTGATAATCCAGCCCGATTTGGCATTGATTGCGTACCCAGGATTGACTGCCATCAGCACCAATGACGAGTGCTGCCCGTAACACTTCACCGCCCTCTAAATCTATGCTTGCGTAGGTCTCATCAATTTTTAAACGTGTCGTATTGCCATGAACTTTGTGAATATTGGGACAAAACTTTAATGCAGTATCCAGGGCGTGATTGATATTCTTATCTTCCACGATCCAGGCTAGTGTTTGTACATGGGCGTTATATGAGTCAAATGTTAACGCACCGTTGTAAAAAGAAGATTGATTCTGATTTTCGCACCCTTTAATGTGCATAGCGTCAACTGGCGCAATTCGGCTGGCATCCAAACCATCCCAAACTTTGAGGTGCGCCAATAGCGTTTGTGCCGTGTGATTGAGTGCATACACTCGCACATCCCAGTCCGTCGTCATACCGGTTGCTGGATTGGTTGTCTGTGGCGTGACGGATTTGGATGGTGGCGCCAACAAAATAACGCGTTGCCCTGCCTGCGCCAAACCCAGTGCCGCCGTTTTGGCGATAATCCCATCGCCGACTATGCAAATATCGTTGCTTACCGTGGACATGATCATAGGATAAAGGAATAGAGGAGTTGTGCATTATAGCGTTGCGGTTGCTTGCTTGATTGCATTCAAATCTATTACCTGGCCGATAGTTGGTCGATAAAAGTGTCATGATGCATGAGAAATGATAAAAATAGTGCCAAACATACTAAAACATGCTTTGCATAATTTTATTCCTTTGCTATACTCATGCCCCTTGGCTCGGTAGCTCAGTCGGTAGAGCAGAGGACTGAAAATCCTTGTGTCGGTGGTTCGATTCCGCCCCGAGCCACCAAAATACAAAAACCACCTTCGGGTGGTTTTTTTGTTTCTTAATTTCTTAATTAATCCGTATACCCTAACTAAAAATGCCTAGAGTGCTCTAGTGTTTTTTGCCTTGTCGTTTACAACGACAAAACTTAAGCTTTTCTTAATATTCGACCATTAAATTAATCGCATGGAGGAATCTATGGGATTAGTCATTAAAAAAATTAGTGTTGCAATAGTTGCCTTGATTGCCACCAATGTGTGGGCAGTTGGCCCAGTATCACTAGAACAACAGTATTCGTCAGAGGCTAAGCAAGTAGCCTCAGTTACCAGGGGCGAAAAATTTTTCATAAGTAAACACGGCAAAGAATGGAGTTGTGCGAGTTGTCATGGGGCTCCTCCCACTAAAGAGGGTAAACATGCCTCGACTGATAAAACTATTCGTCCGCTCGCCCCAGCATTTAATTCAAAAAGATTTACTGATGCTGCCAAAGTGAATAAATGGTTTAAACGCAACTGTAATGATGTGCTTGGGCGCGAATGTTCGTCCTTGGAAAAAGCAGATGTGATGGCGTATCTAAATTTTCTCAAATAGGTGGCTTATGAAAAGGTTCTATCAATTACTCATCTTGATGGTTATCTCATCAATAGCATTGGCAGACGGCAATGTTATGCCAACCAAAGTTCCTGAAAAAGTGAAGTCTGAATGCGCGTCATGTCACATGGTGTATCCACCGGCATTTTTGCCAAAGGAGTCTTGGATCATGATTATGAGTGGATTAGAGAAGCACTATGGTACAGACGCTTCGTTAGATGCCCAATCTATAAAAGAAATAAGCCAATGGCTTAAGCAAAATGCTGGGACCTATAAGAGAGTATCGTCAGCTCCACCTAACAACAGAATTACTGAATCCACATGGTTTATCAAAAAACATCGAAGGATCAGCGATTCAACGTGGAAGCATTTAAAAGTAAAAAGCCAGTCAAATTGTATGGCTTGTCATACTTCAGCAGATAAAGGCAACTATGACGACGATGATGTGAGAGTGCCAAAATGATGAATGAGCTCAGGAAACGAATGATGGTGTGGGATTCACCAATATTTTTTACTCATTGGCTCTTAGCCTTTTGTTTTGTAGGCGCAGTCCTGACACAAGAAAGCGAAAAATTTAGACTTGTTCATGTAACCATGGGTTACACCATGTTAGGAATTGTTAGTTTTAGGGTAATTTGGGGGTTTGTTGGATCTAAATATGCGAGGTTTATAACAATAAAGCCACGGTTTATAAGAGCTCGTGAAAACATACAATCCACCCTAAATGGATATAAAGAATTTTCAATAGGATTGAATGCATTGGGATTTGTCGCGGCTTATTTATTGATGGGTGCAGTTCTATTGGTTTCGGCCTCAGGGTATCTCGTATTCAATGAGATTGGGCCAGAACTAATCAGTGAAATACATGAGTGGATGGGTAATTTACTCATTGCGGTAGTTGTAGTTCATGTAAGCTCAATAGTATTGAATGCTATATATCAACGCTTACAAAAAACCAATGTCGAAGTTGCTAAAAAGGTTGGGGTGTTAGATCAAAGGGCAAGACCCTATAAACTGGTAACAATAATCATTTTGTTGGTGGTGGTTTATTTTTGGGGTATTCAATTTGAGATTTGGCAATGAGACTACTTCTAGCTGAGGATGACCTAAATTTAGGCAATGCTTTAAAGCAAGGTTTGATCAAACACGGTTTTCAAGTTGATTGGGTTAGAGATGGCCAAGCGGTCCTATATGAAGTTAAAAATACAAGTTACGTTGCATTAGTATTGGATATTGGTTTGCCCCTTAAAGATGGACTGACAGTCTTAAAAGAACTACGAGCCGATAAAAATTCATTGCCTGTATTAGTTTTGACTGCTCAAGACGGTGTTGACAGTATCACTCAGGGATTGGATTTGGGCGGTGATGACTATGTTATTAAACCAGTCGCTCTTGAAGTGTTGGCCGCAAGGTTAAGAGCAATTATTAGGCGCTCTGAAGGTATGAGTCAAAATGAGATTCAGTATGGGGATTTATTGCTTAGTCCACTTTCTTTTACAGTTGAGCTTAATGGCGAAGAATTAAATCTTTCAAAAAAAGAGTTTGCCTTGCTACATGCCTTCATGCTTTTTTCTGGAAGAGTTTTGACGAAAGGACAACTAGAAGACCAGTTATATAGTTGGGGACATGAAGTCGAAAGTAACGCCATAGAAGTACATATTCACAACTTACGCAAAAAGATTGGTGCTAATTACATTCAAACTATTCGTGGTGTTGGCTATCAATTGAAGGACTAATGTGAGTGCCAATACATTCTCCTTAAGAAATCGCTTGCTAATAATGATTATTGGCTGCGTTACTTTTATTTGGGTGGCGGCATCCCTCATCATTTGGTTTGACGCTAGACAAGAGCTAGAAGAGTTGTTTAGAAAAATTATTGAGAAAAATATTTCAATTCACAAGATTGCGCATGAAAAAAATGAAATTCTGCTTGATTTGTTGTGGGGATTGATTTGGCCGCTAATTGTTGGGCTGCCAATATTGACTGTCATTATTTATGGAGTTGTTTACTGGGCCAGCTCATCAATTACTCAGCTTCAGGAAGCAATTAACGAAAGAAGTCCGAATTCGCTAGAGAAGATTCAAATATCTGGGCTACCTAAAGAAATTAGTCCTCTACTGTACGAATTAAATAATTTACTTTCCAAGGTGAAAACATCTTTGGAGCATGAAAAGAGATTTACAGCGGATGCCGCTCATGAACTTAGAACACCGCTTGCGGCTATAAAAGCTCAAGCAGAAGTCATCAGACTGGAAAAAGTTTTAGACCCTTCAGCATTTGATAATTTGATTGAAAGTTGCGATAGGGCTGGTCGGTTGATTGAACAACTATTGGCATTGTCTAGGGTGGAGACATCTGTTAACACTTTTGAAAAAGATGATGTAGATATTTCTGAATTCATTGCCCAACAAATTGCGTATCTTTACCCTCAGATTGAGGTGAAATCCCAGGTAATTGAATTCAATGCATCAGGCCAATATCAAGTTAAGGCCAACAAGACTCTTTTAGAAATTTTGTTTAGAAACTTGCTAGATAACGCGATTCGATATTCGCCCCAGAAGGGGAAAATTAATGTTTCATTGGATGAAAAAGATGGACATGTTTACTTGTCGATTGAAGATAGCGGCACTGGCTTAATGCAAGATCAAATTAACAAATTGGGAGTGAGGTTTCAGCGATTGGGGAGGGTTGATTCATATGGTAGTGGTTTGGGATGGTCAATTATTAAAAAAAGTGCTGAGGTTGGTGGAATTGCGATTCAAGTATCCAACAGTAAAAAGTTAGCTGGGTTATTGGTTTCCCTTAGATTGTCATAATTGGTATGTCGTTTAGAGCGACATAGGAATAGTTGTGGGGAGTTATTTAGATGTACTGTACAGGCCCAAAACATCACCTTTTGGTGTTGTTTTTTATTTGATTGGGGCTGACGTCGGGGCGAGAATTCCGGAATTATGTAGCAACCGCACAACTTTAATAATCATGGGTTGCACAAGCGCAAATTCAAAACCACTGAACCAGAACAGTCACGCTCACAGGACTGTCAATCAACTAACTGAACACATGGGGGGATACCCGCTATGAACGAATTGGCTAATTTACAAATAGCTCGCCTTGCCGGCGTGATCGAGACGCAGGGTGAATACACTGCATGTTCTCTTGTTTTTGAACTGGAAACAGAAAGCGGCCGCACATTCATTTTGACTTACGGCGCAATGATGCAGGCATTGCGCTTTGCGCAAGAGCAAGCGATCATACCCGCTCTATCCGAACACTGGTGGGCACGCATAGGACAACATGATGGTTGCGCATTTTAAGGTCAGTACTGGGCGAGTTCCGGCTCATGCAATTACCAAGGAGAATGTAGAGGAACTACTGGGGCGGCGACCTCCGTGGTTTCGGCAAGGGAAATTTCGAGAGGATGATCGACATTTCGCTGTATGCCCTTATTGCGACACCCCTATTCAGTTAAAAGGGGTATATAAACGACAAGAAAACAGTCCGCAACCCTATGGTAGCCATACCGGAACCGCAATTGATGGCTTCCATTTCAATGCTCTCGACTTGGAATTTTGTCCGTATAAGCTGACTAACCATGCTCACGACAAAGGGCAGCGCCGTGAGATGGGGCCAGTCGCAATACAGCTAATGGACGTGGTGATCTCGGAATTTGATCGGATCGTTCTTATTTTGCGCGATGACTTCGGATTTTGTTTTTCAGATGCGTTTGCTGGGAAAATGCTTGACCAATGGTTTGACTCTGAAGCTTACCTTTATACCGGCGCGCACTTACGAAACCTGCCTTGGATGGTTGCATATTTTGCCCCTGCTCTGAGTCTATTTGGACAACCTGTTGGAAAAAATGCTGAATTGACGACTTTAATTCGCGAAAAAGTGCCGCAGGCGAACATATCTGAATTTGGCCGTCTGGATAAGGGTAAGTCGTGGTACGCAATTGAATTGCAATGCTTGCACCATAAAGTACAGATAAATGAGGCTGACGGAACGCTGATTGAAAGCTTAACTCTCAGGGTGCAAAACTTCACTAAAACCAACGAAGCAGCGAATGCCCCAACAATTTATAAAAAACAAATTTTTTTCAATTCAGAGCGATTTGAAGCGTTAATACATACACCGCCAGAACGCGCCCAACGTAACGAAATCCTTCTCCAGCTTGCACAGACTATCGCCGAAAAATGGAGGGTCAATCATGCTTAACGGACAGTCTTTATTGTCACCAGATTTTGGAGCTGTATTTGAGTTCCAGGATAGTAATAGCAAAGAGACATTCGGTGTTTCGCTTGCAACGCTTCTTCAATGCCTATGCATAGCCGAACAGCAGCACATTGTTCCGCCGTTTGAAAAGGATTGGGAGGCCAATACGGTGCCTCCGGCGTTGCGCGAAATGTCGACTATCACTGCTCATAGCAAACTATAAACGCACTTCGTTTTTCCCCAGCGCCTTCATGCACTGTGCAAAAACCGGAATTATGTTTCCATGTATTTTTGGCGCGAGACCTTCAGCAGCAATCATCGAAGGGCCATGTGGTTCGCTGCAGCGTTCGTCTTGATGACTGGATTAGTGCAAGGCCACTATGGGCTTGTGATAAATCTGATCGCCCAATGCACCGGCATCTGCCTCTGCCAAGGATATATCCAGAACGGCCTCCATGTCTGCAACCATTTGCTTGGCCGCTTGGAGAGTGATCATGATGTAGGCGTCTGGGTTGGGCTTGGGGCCGTCGTTATCAAGAACAATGCGTCTGCTCCCGTCGTTGTAGATCAGAAGGAAAATTTGCTCGTCATTCAAAATGTCGCGCATCTTTCTTGACGGGATTTCAATCGACATGAGCGCCTTCCATTTCCTCGTCGGTCAAAATCCGAATCGTGGCATCGCAGTCCTGGCAAACCAGGTAGCCACTTTCGACTTCTGGGAAGGTGTTGTGATGTGGGCATTCGTTGTCTTCGTCCTCATCTTCTTCTGGCTCGCCTGCCGCATCGACAGCGCCACAGATCAGGCAGACTCGGTATTCGTAGCATGAGCCGGCCAGCTCATCTGTCGGTTTGCGCCATTCGCTCCAGTCGCAGGTGTGGAGGTCGTTTTCGTCGCTCATGATGGTTCCTATTAAATTTTAGAGCTGTAGGGCAACGATTTGATTGGGTTTGAGGACTGCATATGGGCGACGCTAATCAGATCGTCTGCAACGCGAGCAAGTGCTCCATAAATCCAGTTAGGAACAGACTGTCTGGCCGGGATAAGCAAATCCTTTAGAGTGCGATTAGCTTGCCGCCCATAGCTGAATCGAAACCTGTTTTGCCAGATGCAAGAGCAGTAATACAAGAGCTCTTCAGTCGTAAATTCGAATTTTGGAACTAGGTAGGCTGAATCGCGCCCGGAATAGAAGGGCATCTCTTGGAGAAAGGTTGATAGCACGCCATTCCCACCCAATGCACAGCTAAGCACGCCGCCAGGGATTGGAGGCAGGCCGTCAATTGGGGCAACATAAGCAGAAACACCGTTGTTCCCCATGACGCGAGACACAAAAGGAATACCACCCTCTGCTTTTGAAAGCAGCTGAAGACGGTTTAGCTCAAGTGAATGGCCATATCTGACTTCAAAAAGGTCATGAACACGGACAAAACTGCGGACTTCTGTTTTCGCTGAGCATTCATTTGATGAAATGCTAAGGGATTGAATCCTTTTGAGCGGCTTCCATATGTCTTCTGTATCGGCAGCTTGGACCCAACTCGGCACAGTACCGGGCAGTTCAATCTGCTTTAGACGGTCGCCTTTTGGCTTTCGGCCATAAGAAAACTTATATCGGTTCATTGTGATGCAGCGAGCGTAGTAAACCTTCTCGTTGAGAGTCATTTCGCGTTTTGGTAACAAAACGGATACGTTGCTGTTTGGAACAAACGTGAATTTGGACACGTAGGAGTATGTATGGCTACCTTCTCCGTCTGTCGATACGAATATCGTGCCGGCAGGATACAAATGGTTAGCCACAACACTATTCTTGGCTACCCATCCAGCAACAGTCCTTTGCTGCGTACTGGCAGGACGAATATAGGGCACCACATCACCAACAGGAGCCCTAAGTACCTCGACCGCTGAACTTGCCAGACCATTTTTCACTTCAAACAAATCTTCAAGCTTCATCAGCGGCCTCCTCTTCAGAAGCACCACCCTGAATGTCGAGCATCAGATTAAACAGCATGAATTTCTTCAGGTCAGCCTCGAAGCTTTCCTTGGTTAGCGAGGAATAGTCCGTTTCAATGTAGGCTTCCGCACACCACTCATCGCTGGCGGTTACTTTGAAGGTGGCGCTCTCCCCCGCGTGAACCTCCCTGTTTCGGTACATCTCCACCCAACGGTCGCGGATAGCAGGCCATACGTCATTCTGGTCGATGCGCCCTTTGTGTTTGGTCTTTACAAATCCGTCATCACGCCAGTAACCAAACCAAGTTTTGCGATCTGACTTCGCATGTGGTTTGCCAGCTATCCACACCATGATGCAAGTAACCGTGCCAACAGGGTAAAACAACTCCTGCGGCATAGACATTACGGCATCCAGAGTATGGTGCTTCATCAGTTCGTCGCGTACCGGGTTAGGCGCAATTGCACATGACATAGGAACAATCGCAACGCCCATTGCACCGGACTCAAGGCAATCCAGCATCTGCTTCACAAAATACAATTCATGTAGCTCCGCATCGCTCTTAGATTGAGCATACGGAGGATTCAACATCCCAACGTTCGGCTTCATTTTTTTGATGGATTTAATAACTGCATCATCAAAACAGCTGGCTTGATGCAGGTTTGCCTTGCCATCACCCCGTAAAATCATATTGCTAGCAGCTAGTGCAAACATTTTTGGATTGTTTTCGATACCAATCAGCCGATTCTTCTTGATGTCGACTCGCTCGTCTTCTGTAACTGCCTTCCTGAGCATGTGCTGCATGGCTGAAATCAGGAACCCCCCCGTTCCTGCACAGATGTCCAGCACCTTGGATTCCGTACCTACATTAGCGATCAATGAAAATAGCTCGGCAACATGCCTGGGGGTCAGAACGATGCCCAACGCTTTTTTGTCGCCAGCGGTATATTTCAGGAATTCGCCGTAGAACTGTCCAACTACATCGAAGTCGTGATAGACGTTAATGTAGGGCCAGACGTTATCGCAGATACGACTGATGATTTCCTTAAAAACACCATCTGGATACTCTTTGGCCGTCTTGCTATCGGGTTTTCCAAGATTAGGATGCACAGCAATCGTGGAATACGGTTGCAGCATGGTGTCCTTCTTGGCCTGCGGGATGTCAGCCTTGTCCAGTTCCTTCTTAATCGCGCTCAGCCAGGCTTCCTGTACATCTTCTGCAGGTAGTGCGCTAAATGTTTTCATGAACGGCGCGTTCATCAGGGCAATCAGGGTGCCACTGACCAGAAGAGGCTTATCTTCTTCAGAAATTTTAGCCTTCGTCCAAATTAGCTCATGAAGCTCCTTGGAAAAGGCCAGCAAATCCGAATGGCGCTTTTTGGCTACATCAGGATCGAAGGAGGCTAGCCGGTAGTAGTCGTCGTAGGAGATGATGTCAGTAACCGGGATGTCGCTTTCATTAACCAGCTCCTTGGCTTCCGCGCTGCCAGCTGGGATCAAAAAATTGGACACCTTCATGGCGCTAGCAGTCGCGCCGCTAACTGCTACAGCTAATACCGTGTAGTGTTTAGCAAGATGCTTGGCGTAGTGCAGAGCACCATCCACTGCATATTCAACAGGCTTATCAAGTGCCGGACTCCGGTGTTTTTTAACGTCCGGCTTGCATTCGAACACAATTAAAAATGCCGTATCTTTCCGGTTCGAGATAATAAATTCCGGGTAGCCGGCATTGCCTTTGGCATTTTTGCTTGCCTTGGCCAGCAAGCTCTTAACCTTGGCTATTTCTGATTTTTGCTCTTCTATCGTAATGCCGTTGTCTGGCTCGTAGTAACAAAGAGCCCGCAGTTTGTCACGCACCAGCATTTCCGTTTTGCGTTCATTCGCCATTTTTATTCACTTAACCGTACTGTTTTTTGCCCAAGCACCTTCATGCACTGCATAAAAAATGCAAAGCTGAAGGTTCCTCGGTTGATTTTTGCTGCAATGCCCTTGTAGCTCTCTTCAATGCCAATTTCAGCTAGGCGTCGAACCAGTTCTTCATAACCGATGCCAGCTCGGGCTAACTCTGCTTTAAGCAGGTTGCATGCATGACGACTCCATTCTACATCGGTCATCGCTAGTTTCTCCAAGAGCGTTTTAGTGCAAACAATTCTACACATACGGCGATATTTCACCAAATACACTTGATGCAGTTCTGCGTATTCAGTATAATTTCTACAGATATGTAGAACATCAGGTGATCAGCATGGCTCAGCACTTCCTTCTCTCCGCCCAAGCCCGCACGATGTCGTTGCGGCAGATTTTTGGGTTGTCGGATGAAGCAGCGTTTGAACTCTTCAAGAATTCACGCTGGGGTCACGGGGATGAGGTGGTTTGCCCGGAGTGCGGAGCAGTTGATCGGCATTACTTCTCAAGACTCGTCGCCAGTGGCGGTGCAAGGCCTGCAAGCACACGTTTTCCGTCACGTCCGGGACGATCTTTGCGTTTCACAAGCTGCCGCTGAAGGTGTATCTGGCGGCGATTGCCTTGTACTCGAATGCGGTGAAGGGGATTTCTGCCCTGCAGCTGTCTCGCGATCTGGATGTGCAATACAAGACTGCGTTTGTGCTGGCCCACAAAATCCGCGAATCATTGATGACCAAGCGGGATGAGTCTGCCTTGGCCGGCGAGGTGGAAATGGACGGCGCCTATGTGAATGGGCATATCCGTCCGGCCAACAAGAAAGCAGACCGGGTAGATCGTCGCCTGGCCGAACATCAAAAACCGGGGAAACGTTGCGTCTTCGTGATGCGGTCGCGGGCTGGCGAGGGCGAAGGCACGAACCGGACGCTGACCTTTATCATGAAAAATGAGAACCAGGCCGGCGTGAAGCAGTTGGCCGGGCGGTTCGTGAAAAAGGGTTCGGTGGTGTTTGCCGATGAAGCGAATGCTTATGATCCGCTGCATGCCTACTACGATACCCGCCGGGTGAATCACCAGGTCGAGTATTGCGCCGATGACGGGGCCAACAACAATCAGGCCGAGTCGTTCTTCTCTCGCTTCCGTCGCATGCAGTACGGTCAGATGCACCGCTTCGGTAATCTGTACCTGGATCACTACGCCAACGAAGCTGCGTACCGTGAAGACAATCGCCGCATGAGCAATGGCGAAATGTTTGGCGACATCCTGGTGAAGTGCGCCGGTTCCAAAACCTCACGGGACTTCTGCGGTTACTGGCAGGGCAACCGCCGGCTGGCAGAGCGGCTGGTTAACTGATCAGCGCCCAGGTCTGCGCACGGCCGATTCCGTTGCCCAGCTGAAATAGCTTGCCCTCCAGGCGATGAAGCACGGCCACGGCATTTTTCTGCATCTGCTCGATCATGTCCGATGTGTTCTCGAAACCCTTTCGCAGAACCATTTGTTCGGCGACCTGGCGGCTACTGAGTTCCTGACCGGCAGCATCCTGATAGATTTCCAATATCAGCCGCTGGCACTCACCGGGCTTGAAGTATTGATTACGGACGCGGTGGGTTTTAGCTCGGACGGTCCGTAGATCAACTTCAGGGGAAAACAGCTTGATGGTGGCGTCTACGTGCGTCAGATCTGCTGCAAGACGGGCAATCGCCTTCTGGTGATGCTCGATCAATCCAGCCATTTCACTACGCTTGGCAATGAGCCCTGAAACCACATGCGATTCGGCCATTTTGTTGCTCCGTTCGATACAATGACCGAGAATTTTGCAGGCCGAAAATCAGATTGTCATTGTGCGGTTGCTACATAATTCCGGAGAATTGCCCCTTTACTTTTTTACCTGCTGTTATCTGCGATCGCCACTCAAACCACCGTCACCTGCTCAATTTGTTCCAAGGCCGAACTCAATGCACTTTGCTCCGCTTCCGGCCCCATATTCAACCCTTCTGCGTAGACGAATTGCACGTCGGTCATACCCAGGAAGCCGAAGAAGGTTTTCAGGTAGGGTGTTTGGGTATCGTTGGGTGTGTTGCGATACAGGCCGCCGCGAGTCAGTGCAACGTAAACTTTTTTGCCTGTGAGCAATCCTTCTGGCCCGTTTGCGGTATAGCGGAAAGTGACTTGCGCGCGTGAGATGGCATCGATCCAGTTTTTCAGTTGTGTTGGCACGCCGAAGTTGTACATCGGTACGCCTAGTACCACTACGTCTGCTGCTTGGATTTCAGCAATCAGTACATCGTCTTGCGCGACACGGGCTGCTTGTTCTGGCGTGCGTTGTTCGGCAGGCGTAAACAAGGCTTGCAGTGCGGCTTCATCCAGCATTGGGTGTGGCGTGATGCTCAGGTCGCGTAATGTGTGCGTGGCTTGTGGATATTCTGTACGTAAGCGCTCGACTAATGCATTGGCTAATTGCGTGGAATGAGAGTTGCTGGCGCGTGCGCTGGAGTTGATTTGCAAAATTTTCATGAGCTTATCCTTCTGTGGTGAATGTGATTAGTGGGGTGTTAATAACGATGAGTTACTTTAATCGTTCCAAAAATGGTTGTGAAGTTGTTAAAATGGATATCATTGTTCCAATTTTGTGGTCAATGATGGGGATTGGAAGGGGGGCGAATGGAGTTAGAACCGAATGACTTATTGTTATTTGCACGTATCGTTAACGAAGGGAGTTTTAGCCGTGCTGCTGAACGCATTGGTGTGCCTAAATCAACGCTGTCACGTCGTTTGAGTACACTGGAGTCACAATTGGGGCAGCAGTTGATATTGCGAACTACGCGCAAACTGACTGTCACAGATTTTGGCAATAGCGTGCTTGCACATGCGCAGCAAGTGACGTCTGAGGTTGAGGCCACGTTAGCTTTGGCTCAGCATTATCAACTTGAACCAAGCGGTCGCTTGCGGGTGTCGATTCCCGGCGACTTTGCCAATCTGGTGCTTGGCCCCGTGTTGGAGCGATTCATCGCTCAATATCCTGCCATTTCATTAGAGTTGGATTTGTCACCACGGCGCGTAGATTTGATTGGTGAAAATTTTGACGTCGCCATTCGCATGGGAAATTTGCCTGACGACGCATCATTGGCAGCGCGGTCTTTGGCCGTTTTTTCCATGGGTTTGTACGCGTCACCCAATTATTTGAAGTTGCGAGGTATGCCAACCGAACCAGAAGCATTGATGGAACATGACACGCTGCGTTTGCTTGCACGCAACGGCGAACCTATGCCATGGGTGCTTACTCGCGATGATGTCCACTGGGAAGGCATCCCGCCTGGTCGCGCAACGGCCAATTCGCCTGAGTTATTGATGCGCCTGGCCCGCTCTGGTGCCGGCATCGCAATGCTGTCAGAGCATTTTGTGGAACCGTATGTCGGTTCCGGCGAGTTGGTTCAAGTATTGGCGGATTGGCGCTTACCAACGGTGACTGCGTGGGCCGTATTCCCCGGACGGCGGTTGATGCCTTCGCGTACTCGGGTATTTTTGGATACGTTGCAGGTGGAGTTTTCTGGGATGTGTTGTCGGCGTGGGGCGAATAAGTAATTTTCCGAGAAAAGTTTTTCGATTTTTAGGAATAAAGATTCCATGCTCATGGTAGGCCGTACCAAATTGATCGCCCGCCACCATGTCGAACCAGCAGTCCTTTTTTAACCAAGCCACCGAATGTTGTTTTCAAGGTGTTGGGGCTGGCACCTGTTTTGCGAACCATATCGCGCGTTGTGACACGACCATGATCCCGGACGTAATCGAGAATCTCGACAGCCAGCTCGGATAGCACGGCCAATGCACCTTTTTCGCGTTCGACTTTGGCGGCAAGGCGTCGCTTTTGTTGTTGCAAAGCATGCATAAAAAACATGAGCCAGGGTTGCCAGTTTTGTGCATCACTACGAATAGATTGTTGTGTTTGACGTAGGGCGAGGTAGTAATTCTCTTTGCTATGCTCAATGACACTTTCAAGTGAGCTGTAAGGAACATAAACATAGCCCGCCTGCATCGTCGCCTGCTCTCATGAAAATAAAGTTTCTGATCAGATCAGTGGCATGGAGCTCAGCGCCATGACCATTAAGTGTCTCAAATATGACCTGAGCGTCATCGTCCTCTCCCAATGAGATACACACAATTGACAGGTCCGTGAGAGCGGATATCGCTAAGGCCATCGCACGGCTCGCGATGTCAGAATCAGTCATCGCGTTTACCCAATCAAGCATACTTTCGCGGAAGAAGAAAATCGCCTCCAGCGCGGGAGGGTGCGGGATACCAATTTTCTTCAACCAGCCAGTTCGCGTAAAACTGTTGGGGAATCGCTCACGAAGATGATCCAGTGTCGTCGCCGTCATTGCAGCCCCAAATTGCTCACGGTCCCGAAAAGTTGGCCACAGCTTGAAGCGTTCTACTTGGCGCTCTTCCTAGACCTGCTGAACGGTGAGGTTACGCGAATCCATGTGATTAAGTTTTTTAGTATTGGTGTGATATTCGCAACACACTCGCTATGGAGTGCGCTGCACGTCGGCGTTATGAGCAGCGGCAACACAAGCACATGACGCGTGTACCGAACTATAACTCGTAGTAATACATTAATTGATGGTGTTATCAAACACTTGAGTCTTACATCACCGGAAATTTCGACGCAAAAGTAGGTGTTGTTGCTGAATTTTTGTTTGATCACGGCGTGCTTACAGTAGGGTATGCGCCTATATTCTTTGCGGTTCTTACCATGGCTTTGTCAAAAGTCTTAAATCCAGTTTCTTTGGCGCTCATAGCCAAGTGCAAGGCATCACCAAAATCCATTCCGCCTTCATACCAATGCAGCGCATACGCAAGCGCATCCAGATTTTGTGGTTTGAAATTTTCCAGGCCGCACAGTAAACGTATCGACTGGGCGATTTGGGTGCGCTCGCAATCGTAGGATTCCAGTACCCAAACAAGTTCTAAAAATACCGTAATGGGCGCAGTACATGTCTTATTGCCATGTAATAGCTGTTCGGCAACATCGGCCTGTGATGGTGAGTCGTTGAGTAAATAACGAACGAGTATATTGGTATCAAGTGCGATCATTTTTTCTCACTCTTTGCTAGCATCATCTTGTGCTCTCAAGCGAGCTTTGATGATGGTGTCGATATCTGCGTCATCGCTTAATACTCGTCCTTGTTTTGCCAAAAAACCTCTTACTTCTTTGATTGATGTTTTGGGAAATAGCGTTTTTGGCGTCAGGGTTAAACCAGTAGCGGTTGCGTTGATAACGAACTCGGTGCCGGGTGGCAAGTGCATGTCATCCCGTAGTGATTTGGGAATAACAATTTGCCCTTTACTGGATAATTTGACGGTGTCCATGTTTGTCTCATGATTGAAGTAAGTCTGACCATCTTACCGCATGTCATTAGACCGTGCACTTTGGCGGTTCGTATTGAGCCACAAAAAAAGGGCAGGAAAAAATTCCTGCCCTTCATTCTTACTTCAAACCAAAAACAGATCAGTCACATCAATCAAACCGATCCGCATTCATGACCTTAGCCCAAGCAGCGACAAAGTCATTTACAAATTTTTCTTTGTTGTCGTCTTGTGCGTAAACCTCTGCGTAGGCGCGCAGGATGGAGTTGGAGCCGAATACCAAATCGACTCGTGTCGCGGTCCATTTTTGCTTGCCGGTATTTCTTTCGACAATGTCGTAACTGTTGCGGCCCGTTGGTTTCCAGGCGTAGTTCATGTCGGTCAGGTTGACGAAGAAATCGTTGGATAAAACCCCTTCTTTATCGGTGAAAGCGCCATGTTTGGTGCCGCCGTGGTTGGTGCCTAGAACACGCATGCCACCGATTAGTGCAGCCATTTCATTGGCGGTCAGGTTCATGAGTTGGGCGCGATCCAGGAGTAGTTCTTCTGGCGTGACAACATAGTGCTGTTTTAACCAGTTGCGGAAACCATCGGCAACGGGTTCCAGCACTTCAAATGACTCGACGTCCGTCATGTCTTGTGTGGCGTCGCCGCGACCTGGCGTGAAAGGCACTTTGACATCGAATCCACCAGCTTTTGCGGCTTGTTCAACGCCAATATTGCCAGCAAGAACAATGATGTCGGCAATGCTGGTTCCGGTTTCTTCGGCTAGCTTTTCGTAGACGGCCAGTACTTTGGCTAAGCGTTCAGGCTCATTGCCGGCCCAATCTTTTTGTGGTGCCAAGCGAATGCGGGCACCGTTGGCGCCGCCGCGTTTGTCGGAATTGCGGTAGGTGCGGGCGCTATCCCAGGCTGTGGCAATCATGTCACTATTCGATAAGCCGCTGGCGATGATTTTGTGTTTGACCGCTTCTACGTCATAGTTATTGGCACCAGTTGGAACGGGGTCTTGCCAAATCAAATTTTCTTGTGGGACGTCAGGGCCAAAATATCTTGCTTTTGGTCCCATATCGCGGTGCGTTAATTTGAACCAGGCGCGGGCGAAGGTTTCTGAGAAGTAAGCCTGATCTTTGTGGAAACGTTCTGAAATCTTGCGATATTCAGGATCGATCTTCATCGCCATATCTGCATCGGTCATGATGGGATTTTTGCGAATCGAAGGATCTTCTACATCGACCGGTTTGTCTTCTTCCTTGATATTAATTGGCTCATATTGCCAGGCACCAGCGGGGCTTTTTTTCAACTCCCATTCGTGGTTGAGCAACAAATTGAAGTAGCCGTTATCCCATTGGGTCGGGTTCGTTGTCCATGCGCCTTCGATGCCGCTGGTGACGGCATTGCGGCCAATGCCACGGCTGTTGTGATTCATCCAGCCTAAACCTTGCTCTTCAATCGCAGCACCTTCTGGTGCCGGCCCTAAATTGGCGGCGTTGCCATTACCGTGTGCTTTGCCAACGGTGTGCCCGCCAGCAGTTAATGCGACGGTTTCTTCATCATTCATCGCCATGCGCGCGAAGGTTGTGCGAATGTCTTGTGCAGTTTTGAGCGGATCAGGATTACCATCCACACCTTCTGGATTGACATAAATTAATCCCATCATGACGGCGGCTAAAGGATTGGCTAAATCGCGTTCACCCGAATAACGGCTGCCTTCGCCACCTGATTTTTGCAACCATTCTTTTTCCGATCCCCAGTAAGTATCTTTTTCTGGATGCCAAATGTCTTCACGACCAAATGAGAAGCCGAAGGTCTTAAGCCCCATCGCTTCATAAGCCAGCGTGCCAGCGAGAATCATGAGATCCGCCCAGCTAATCTTGTTGCCATATTTCTTTTTAATAGGCCACAACAAACGGCGGGCTTTATCCAAATTGCCATTGTCTGGCCAGGAATTTAATGGTGCGAATCGGTGATTGCCTTTTCCTGCACCACCACGACCATCCGCAATACGATAAGTCCCAGCAGAATGCCATGCCATCCGAATCATCAACCCACCATAATGCCCCCAGTCCGCAGGCCACCATGGCTGGCTGTCGGTCAACATGGCTTTGACGTCTTTTTTCAGTGCGGCAACATCTAGTTTTTTCAGTTCGTCACGATAGTTAAATGCAGCACCAAGCGGATTGGTCTTGCTGTCGTGCTGATGAAGGATGTCCAAATTCAGCGATTTGGGCCACCAAGCCACGGGGGAATCGTTCGATTGTGTATTGGCCCCATGCGCGACGGGACACATTCCTTTTGATGTCATATTGAACTTCCTTTCATCATTAAATTCATTAAGCGAGGGATAGCAACGACTACAACCTCAACTATGGGCAAGACTTGCTATATCAAAATAGAAGATTGAACCAAAAGTTGTGCAAAAAGTTGCGGTGGGGTAATTCTGAAGCGTTGGGCGTAATCAGTCTAATGAATAATTTTGGAGTTCTTGATCGGAAAAAATGATTAAGGTTTGCTGAAAGAAAAAATGACACCCTACAAATTGCACCCTTGGCTAGGTTTTGACCAACAAGGTACAAAAATCCCTAACATCAATCCCGAAAATTATTAAACTCCAACGGCAAATCCGCCACTTCCTTACGCAGCATGGCCATGGCGGTTTGCAGATCGTCTCTTTTGGCACCCGTCACGCGCACGGCTTCGCCTTGAATGCTGGCTTGTACTTTCATTTTGCTGTCTTTGATAATGCGGACGATTTTTTTGGCGGCGTCGGATTCGATGCCGTTTTTGATTTTGATGATTTGTTTGACTTTGTCGCCGCCGATTTTTTCGATTTTTCCTAGATCGAGAAAGCGCACATCGACCGTGCGTTTGACTAATTTATTGGTCAAGACATCGCGCACTTGGCTGAGTTGGAAGTCGGCGTCGGCGTAGGCGGTTAGCTCGCGTTCTTTTTGCTCGACTCGCGCGTCGCTGCCTTTAAAGTCGAAACGTGTGCTGATTTCTTTATTGGCTTGTTCGACTGCGTTTTTTACTTCAACCATATTGGCTTCTGAAACAACATCAAATGATGGCATGGCTATTCCTTTATTTATCTTATTGGTGAGAGGACAGGCCGACATTTTACAGTAAGCAAGACTATAATTTGCCCCCTATAAAACCGGCCTGACTATGCAAAATAACTTCCCCCTGCGCGCGCTCAATACTTTGGGCATAGACGCCAAAGCGCACGCTTATGTGCAATTAACTTCCCTTGATGATGTGTTGGCTGTGTGGCGTGATGTGCAGTCGCCGCAATCACAGCCGTTGCCGCGTTTGGTGCTGGGAGGTGGGAGCAATATTGTGTTGACGGGGGATTTTCCTGGTCTGGTTTTGCACATGTGTAATAAAGGAATGATGCTTGTTAACGAGGATGAGCACGCTTATTACGTCAAAGCGCAAGCAGGGGAATCGTGGCATCAATTGGTGTTGTGGACTTTAAACCAAGGTTGGGGAGGTTTGGAAAACCTGTCCTTGATTCCCGGCAGTGTTGGCGCAGCGCCGGTACAAAATATTGGCGCTTATGGCGCTGAGCTTAAGGATTATTTGCATGCGCTAACCATGTTTGATTTTGAAACCGGTCAAATTTCAACATTAAGCAATGCGGATTGCGCCTTTGCTTACCGCGACAGTATCTTCAAACATGCTTTGCGTGAGCGCGCCATCATTTTGGACATCACGCTGGCCTTGCCTAAACACTGGCGAGCGAATTTGACTTATCCCGAGTTGGCGCAGGCCTTGCAAGCCGATGGGATTCACTCACCGTCTGCGCAGCAAATCAGCGATACAGTGATTGCCATCCGCCGTCGCAAATTGCCTGATCCTGCGATTATTGGCAATGTCGGTAGCTTTTTTAAAAATCCTCTTATTGATGCCAATCAGCATGCGACGTTGTTGCAGCAATATCCACAATTACCGAGTTACGCTTTATCCGATGGCAATTTCAAACTGGCAGCTGGTTGGTTGATACAGCAATGCGGCTGGAAGGGCAAAAGCATAGGCGCAGCTAGCGTGTACGACAAACAAGCACTGGTTTTGATCAATTGTGGTGGTGCGACTGGCCAGGAAATTGCCGAGCTTGCGGCTGCGATACAAAAGGATGTGTTGGTGCGATTTGGTGTGGCGCTTGAGGTTGAGCCGGTATTTGTTTGAATTGATTGGATTGAAATGAAAAATATTATTTTTGCGTTTTTAAGCCGATAATTTGGTTGCATTTAAGGCAATTTAATAATATATTTTCAATGTTATTCAGGCAATATTGAGGCGGTGTTGAAAAAATGCTCACAACTTTAAAAGCGAAGTTCTGGCTTCCTTCTTCCAATACGTCCAGTACGTCCAGTACGTCCAACGTGGCGCCTGTATTGACTCATACCAACACCCCTTTTGCGAATAACAAAAGATTGAGCAACATTATCAAAGCAGGCCCTACGGTTAATCATGAGGTGTATAACCAGGCAACTGATTGGCTCTTTGCATCTGACAATTCTATATTTCGTGAAAAGTTTTTTAATGAGTCTTTTGTTCAACGAAGATCACTCAAAGCGATGAGTCGGGCAATCAGCAATGGAGAAGACGTTGATCACCGAATTTTGGCTGCATTAGAAAGTCATACATGCAAGGCTTGTTTGCCAACTGATACGCAACTTAAGTTGTTGCGGCAGATTAAAGAAACGCCTGGCTTAATCATGAATCTGCCCAACTTAAGCAAATTTCTTTCTGGTTGGGATGATGCATTGTGGGCGGAAATGACAATGTTAGTTGACCTCGGAAACATTGAGGATTATCGAAAACACGCCATATCACCCGATAGCATAAAAAATTTAATCAAGCGTGGTGAGGGAGTCCTCTTCCGAAAGGATATGCCAAAGCCTTATTTACGCATGTCAGCGATACACAACACGTGGATGGATTTATCTCTACCTAGTCATCAATCCATCATGGTCGAGAATATTCGGTCTCATGTATTCAATGCAGCAGAATTAGGACAAGTTGTTGACGCGCTACCCTCTTTTTTTGCTGATCGAAGGATCGTCGCACAGTTTCGGGACTTACTTAATTCTGGACACTTTGATTGTAATCTACAGGCGAAACAGCGGCTGTTAGAAAAAATCACCCGCCCGTTTATCGATTGTTTGGGCTTGGCAAGTGCTAAGCAACTAGAGCGATTATCAAATTATTTATGCCCCGTATCGAATCAGGTAGAAGCCTCATCCCTTACTGCGGCAGAGATTTATTTACATCCAGATATTGTGCGTGTTGCAGGAGATGGCTGGTGCTATTTAAATTCTGTATTTTCTGGAATCATTTTGGAGTGTGTGGATAAGCCTGAAGAATTGCTGGGGTTTGCAAATAATTTGGAAAATATTGCTACCCAAATATCGCAACCGGCTACCTCAAGGCGTGATGAGCTGATGTATGTGATTGACGGGCTGCGTGGCGTAGCGGATCAAGGTGGTTTTATTCAGAAACAAGCGTTGCAATTAATCAGCGATGAGCTTGGTGTGATTTCGATACTGTCTGCAGAAATTGGTGGGCATATTGTTGAAGCAACACACAACTCTAGTATTCAACATTTTTGTGATGAATTTGCACCTTCTTGCGGTGTGACGCAGGCACAAGCGAGAAATCTCATCAGTAGATTAGAAGGTCAAGATACCAATAAGATTGATAGACTTACCTTTTTTACGACGCCTGCTTTTGCGAAAAGTAATTTGGAGTGTGTTGGCATCACGATTGCTGATGCGGAGATACGAGACAGTTTTATTGTTGGTTTGCAGTCCATCGAAACAAATATAACGGCCATCAAGCGCAAAACAAATCCTGCTGTTTTAGATCAAAGCATGACTAATTATTTTGATGACATGGTTGCCGGAATGGGGTATCGCGCAATTGTAATGACTCGAGAGACGAATGAGACCGTGGAGAGATTGCAAAGCAGTATCGCTAGTGCAAAGGCTAGGAATGAAAAACCGCTTTACTTAAGGCTGGAAAAGAATCATTACAATTTGCTTTGTCCTAACAATATTGCAAATAATGTAGGTCTTCCAGGTGATCATCCTACGCAGAAAGATGCTGTAGATGTTTCAGATTTAGTTTTCGATGACGGTATGCCTCCTATGTACCTGCCAGGATGCATTGTGTGTTAAAAATAGTGAACGAAATTTCGTTATTTTTTCTTTATTTTAAAATCGGCGCAATGCTCTCTGCGTAATCGTACAACTCCCCTAAAATCGCCTCGCCACGTTCATCACTGGTTTCTGATAATTGATCAATTTCATTGAAGAACGTGCTTAAGTTGCGAACGCCACCAGCACCATGCAGCAAACGCACGCTGCAATGTTCCTGCCAGCGCTGCAATTCCGCTTCCGACAATGTGTCAGGAAAGTTCCTGGCACGGTAGCGGAATACGCATTCCTCCAATCGCGCATCGTCAAACTGCAAGCGTACCGCCGCCAGTTTTTCTGGCGTCAATTTGCGTAATACATTCAATTGCCGTCGGTCGTTATTGCCGACAAAACCACCGTATAAATCTTCATCAACATCGATTGCCGTTTCCATGGAGGCTGCGGGACGTTGGAATACTTCCGTCCATAGCGGCGCTAATTGCGTATGAAGAGCCGGTGTGCTGGCAAGAATATTGGCGTGTGTCAATGCGACGTCGACAGCGATATTCCATTTTTCTGCCATGTTTGTTGTGAGAATTTTTAAATTACCAATCACTATTGGCGACTTATTTAAATGGATGGTTTTAATCGGTAATCGGGTGATGCCTTCAGGCAAAGCATCGGTTGCGGTGAATAGCCGAGTGCGCATGTCGGCTGCGCTAAGGTTGAGTAATTCACGCGGATCATGAGCGCAATCCCAGGCGATGACTTCATTTTTATTGGTGGGATGCTGCGCCAGCGGCCACATGATAGCCAGGCAACCACGTTCGGCGGGGAACATGCCTGAAATATGCAGAAAAGGTCGTCGCGCCTCAGGCTGAAAGTGCAAGCTAATTTCTTCTGCCACGCGGTCTTTTTTGTGCAAAGCCAGGCAAAAATCAAACAAGCGTGGTTGTTTTTCTCGGATCAAACGCGCCAGCGCAATGGTGGCACGCACATCTGATAGCGCATCGTGGGCGGCTTCATGGGCCAAGCCATTGGCGGCACTTAAATGTTCCAGCTTAAAACTGGGGCGGCCATCGTCTTGTTTCGGCCACTTCATTCCTTCGGGGCGCAAGGCGTGGGCGGTGCGCACTAAATCTAAAATATCCCAGCGTCCGCACTGATTTTGCCATTCTCTGGCATAGGGATCGATCAAATTGCGCCAAAACATAAAACGCGTGATTTCATCGTCAAAACGTATCGTGTTGTACCCCACGCCGATGGTGCCGGGTTGCGCCAGCGCTTGTTCGATGGTTGCCGCAAATTCTGCTTCCGGCAAACCGTGTTCTAAGCAGTATTGTGGTGTGATGCCAGTGAGCAAGCAGGATTGCGGATCGGGCAGATAATCTGGCGCCGGTTGGCAATACAACATGATGGGTTCGCCAATTTCATTCAGCTCGGCATCTGTGCGGATGGCAGCGAATTGCGCTGGTCGATCGCGGCGGGTTTGGATGCCAAAAGTTTCGTAATCGTGCCAAAGAAAGGTGTGTGTAGACATGACTGCTTTTTAATTTTAATGATTGAAATTATTTTTAAGCCAAATTTTCATTGGCTTCCGTCGTTCCCACGCAGGATTGTGGGAGCGAGTTCATTTTCCTGCTAAGTAGGGTGTCAATAAGCGAAGCGCATTGCACCTTGATCAAAGCCATCATGCGGCGCAATGCGCTTCGCTTATTGACGCCCTACAAGGTCAGGTAAACATTCTTCATATTTGTGTAGATACTTATGCTAAAGCACTCGGGGACGACGGTTTTAAGTTTTCCGTATTGCCATCATTCCCGTGAGAGCGATGGGGCTGAGTATTAGGTCAAGGCCGACAAAGCGCGGTCTTTTTGCCACAACAAATCGGTCTTGCCAGCATATTGATTGAGTACGCGCGACCAGATAAATAACAAATCCGACAAGCGATTCATGTATTGGCGGGTGGCGATGTTGATTTCTTCCACATTGCTTAGCGTGACGATAGCCCGTTCAGCACGACGGCAAACAGTGCGACACACGTGGCCGATGGCCGCAGTGCGTGAGCCGCCGGGGAGGATAAATTCTTTTAACGGCGAGCAATGTGCGTTGTATGTTTCTATTAGTCCATCCAATTTGGTGACGTGTTGTTCGCTAATAAATGGATGACCCGGAATGCACAACTCGCCGCCGATATCGAATAAATCGTGTTGAATCGACAGCAATGCTTCCCGTAATGCATCTGGCATGTCTTCGCATAACAAGACGCCAAGGTGGGAGTTGAGTTCATCCACATCACCCATGGCATGAATGCGTAAATGATCTTTGCTGATGCGGCTGCCATCGCCCAAGCCTGTCATGCCTTGGTCGCCAGTGCGGGTGGTGATTTTTGAAAGTCGATTGCCCATGTTTAATAATTTTTAAATTTCTACAAAATTCCCAAATGCTCGGCGCGATTGGACGAGCCTTGATCAGGTGCCCCCTTGCCCTGCAATTTAATCGCAAGGCGCAAATCATTGACGGAGTCTGCATTGCGCAGCGCATCTTCGTAGCTGATTTTGTCGGCCTGGTACAAATCAAACAAGGCTTGATCAAATGTTTGCATGCCGACTTCACGTGATTTTTTCATCAACTCTTTGATTTCATGAATCTTGCCCTTGAAAATCAAATCGGAAAGATAAGGTGAATTCAGCATGATTTCCATCGCCAGACAGCGTCCTTGAGAGTGACGTAGTGGTATCAGGCGTTGTCCTATCATCGCCTTTAAATTTAACGATAAATCCATCAACAATTGTTGGCGTCGCTCTTCAGGGAAAAAATTAACAATACGATCCAACGCCTGATTGCTACTGTTGGCATGCAGTGTGGCAAGACATAAATGTCCTGTTTCGGCGAAACAAATCGCGTGATCCATGGTGGTTTTATCTCGAATTTCTCCAATCTGAATCACATCGGGCGCTTGGCGTAGCGCGTTGTTGAGCGCGGATTCCCAGTTTTCTGTATCGACCCCTATTTCTCTTTGTGTAACGATGCAATTTTTGTGTGGATGGATAAATTCGATAGGATCTTCAATCGTAATAATGTGGCCGTGGCTGTGTTGATTACGATGATCTAAAAGTGCAGCAAGTGTGGTGGATTTGCCGGAACTGGTTGCGCCTACCATCAATATCAGTCCACGTTTTTCCATCACAATTTCTTTTAAGATGGGTGGTAAACCGAGGTCATCAGTTGAAAGAATTGTTGTGGCGATAATACGTATCACCATGCCTACATTTCCTTGTTGCATAAATGCAGACACGCGGAAACGTCCTAATCCGGCAAAATGAATCGCAAAATTGGCCTCTTTGCTCGTGTCAAATGCCACGATTTGGATATCATTCATCACGGCGTGTACTAGTGCTGAGGTTTGGTGGGCTGTGAGTGCCTGGTTTGATATCGGCGTCAGTTCACCATCAATTTTGACGGCGGGAGGAAAGTTGGCCGTGATAAACAAGTCGGAGCCTTTTTGGTCGAGCATGATTTGTAGCAAATCACGGATGAATTGCGTGGCGTGGCTATGCTCCATGATCAACTCCAAAAAGAATGCGATGTTTAGCCAGGAAAGGCGTCAGGTGCTTTGGCTGCCGAACGTGCTGTCGCGGAACTAATCACATTACGACGTACTAGATCAAGTAAAGCTTGATCCAGGGTTTGCATACCGTGACTACTACCCGTTTGAATTGCTGAATACATTTGTGCGATTTTGCTTTCACGAATCAAGTTGCGGATTGCAGGAGTGGCGACCATGATTTCATAAGCGGCGACTCGACCAGTACCTTCTTTGTTTTTGAGTAGCGTTTGTGAAATGACGGCTTGTAGTGATTCAGACAACATAGTGCGCACCATTTCTTTTTCATCTGCCGGAAAAACATCGACTATACGGTCGACAGTTTTTGCTGCAGATGAAGTATGCAAAGTACCGAACACTAAATGACCGGTTTCTGCCGCAGTTAAGGCCAGGCGAATAGTTTCCAGATCACGTAACTCTCCCACTAGGATAACGTCAGGGTCTTCTCGCAACGCTGAGCGTAATGCGTTGCTGAATGAAAGCGTGTGTGGCCCGACTTCTCGTTGGTTGATGAGGCATTTTTTAGGTTCATGAATAAATTCGATTGGATCCTCTACGGTCAGAATATGTCCGTGCTCATTTTCATTAATATGATTGACCATCGCCGCTAGCGTCGTTGACTTACCAGAGCCAGTGGGTCCCGTCACTAGTACTAATCCGCGCGGCTTATTCGCTAACTCAGAAAAGATTTTGGGGCAATTCAACTCTTCTAGCGTTTGTATCGTAGAGGGAATGGTGCGCATCACTGCTGCTGCGCCGCGCTCCTGATTGTAGGCATTCACACGAAAGCGAGCTAAGCCTGCGATGGAAAATGAAAAATCTATTTCCAAATTTTTTTCGTAAATTCTCCGTTGCATATCATTCATGATGTCATACATCATGTCATGCACGTCTTTATGTTCCAGTGGCGGTAGGTTGATCCGACGTACATCTCCGTGCACGCGTATCATCGGTGGTAAGCCAGCGGATAAATGTAAATCGGAAGCATTGTTCTTGACTGAGAACGCCAGTAATTCTGCGATGTCCATTTATAATCCCGAGTCGTTCAAAATAATCATGCCCAAAAGAAAGTAAGCCGATCGATTATGTCTGTAATTTCCAACAACTTGCAAGTAGTACGTGAAAGTATTCTTGTGGCAGCGCATACCTCGCACGTGATGTGCCCGATCAAGTTATTGGCAGTTTCCAAAACCTTTGGCGCCGATGCCGTCATCGCAGCAGCCTTGGCAGGACAACAAGCATTTGGCGAAAATTATGTGCAAGAAGCAGTACAAAAAATAGCCTCAGTTCGCACAGTACGTCCTGATTTGGCGCTGGAGTGGCATTTTATCGGTCCCATTCAGAGCAATAAAACACGTTTGATTGCAGAAAATTTTGACTGGGTACAATCCTTATCCAGCGAAAAAATCGCTCGTCGCTTAGCCGAACAAAGACCGTCGCATTTGCCACCAATGAATGTTTGTTTGCAAATTAATATCGATGGCAGCGATAGTAAAAGCGGCCTTGCCAGCAACCAAGCGCTAGAGTTAGCACGCGTCATCGCTACGTTACCAAACTTACGCTTACGCGGCTTGATGGCGATACCGGACGCCTGCGACGACGAACAAGCGCGGCGTGTGCCATTTCGCCAAATGCGGCAATTATTCGATCAGTTATTCAATCAATTATCTCAAGAGTTATCCGAACCCATCACCTTCGATACTTTGTCCATGGGCATGTCAGGTGATATGCAGGCGGCGATTGCAGAAGGCGCCACCATGGTGCGTATTGGTAGCGCCATTTTTGGACAACGGGATTACGGTAATAAACAATAAGGAAAAAACATGAAAATCGGTTTTGTCGGCGGTGGCAACATGGCAAGCGCTTTAATCGCAGGTTTGGTGGGAAAAACGGTAGCAGCGGCAGAAAAAGAGCACCACCAAATCCATGTCATCGACGTCAACCCCGATGCATTGGATAAATTAAAACAACAATTTGGCGTTACAACAGCATTACAAATTGATGCTGCAATCGCGTCTTGCGATGTGATCGTGCTAGCAGTCAAACCGCAGCAAATGCAGGATGCGCTGGCTTTATTGCTGCCATACGTTTCAACGCAATTAATACTCTCGATTGCTGCCGGAATACGCAGCAGCGATTTGTCACGCTGGTTAAATGGCTATAGTGCCGTTGTCCGTAGCATGCCCAATACCCCAGCTTTGATCGGCCAAGGTATTACCGGCATGTTCGCCATGGCCGGCGTCTCATCCTCTCAACGCGCCATGGCCGATGCCATCATGAACGCAGTGGGCAGTACTTTATGGCTGGAAGAAGAAAACCTCATCGACAGCGTCACCGCCGTTTCCGGCAGCGGACCTGCGTATATTTTTTACTTCATGGAAGCAATGCAACAAGCCGCGCAAGAAATGGGCTTAAACGAAGAGCAAAGCCGCCAATTAACCCTGGCAACTTTTGTCGGTGGCGCACAGCTAGCAAAGCAATCATCAGAACCTGTCTCAACATTGCGCGAGCGCGTGACTTCCAAAGGTGGCACGACGCATGCGGCCTTAACTTCCATGGCGCAGAGCGATGTCAAACATGCCATCGTGCAAGCAATGAAGGCAGCGGAGGGGCGTAGTCGGGAGTTGGGGGAGGAGTTTGGTCGGGTTAGTTAAACCCGAAACCGCGCAACCATCTCACGCAATGTAGGAAGAATGCGGCGGGCGGTTTGCCATACCATAAAGCTTTTGCTGATCAGTGGCGGCAAGCCTTGTGATTTGAGCGTGAACAGACTGAAGATAAAACCGGCTAGCATGGCCGGTTTTTTTACGTGCTGGATTAAAGTCAACCCTTTGTCTACCCAGGATAGTGGGCGCATCAGTGCGTGTACTTGGTTGGCAAGTAGCTCGCGTTGTACGGCGCTTTGTGCCAGTAAGATTCGGCGCTGTTGCGCTAGTATCTTGCGCTTATTCATGGGAAGTGGATTTGAGTTGGGTTAGGTCGTCGGATAACTCTGCCAACGTGTGTGCTAGTAGTGGTGGTTTTCTGCGATAAGCATGGAAGACTTTCCAGCTGACGATGCCACCAATCGAAGCAAAAAAGCCGATCAGCGATAACAGAGCAGTAATTCTGTGCGTATCCCAATAAATGATGATAACGAGCAAAATGCTGAGTAAAACCGCGATGCCTAAACAGAACATGGCGGCCAAGATGGCCACTGCGTAGGAGAAGAGTCGCAAGGACTCCTCTTCTACTTCAATCGCGATGAGTTTAAGGCGGGTTTGGATGAGAGAAACCAGCCCCGCCATTATTCGTATTGCAGATTCCGCAATTGCCATGGAATTATTTGCGCGAAATTAACAATCCGATAATCAGGCCGACGCAAGCGCCTAAGCCTACTGATTGCCATGGGTGGTCTTTAACGTAACGATCCGTCGCTAAAGCGGCATCTTTGGCTTTGTAAATAACGGTTTCTTCCAGGGATTTCAATTGTGTTTTGGCGTTCGCCAATGTTGATTCAAACTTTGCTTTCGCATTTTTAAAGCTTTCACCAGTTTGGTGGCCAGTGTTTTTGAGTAAATCCTCTGCATCATGAATGACCATTTTGAGGTCGCTCATCAATTTGTCACGTGTTTCATTATTTTCGTGTTGTGTACTTGTATCGTTTGAGCTCATATTGAACATTCCTTCGTAGTTGTGAGAAGCCTGGTTAGTACATGTTGTTTAAACGGTAGGAGGCATTGTGCTTCCTAAAAAATCAAGCTGCGTGGCAATCTTGTTTTATGGGAAATTTTGTTGATTTTCTGATGGATATTGCCGCGTGGTATGACTCAATTGGAGCGTTATCGTAACGCGTAGTCGAGTGCAATACCAGCAAAAATTGCTGCTCCCAGCCAATTATTGTGTCGAAATGCCATAAAACAATCATCTCGATTACGCCGGCGAATTAAAAAATAGTGGTAAACCGCGCAACCTATTGCAATCAACCATCCTGCTACAAACCAATGGCGCAAACCGTATTCCCAGGCGACTATGAACGTGATGGTAAACATAGCGAAATAACACAGCATGATGGCAGCAACGTCGTAACGACCAAAGGTAATGGCCGATGTTTTGATGCCGATTTTCAAATCATCATCGCGATCAACCATCGCGTATTCGGTATCGTAGGCGACAGCCCAAAAAATATTGGCGATAAGTAATAACCACGCGCTAGCCGGAATGGTGTTTTGCACAGCGGCAAAAGCCATCGGAATACCAAAGCCGAATGCAATCCCCAGATAAGCTTGTGGAATGGCAAAGAAGCGTTTGAAATAAGGATAAGTCCCGGCAATAATGACAGCGACAAACGCACATTGTTTTGTTAGCGTATTCAGCGGCAAAATTAAGGAATAAGAAAGCAGGCTCAGAAACAATGCGATGAATAAGGCGGAACGCGCACTAATTTGCCCACTGGTAATTGGGCGCTGGGCCGTTCGTTGCACATGTTTGTCAATATCACGATCAGCAAAATCATTGATGGCGCAACCCGCCGATCGCATCAGGACAGTCCCCCAAAAAAAGATGCTCAGCAGTTGCCAGTTGGGTTGACCATTAGATGCTAACCATAGGGCAATCAGAGTGGGCCACAACAGTAACAAAATACCGATGGGTTTATCAAGTCGAACAAGGCGCGCATAAAGCAACAGGGTGGATTTGCTGGGCATCAGGGACAGTATGTGAAAATCAATGACGTTAAATGCGTTATTTTAAGTAATAAAAACTAAAAGAACTCAACGCGTAGCAAACACGTCATGAAACACACCGTGATTAGTAATAATAAAACGGTTAGTTAACGCCTCAATACAAAGGCCTTGATTAAGTTCTTCATGAAAATTTGTTGGGAAAGTAATGCCAGGAACTGCCGATAATCGATAGAAGCAATCCGATGCCAATAAGTACAACAAGTTATTCGCTTGATTGCTTTCACCATGGTGATACCCCAACACCCCTTGTTTCGCCATCGTGCCTAGCAACACGGCCAATCTAGGCAAAACAGTCTGTTTGTCTGCCGGCGTCAAACTGGCAAGAAACGTATCAACTGCTGTGGTGGAACGCTCTCTTATTTCCTTTGTATTGCACAATGTATTGATCGCATCTTTGATGGCGGCATCCTTTGCGTTGGTTTGTGCAATTTTGATGTAATCCCCCTGCGCAACAATCGAAGCTTGCATGATGGCAAGCATTTTGTTCGCGAGCCCAGCATCACGTGCCACCAAAGGTTTCATCAAGGTTTCTGTGACAAAGCGGATGACGTTCGCATACCTAAACTGATTGATATCAAAACTGTTATCCCGAATTGCTTGTTGTAAATAC
>JAGKXB010000065.1 GCA_021151485.1 Oxalobacteraceae bacterium | reverse complement strand
CACATACCCCTTTAACAGAAATAATCAAATTACCAATAAATTTTATAATCGTGTTATCAAGTTCATAACTTTAGCTGCGTGATACCTTGGCTACTAACTCTTTGATTAATTACCTGGCGCTTTATTGAGCAACAAAAAGCCATCTACCATATTTCAAATAATTTATAAAAATAGCTGCAGGAAAACACACAGAAAATCTCCCATAGATAACAGATATTTACTAAAAAATTACACATCAACAGTCAATGTTGTGTCTTTACCCACCTAGTAACCAAATTGCATGACCGAATGATAATTACGGCGACTTTTTGTTTTTAGAGTCGTTGCTTTAAAAAAATAAGCTCCTTATTATCGCGCCGAAATTAATACCAACCATGAATTAATTTTTCTCGTAGACGATCGCCATGCCATTAAAATCCACAAAGGCGTTGATATACATCTGGCTGCTAATATTGGCGGGAAACTCATTTCTACTATTCACCACTCAAAAAAATCCATCGGGCGAAAAACCTGCATTATCAGCAGTTAACGTTAAATTAATTACCGACGCGTTCTCTGAAAGTTTTAATCCAGACACCGATAGTACAGAAGATGGACAAATAGATAGCAGCTGTAATACTTTTGCAATCTATTTATGCACGCCACAACAAATCAACAATCTGGACAACTACCCGGATTTCAAAAAAAGCAGCCGCTTTAATATTCATAAATCCCGCGCTCCACCCGCAATTTCTCCAACCTAAATAGCAATCGCTTTTTATTCCACAAAACCGTTTCTTGCCTGTATTTTTCTGGCAAGCAGCAATATTTTTTCCATTTTCCATAGGGAGATACTTATGGCAACGTCCTACACCCAAAATTTAGGCCGACCGACCTCGGCCGATTTAAAATCAGGCTTTTTGGTATTTTTAATCGCGCTCCCGCTGTGCTTGGGCATCTCAATAGCAAGTGGATTCCCCCCTGCAGCAGGGATATTAACCGCAATTATCGGTGGAATACTTTCTACATTTGTCGGTGGGGCAAAACTCACCATTAAAGGCCCAGCAGCCGGCCTAATTGTCATTGTGATCGGCTCAGTGATGGAGTTGGGACAAGGCGATATGCAACTCGGCTACGAACGCACACTTGCAGTGGGCGTAGTCGCTGCAATGATTCAAATCGGATTTTCGTTAATGCGCGCCGCGTCGCTCGGCGTAATTATGTCGCCATCGGTAGTTCACGGTATGTTGGCTGCGATCGGCGTAATTATTATTTCAAAACAGTCCTACGTGATGATGGGAGTAAAACCAACCAGCAAAGAGCCATTGGAATTACTCTCACAGATTCCAGAAAGCCTGCCCCACGCCAACCCTTATATTCTCTTGCTAGGGATTATTTCGTTGGCAATTCTATTTATTCTTCCCAAAATGCCCTGGAAAGCTGTAAAGGCCCTGCCCGCGCCAATATGGGTATTGCTGGTGACTATTCCACTTTCATTGGTGTTTGGTTTTCAAAACGCCCACGACTACACCTTTGCCAATAAGGCCTACCATTTAGGGCCTGAATACCTCGTGCAATTACCTGGCTCGCTGCTAAGCATTTTTACCTTTCCGGATTTCTCACAAATTTTTTCAAGCGCGTCTATTAAATACATCATTATGTTTTCGCTGATCGGTACCATTGAGTCCACCCTCAGTGCGCTGGCGGTAGATTCAATGGATCCTAACAAAGGAAAAACCAATCTAAATAACGATTTATTTGCGGTTGGCCTGGGCAATCTGGCGAGCTCTTTCCTTGGTGGTCTGCCTATGATTTCCGAAATTGTCCGCAGTAAAGCAAACGTGGACTCCGGCGCAAAATCGCGTTGGTCCAACTTTTTTCACGGTGCATTTCTACTGCTATTTGTAGCCTCAATTCCCGCACTGCTGAACCTGATTCCACTTGCTGTATTAGCAGCAATGTTGGTGTTTACCGGTGCACGCCTTGCTTCATTCTCCCAATTCACCCACGCGCGCCGCATTGGCATTGATCAGCTTGCACTTTTTTCAACCACATTGATTGTGACTCTGGCAACCGATCTGTTGATTGGTGTAGCCACCGGCCTTGCGTTAAAACTATGTTTACACTTGCTCAGGGGCGTTACGCTTAAATCTCTATTCGCACCCAAAGTAAAAGCCCACCAGGATCACAAAAATTTGCATTTGGAAATTCAGGGGGCCGCCATTTTTAGTTCAATCATTCCGCTGCGTAGCGCAGTAAAAAAGCATGCCAGCTCCGTTGAC
>JAGKXB010000045.1 GCA_021151485.1 Oxalobacteraceae bacterium | reverse complement strand
TTGTTTGCGGATCATCAGAAAGAGAATTTGTGTCCGAATCAACCATCATCGCTTCATCTTCTTGTTTTGCATGCGCCGGTTTTAACTTGGCATTGAGATAAAGTAATGTGAGTTGTTGGTCGGCACGGAAGAAACGTAAAACAAATCCTATTTGCTCCGCTTGTTCAGGCGAAAGATCGGTAATCACCCGCGTTCTGCTTCTGATCAAATCGATTTGATCATCTTGCGTTAGGCAAACAGCGCAATCCTTTAATCGATCCACAATCCTTTGATCGGTCATTTTTCCATCCAGTACACCTTCGAGCAATATGGGTTGGACGATAGGATTGTCAAAAAATGTGTTGCCTTCTAGCGACGCCAAAAGAGTGTTGAGTCTTGCTTCATCTGCTGGCGTACAACGACCTTCCTTGATGCTGGTAGCTAATTGCAAATCCCGATTGGGCAGTCCATTGTTCCGAGAAGACACGCTGAAAGGGAATGAAATAGGTGTTGTCGACATGATCTGGTTTGATGCGTTGATGGTGTTTGAGTCAATCGGCGCTCCCCATCTCCACACTTATTTTTCATCAGTCATAAATCATCAAATGAAAGCGCAAATTAATGAAGATAATAGCAACAATAATGTTGCATATTTTATATCAAAAATAAATTTAGTAGCAATATCTTCTACTGATTCCAGCTGATTCAACGACTCCTCTAAAACATTCTTTCATCATGGCAAATAAGAGCGTTACGAGCCAAACGCGAGGTGTATGTATTGGGGCCTGTGAATTTTATAGATCACAATCTACAAAAGATGAATCAATTCGCTACAGAAAAAAGAGGCAGTGAATGAATTTGAGCGCGCTTGAATAGGTGAGTTCCCATATAATGATGGATTCAATTCAAACAATCCGCCTGCCATGGTGTTTAATCGCGTTTTTTCATGAGCTGGTCTCTCATTTTTTCTCATCCGCCCGGTTTGTCGCGCACCTTGATGGCGCTACTAATGCTTATTTCTGTGCCTATGCTGGCAAATGGACAAAATAATCGCTCTACCGAGACAGCGAATAATGCAAATAAGGCCAATCTTAGGATTCAGGACGACAATGCGCCCTTATTTATTCAAGCAGAAACAATCAACGGCCGTCCTGATCGCGAAGTGCGCTTGAAGCAAAAGGCCGAAATTATCCGTGACATACTCAAATTGAATGCGGATCAGGCAATTTATCATCAGGTTGAAAATGAAGTGGAGGCAAGCGGCCAAGTACGTTTGCAACGCTTTGGTGATCGATATACCGGTGACGCTGTGCGCTTTAATATGGACGCTAGTACGGGCTGTATTACCAATCCAACTTACAAGCTGGAACTCAACAACGCGCAAGGTAAGGCGGAGCGTATCAATTTTGAAGGTGAGGATCGCGTCAATGTGGTACGCGGCACATATAGCACTTGTGAAGGTGGTAGTCCGGATTGGTATTTGAAATCGGATAGTTTGCAAATTGATATGGGGCGAGATGCGGGTAAGGCGTCTAATGCGGCGCTTTATTTTAAAGGTGTACCTATTTTGGGTGCGCCAACCATGTCTTTTCCGTTATCTGGTGAGCGCAAGTCTGGAGTGTTACCGCCCACAATTGAATTTGGTACCAATGGTTTATCTGCTTTGACTGTGCCCTATTACGTCAACATCGCACCAAATCGTGATTTGACCTTATATCCCAAATTGATTACGGAGCGTGGTTTGCAAGTGGGTGCAGATGGTCGTTATCTTGGGCAGACTTACAAAGGTGAAACAAATGCCGAAGTGCTGTTTGACGATCAAAAAACGCAAACCAACCGTTATGCGATGGCCTCCACGCACACACAAACATTAATGCCGCATTTGTCCTTTGGCTGGAATGTGAATGTAGCGTCAGATGATAATTACCCTAGTGATTTTGCCAAAACCATTACGGCCAGTTCACAGCGCCAATTGGTTCGTGAATTGCGCACCGATTATAGTGGAGCACAATGGAGCGCTTCGGCTCGCTTGCAAAATTATCAAATCTTGCAAGACCCCGCAGCCATTTCGGATCCCACCTTAAAAGTCGACCGCCCCTACGATCGTTTGCCACAGCTGACTTTTCATAGCGGAAATCAAAATGAAAATCTCAATTGGAGTTTCGATTCGGAATTGACCCGTTTTTCGCACCCCGAAAAGGTGAGTGGTGATCGCTTGGTATTGAATCCAAAGATTTCATACCCTTTTGTGAGTCCTGCTTATTTTTTGACTCCTAAGTTATCGCTTCATTTGAGTAATTATCAGCTTGATAGTTCGACTAATACGACCGCCAGCCCATCTGCATTCTCTCGTACTGTCCCAACCTTTTCATTGGATGGTGGCTTATATTTTGAGCGCGATACGTCTTTCTTTGGCCAGGCAATCAAACAAACATTAGAACCACGCTTGTTTTACGTGAATACTCCTTATCGCGATCAAAGTTTGTACCCTAATTTCGACAGCGGAGAGGCCACCTTTAACTTTGCACAACTGTTTAGCGAAAATCGCTTCGTTGGTTCAGATCGTATTGGCGATGCCAATCAATTAACCGCTGCTTTAGTATCACGTTATAGCGAAACATCGGGCATTGAGCGTTTGAGATTGGCCATTGGACAGCGTTTTTATTTCAGAGATCAAAAAGTTGCCTTGGATGCAAGCAATCTAGTACAAAATACCGCACGCTCGGATTTGTTGTTGGCGGCTAATGGACGCATATCTCCTAGTTTAAACATAGACAGCGCCATTCAGTACAACGAAAGTACGCACAATACGTATAGCAGTAATTATGGCCTGCAGTGGCAACCTAAACCTAAGCATGTGATAAACGCGGAATATCGTTATTTGCGTGATAGTTTTGAGCAATTCAACCTATCTGCTCAATGGCCTATCGCGAAAAGATGGTACGCGGTCGGTCGCAACAGCTATTCCTTGCCAGAGCGAAAGACTGTCGATAGTTTGTTTGGCTTAGAATACAGCGCCGATTGTTGGATATTCCGTTTAGTTGGACAGCATTTTGTGACGGCAACGCAAACTGCGAGTACGCAGATTTTTATTCAATTGGAATTGAATGGCTTGTCCAAGTTAGGCTCCAATCCTTTGGAATCGTTAAAAAGAAGTATTCCTGGTTATCAACAAATTAATCAATCTAATTAATTGAACTCATTTAATTTAATTTAATTTATTTAGCCAATCCAATCAATTGGGCGTTGCCGTTTGACAACAATATAAAAATCGCAATAATTTTAAAGATTAAAAATCATGAAATTCATTCGCAATATCCATTCTTATTTCGCAATGACATCCCTTTCCATGGTATTGAGTGGATTCGCGTTTAATACTCAAGCACAAGAAAAAACTATTCCAGCATCGCCAACCGCTTCAAGCAGTTTAAATATGCGGATAGATGGCAGTTTGACCAAAACAACGAATAGCCCCGCAAAAAAAATGAACAAAGTTCAAGATGTTGATGCGATTGTTGCCGTGGTGAATGATGAAATTATTACGCGTCTGGAGCTGATGCAACGGATTGCATCGGTTGAGGCACGTATGCAAAAACAAGGCGCCAACTTGCCAGCGAAGGCTGATTTGCAAAAACAGGTCCTAGAGCGCATGTTACTGGAGCGGGCACAATTACAGTTGGCCAAAGAAAACGGAATTCAAGTAGATGATGTCATGCTGGATCGTGCCATCAAAGGTATTGCTGAGCAAAACAAGATGTCTTTGCAAGAGTTTCGCAACCAATTAGAACGTGAGGGCATGTCGTTTGCGCATTTCCGTGAAGAGATTCGGGAAGAAATTGTCATGCAACGATTGCGAGAACGTGAGGTCGACAACAAGGTCCAAGTGACAGATGCAGAAGTCGATCATTACTTAGCTGCTGAGCGCGACGCTCAAGGACAAGAAGAATTTAATTTGGCACAAATTTTGATTCATATTCCTGAAAATGCCTCCCCTCAACAAATCACAGCATCTCGTGCCCGCGCAGAAAATGTCTTGCAACAATTAAAATCAGGCGCCGCATTTGAAAAACTGGCGGCAAGTTATTCGGATGCCAAAGATGCCTTAACTGGCGGAGAAATTGGCTGGCGTGGCGCGGATCGATTGCCACAATTGTTTATTGATGCCATCGCTAATTTGCGTCCAGGTGAAATTTCTGGTTTGTTGAAAAGTGCAAATGGCTTTCATATTGTGAAATTCATCGCTAAACGTCAGGCAAGCGTGCTCAAAGCCAGTGATGCCGTCATCACACAAACACATGCACGGCATATTCTCATTAAAGTGAATCAAATCGTCTCCCCTGCGGAGGCGCGTCGTAAATTGTTAGAAATCAAAGAACGTTTAGATAATAAAGCAGCGAAGTTTGAAGATTTGGCCAAATCATTTTCTAACGACGGATCTGCCAGCAAAGGTGGCGATCTTGGCTGGCTCTATCCAGGCGATACTGTGCCAGAGTTCGAACGTGCGATGAATGCACTACAACCTGGTCAAATCAGTGCTCCGGTAGAGTCACCTTTTGGCATGCATTTGATCGAAGTCATTGAGCGGAAAACGGATGCCGTTTCACCAGAACGACAACGCTTAGCGGCACGTCTTGCCATACGGGAACGTAAAATAGAAGTAGCATTGGAAGAGTGGTTACAACAGTTGCGTGATCGTGCTTACGTAGAATATCGTTCGGAAGATAAATAAGTACTTACTCAGATCGGATTACGACAATTCTTACGCCAAAAAGTATGAGTGCAGCATCGCAAGGTTCAGAATTTACTCCTCCTTTGATTGCCATTACTATCGGCGAGCCTGCCGGAATAGGACCAGAGGTAGCGATCAGAGCGGCTTGGGCGTTGCGGGCGAAAATATCTTGCGTTTTGATTGGCGATGCAGCCTTTCTCACTATGCTTGCCACCAAAATCAATCCCGCCATTCGTTTGCTTGCATTTTCTGCGTCAACTTCAGGTGCCCAACAAATCGCTGTGATTGACTGTCCTTTGGCAGCACCTGTGGTACCAGGTCAGCTCAATCCACACAACGGATTAACGGTGTTAAGAACCCTTGATATAGCAATTGAAGGTGCGCTTAGGCATCGTTTTGATGCCATCGTCACCGCGCCTTTGCAAAAAAGCACAATAAATGATGCTGGTGTGCCATTTACTGGACATACCGAATATCTGGCAGACAAAACAAATACAAAGCAAGTCGTGATGATGTTGGTGGATGGCAAAGATGAACCAACATCGTTATCAACCGCGAAACCCTTACGTGTCGCATTAGCGACGACACATCTGGCATTGAAAGATGTGCCTGCAGCAATTACGTACGATGGTTTATTGAAAACAATCCACATTATTCATCACGGATTACAACAACAGTTCGGCCTCTCTAAACCTCGTATTTTAGTGACTGGATTGAATCCACATGCAGGTGAAGGAGGCTATCTTGGGCGCGAAGAAATTGACGTTATTCATCCCGTTATTTTGGCTGCACAAGCGCATGGCATGGATGTGCATGGCCCTTATCCTGCGGACACATTGTTCCAACCCCATTATTTACAACATGCCGACTGCGTATTAGCGATGTATCACGATCAGGGCTTGCCGGTACTAAAACATGCCAGCTTTGGTGGCGGCGTTAACATCACGCTTGGTTTGCCCATTATTCGCACCTCGGTTGATCATGGTACAGCACTAGATTTGGCGAGTGCAGGACTGGGACATGCGGATTACGGTAGCATGTGCGCGGCAATTAAGTTGGCAGCACATATGGCAACCATCACAAAAAACCAAAAACAATAATAGATAGATGCATAAATGAAACATATTCCCCGCAAGCGTTTTGGCCAGAATTTTTTGACAGATCAAACAGTTCTCGACAACATCATCAGCGCAATTGCTCCTAACCAAGACGATGTGATGGTTGAAATTGGGCCTGGCTTGGGTGCGATGACTAATTTGTTGTTGCATGCGCTAAAGCAACTACACGTGCTAGAGCTTGATCGTGATTTGGTGAGTTATTTACAGAAAAAATTTGATCCAGCAAAGCTCACTATTCATTCCGGCGATGCGTTGCGCTTCGATTTCTCTACGATTCCCACTCCGGCAGACAAGAAATTCCGCGTGGTTGGCAATTTGCCTTACAACATTTCAAGTCCTTTGTTATTCCATCTGGCAGAAATTACATCATTGGTTCAAGATCAACACTTCATGTTGCAAAAAGAAGTGGTTGAACGCATGGTTGCGGCTCCTGGCAGTAAAGTGTACGGGCGCTTATCCGTTATGTTGCAATGGCGCTATCAAATGGAGTTGCTGTTTGTTGTGCCACCTACTGCTTTTGATCCCCCGCCCAAAGTTGACTCCGCGATTGTGCGCATGATTCCTATTACTCAACCTTTGGCTTGTGATGCAGAAAAATTAGAAGCTGTTGTGACTAAAGCATTCTCTCAACGACGCAAAGTGATACGTAATTGCGTGGCAGGAATGTTTTCTGAAAACAATTTGATTGATGCTGGCATTGACCCGGGATCTCGTGCCGAGACAGTATCGATAGAGCAATTTGTGCGCTTAGCAAATCAACAATGACGATCCTGGAAATGCATGGCGAAAATGTTGCCGCAAGGATTTTTTTATCAATCATCCACTGCATTTCATATCGCATCGGTTAAGCATCGGTTAAAATTAATTAATTCACTGCATTGAAGCAACCCGTTTTTTCTTGCTTTGCGTTGATATTGATTAAGAAGTATGTTGTATGGCAAACGTTTGATTTACCCGGCTTGACTTGTTTATGGATTGTCGTATTTTTTGGTCGTTGTTGTGAAGTGAGGTAGTTCTATTTTAGGTAATTTTTGTAAAGTAAATTTGAACAAAAGATCACCATAACATGCCGAATAAATTCATTTTCCGCACATTAGTAAGTTTCTTTCTTTCTTTTTTGTATGCTCATTTCAAAATGATGGCAATGATTTGTAATAGAAGAACGAATCATGAAGGTGCAATGATCACATTTGCCACGGGAAATGATCATATTGTTTTTGATGCTTATCAGAAAGCCACACGGTTGATGAGTTTCAATTTAGATCCTACGTTTTTTATTTGGCCAGGACGGTGCGATGAGTGAAGAGTGGTCTTTTTCTTCACCACGGCGGGTGACAACGACAGCGCTGGTCAATTTAGTGACAGCTGGTGCCGCCCTGTTTGTGGCGAGTGTATGTTTAATTTTTTTCCAATTTCTTTCTTTGCGCAACGCTTTGATTGAAGATGTCAGCGTTCAAGCGATGATTATCAGTCACAACAGTGCGGCAGCATTATTGTTTCATGATAAACGCGCAGGTGAGGAGATGCTGGCTGCGTTACGCTCATCCCCCAGTATTCAGGCTGCCGGTATTTTTACTGACAAACGCGTTCCGCTTGCATTGCAACAACGCCCGAATGAGGCCCCAATTGATTTACCTTCTGATGCGTTAATTGCCGCTGGCTATAGCTTTTCTTTAAATAGCCTTGAAGTGGCGCAACGCATTAATCAAGATAGTCAGTCAATAGGTTTTGTCGTTATCCGTGCTGGAATGCAGCAACTCTACGCCCGTTTACTGAGTTATGCCGGGTTGATTCTGGCTGTGGCATTGGGGTCTTTAGCAGCTGCTTATCTCTTACTTTCCAGAATGCGACGTGCTGTACTAAATAGCGAAGCGCATCTTGATTATTTGGCTCATATTGACTCATTAACAAATTTGCCCAATCGACGTGCTTTTAATGAACGTTTGAGTTATGCCATATCCGGTGCGCATCAGTTTGGTGGCGCAGTGGGATTATTGTTGTTGGATTTAGATAATTTTAAAGTTGTCAATGACACACTAGGACATAACAATGGCGATAAATTACTTAAGTTGGTTACACAGCGTTTAATCGAACGATTACGTACCACCGATACGATTTGCCGTATCGGTGGTGATGAGTTTGTCATCATTTTGGCATCAAGAAATGCTGCGGAAGAGATTGTTTCGGTTGCCGAAAAAGTAACAGCTGCATTGGCCCCCCCATTTTTGTTAGGGATACATGAGATTTATGTGACTGCCAGCGTCGGAATTAGTGTTTACCCACAGGATGCCGAAGATGTAGAAACATTGATGCGAAACGCAGATACGGCTATGTATCAGGCTAAAAGTAGAGGAAAAAACGCTTATCAGAAGTTTCATCCAGAAATGGATCAGCGTGCTCAGAAACGCTTGTCCTTAGAAGCCAAATTGCGCAAAGCCTTGGAGCGCGGTGAATTACTACTGCATTATCAGCCACAAGTGGATTTATCCACAGGCAGGATTGTTGGCGTTGAAGCACTTGCTCGTTGGCATCATCCTGAGCTGGGTTTTGTGAGCCCAGTCGAATTTATTCCAGTAGCAGAAGAAAGTGGTTTGATTGTTTCACTTGGTCGTTGGGTTCTGCGTACTGCCTGTCAACAAGCAGCGACTTGGCATGATGCAGGTTTATTGGGAGACATGCATATGGCCGTGAATTTGTCAGTTCGTCAAACCAAAGATGGTGGCTTGATGAGTGATATTTTGACCATTCTTCGTGAAACAAATTTATCCCCCAATCAACTTGAGTTGGAAATTACGGAAAGTGTGCTGATGGAAAACGTCCATGCTAACGTTGAGTTGATGAAGCGCTTGCAAATGGAAGGCATCCATTTGTCGATTGATGATTTTGGTACAGGATATTCATCCATGGCGTATTTGAAGCGTTTTCCGATTGACAAGTTAAAAATTGATCGTAGTTTCGTCCGCGATATTCCAGGTGATGGTGATGATGAGGCAATTGCTACAGCAATCATTGCGATGGCGCATGGCCTAGGTATGTCGGTTGTTGCTGAGGGAATTGAAACGGAAGAGCAATTACAATTCTTGCGTTCTGCAGGTTGTGACATTATGCAAGGTTATTATTTTGCACGGCCTATGTCAGCGGGACAGCTGACCGCTTTGTTATTGGAACGGCGTGCGGCGGTGGCTGCGGCATAGTTTTTGTGACTAAATAGCCATCGACAATCACTACATAATCAGCGGACATAAAGAGGTAACATTGTTTGATAGGGCAAATAAGATGTTCCAATACTTACTGCTTGTATGTTTCTTTGTCTTTGGGCAATCCTATGCACAAGATGTTTGCCAATTCGTTGTAGGTGCGAGTGTGATTGCCTATGACGGATCATTCTTAGGAAAGCTAACCTACGCGTCTGACTCAGAGTCTATATTTAACGGCTACGGTATATATGGTAACCAAAATAGTACTTTGAGTATTTGGAATAGATACGGTACCTATGGCGGACAAAATTATAGGCAGTCCGCATTTAATCCCTATACTTCTATCCCCCCCATTTTGGTCAAAGAAGGCCGAGTGATTGCCCGCTTTACGCTTAACAAGCATCTCAGTGGCGTGCCGAATATTAGCCCTTATACGATTAGATCCTGCAATTTCTGATTGGCAATCAGGCTGTTTATCAGCGCAATCATTTCTTCACCATACGTCTCTAATTTTTTCTCACCTACACCGGACACTCCGCGCAAAGCGTGCAAAGAGTTGGGTTTTTCTTTTGCAATTTCACGTAACGTCGCATCATGGAAGATGACATAGGCTGGGACATTATGTTTGCGAGCTGTTTCCACACGCCACCAGCGTAACTTGTCAAATAGAATTTGCTCTTCTGGAGATAAATCCGCTCCGATGTCAGCGTATGGCTTATTGTAGATACGCTTTGTTTTGATTGGTTTTTGATATTGCCTTAATTGCACAATTTCTTCGCCACGTAATACGGGGCGTGCTTTATTTGTTAATTTCAATGCATGATAGGCATCATGGTCAACCATCACTAAGCCTAGCGCGATGGTTTGTCGCAACACAGCACGCCATTCTGCCTCACTCAATTCGGCCCCAATACCAAAAGTGGAAAGCCGATCATGTTGCCATTGTTTGATTTTCTCTGAATCGATACCACGCAAGACGTCGATGACGTGATTCGCACCAAAACGTTGATCGACTCGATAAATCGCCGAAAGCAGTTTCTGTACCGTAATCGTGCCATTGTATGCAGTTGGGGGGTTAAGGCAGATGTCGCAATTATTACAGGCCGTGGAATGTTGCCCAAAATACGCCAACAATCGCACCCTGCGGCAAGTAATAGTTTCACACAATGCCAGCATGGCATCGAGTTTAACCCCCAATATACGTTTAAATGTTTCGTCTGCTTCTGACTCATCAATCATGCGACGTTGTTGCACTACATCTTGCAATCCATACGCCATCCAGGCACTGGCTGGCGCACCATCACGTCCGGCACGGCCTGTTTCCTGGTAATAGCCTTCAATACTTTTGGGTAAATCTAGATGCGCCACAAACCGTACATCTGGTTTGTCTATTCCCATGCCAAAGGCAATCGTGGCAACCATGACAATGTTTTCTTCCCGCAAGAATCTGGCTTGATGTTCAGCGCGTGTGGAGTAACTCATGCCAGCGTGATAAGGCAGTGCGGTGAGACCACTTTCATTCAAAAAATCAGCAATTTCCTCTACTTTTTTGCGTGACAAGCAATACACGATGCCGGCATCACCAGCGTGCTCGTTACGAATGAAATCTAGGAGTTGTTTGCGACCATTAGTTTTTTCAACAATTTGATAGCGAATATTAGGTCTGTCAAATGAAGAGACAAATTTCAATGCGTCATCAAGCTGCAAGCGTAAGGCGATTTCGTCTCGTGTTTGTTGATCTGCCGTGGCGGTCAATGCAATACGCGGGATGGATGGAAAACGCTCGTGTAATACAGATAATTTAATGTATTCAGGACGAAAATCATGCCCCCATTGCGATACGCAATGGGCTTCATCAATCGCAAACAGAGCAATTTTGGACGCCTCCAATAAAGCCAGGCAGCGTGCATTCATTAAACGTTCGGGTGCTATGTATAACAAATCCAAATCGCCCATACGTAAACGATATTCGATTCGCGCAGATTCTTCATGAGTTTGGGTCGAGTTGAGGAAAGCGGCACGTACACCAACTTCAGCCAAAGCATCAACTTGATCTTGCATTAATGCAATTAAAGGAGAAATCACAACACCAACACCACCTCGCAGCAAGGCAGGAATTTGATAACACAGTGATTTACCACCACCAGTCGGCATCAAAACCAAGGCATCGCCGCCATTCGCAACGTGTTCGACAATCTGTGCTTGTTGATCGCGAAAAGCGGTATAGCCGAAAACCGTTTCGAGGATATGGAGTGCTTGCACTTGGTTTTAATAATAAAATTTAATCAGCCCAGACCACCCAGTTATTGGCAGCGCTCAGAATAACAATCAGGCCAAACGCAATACGATACCAAGCGAACACAGTGAAATCATGCGAGCTGATGTAGCGCAATAACCAGCGCACACAAAAGAAAGCAGAAATAAATGCAGCCAATGTCCCCAACCCAAATAAAGGCAAGTCTGTAACGGATAGCAAATTCCAATCCTTATAGAGTGAATATACGGTTGCAGCCAATAAGGTCGGGATCGCAAGGAAAAATGAAAACTCAGTGGCGGCCTTACGTGACAGGCCAAACAGCATGCCACCGATGATGGTTGCACCAGAGCGGCTTGTGCCAGGAATGAGGGCAAAAGCTTGGACACAGCCAACTTTGAACGCATCCAGAATTGTCATGGTCTCTACTGTTTCAATACGTACAGTAACAGGCTGCGTTTTATGTCGACGCTCTACCCATAAAATAATCAATCCACCGATGATAAAAGCAAGTGCTACCGGTAATGGTGCAAATAAAACAGCTTTGATACTTTTATTAAATAAAACACCCAAAATAGCAGCAGGAAAAAAAGCAATCAGCAAATTCAAAACAAATCTACGCGCTTGAGTTTTGACATGGTTGATTTCACTAAATAAATTGACTAACACACTGCTAATTTTCAGACGATACTCCCAACAAACGGCGAGTATGGCACCTGCCTGAATCACGATTTCAAATACTTTAACCTTTTCTCCCGTGAAATTTAGCAGGCTACCAGCCAGAATCAGGTGGCCAGTTGAAGAAATAGGCAAAAACTCGGTGAGCCCTTCGACGATGCCCATAATAATGACTTTGAATGCAATGATGAAATCCATGATGGAAATAATAAGTGGCAAAGTTGATAATTATTAGTACATTTTTGGCAAATTATTGCCTCTTTGATATTTAATAATTT
>JAGKXB010000064.1 GCA_021151485.1 Oxalobacteraceae bacterium | reverse complement strand
GCTCCTCCCCCTTTCCAAGGGGAGGCTGGGAGGGGTTTTCCATTAAACATTAAAATTATTCATATTTAAACTGAAAATTATCAGTTTGATTCATGTTTATTGCTCAAGGACAATGCTTCCATACCGTTTCGCTGTATGGTTTTAGCGGGAAGTGGCCGAGCAGAAAGTGAAGGCGCCCGGGAAACGCACGACACAAATTCAGGTTTAATCTCAGGAATCAGGTTGTAAAATCACGATGAATACAGACTTTACCTTTGTTATTAAAAGCATTCGTTTTGATGAGAATTATCTTCCTTCAGACACTACGCGCATCACCACCAACTTTGCCAACCTGGCCAGGGGCGAACGGAGACAGGAGAATTTGCGTAACACCCTGACCATGATTGACAACCGTTTTAACGCCTTGGCGCATTGGGACAACCCCAAAGGCGACCGCTACTCCGTTGAGCTGGATATCATTTCTGTTGATATTAATGTTGAGGGTAATGGGCATACCTTTCCCTCGATTGAAATATTGAAGACCAATATTGTTGATCGCAACACTGACAAACGCATTGAGGGTATCGTAGGGAATAATTTTTCTTCTTACGTACGCGATTATGATTTTAGCGTACGACTGTTAGAGCACAATAAAAACCAACCCACGTTTAGTATTCCCGATAATTTTGGCGATTTGCACGGAAAACTTTTTAAAAGTTTTGTGAATTCGGCCACCTATAGAAATCACTTTAATAAACTCCCGGTTATTTGCCTGAGTGTTTCGGATAACAAGACTTATCATCAGACTAAAAATCAACATCCGGTATTGGGTGTTGAATACCAACCCAATGAGTCATCATTGACAGAGCAGTATTTCAAGAAAATGGGCCTGCAGGTTCGTTATTTTATGCCGCCAAACAGTGCTGCGCCTTTGGCATTTTACTTCTTTGGCGATTTACTGAGTGATTACACTAACCTTGAACTGATCAGCACCATTAGCACTATGGAAACATTCCAAAAAATTTATCGCCCCGAAATATACAATGCAAATGCAGCAGCAGGAACCTGCTACCAACCAAGCCTGAAGAATCAGGATCATTCAGTAACACGAATCGTTTATGACCGGGAAGAGCGTAGCAGGCTCGCTATTCTACAGGGAAAATTTGCTGAGGAACATTTCATCAAGCCTCACCAGACCATTCTTGAACGATGGTCCGCGAACAACGCAATTTAACCAAGCGGCAATTTACCTAATTTGATAAGACCATCTATTTAGAAACATTTTTTATGAAAATATTATTACCAACATCAACCGCTGGAAGCCTGCCAAAGCCGTCCTGGCTAGCTCAACCTGAAACACTTTGGTCTCCATGGAAACTGCAAGACCAGGAGTTAATTGACGGCAAACAAGATGCATTGCGTTTGTCATTACAAGAACAGATAGAAACAGGCATTGATATTGTTGGTGACGGCGAGCAATCGCGTCAACACTTTGTTACTACGTTTATTGAACACCTTGAAGGTGTTGACTTTGCAAAGCGTGAAACGGTTAGGATTCGCGATCGCTATGATGCAAGTGTACCTACGGTAGTTGGTGCTGTTTCTCGCCCAAAACCGGTATTTGTTGAAGATGCCAAATTTTTACGCACGCAAACCAAACAACCGATTAAATGGGCATTGCCAGGCCCAATGACCATGATCGATACGCTTTATGATGCGCATTATAAAAGCCGCGAAAAGCTGGCTTGGGAATTCGCCAAAATCCTCAATCAGGAGGCGAAAGAACTGGAGGCCGCCGGTGTTGATATTATTCAATTTGACGAACCCGCATTTAATGTGTTTTTCGATGAAGTAAATGATTGGGGCATCGCAACCTTAGAAAAAGCAGTTGAAGGCCTGAAGTGTGAAACTGCCGTTCATATTTGCTATGGCTATGGCATCAAGGCCAATACTGAGTGGAAAAAAACGCTGGGATCCGAGTGGCGACAGTACGAAGAAATTTTCCCCAAGCTGCAAAAATCCGCTATCGATATCATTTCACTGGAATGCCACAACTCTCGTGTCCCCATGGAATTACTGGAACTTGTTCGCGGTAAAAAAATTATGGTAGGTGCTATTGATGTAGCAACCAATACCATTGAAACCCCCGAGGAAGTAGCCAATACCCTGCGTAAAGCACTTAAATTTGTCGATGCCGACAAGCTATGCCCTTGCACCAATTGCGGAATGGCCCCTCTATCCCGTCAAGTGGCAAGAGGTAAGTTAAAAGCATTAACTGCAGGTGCGGAAATTGTCCGAAGAGAGCTATCTATTTAATAAATTCTATTTAAAGA
>JAGKXB010000044.1 GCA_021151485.1 Oxalobacteraceae bacterium | reverse complement strand
TTAGAAATCTCAAAAATAAGATACATCCGAGAATCCGATCACCCCAAAACAACTAGGGGCGAATTTAAAATTCGCCCCTAGTTGTTTTTTATACGACAGCTCCGTCTGCTCCGCCTTTTTCTTTAATTGGTTTAATTAAGTCTTCTCGCTTAACGCCCAACCACATTGCAATGGCAGCAGCGACAAAAACCGAAGAATAAATACCAAACAAAATACCGATGGTAAGTGCAATAGCAAAAAAGTGCAGTGTCTGACCACCCAACAACAACATTGCCAAGACCATCATTTGCGTACAACCATGCGTAATAATGGTGCGAGAAATAGTACTAGTGATAGCATTATCAATCACCTCAGTGACGCTAGCCTTACGTAATTTGCGAAAATTTTCCCTTACCCTATCAAATATCACAACCGACTCGTTCACGGAATACCCCAAAACCGCCAACACGGCAGCCAGAACAGTGAGCGAGAATTCCCATTGGAAAAACGCAAAAAAGCCCAAAATAATGACCACATCATGCAAGTTAGCAACGATCGCAGCGACAGCAAATTTCCATTCAAAACGGAAAGCCAAATACAACATCACACCAACTATCACCATCAACAATGCTCTCAACCCATCATGCGCTAACTCTTCCCCTACCTGTGGGCCAACAAATTCGACGCTACGTTTAACTACCGCAGGGTCTTGCGCTTGCAGGGCCTCAAACACCTTAGCCCCTTGCTGCGCAGAAGTCTGGCCTTTTAATGCGGGCAAACGAATCAATACATTTTGCGCAGCACCAAAACTTTGCACCTGACTATCGACATAACCCAAACCCTCAACAGTTTTCCGCACATTTTCAATATTTGCTGCCTGTGGGTAGCTTACCTCCATTACCGTCCCACCAGTAAATTCGATCGACAAATGCAATCCTTTATGAAAAAGGAAAAACACAGCAGCTACGAAAGTAAGCACTGAAATCACGTTAAAAATCAACGCGTGCTTCATAAAGGGAATGTCTTTTTTAATACGGAAAAATTCCATGTTGCATCCTGTTTCTTGATATCTATGTAAATAAATTCAAATAAATTAGAAATTAAATTGAAATTTCTAGCGCGGCTTCCAAATTTGCCCAATCGCAATAGATGTCAATTTTTTCTTACGCCCATACCACAAATTAACAACCCCACGCGAAACAAATACCGCGGAAAACATCGAAGTTAAAATCCCCAGACAATGCACTACAGCAAAACCGCGCACCGGACCCGAACCAAACACTAACAACGCGAAACCCACAATTAAAGTAGTCACATTGGAATCCAAAATCGTGGCCCAAGCACGGTCAAAACCAGCTGCAATCGCAGCTTGTGCCGTACTACCAGCACGCAACTCCTCTCTAATGCGCTCGTTAATCAAAACGTTGGCATCAATCGCCATCCCTAGTGCCAAAGCAATTGCCGCAATACCAGGCAAGGTTAACGTCGCCTGCAACAGAGACAACAACGCCAACAATAACAATACGTTAACCCCCAGTGCCAATACGCTGAAAAAACCAAACAGCAAGTAGTAACAAATCATAAAAACAGCGATCGCAGCAAAGCCATACAGCGTTGCATTAAAACCGCGTTTGATATTATCCGCACCTAATTGTGGCCCAATGGTTTTTTCTTCTATGATTTCCATTGGCGCGGACAAAGAGCCCGCACGCAACAACAAAGCAAGGTCAGTTGCTGCCTCCGAATTTCCCATACCGGTAATTTGAAAACGCGACCCCAGTTCATCACGAATAGTTGCTACGGTTAATACCTCGCCTTTATTTTTTTCGAACAATACGATAGACATAGCTTTGCCTATCTTATTGCGCGTGGCTTCCCGCATTTTGCGACCACCGTCACCGTTCAAGTCAATGCTAACAGCCGCCTGCTGATTTTGATCGAAGCTGGCGGAGGCGCTGGAAATATAGTCACCAGTAATAATCGGATCTTTATAAAGAACGACCGGTGCGTTTTTTCCTACTTTAAACAGCTCAGACCCCAAAGGAATATTTGCGGTTTCTTCCGTACCACGCATTACGCTCTCATCAACCAAACGTACCTCCAAGGTCGCAGTACGGCCAATAATATCCTTGGCACGTGCCACATCTTGTACGCCCGGCAACTCAACCACAATACGATCAATATTCTGTCGTTGGATGATGGGTTCGGCGACGCCAAGTTCATTCACGCGTTTAGCCAAAGTCACAATATTCTGCTGCACGCCATCATCAATTGCTTTTTTCAATGCAGTTGTTTGCAAACTCACAACCAAATCCAGCGAGCCAGACACTGCGTTCAGCGCGACATCCGGCATTTGCGCCGCAAGAATCTGTTTTGCTTTAGCCTGTGTCTCTGCTTCACGGAATTGAATCACAACCGTATCGCCATTTCGGCTGATGCCCGCATGGCGCACGTTTTTATCCCGCAAAATACTGCGCACACTGCTTTGTATTCCTTGCACACGCTTATTAATCAGTGCCTTTGTATCAACTTGCATCAAAAAATGCACGCCGCCACGCAAATCCAATCCCAAATTCATCGGCAAAGCACGCAAACTTTGCAGCCAATTTGGTGTATTGGGCATCAAATTAAACGCTAACAAATAATTAGGATCAGAGGGATCTGTGTTCAATTCCTTTTCTAATAATGCTTTCGCTTTGAACTGCGTATCGGTATCGGAAAAGCGCACTCGCACCGTAGCCTGAGTGCCGTGCACTTCATAAAAAACACTTTCTGATTTTAAGTGACCTTTTTGCAATGCTTGTTCAACCGAAGCAACCATGCCACGTTCGACTTTAACCGTCGCTTTACCGCTACTGACTTGCAACGCGGGAGATTCACCAAAATAATTAGGCGCGGTGTACAAGGCGCCAAATAACAAGGTGACAAGAATGACAATGTATTTCCAAATGGGATAACGATTCATAAAAACCTATTAAACCTATTCAAACCAGTTTGAATAATTAAGCTTGTAAACACCAGAACTTATCAAACTATTCAATAAAGATGGATAAAAAATAAGGCACGATATCGTGCCATTTCTTCATTTTATAAACTCTTGATGCTACCTTTAGGCAACAAAGTACTCACCGCAGACTTTTGCACCAAAATTTCAGTATTTTCTGCGATTTCCAATGTAACGTACGCGTCAGAAACCTTGGTGATTTTGCCCAATATGCCACCAGCTGTCACAACTTCATCGCCTTTTGCTAAGGCATCCATCATGTTTTTTTGTTCTTTTTGACGCTTTACCTGTGGGCGTATCATCAAAAAATACAACACCAAGAACATGATGATGATAGGGAGAAAATTCGCGAAACTGCTACCCAAACCCGCAGCGCCAGCAGCATCTGCTGAAGCTTGTGCGTAAGCGTTAGAAATGAACATGGTGTGCCTTTAATTAATTTGATAATAAGAATAGTAAAAAGCTCAAAAAACAGCGCGGTATTTTAGCACCAGGCTGTGTAATGCCAATGCAACTTATAAAACTTATATGCTTTGTTGTCGTTCGGCCCTAAAACGCACAACAAACGCCTGAAATTCTCCCACTTCGATAGCGGCACGCATTTCGCGCATCAACTGTAAGTAGTAATAAAGGTTGTGAATAGTATTCAAGCGCGCACCCAAAATCTCTTTGCTGCGATGCAAATGATGCAAATAAGCGCGAGAAAAATTGCGGCAGGCATAACATCCACACGTTTCATCCAAAGGACGTTGATCATCCTTGTAACGCGCATTTTTGATTTTGATATCACCAAAACGAGTAAACAACCAACCGTTGCGCGCATTGCGGGTAGGCATCACACAATCGAACATATCGATCCCATTCGCTACGCCCGCTACCAAATCTTCTGGCGTGCCAACGCCCATCAAATAATGCGGCTTGTGCGCTGGCAAGCGAGGGCCAATATGAGACAGCATGCGCATCATGTCTTCTTTGGGTTCACCGACCGACAAACCACCAATGGCGATGCCAGGAAAATCGATTTCCTCCAAACCCGCCAGCGATTCCTCACGCAAATGTTCAAACATACCGCCTTGAACAATGCCAAACAACGCATTCGGATTTTCACCTTGCATAAATTCATCATACGAACGCTGCGCCCAACGCAAGGACATGCGCATCGATTTTGCCGCTTCGTCATACGTTGCGGGACGACCATCGATTTCATAGGGAGTACATTCGTCGAATTGCATCACGATGTCAGAATTCAATGCGCACTGAATTTGCATCGACACCTCAGGCGATAAAAATAATTTATCGCCATTCAGGGGCGATGAAAAATGCACACCCTGCTCGGTAATCTTGCGCATCGCGCCTAATGAAAATACTTGGAAGCCACCCGAATCCGTCAAAATCGGCTTATCCCAACCCATAAAAGCGTGCAAGCCACCAAACTTCTTAAGCACATCGGTACCAGGCCGCAACCACAAGTGAAACGTATTTCCCAGCACAATCTGCGCATCGATTTCTTTTAACTCAAGCGGAGACATCGTCTTGACTGAACCATAGGTACCAACCGGCATGAAAATTGGCGTTTCGATCGCACCGTGATTCAGCGTCAAGCGGCCACGACGCGCTTTGGTTTGGCCACTTTCGTCGGTTTTGAGTAATTCAAAATTCAGCATATTTTTATTTACTTTCTACGTATTCTTTATTTATCACACGTATTTCAACCTGCAAATTTCACGCACGTTAACAACATCGCATCCCCATAACTAAAAAAGCGATATTCCTTCTCAATCGCATGCTGATAAGCCGTGCGCATGCGTTCATAGCCAGCAAAAGCCGACACCAGCATGAGCAAAGTTGATTTGGGGAGATGAAAATTGGTAATCAAACGTGTCACGGTTTGAAATGTATAACCAGGCGTAATGAATAAATCAGTATCGCCACTGCCAGCCTGCAGTGTGCCTGATTGCGAAGCAGACTCCAGCGCGCGCAAACTAGTCGTGCCGACTGCCACCACGGCACGACCCGCGGCTTTTGCTGCTTGAACGGCGTCGACTGTTGCTTGCGGCAAGGTGTACCACTCGGTATGCATTTTGTGCTCTGCCAAATTTTCATGTCGCACTGGCTGAAATGTCCCTGCACCAACATGCAAAGTCACGTAGGCAAATTGCACGCCCATATCGGCCAATTTGTTTAATAAGGCTTGATCGAAATGCAAACCCGCGGTTGGCGCCGCTACGGCTCCGGCCACTTTGGAATACACGGTTTGATAACGTGTTTCGTCAAATTCATCAGCTTCATGACTAATGTAAGGTGGCAATGGTAAACGGCCATGCGCTTCTATCAATTCAAACACGTCCGATGGAAATGATAATGTATAAAACTCTCCAGCACGCTCGCCAACCACGACGTCAAACGCATCTGCCAGGCGTATTGTGCTGCCTGCTGCTGGCGATTTTGAGGCACGAATTTGCGCATAAACGGTACGATTATCCAGCACACGCTCGATCAAGACTTCTACCTTACCACCGCTTTCTTTTGCACCGAAAAAACGTGCTTTTAATACCCTGGTATCGTTAAACACCAGCAAATCGCCAGGAGATAATTGCGTGACGATGTCGGCAAAACTGCGATCGATTAAATGATCGCCATCAACATGCAATAAACGGGAAGCAGTGCGTTCTGGTAACGGTAATTGTGCAATACGTTCTTGCGGCAAATCAAAATCGAAGTCTGAAAGCGAATACATGGTTTGGAATGGATGAAATAATGTAAATATCAAGATCGTACAAATACGTACAATAAGAGGTCACGCAATAAGCAAACCCGCCATTTTACGCTGCACTGATATTTTCATCACCTTTCATCATCCTCATGACCAACATGCCAGCGCTTGATCAAAAAACAAAAAAAGTCGTGACAACCAGCAAAATCAGCAAGTCGCGGGAAAAACTCATCAAACTGGGTTTATCCACCGACATGGCGTTGGTATTGCATCTGCCGATGCGTTATGAGGATGAAACAAAAATCGTCTCTATTCGTTCTGCCAATCTCATGCATGGGGCTGTGGTACAAGTAGAAGGCATCATCCAAACCTGCACAATTCAAGCCCAACAGCGCAAACAACTCATCCTAACTTTGGCTGATGAATCAGGACAATTAAACATCCGCTTCCTGCATTTTTACGCCAATCAGGTTAAACAACTGGCAGCAGGAACCAGAATACGTGTTCGAGGTGAACTACGACATGGATTTTTTGGTACCGAAATGGTGCACCCAATCTACAAAATTATTCTGGAAGGCGCCCCTCTGCCCACTACGCTGACTCCTGTTTATCCAGCTGGCGAAGGCTTGTCGCAAACCTTCTTACGTAAAGAAATTGCCACCGCCATGGCACGCATTGATTGGCAAGATACCTTGCCGCCAACATTGCTGAATCAATATGGCCTATTGGATTTTGAGACGGCAATCCGATTGTTACATAATCCCGGCCCAGAAATTGATGAACATACCCTATCCAATCGCTCCCACCCGGCCTGGATACGGATGAAATTTGATGAATTGCTGGCCCAACAATGTTCATTAAAACGCGCTCAAGCAGCACGGCGTTCGCAAAACGCTGCGGCTTTGCCAATTGTCGGTCATTTGTCACACGCTTTTCTAAAAACGTTGCCATTTACCTTAACCAACGCACAACAACGGGTAGTAGACGAAATCCGTGCGGATTTATGTCTGCAATTTCCCATGCAACGCTTGCTGCAAGGCGATGTCGGCAGCGGCAAAACAGTGGTCGCGGCACTTGCTGCCGCACAAGCGATGGATAGCGGTTTCCAAACCGTGTTGATGGCACCGACTGAAATTCTGGCCGAACAACATTTCCGTAAGATTGCTGCCTGGATGGAACCACTAGGCGTCACGCTGGCATGGCTGACTGGTAGTTTAAAAAAGAAAGAAAAAGAAAACGCACAGGCCTTGATTGCTTCCGGTGCTGCGCAATTGGTGATTGGTACGCACGCTTTAATCCAGGAAACGGTGCAATTCGCCAAATTAGGCTTGGTGATTGTGGACGAGCAACATCGTTTTGGTGTGGGCCAGCGTTTGGCTTTACGCAATAAAAGCGGAGGTCAACATATGCCACATCAGTTGATGATGTCCGCCACACCCATTCCACGCACGCTGGCAATGACGTATTACGCCGATCTGGAAGTATCGACCATAGACGAACTCCCACCAGGCCGCAGCCCCATCGTCACTCGCACCATTGATCAAGAAAGACGTGAAGAAGTCATCCAACGCATACGTGCCGCCGCGCAAAATGGCCGTCAAATTTATTGGGTCTGCCCGCTGATAGAAGAATCAGAAGCCTTGCAACTCCAAACTGCGACCGATACGCATGCCATGCTGACAGCAGCTTTACCAGAATTACAAATAGGCCTGGTACATGGCCGTTTAAAAACCACCGAAAAACAAAGCGTGATGGATGCCTTCATCAAAGGCAACATTCAACTACTCGTCGCGACTACGGTGATTGAAGTCGGCGTAGACGTCCCCAATGCCTCGCTGATGGTGATAGAACATGCCGAACGTTTCGGATTGTCACAACTCCATCAGTTACGCGGGCGCATCGGGCGTGGATCAGCGGCTAGCGTATGCTTATTGCTATATCAAAGCCCGCTAGGCATGCAATCCAAACAACGCCTATTAACCATGCGCGCCAGTACCGATGGCTTCGAAATCGCACGCCAGGATTTAGCCCTACGCGGCCCCGGTGAATTCCTCGGCGCTCGGCAATCAGGTGTTGCTATGCTACGTTTTGCTGATTTAGAAACCGATCAATGGCTAGTCGATCAAGCGCGTGATTTGGCACAAAAATTATTACGTGACGATCCGGCTACGGTAGAAGCGCATCTGGCACGCTGGATGGGAATGCGGGAGGAATTTTTGAAGGTGTAATGCGTTAACACGCAATTTTCCGTGAATAGTGCCGACAAAAAAATACCGACCATCAAGTCGGTATTTTGCACAAATTTATCAGGCCACAAATAAATCTGAATAATTCAACTATTTTTCAAACCTTAAATTAGTTTTTTGAATTTGCTTTCGCACACATTTCTTTCCGCTCACCATCTGCTTCGAGAGAACAATTCAAAGGATTTTTATCTGCATATGCGTCTACACATTTTTCAAACGAATCATACGATGATTCGCGAGAGCAAGATACAAAACCCTTTTGAAGCCGATCACAAACAGCTGGACTCTCTTTTAATGTTTGCTCATCACAAGCAGTTTTTGGTGCTACAAACTGAGCACTCGCCATAGAAGATGCTGCGCTTAATGCAATGCCAATTAACAAGGTAAATAAGCTTTTTTTCATGATAGCCCCAATAAAATTAATAAAAACATCGACTCAATATACTGAAATTGAATATACGTAAACGCTCAGCGTTTTCAATTTTTAACACATAAATTATTGTAATTTTGTGCCGAAACATGATTCATCAATCATCATCGTATGTCAATCAGATTATTTTCTACCTTATTAACAAAAAAACAACCGACCGAATCAACATTTAAGCCCACAACAAAACACCAACAATTTTTATTCCAACTTCTAATTTGTCATCACTAATCCAAGGTCTGCTGATACCGCCTCATTGCCAACACCCCCATTACTAGCATAAAAACGGCGATCGGCCACAAATTGGGTAAAATTTCCGACACACCATTTCCCTTTAGCAAAATGCCCCGCACGATGCGCAAGAAATGTGTGAGTGGTAGTAACTCCCCTATCACTTGCGCCCATTGCGGCATACCACGAAAAGGAAACATAAATCCCGACAACAACAAAGATGGCAAAAAAAAGAAGAAAGTCAATTGCATCGCCTGCAATTGACTTTTTGCAATCGTAGAGAATGTAAAACCAACTGCCAAATTGGCAGCAATATATACAACCAGCGCAGCGGATAATAAAGCGATGCTGCCTATCATTGGGACATCAAACAAAACACGTGCGGCTAATAAAATAACAGCAACTTGCACATAGCCGATCAAAATATAAGGCGCGATCTTTCCAGCCATGACTTCAAACGGGCGCACTGGTGTCGCCAGTAGATTTTCCATCGTGCCGCGTTCACGCTCTCTGGTCATCGCCAACCCTGTCATCATTACCATGGTCATGGTGAGAATCACGCCGATTAACCCTGGTACGATGTTGTAACGAGATAAGCCTTCCGGGTTATAACGACGCTGCACACGCACTTCGAATGGCGCATTGGTTACCTGTAAATGCGACAACACTCCCTTCAAATCATGACTTAATGCCTGACGACCAATATCATTGACGGCGGCCACTGCATTTCCAGATGCTCCCGGATCCGTCGCATCTGCAGCCAACAATACTGCCGGCTGCTCACCGCGCACCAACCGACGAGAAAAATCGGCAGGAATCACCAATACAAATTGCACATCCCCTTGATTCAACAATTGATTAGCAAGCTGCTCACTACGCAATTTATGCGTCACTCGAAAGTAAGACGAATTCTCCAAACCCGCCACAAAACTGCGTGAGAACTCACTCTGATCTGCTGCCACCAATGCCAATGGCATATTTTTAGGATCGGTATTAATCGCAAATCCGAACAAAATTAATTGGATAATCGGCACAACAATCATCATGGCAAAAGTCAATCGATCACGCCGCATTTGGCGAAACTCTTTTTGCAAAACAGCAATAAAACGAGACCAACTCATTTAATTTACCTCATGCTTAATTAGCTTAATTAGCTTAATTAAGCGTAATTATCTTTAGCACCCTGCATCAGTGCGATGAACACATCTTCCAAGCTAGTAGCGATTGGTGCTACCGCAATCCGATTATCGGAATGCAGCGCCAATGCCGCATCAAGAATCGCTTTTGAATGCGCACTAACATGCAAGGCGGCACCAAATGAAGCCACAGTACGAATCCCCTCATGCGTGCGTAAGACATTGGCTAAAGCAGCCAAACCATGACCAGTAATGCTATACGTTTGTAATCCAGCATCCGCAATCAATTGATTGGCAGACCCCTGAGCTAATAATCGGCCATAAGAAATATAGGCAAGAGAATGACAACGCTCAGCCTCATCCATGTAATGCGTCGATACCAGGACCGTCAAACCACCTTCAGCCAATTCATGCAAATGATCCCAAAACTCGCGCCTGGCCTTAGGATCCACACCAGCCGTTGGCTCATCTAATAACAATAATTTGGGGTCATGTAACAAACAACTTGCTAACGCCAGCCGCTGCTTCCAGCCTCCCGATAACGAAGCAGCTAATTGGGTACGACGACTGGTTAAACCCAACTGTTCTAGAGTAGCCGCAACTTTTGCCTGACGATTCGGGACTTGATAAATACGCGCGATAAAATCGAGATTTTCGACAATACTTAAATCTTCATACAAACCAAATTTTTGCGTCATGTAGCCGACTTGACGTTTGATGTTTTGGGTTTCACGCCTGATGTCATACCCCAAACAAGTTCCCTCACCTTCATCTGGCGTCAGCAAACCACACAACATACGTATGGTGGTCGTTTTACCACTACCATTCGGACCAAGAAACCCGTAAATCCGTCCTTGTTCAACTTGCATATCAAAATGATCAACGACAGCACGTCCAGCATAATGCTTGGTCAGCCCACGCACATCAATGATGGGCGCAACTAATTTTTTATCATCTACTTGCATCATTGTTGTATAGATGATGCTTTTGGAAGTTGTGATGTGCGGGATGAAGCCGACGCAACAAGCCTGATCTCAAGCGGTTGGCCTGGATGTAAACGCATTGCATCTTTCACCGCAGGGCGTGCCTCCACCATAAAAACCAAATTGCTTCGATTTTCTTTGCTGTAAATCAGAGGCGATGTGTACTCGGCACTGGGTGAAATAAAACTAATTTTGGCCGCAATTGGCGTACCACACGCATCGCATTGCAACCTCACATCCTGCCCAATGCGCAGAGTCCCTAACTGTAACTCTGGAACAAAAAAACGTGCCTTAATATTCTGCGGTGGCAACAAACTCAGCACGGGGCTACCCGCAGGCACCCATTCCCCTTCTCGATACAACACATCAACTACGTGAGCAGCCAATGGTATGCGCTGCGTTTTTTGTAACAAACGCCAGTTAGCCTGTTCAAGTTGCGCTTGCGCGGCATTAAGTGTCCGCTCTGCAGCTTGGATTTCATCACTCCGCGCACCCAATTTGGCGGTACGTATTTGCGCTCGCAATTCCTTCAAACGCGATTGGTCACGCTGCGCGGCTGCTGAGGATTCATCCAAACGCGCCGGAGAAACAAATTGCGCCGTCACCAGTTGCTTTTGCCGTGCCAAATCAGCCTCCGACAACCGGGATGCAGCTTCAGCTTGAGCCAGCTGTGCCTCCATCGCGGCAACTTCATCCGGCCGCTTACCTTTCTTTAAATCCGCCAATTGTGCTTGCGCCCGTTTGACTTGAAACTCTGCCTCAGCACGTGCTGCTCGTTCACTGTCTTGCTCTAATACAAAAGCTGGTGCATTTTGCACTACTTTATCGCCACGCTGCACATACACCTTGCTCAACGCACCGCCCAAAGGCGCTGATAACCGTACATATTCCCCTTCGGCATAACCAGAAAAATAATCATTCGACTGTTTAGTGCATCCCATTAAACCACTCGTCGTTGTCATGATTATTGCCATCGCAATCGGTATTTTCACCCTCAATCTATGGCGCAAATCCACCTCTCTTTTTTCTCTATCAATAGCATTGCTAACAATACTGAACATGTTGTTGAACATAGGTCTTTTCCGTCTGACTACTGAATACTCAAAATGTCGATCAATATTTTGCATGACTTTCATCTTATTCTTAATGCATACATTATGGGTTGTTATTTTGCGCTTTACCGTTTTGTAGAGGCCACCGCTTTATTCAAACAACTTCCCTAATGCTCTTTCTAAGTAAAAAATGTCTTTTCCAAATACAACAAATGAGCACAGATCACAAAATATTTCGATGTCATATCAACAATATTAATTGCAACAAAAACAATATTATGAGATATTCTTACATTGGCTAATTAATGTTGTCACTTGATGGCATGAAATCCCGCCGTACAGCGCAAATTAGTCAAAGGGGTGTTGGATGGAACGCTGACGGATCAAAGGATTGTGGATCGATTAAAGGATTGCGCTGTTTGCCTGACGCAAGATGATCAAATCGATTTGATCAGACGCAGAACGAGGGTGATTACCGATCTTTCGCCTGGGCGATGTGCTGAGATAGGATTTGTGTTGCGTTTCTTCTGCGCCGAGCAACAATCGGCATTGTGCGTATTGAATACCCAATTGCGATTGCCGGAGGAAAGTGTTGATGTTGTGCAAACAACGACACCCACAGTGGAACCTATCTCTAGCGACCAACAACAAGAAAAGCAGGATAGCCCGGCATTTGAAACAATCGCTAATAGCATGTTTGGCACTGCAATGAAGCTTTGGAATGTCTGTGATGCGTTTTCTCCTCAAGGAGAAGTGCTTGATCATGAGCAATTAGCGCGGGCCATTCTCGATAAAACTGAAAGTCAAACCGAAAGACAGCAATTTGAAACAATGTTGGCTTCGGATGAGGAGCGTGCAGCATTTTTTAATGATTCCGTAGTGCAAGTCATGATAGTAGAGGCCTTGCATGAGAGGCCGCAAATCGATCCAGACATGCTTCTGGCAATTGCTCAACATCTGTCTATCTTTACCGACCCAGAAGTGCAAAAAATGATTGCATGGGCTATTAGTGCTGGCAAATTTGGCACGGATCCAGCTGTACTACAGGCAATTGCTCAACATCTAGCGATCTTTACCGATCCACTAGCACAATACTGGATTGCAGTGGCAAATTGGGGCAATAAATTTGGCACAGATCCAGCCGTACGCCGGGCAGCAACTCAGCATTTGACGATCTTTACTCATCCAGTTACTCCAAAAGCGCAACAAGCAATTGCATCGGCAATTGATGATCGCAAATTTGGCACGGATCCAGCTGTACTACAGACAATTGCTCAACATCTGTCTACCTTTAGCGATTCAACAGCGCAACAAACGATTGCAGAGGCAATTAGAAATAGCAAATTTGGCACTGATCCAGTCGTGCTTCTGGCAATTGCTCAACATCTGTCTATCTTTACCAATCCAGAAGCGCAATACTCCATTGCAATGACAATTAAAGATGGCTACTTTGGCACTGATTCTGCTGTGCTTCAGGCAATTGCTCAACACTTGTTCATCTTTACTAATCCAGCAGCGCAACGAACGATTGCATGGGCAATTAGGGATGGCTACTTTGGCACTGATTCTGCTGTGCTTCAGGAAATTGCTCAACGTCTGTCTACCTTTACCGATCCACTAGCACAATACTTGATTGCAGCGGCAAATTGGGGCAATAGATTCGGCACTGATTCAGACGTACGCCAGGCAGCAACTCAGCATTTGATGATCTTTACTCATCCAGTTACTCCAGAAGCGCAACAAACGATTGCAAGGGCAATTTTAAATGGCAAATTTGGCAATGATTCAGACGTACTACAGGCAATTGCTCAGCATCTCTCTATCTTTACCGATCCAGTAGCACAACAAACGATTGCACGGGCAATTAGAGATGGCAAATTTGGCAATGATTCAGCTGTATTTGTCACAATATTCAGAACTGCACCACAGTTGCTAGCGTTGCTGGATACACAAACAATCATTCACCTCGTTTCAGGCTCTACCCTTTCTGTTGCTGAAAAAATAGAAGCGCTACGTGAGAGAAAACTCTCTTTAGATTTGTCCGCTACAACACTTGGCATTCCAAAAGCAGATTGGCACAAGCTGTTTGGTGCCAAGGCTTATTTGGGTAGTGAAATCAAAACGTTGTTGCCAGCCCATTTTCCTCATGCAACCGAAGATGGTATCGACTCAGTTTGTGATGACGATCTTGGATATGCCGTCCAAATCCATCACCAACAGCTCCTTTTGTATCCTTTGAGATCCCACCAAGATCAAGCTGACTTTATCGGATGGATGCACCCTGCAAACGGTTTTTTGTATAAACAATGCGTCACAAACATCAAGATTTATGATTTTGCGCAACTACAAGGCGGCTATCCCACCCTGACATCAGGAGGCGACTTATCAGTTGCTCATAATCTCTTCGCTACGTTGCCGGCGTATTTACAACAAGCAATT
>JAGKXB010000063.1 GCA_021151485.1 Oxalobacteraceae bacterium | reverse complement strand
GCGTTTGAGGAAATCGCCAATAGAATTGTTGGCTCTGCAATGGTGATGTGGAATATCTGTGATACCTATTGGCGTCAAGGAGAGGTACTGAATCATGAGCAATTAGCCCAAGCCATTCTCGATGGGACTGACAATCAAATTGAGAGACAACAATTTGAAACGATGTTGGCATCTGACAATGCACGCACAACATTTTTTAATGATTCTGCAGTGCAAGTCATGATAGTAAAAGCCTTGTGTAATGGGATGAAAATTGATCCCGTCATGCTTCATGGTTTGCGAGATTGCATCCCAAATTTGCCGGATGATAATCAACGGCAACTTGCATTGGCAATTAACGGGGGCAGATTTGGCACTGACCCAACCGCACTCCAGGCAGTCGCGCAGAATCTGACAATCTTTACCGATCCAACAGCGCAACGAATGATTGCAGAGGCAATTAACGATGGCAGATTTGGCACTGATCCAGCCGTACTTCTGGCAGTCGCTCAGAATCTGACAATTTTTACGGATACAGAAGCGCAACAAACGATTGCAAGGGCAATGAAAGATGGCAGATTTGGCACTGACCCAACCGCACTCCAGGCAGTCGCGCAGAATCTGACGATCTTTACGGATACAGAAGCGCAACGAACGATTGCATGGGCAATGAAGTGCGACAGCTTTGGCACTGATACAGCCGTACTCAAGGCAGTCGCTCAGAATCTGACAATTTTTACGGATACAGAAGCGCAACGAACGATTGCATGGGCAATTAGCGACAGCAGATTTGGCACTGATCCAGCCGTACTCCTGGCAGTCGCTCAGAATCTGACAATTTTTACGGATACAGAAGCGCAACGAACGATTGCAAGGGCAATTAGCGACGGCAGATTTGGCACTGATCCAGTCATGTTGCAAATACTGATAAAAAAACTGAATAACGTCACCAATGACTTCGAGCCAAACATTATTGAGAAAGTAAATAAAAGAATAGCGAGAATGATCTCTCCTGAAGCAAGATTAGAGAGACTAAAAAATAAAGACCCAATTAGTCAAAGGAAATTTGCTCATGCGATTTCGGCGGGGAAATTTGGAATCGATTCAATCGTACTGCGTAAACTTGTCGCCAATTTGGCTTTGTTTACCGATCTAAAAGCGCAAGAAAAGATTGCATGGGCAATTAGCGACGGCAGATTTGGCACTGATCCAAATGTACTCCTGGCAGTCGCGCAGAATCTGAATATCTTTACCGTTCCACGGGCGCTAACGATTCCCGCAGTAATTAGCGATAGCATGTTTGACATTGATCCAGCCGCGCGCAGGACAGTCGTGCAGAATCCGGATATCTTTACTGATCTACTGGCTATATTTACAAATCAATGGGCGTTACTAACGATTGCAGACGCAATTGGCGGCGGCAGATTTGGCACTGATCCAGCCGTACTACAGGCAGTCGCGCAGAATCTGACGATATTTATCAATCCAGTAGCACAACAAACAATTGCATGGGCAATTAAAGATGGCAAATTTGGTAATGACCCAGCCGTACTCCAGGCAGTCGCTCAGAATCTGAATATCTTTACTGATCGACAAGCGCAACAAACGATTGCAAGGGCAATAAAAGATGGCAAATTTGGTAATGATCCAGCCGTACTCCAGGCAGTCGCGCAGAATCTGACCATTTTTACGGATACACAAGCGCAAAAAGTGATTGCATTGGCAATTAAAGATGGCAACTTTGGTAATGATCCAGCCGTACTTCTGGCAATTGCTCGACATCTCTCTATTTTTACTGATCCAGAAGTCCAACAAACGATTGCAGAGGCAATTAAGGGTGGTAAATTTGGTAATGATCCAAGCGTACTCGTCACAATATTCAGAACTGCACCACAGTTGCTAGCGTTGCTGGATACACAAACAATCATTGGCCTTGTTTCAGGCTCTAGCCTTTCTGCAATTGAAAAAATAGCATTGCTACGTGAGAGAAAATTTTCTTTAGATTTGTCCGCCACAACACCTGGTATTCCAGAAGAAGATTGGCCTAAGTTGTTCGGCGCCAAGGCTTATTTGTGGATGCATCCAGAAAATGGCGTCTTTTATAAACAATGCGTCACAAACATCAAAATCTTTAATTTTGCAGAACTGCAAGGCGGCTATCCCACCCTGACATCAGGAGGCGACTTATCAGTTGCTCATAATCTCTTCGCTACGTTGCCAGCGTATTTGCAACAAGCAATTCGAGATAACAGTTTTGATATCAATCAGTTTAGGTATGCGAACGTGATCCGCTTTGTCACAGAAACCTTGATGGCACCTTTGGTGGCACGTGATGCTGAGATCGCTAACAAAATGCTTACCATCATGCAATCTTCGATTGTTGCGCAGGGGGGGTACATCACTATTGCACAAACTAACGCAGAGGATGCCGCCCTCAAAAATCAAATTAATGACTTGTGTGATACAGAAGACATAATAATAAGTTCCACCAGAGCGGTTGATACGTTTCTTGCCAGTTTGACGCCTGAGGACAAACGGACTGTTTTGCCTAGATTGGCAGTGTTGTTAGGCACAATGGCGAAAAAAGGGGTGTTGGGGTATCACCATGGTGATGATAATAATAATCAAGCGAATATCTTGCTGTATTTGTTAGCGTCGCATTGCTTCCATCAATTACAAGGCAAGCCTGGCATTGTATTCCCAGAAAATTTTCACTCACATTTG
>JAGKXB010000020.1 GCA_021151485.1 Oxalobacteraceae bacterium | reverse complement strand
GTATTGGCGCAGGCGCTCTTCCGCCAGATTCAACTGTGGAATCAGCCGCTGAGCGACAGCGTGCAAATACTGGCCGCTTTGTGTCAGCCGTAAATGGCGCCCTTCGCGTAGCCATAAGTCGGTACCCAATTGTTGTTCCAGCCTTTTCATGCTGTGGCTGAGTGCTGATTGGGTGAGATTCAACACCTCCGCAGCAGCGGTTAGGGAACCTTGTTTTTCCACTTCTAATAAGGTGGCTAAGTGTATGCGTTCAAGCATGGATTAATGTATGACAAAAATTCATAAATATGTGAGAAAAGACCATTTTACTTCATTGTTTTAAGTCTTTACCATGCCTGTCATGTTAAAAAATAAGGAAGTGAACCTCGCCATGAACCAAGAATTTCAACAATCTAAAGAATTCACCTTTGCTATCAAAAGCATTGGCTTTGATGAAAACTATCAACCATCCAGCAATACACGCATCACCACCAATTTTGCCAATTTGGCCAGAGGGGAAAAACGTCAGGAAAATTTGCGTAATACCTTTCGCATGATTGACAATCGTTTCAATGCTTTGGCACATTGGGATAATCCGACGAGTGATCGTTACACCGTCAACCTGGACATCATTTCGGTCGAAATGAATATTGATGGCGAGGGTAATGGCAGTAGCAATAGCAATAAAAGCAGCAACGCTTTGCCTTTAATCGAAATATTGAAAACGCGTATTTTTGACCGCAAAAATCAGCAATACATCGACGGCATCGTCGGGAATAATTTTTCCTCTTATGTCCGGGATTACGACTTCAGCGTCCGCCTCTTGGAACATGCTAAAAACCAAACCACATTTAGCACACCAGACAATTTTGGTGATTTGCATGGGAAGTTGTTTCAATGCTTCGTCAACTCACCCACTTACAAAGCACACTTTAAGAAACAACCTGTTATCTGCTTGAGTGTTTCAAGTACCAAAACATATCATCGCATTGAAAATCAGCATCCTGTGTTGGGTACAGAATATGTGCAGAATGAATATTCTTTAACGGATGAGTATTTCAACAAAATGGGGCTGAAGGTGCGTTATTTCATGCCGTCCAATTCTGCCGCACCTTTGGCTTTTTATTTTTCAGGCGATTTGCTGGCGGATTACAGCACGCTTGAGCTTGTGAGCACCATTAGTACGATGGACACGTTCCAGAAGATTTACCGTCCTGAAATTTATAACGCTAATTCTCCAGCAGGAAAATTTTATCAACCCAGTTTAAAGCACTCGGATTATTCATTAACGCAAATTGTTTACGATCGAGAGGAGCGTAGTCGATTGGCGGTTGAGCAGGGAAAATTTGCGGAAGAGCACTTTATCAAGCCGTACCAAGCCATTCTTGAGAATTGGGCTGCTCATTACGTTATTTAAATCATCAAAAAATAAGGTTACCCAAGATTGTCTATTAGCCTTAATTTCCCCGTCGTTCCCGCGGGTTTAGGCGGGAATCCAGTGTCTTTCGTTGTTTGCTGCTAAAAGTCACTGGCCCCCCGACTAAAGCACTCGGGGGCGACGGTTTTAAGTTTTTTCGTATTAACGTCGTATCAAGTATTTACAACTCAAAACTAAATTTGTTCCAACAGACTTAATTAATCAGGTTTGCTGGAAAATATCAGATTATCTATTATGAAAATTATGAAAAAACTATTACCCACCTCAACCGCAGGCAGCCTTCCTAAACCTTCCTGGCTTGCCGAGCCTGAAAAATTGTGGTCGCCTTGGAAACTGCAAGGTGACGAATTAATCGATGGCAAACAAGATGCATTGCGTCTATCGCTGCAAGAACAACAACATGCTGGCATTGATATTGTCAGTGACGGCGAGCAAACACGTCAGCACTTTGTGACCACGTTTATTGAGCATCTTGAGGGCGTAGATTTTGCAAAACGGGAGACCGTGAGAATCCGTGATCGCTACGATGCCAGCGTGCCGACGGTTGTGAGTGCTGTGAGCCGCCCAAAGTCGGTTTTTGTGGACGATGCCAAGTTTTTACGCCAACAAACCAAACAGCCAATTAAATGGGCACTGCCTGGGCCGATGACGATGATCGATACGCTTTACGATAGCCACTATAAAAGTCGCGAAAAACTGGCCTGGGAATTCGCCAAAATTCTCAATCAAGAAGCCAAAGAATTAGAAGCTGCCGGTGTCGATATTATTCAGTTTGATGAGCCCGCATTTAATGTCTTTTTTGACGAAGTCAACGATTGGGGCATTGCCACCTTAGAAAAAGCGATTGAAGGGCTGAAGTGTGAAACGGCGATTCATATTTGCTATGGCTATGGCATCCAAGCCAACACGGATTGGAAAAAGACACTGGGATCGGAATGGCGTCAATATGAAGCGTCCTTCCCTAAACTACAAGCCTGCAACATCGATTTGATTTCACTCGAATGCCACAATTCTCGTGTGCCCATGGATCTGATTGAACTGATTCGCGGTAAAAAAGTGATGGTCGGTGCCATTGATGTAGCCAGTAATACGGTCGAAACGCCAGAGGAAGTTGCCAACACCCTACGCAAAGCGCTGCAGTTTGTGGACGCCGACAAGCTCTACCCCAGCACGAATTGTGGCATGGCTCCTTTATCTCGTTCCGTGGCAAGAGGTAAACTCCATGCTTTGAGCGCCGGTGCAGAAATCATCCGAAGAGAGCTCTCGAACTAGTTTTAGGATCAGCATGTCATTTCAAAGTATTCCAAGCACGCTAAGTACTGCAATTGAGCCCGAGCGCTTTCGGGAAGCACTCGGGCATTACGCATCCGGCATCACGGTGATTAGTTCATACATCGACGGCGAGCCGGTTGGTTTCACTTGCCAATCGTTCTATAGCGTGTCGATGAACCCACCACTGGTATCTTTCAGCGTCAAGTCCAGTTCATACAGCTATCCCAAAATGCGTAAAGCAGGGCGGTTCACAGTCAATATCTTGTCAGGTGAGCAGGCCGCAATTTCCAACCAGTTCGCCCAGCGAGGTACAGACAAATGGCACGGCATCGATTGGAAAGAATCACCACTGGGCAATCCAATCATCGCCGGCAGTCTTTACTGGATTGATTGCGAAATTCATGCCGAACATGCTGCAGGTGATCACATGATCGTGATTGGCGAAGTGAAAGCGTTCAATCGGCAAGATACCGCCACCACTCAGCCATTGGTGTATTTCAAAGGACAGTATTGCAACCTTGCCGCAGACAGCGTGATTTTGTTGCCAGAACAGGGTTTTGTTGCAAAGGAATAACGCATGCATTCAACAAAAAATTTCCTCAATAAGCATGGTTACATGGTGTGCATCGTCGGAGCAGCGGTGCTCGGCTTGCTGATCCCTGGGCCTGGCGGCACAGGTGGAATTTTACATTTGAGCACACTGACCTATGTGGGCATCATGCTGGTGTTTTTCTTGCACGGCGCCAACTTATCGCCGGACAAACTAAAAGCCGGCTTCACGCAATGGCAATTACACTTGTTCGTACAATTGGCCACTTTTGTGCTTTTCCCCATCATCGGCATAGGTATCTTTATGGTAGGGAGGGGATGGTTGCCCAACGATATGTTGTTGGGTTTCTTCTATCTGTGTGCATTGCCATCGACCATCAGCTCGTCGGTCGCAATGACAGCGCTTGCCAGGGGCAACTTGTCTGGAGCGATTTTTAACGCCACTATTTCTGGCCTGATTGGGATGGTGATGACGCCCATGCTGATGAGTTTTGTCATGGCGAAAAGCGGTCATCCGATATCGCTGTTATCCGCAATGATGGACGTCATGATCCAATTAATGTTGCCATTCGCAGCAGGACAAATGCTGCGCCGGCCATTATTAACACTGATGGCACGCAACAAAAAATTACTGAGCACGCTCGATCGCGGCGTCATCGTGCTGATCGTGCATGCATCGTTTTGTAATTCGCAACAAGCGGGAGTCTGGTCTAGCTACTCGCTATACACCTTAGCGGCGCTCATTGTGCTGACAGGCATATTGCTGGTGATAATCCTGTGTTTAACCACCTGGAGCAGCCGCCGTCTTGGTTTTAATACCGAAGACGAAATCGCTGCCGTATTTTGCGGTTCCAAAAAAAGCCTAGCCAACGGCATGCCAATGGCACAAGCCATGTTCGCCGGCCACGCGGGCATGGGGATTTTCGTGTTACCGATGATTATTTATCACCAGTTGCAATTGCTGGTGTGTTCGGTATTGGCGGAGCGTTATGCGAATCGTCGTTAGAACCGATGATTAGACTTGGTGAATTTTTGTATTGATTTCGCATAATGTATAAAATGTAAATCCAGCACTTAAGCTGATATTGACACGCCTAAATCAAGGTTTGGCGCGGGCTGGAACCCAATATCAGTAATTTAAAAGACGCGGAAACTTTTTCCGAAATTTTTTCAAAAAGAGCATTCCAAACTTCTTTTGCTTGCTCTGATTTTGCACGTTCAGCATGTGAAGCAATTAAAGGTTCTGCGGGATTAATGCCCAAAATAGAAGCGACAGCAATAGCGCGATCTTCACCAAGCGTACGCCGTCCAGCACGGTATTCGCTCACGTCTTGTTTTGATACTCCCCAGTATTTTGCCAGCGCATAATCACTCGGAAGATTAAGTGCATTTTTCACAGCGTCAAGATATTCTGCGGTTGTTTTCATATCAAACTCCTTTGCAAATAATAAATGTTTTAGATGCATCAATACGGTAAGTAGTTGCTTTCGTTGATCCTACTGAACGTAGTTGTGCTTGTACGTTGGCAATACCTTCTTCTACCGCAACACCGTATACATCAGGAGTTTTTCCTAAAGGATTCTGGGGGAAAAGTATTTGACCATCGGCATAACCAAATACGGAAATAACTGGCATTCCAAATGCAGTAATACCATTTTCAAAACCTTTTTTATAAAATGATTTTTTAGATCTGGACTTGTTATTTTTAATATTGAAGTAGCTGATGAACTTATCATCAATTTTATATGGCTTCAATTCTATTGAATCATTTTGAATAAGTGGTGCAAAAAAGTCATTGGTGGATTGATTACACATCAAACCTTTATCTACTTCTATTGAGGCAATAGAAAAGATTGGAACAGCAGCTAATACCGCAAAAATTGCGTATTTTTTCATATGTCACCCCCTAGGTGTAATTAGACGTAAATCTATGTCGAAAGAGTAGTCTTTTTTTAACAGACTATCAAGGTCATACACTTCCCTTGACTAGTCGGAATAAAACCGACTATATTTCGCCTTGTCGTGCGGTAACTCTCAATCGCTCCCTAGGCAAATACCGGCTGCAACCGGGCCGCATGACTTCTTGCCGGGGACGAAATGACCTAGGGGGTCGCCATGCAAGAAACAAAAAATTACAAAATAAACACCAGTTTTGCGGAAAATTTTCTCGCAATGGTAATGGGTTGCCTATTGATATCAGCCGCGCCAATTTGCTACGCGCTCGGATGGATTGGGGCAAATCATGCGTGAAACCATAAAAGAATTGGTGTTTTTACTAATTTGCTTGGCTTGCTTTATGGCTCCTTTGGTCTTTCCAGCATTTGGCATTGTGAAGGGGTGATCATGAAAAACATCAATGATCATGAAATAGGAAAAGCGGCCTTAGATAAAGCGTTTGAATTGCTCAACACCGACCGTGAGGCGGTGCAAGCTGCACATTGGGCAATCTTGCCGATGGCCGTGCGTCGGGTAGCTGTAATGTGCGCAAACATGCCAAAAGAGCGGGCGGATGACAGCCTTAAAAAATTTAACGTGACTGAACGCGCACAAATAAGACGCTCGGTGGCGCGATTGCATAAGCAATTGGAAATTGTGGCGCGTGCCATGGTTGGTGGTGAGCTGGCTGATATAACAAAGCCGGATTACCACCACGAGAAAAACGGCATAGCATCCCTGCACTGATATGCCAACAATTCAGCAAGAAAACGGGCGCAAAAGCGTGGCAGGTTTGCCACCACGTTGGGGCGTGCGTGCATACCAAGAATTAAATAATGCTCAAAGCGGCAAGGTAAGTGGTATGCCTGAACGCTATAAAGAGCTTTCTAAAATTCTGGATGAGGTGATTGATGCCCCAATTCCTATTGATGCAACCGATGCGCATTTGTGCGTTATTGCAGAACGTTACGCACAAGAATGCGAGAGACAAGCAGCAAGAATTCACGATCTAGGGGCGCTTAGGCAGCGCCTGGCTTCAATCTGCGCAATGCGCGGTATTGATGCGCCAGACGTTAACGAAGATAAGCAATTTATTTATCGTTGCAGTGACCCAGCATGGTGGCGTAGGAATTTACGCAAAGTGCATGGTCGTAAATTTGAACATGCGGCAATTCGTTTGGGCTTTGTCTCAATTCGCGCTGGTGCTTATGCCAGTGATGAAACAGTATTGCGGCGCATTGCGCAAAATAGGCGTAATGCTAAATCGCTGCAATCCATCACGATGGAAAACGAAGACGGGCAAAGTTTTTTATTGTCTGAACTTGCTGTAAAAGGTACAGGAAACAAAACAATAAGGCGCGGCGAACTCATGTTGCGCATAGCAGGGTGTGAAGAGGTAGCGATTGAGTCGAACCACGTAGGCGTATTTGTGACGCTGACTTGCCCATCAAAATATCACGCCATACTTGCAAAATCTGGCACGGTTAACCCGAACTACAACAACAGCACACCAAACCAAGCGCAAGAACATTTGCAAGATGTTTGGAAAAGAACCAGGGCAAAAAATGGACGAGACGGCGTCCGCCCGTATGGTTTTCGCATAGCAGAGCCGCACCATGATGGATGCCCGCATTGGCATATGTTGGTGTTTATGGCGCCAGATAAAGTGGCGCAATTTCAAGACAATTTAACCCGCTACGCATTGGAAGAGGACGGCGACGAGCCAGGCGCAAAAACCAACCGCATCAAGTTTGTGAGTATCGACCCAGCCAAAGGCACAGCGGCGGGATACATAGCAAAGTACATCGGAAAAAACATTGATGATGAGCATGTGGATGAGCATATTGATGAAGATGGGGTGATCAATACCGATTTGGTTGGTGATCAAATCATCAAGCCCAGCCAAAGAGTGGAAGCATGGGCGGCAGTATGGGGTATTAGGCAATTTCAGCCCATCGGCATGCCACCGGTTATCGTGTGGCGTGAATTGCGCCGTGTAGAAAATGAACGCATACGCAAAGCACCAAGCTACATAAGGGAAGCGTGGGAAGCATGCCAGAAAATAGAAGGGCAAAAGGCGGCTAACTTTGCGCCTTATATCCGCGCTCAAGGCGGCATTAACGTAGGCCGCAATTACCGTATAGGCGTCGCCACGCGACAAGCTGAAGTGGAAGGACGCTACGGCCTATCAGAACGTGCCGTGAATGTAGGCATTTATGCCAAGAATCAACCCAATGCTATTTATGAATCAACGCGCTACCGTTGGAAGCGTTCGGGGGTTGCTGTTGCGGTTGGTTTTCGCTTTTCTTGGACTGGTGTAAATAACTGTACGCCACCGGCATGGACGGAATACATAAAAGAGCAGGAACCAATGCAAAAATTTAATGATGATGAATATTGGTCAACGTTTGACGACAGTTATTTACGATCAAAAGAGTATCAGGACTGGGAAAAAGGAAATTTACATGCTTGAAAAAATGAAAAGATCGCTTTCGCAATTGGGAGCGTTGGCTGCGGCATATTTGCCGCCTGGCTTTAAGAATGTTCTTTTGGACATGGCGCAGGAAATAGACAGCTTACGGGCTGAGATTAATCAATTAAAAGAAAGGAAGTAAAAATGTTAGAGCGTTTAAAGTGGATTTTGGAGCAACTGCAAAAATTGCAGGATGAGGAACGTATCAGAGGGGAAGGTCAGGCGGTATTTTTTAATGCAAAAAACGAATTGATTGACGTAATAGAAACCTATCAATTACAAGTCGAGCCAGTCGCTACCATCGTGCAAGAGATGGTCAAAAAAGAAGACTTAAACGAATTGCTAGACAGTGTATTAAATAAAGTCACGCATGAAGTAGAGCAGTCGGATTTGATCGTGTTGCAAGCGATTGCCAGCTTATCTGGCACACAATCAACAGCGCCAACAGCCGAACAAGTACAAGAAGCAAAAGCCGTGATTGCTGCGCATGAGGAAGCAATAGCAGCTTAAAAAAAGTATCAGGCAAGCACCGCCCACAAGGCGGCGTAATCCACCAACTAGCCGCGCTTTACCGAGCGCGGCAATAGGGGCATTAAATGGCAAGTAAAATTTTAGGGCGCACAGTTTGCCCGATTCGATGCGGACACGATGCCGCGCACGTCAAAATCAAAACTGACAAAGAAGCGGGGAAAACCGCTTATCCATACGTGTATTGCCCAGCCTGTACCTATATGGGCCATACCAAAACAGAGGCGCAAGCAAAAGCACTGGCAGCCATCACAAGACCTGAAAAAATCGACGCATCCCACGTAGGCACGCCTACAGGGGAGGCTAACCCTACGCCTACGGATACACCCGCACCTAAACCTAGTGCACCGCTAGGCATATTTGGATTATTCGGGGGTGCCAATGGATGAAAAGGAAATGGTCGCATTGATCAATGCCGGGGCCGGTATAGACAACAGCGAAGCAGCGCATGCAGAAGCAGCCGCCAATGGGCAACTAGACCAACGCGGGCAAATAGTACAAGTCGACCCTGATGCGGCGGCCATGGAGTGGTTATTTATTCCGGCCATTATTGCCATGGTCGCCAAAACCATCATGCCTGAAACAGCAGAAAGCTATACCGATAGCCGATGCATGGAATTGGCGCGGGCATTCGTGCCGGTGGCTGAAAAATACGGCTGGTCTGGCAATACGCTAGCGCCAGAAATTGGGCTAGCGGTTGCTGGTTTTGGATTTGCCGCCCCGGCTATCTTGGCCTATCGAGCAAGAAAAGAAGCCGCCAAAGTAGACAAAATAGAACAAGAAAAGACCGAGAAAAATGGCAGTTGAAAATAAAGCCCGTATTGAGGCCGTGCTTGGTCAGTCCGGTACCGGCAAAGGCTTGTGGACAAAGGCGCAACTTAAAAGTCTCAAGCCTAATCGAATTTTGATACTCGACCCGCAAGACGAGTACGGCGCATTTGCCCAGCCAGTTACCAGCGCCAAGGCCATGGCGCAGATTGTGGCGCAAGCAGGGGCACATGGTTCATACAAAGTGCGCTACGTGTTCCCGAAGTCATGCACGGTTGACCACTTTGCCAAAGTGTTTGATTTGGCGTGCCAACTCGCCTATGCGTCGCGTAATTGCGTGTTTTTGGTCGAAGAACTAAGCAACTTCACCACCGCCAGCTATGCGCCACCGCTTTGGCGGCGTATGTGCAATTCTGGCCGCCATGAAGGCGTGCATGTGATTGGTTGCTCGCAATTCCCGGCGCAAATAGATAAATCATTTCTATCGAATGCCACGCTGGTGCATTGCGGATTCTTGGGAGAAGAGCCACACCGCAAGGCCGTAGCCAGAAAAATGGACATTAACCCGGACATGATCAGAGACTTACCAGACCTGCATTTCATAGAATGGCAAAGGGATGGCCGCAAGCTTTTTAAGGGCGAAGTAGCAATTACTGGACGCGTGCGCCAGCATGAAATTGCTTCACGTGATGAAAAAACCACAGAAATCAGAAGCAAAAAGACGACAAAAATATATTAATTCGCCCGTACGGGTAGGCGTAGATGTACGGGCGGCACGGACTCTATTTTTTAGCATTGTCAGCGGTTAAATTGACGGAATGAAATATCTTCCCTCTCTCGAAAAACTGAGCCAAGAAACGATCGCCACTTTGTGCGCAATCATCATTTCAGCGTTCATTGTTTCGCGTATCCCAGAGTTGAAGAAATTAGTCAAAGAATCCAACACTTAAGGAAAAGCAAATGAATGCTTATGTGAAACAAGCAATCTTTATTTTGGCAGTAGTAGCCGTAGCGAAGTTTATCAACAACCAATTGCCAGCTAACCCGCTGGACAATTTCTTACCATCCTAAGGGGCAGCAAATGGGCGATGTAAAAACAATATTGAAAACAACAGTCTTAACACTGGCCGCAATTTGGGGACTGAATCAAATCTCAATTACGCGCAACTTAGTGCAAACAGCATTGAACGGACAATAAGAACATGTTTAATAAACCATTACAACAACCCGTTGGCGTTGCCGCTGGCTCAATCGCAACTATTCGTATTCCAGCCGAAGAATTTACACTCGTTGGCGTCAAGCTGGCGCTTTCTGGCACCACCTTTGATAAAACAAAAATTGATCGTGTTCGAGTCAAAGTCGGCCCGCGCGTCATTTGGGATTTGACATATGCACAATTGAACGCGATCAATAATTACAAAAACGGCGCGGACAACCTCAAATATTTGTTGCTTGATTTCACAGAACGCACGCAAGCGATTTTCCCAGTAAAAGAGGTAGGCGGTTTGGATTTGATGACACTGTTGCCGGTCGGCGAAGTGTTCATTGAGTTGTACATCAATTCCAGCGCAGTAGCGCCAGCCATTTCCGGCATCGGTTACTTTGAGCAACGCCAAGGCAATCCATGGGTTCTTAAGTACATGTCTTACAGCTTTGCCCAGGCATCGGCAGGAAAATTTACTTTGCCCTTGTCATTCCGTGGCGCATTAGTAAAACGGGCATGGTTGTTCTACACCGGCACAAACTACACATCAACCACCAACGGCAATGTCAGCCGGGTAGAAGTCAAGAAAAATGGCTTAGTCATGTTCGATCAAATGGACTTAGACAACCGTTTTGATCAATCGCAATTTAAGAAAGTGCCGCAAGCAAACTTGTATGTAGTCGATTTCATCATTGATGATAATCATGATGCCCATGTCGCCACTATTCGCAATACGCAATCTGGCCAAGTGTATGACACGTTTGAATTCAATACATTTTTGACAGATTCAGGCGGTGGCACAATCAATTGCATCGCGGAAGTGCTAGATACGCCAACCAACCTGTAACCAGTCCAAGGTAAAGGTAAAAAATGGATGATTATCAAAATGTGGCCATTTTCGGTACTGGGCAATGCAGGTCGGCAATTTCAGCCGACATGCTTAATTCGGCTAATGCCAGCGACCCAAAAGACTGGAACGCTATATTAGCCTACGGTATTCGAGGCGCTGCACAGGCGGCAATCTCGGCCAGTGTTGGTGAAAAGTTCGCGGATGGTCAATTGGTTAGCAATGCAAAAATGACGGCCAATTCAGACCAAAGCAAAAATATTTTGCTGGTCTGCATCCTTGCATTCTTTCTAATGAGTTAAACATGGAATTTCCGTCATTTTCTGCAGCGGGTGGTGGCCCTTCGGGGTCGTCATCCAATGCAGGCATACAAACGCCAATTTCTAACCCGTTTAATTTCGATAACTCAGGATGGGTAATCAATCAAAACAGTGCAGGATCAACAATCAGCGCAACAGGCAACAAAGATGCAAACCAGACACAGCAAACGCCAGCAGGCGGGGGCAGTCTGGCCAGCTTATTTGCAGGAATTGACCCTGTAATTCTGATTGCAGGAACAGCCGTCGTATTTTTATTGATGAAAAAATGATCGTCAAATCAATGTTATGCAACCCGTCAGAAGTACGGCATTTTTTGGATGAAATCAAATCAACCAAAACGGACAAGCACAACCTTTTTGACCTAGAAGACATGATCAAGCAAGGGCAAACATACAAAGTCATTGCGTCCAGCGGGGAAGCCGTCGGCGCGTATGTCTTGGCTGCCTATGATGCCTTATTGTGGGTATTGGCAGCAGGGGGCAGGGCGGCATTTGATTTAAGCAAGGCGATGTTTCAATTAATCGAATTGCAGGCAAAAGAATTTACTTATGTTGGATTCAGAACTGAACGCCCAGGGCTAGTAAAAAAAGCGCTCAAAGCAGGTTATGAAATCACAGAGAAAAAACACGAAGTGTATTTTTTAAGAAAGCGCATACAGCCATGATATTAAAATTTTGGAAGAAGTGGCTATGCTGTGGGTTCATGCCCATGTATTTTGGCGGCGACTCAAAAAGCGATTCCAGCACATCAACGACCAACAACACAACCAATAACGCGCTAAGCGTCGATAGGCGTTCGGTTGCATCAGATGCAGCCGTCAGCTTAACCGGCGATAACAACGTAGTAGACCGCAGCACATCGAGCACCACAAACTTCAGCGATAGTAGCAACCGCTCAACATCTAGCATTACCGAGTTTTTGGACAACAGCAACCGTTCAGTAACGGTAACTGATTATGGAAGCGTCGGCAGTTCGCTTTCAACGCTAGGAACGATGACGACAAAGGCCCTAGATATAACGGGCGATTCCATCAATGGCGCAATCGACGCGTTGAAATACATCAGCGATAACAATCAAAAATCAGTGGCAGGCGCTTTTGATCTGGCCAAATCTGCTAGCGCCAATGCACTCACAAACAGCGCCAAAGTGTTGGGCCTGGCCAATGACGTAATCGACAAAACCAGCGCGGCCTTTGCTGAAGCAAAAGATAACGGCACATCCAAGTTGGTTACTTATGCTTTGGTAGCTGTAGGCGCAATTGGCGTGGCATTCGCACTCAAATAATTAGGGAAATATATGCAAAGTTATCCATTAGCATTGAACGGAAGCGTACCGGCAACGAGCATCGGCGTGGACGCGGATTTGTTTGTGTATGAGTCGGGAGAAAATGGGGTAAGGAAAAATTTACTTAAATATTCTGAGCAGCTTGATAATGCGGCATGGGGCGGTGCACCATCAATCATAGCGCCTGATGCGACTGCTTCCCCCGATGGGCTATTAACTGCCGATGCGATTACAAAAACTGCCAGCAGTCCAAGTTGGTCAGATTTCGGGCAGAATGTTTCAGTCGGCAATGGCGGTAATGTTGGAAAAACCTATACTTTTAGTGCTTGGATTTGGGTTCCATCGGGTTCAACAACGGCATCTTTGCGTATATCAGATGCTGTTTTTAATAGTTATACAGGCGACGCGCAAACTATAACAACGAACCCGACTCGTTTTACATTTACATCAGCTGGCGGGACTGGATGGAATCCGGCAGGGACAATAATTGGCGGTGGTATTTTATTGCCGCTTAACACATTAGTGTACGTATGGGGATTACAACTTGAAGAAGGCCAAAAAGCAACAAAATATATTAAATCCGTTGAAAAGCCAGGCACCAGCACAGAAGGCGACACACGCATTTTAGTCAAACCAGAAAACGGCGCGGAAATCATCCTAAAGCCCGGCCAACGCTTCCGCATCGTTGAAAAAGCCTCGCGCTGGTTCGTCCGGTCATACGATTCAATCAGCCCCATTAATGGTTCGGTGATTATCGGTTCTGGCGAATTTGAAGACTCAAACACCGCCAACACTTTCAAGCTAGACGGCACGTTTACAAACAGCGTCAACGTCAACAACACACCAGCGCAACGCATACCCGTCACGCTTGACACAACCCAAGTACTCAACATCGCGGGGAATACCGTGCAATATACAAATTCATTTGCAGATACCAGCGTCACAGCAGTCACAGCGCAGGTGATTTTTTCGCCTGCATCCAATCCAAACGGCGCATATTTAGAATTGGTCGAAACGTCAATATTGCAGGCAAACGTTAATAATCATTTTAGTAAATTGTCATTAATTGCCAAAGCAAGCGCCCCGACAAGTTCAGTTGATGGGGACGTTGTTTATTTAAACCATACATCAATGTATACAACAGCAACAGGCGTAACCCAGTTGGCATTCAATGACAAGCAAACGACAAGGATAAAAATTCCAGCAGGAAAAGGGTTGTACTTGAATCTGGAAAACGCTGTTTCAGACCCGCAGAAGTGTTCTAAAACGGTGTTGTACACGTTGCTGTAATGGACAAAACCACCGTAGCGGCGCTAATCATCGGCGCATTAGCGCTCTACATGATTGCACAAAGCGGCGATGGTGAAGAAGATACGATTGATTCAATCATAACGAAATTTGACGAAGTAACCGCAAGTGCGGGGCCAATAGAAAATATGAAAACATCAAAAGGCATGCTAGACATGCTAAAGCGCCGGGAAGGATTAAGCCTAAGTCGTTATCAATTAGACGATGGCGGTTATACATGGGGCTACGGGCATTATTCAAAATCGCCAGATGCATTACCGCTGACGATCAGCAAAGCACAAGCTGAATCTATTTTTGCGGATGATGTCGCGAATCGTGGAGAAAAGTACGTAAAGCTTTATATCAAAGTCGATTTGACGCAAAACGAATTTGACGCGTTGGTGTCAATCGCTTTCAACATGTCGCCCCAAAGTTTCAAAAAGTTTGCCGCATCCGTCAATAACGGCGATGGCATTGACGGTATCGCGGCAGAGTCAATCAGTTGGGTTAATCCAAAATACACCAACGGCATAGCAAACCGGCGGCAAGAAGAAATGAACGTTTTTAACAATGGAGTGTATGCATAAATGTCAACCGCAAACAATGAAGTGTTCATGATCGGCGCTTTTGTCGTCGGCCTGTATTTGCTCAGCAAACGAACCACAACATACACAACCACCAGAAACGGCGCGGTAGGCACAATGCCAGGCAGCGCTGGCACCGGATGGCAGCAAGTCGGCGCAAACGCGTTGACGGGATTCTTGATCGCAGCGACATCCGGCATAGCAAACAGCGCAAACAGATACACGCCAAGCCTATCAAACGGCTATCAATCGCAAACCGATTACATGCAATCACAAACGTTGCAGGACGATGCAAGCTCGGGCTATGACGTAGGTATGTGGTTATAAGAAGAGGTAAAAATGGATAAAGACCTTAAGCTTTTTGCAGTCGTTGGCGCTGCCGCCTTGCTTCTTTTTTTTTACGTAAAAAACAACGCAGGGGAAATAGCAGCGGGTGCGGGTGCGGTTGTCGCTGATGCTGGGAAAGGGGTAGTACTTGGCATTGGCGATGCAGTAGGAATACCGCGCACAAATCAAACCGAATGCGAGAAAGCCATGGCAGAAGGGCGCACATGGGATGCATCGTTTGCATGCGATGAAAAAACATTTTTAAAATTTTTAATAGGAATGGGGCAATAAATGGACAGATTAAAAGAGGCCTCAACATGGGCCGGATTCGGCGTACTGTTTCAAATGCTCAAGCCATTCGTGCCAGCGCAATACCATATCATTTTGGACGGTGCCAGCGCGGTATCCGGTGCCTTGGCTGGTGTCATACCTGAAAAGAAAGCGGTGCCAAATGGAAGCTAAAGAAATCCGCATGTACGTGTTTTTTATTCTAGGCAGCATCGTGCTAGTGGACTACCTAAAAACACAAGTCATTGGTGTCGTTAAAGACAGCGCAAGGGCGGCAGGCAATGGCGTCGGTGGTGGCATTATTGACGGATTAGCCGGTGTTTTTTATTAATAATATTTAAAATCAAATACTTACGACGCATGTCATTTTTTGAAGTCCTCCAACTCGCAACCAGTACCGGCATTTTGTCGCTTGGTGTTGGCATTTTTAAATGGGCCATTGCCGTAGAAACGAGAATGGCCGTCATACAAACAAAACTAGAATCGAGAACGTAATGAGCAAAAGAACACCACCACGCAAAGCAAATGGTCAATTTAGAAAACGTAAAAAAAGATAATTAGCCAAGATTGCGAAGTTTATACATTTCATCATCAGCGTCAGCCAACGGCGTAGGCGTTAATTTCGGCGCTTCTGGTTCTGATTTTGGCTTAACAAAATCAAACACGATGGCACCAGGTTTAGCAATGCCATGACGTGCAGCGATTTTGCGGCCAGTCATTTCGCGAAAAATATCCTCAGATTCTTTTTTCTGTAATCGTAAGATTTCAGGCACCCACCAAGGCACGCGCTTTGCACCTGTCAGCCAATCGCGCACTGAACGTTCAGAACGGCGCAATTTCTTAGCGATTTCTTTGATTGGGTTCTGATACATCATCGTGTAATAACGTAGTTCTTCGGGGTTCCCGTAGCGTTTATTTGGGTATCTCATATTGCCTCATGGAAATAAAAAGGCCGCGAAGTATATTCCGGCCTTATGTGTTTTGTCGATTTTTGTTTTCTTAACGCTGGATTTACAATTTCGCATAATGTATATTATGTAAAATTATGTGGGAGCAAACACGAAATTAGGTAGGCAAAATTTAAAGTAAAAACGTTGCTGGAAATATTGTTATCGCTATTTACTATTTATTCAAAGATGTCATGCCTGCAAAAGCAACAGTAAGCATATGCTTTACTATTTCATCGTGTAGCATTTTGTTGAATTTTTGCAAAAAATCTACCGCTGGATCACAGGTATGCGCATGAGGGCCAATTTTAGGTTTCGCTCTTGAACCGTTGCAAAGCTGAATCAACCATGCCTTCCACACTACCGCGTTCGGCGTGTTCTTGCCGCAGATAACCAGCATCATTGCCATGACTCACAATTTGATAGATATGCTCTAACGCTGGGGAGCATCCTAAGGCATCTGCTTGAGATGAAATACGACGCACTGTTGTCAAAATGTCTTCTCGTAGTGGAATTTGTTCGTAGGATTTGGGATGAATCAAGGCGCCATCCAACCCAAAGCGGCATGCCTGAAAACGGTTGTAGTTGTAGACAAGATAGTCATCTTCGGCTGGATTGGGTTCATTGCGTTCCAACAAATATTTGCAAAGTGCCTGTAAGTAGCAAGCCAATGCTGCGGCGCGTTCAACAGACAATGGTGTATCGCAAACACGTAGTTCAATTGTTCCGTATTCCGGTTTGGGCCGAATATCCCAATAGAAATCCTTCATGCTTTTGACTACGCCGGTGTGCTCCATTTTTGTGAAATATTCATCTTCAAAATCCTGCCAACGTAGCAAGAATGGTGCGCGGCCACTGAGTGGGAAAGCAAATACCGAATTTAATCGTGCAGAATTAAACAAGGTGTCGTTCCCCTGCACGAAAGGCGATGATGCCGACAACGCGATGAAATGCGGAACATAACGATTGAGTGCATGCAACAAAAATAGTGCTTCGTCTGCATTGGGGCAACCCACATGTACGTGTTGCCCGAAAATTGTAAATTGTTTGGTGAGATAACCGTACAACGTAGAGACTTCTTTGAATCTTGGTTTGTTAAAGATACGACGCTCAGACCATAGCTGAAAAGGATGGGTGCCGCCACCGCAAAGTCCGATATTCAGACGATCGCCTGCAAGGATGAGTGCATTGCGTATTTCTCGCAGTTGTGCCAACAGCGTTGCGTATTCAGTGTGAATATCTGTTGCAACTTCAATCATGCTTTCAGTGACTTCTGGGGTAACACTGCCAGGAAATGGTTTGCGCTCCAATAGTTCCAGCATATCGGGACTGGCTGCTGCCAGATCAAAATCATTTAAGCTCACTAGTTGTAGCTCTAATTCGACTCCAAGACTTAATGTTTGTGATGGTTTAAATTTTTCCAGTGGCATGTTATGACTCCTTTATTTCTGGTACTTCATGCGCCCAGATCAATACACGTTGAACCAAAATTGGGCCAAGTATTTCCACGATTAATGCCGCTGCCGCTAATGGTGCAAGTTGATCAACCAAATTGATACCAAGGTAGCGTGTTTGCTCTAATACCAAAATAACAAAGGCTGAGATGGGTGTCATAGCCATTCCAATGAGTAAACCTTTACGCCATGAGGTTCCACTGATGTGTGCAAAAAGGCTAATTCCAATAATTTTGGTAACGAGACGTACGGCAATAATTGCTAATCCCAGCCCTATTCCAGCAATGACTTGTGACCATTCCAGGGTCGCAGCAATAAATACGAACAACAGTATAGAGAGCAAATCACCTAACGCACCAAATCCGCGTTGGGATGAATTTAAGACAATACGGCGATGGCGTGCAGACAAGCCAAATGTCAGCGCAGCCAATACTGGAGAAAGTTTTAGACTATGTGCCAGTGAAACGAGGCAAATAATAGCAATGGTGAAGGCAAGTGTGCTGTCGTGGCTGGTACGTTTGGTAAAACGCAACAATCCTGAGGTAAAAGTACCAAAAATTGCCCCCAATATGATGGATGCGAATAAGACAACCAGACTGCTATAAGTGGCTTCTAAGATATTTCCGGAGGTCCTAAATACAGCTAAGCCGACAATAATTTTGAAAACAAACACAGCCAGCACACAATTTAATGCGGAAAGATATAGCACACGCTCTGTAACCTGCCCCGAACTTCGTTGCTCGTTGACTACGCGAATAATGGTCGCAGGCGATGTTGCCATCGACAACGCTGCCAATAAAAGTGCACTTGAAGAGGGTTGATTAAACCAAGTCAATAACAAATAGACAGTAATAAAAGTCAATGCAGCTTCGGTCAAGCTAGTGACAGCAACCCAGGGATTGGTACGCAACCAACGCAAATTGATTCGATAACCACACTCAAACAAGATAAGGCCAAAGGCAATATTAGCCAGTAACAGCATCGTCGCAGATTGTGTATGCGGCAAAAAACCTGTTTGTGATGGTGCTAATAAAAAACCAACAAACGCATAGACACTGATACGCGGCAATTTTGCCCGTTGGTAAACATATTCGCCAACCAGCCATGCAATTAAAATCGTGACGGGCCATGCCATGTCAGATAAAAGAGTGGTGAGATCAATCATGATGTAATGATAAAAGTTGGAAAGTTTTCTAGGTCTAGTTGAGTCGTCGAGATTGCTGTCTAAGGCGTAACCTTACATGATTAACGAAAATATTTGCCTATTTTTTTGCCACTAAGCTCCGCTCTACTCTCTTTCCAGCACACAATACAGGCGCTTATGCTAGGATGCGCTCGCTTTTTTCACAATATCTACTCTTTTGATTTTCCCCTCAGCTGCCATGACTTCCCTGTACCCATTCTTTTCCACTCCACGTGATTTGCTCCGCCATGCGGTGACGCGCTTTAATACAGCGAAATTGTTTTTTGGCCACGGTAGCAGCAATGCCTTTGATGAAGCGGCATTTTTGATTTTGCATGCGCTGAAGTTGCCGATTGACAAGTTAGAACCTTTTTTAGACGCACGTTTATTGCCGGAAGAAGTCCAAAGCGTGCTGGACTTGATTGAACGCCGTGCAGTTGAACGTGTGCCGGCGGCTTATTTGACTAATGAAGCCTGGCTGGGTGGCTATCGCTTTTTTGTCGATGAGCGCGTGATTGTGCCGCGTTCGTTTATTGCGGAACTGATTCCTGAACAGTTTTCACCCTGGTTAAGTCATGCTGAATCAGTTGAAAATATTCTGGAGCTCTGTACCGGCTCAGGCTGTTTATCCATCATGCTGGCGGATGCTTTCCAGAGTGCGAAAATTGATGCGGTAGATATTTCTACCGATGCGCTTGCTGTGGCACAACGAAATATTGACGACTACAAATTGCAGGATCAAATCCAGCTCATCGCCTCCGATTTGTATACCCATGTACCCAATAAAAAATATGACTTGATCGTCACCAATCCACCTTACGTCAATGCCAATTCCATGGAAATCTTGCCGCAGGAATATCGCTGGGAGCCACAAATTGCGCTGGCTGGTGGCGAAGATGGCATGGATTTGGTGCGAAAAATCGTTGCTGGTGCGGCAGAACGTTTGACACCAAATGGTGTGTTAATCGTTGAAATTGGTAATGAGTACGAGTTTGCACAAGCGGCTTTCCCTGATTTGGAATTGACGTGGCTGAGTACTAGCGCAGGCGATGAGGCGGTGTTTTTGCTGACAGCAGAACAATTGGCTGCTACACAAACTAAAAAACAAAGAAAACCAAAAAATAAATAATCACCGTTACGCACCAAACCTCCATCATTCCTACGGGAACGATGGCAAGACAGACAAACTTAAAACCGTCGTCCCCGAGTGCTTTAGTCGGGGACTCAGTGGCTTTTAGCAGTGAGCAACGAAAGACGCCGGGTTCCCGCCTAAACCCGCGGGAACGACGGGGTTAATGGACAATCTCGAATAAACATAAATAAAACAAATAGTTAACCATGATCCGTTTTTTACAAGTCAGCCTGATGCGTGGCATCAAACCCTTATTGGAAGGTGCAGATGTCACACTCAATCCTGGCGACAAAATTGGCTTGATCGGCGCTAACGGCGCGGGTAAATCCAGCTTGTTTGGGCTATTGCGCGGCGAATTGCATGCCGATCAAGGCGAAATTGATTTCCCAGCCAAATGGCGCATGGCTTATGTGGCGCAAGAAACACCGCCGCTGGATCGCGCTGCAATCGATTACGCGATTGATGGTGACGTTACGCTACGCAATTTAGAGGCAGAACTGGCGCGACTAGAAAGCGAGCCAGAAAGCATGGAAAACGGCATCCAGATCGGCGAGTTATATGCCGCCCTAGCTGATGCTGATGCGTATACCGTGCAATCGCGGGCTGAGCAATTGCTGATCGGTTTGGGCTTTAGCCTGGATCAAATGCAACAACCCGTTGCCAGTTTTTCTGGCGGCTGGCGCATGCGGCTGAATCTGGCGCAGGCATTGATGTGCCCTTCCGATTTGTTGCTGCTGGATGAACCGACTAACCACCTGGATTTGGATGCCATTATTTGGTTGGAAGAATGGCTCAAGCAATATGCCGGCACGCTGATCATTATTTCGCACGACAGAGATTTCTTAGATGAAGTGGTCAATGTGATCGTGCAAATTGATGAACGGAAATTGAAACGCTATTCCGGCAATTACTCATCATTCGAACGACAACGCGCGGCGCAACTGGTATTGGCGCAAGGTGCGCTAGAAAAACAAATGCGCCAGCGCGCGCATTTAGAATCTTTTGTGAATCGCTTCAAAGCCAAAGCCTCGAAAGCACGCCAGGCACAAAGTCGGATGAAAGCCCTGGCCAAGATGGAAGAGCTAGCACCATTACGCGCAGCGGCTGAATTTTCATTTGAATTTCGCCCACCACTCAATGCACCCAATCCGCTTTTGGTGCTGGACGATGTCAATGCGGGCTACCTGATTGGCAATGAAGATGAAGAAAAACGGGCAAAAACGATCGTTTCCAATATCAATTTTTCTTTGCAAACTGGCCAGCGCATCGGTTTGTTAGGCGTCAATGGTGCGGGTAAATCGACGCTGATCAAAACCATTGCCGGCGAGTTGCAACCGCTAACAGGCGTTGCCGTGACGGGAAAAGGTTTGTCGATTGGTTACTTCGCCCAGCATCAGGTAGAAATGCTGCGGCATGACGAATCACCGTTATGGCATCTCAACAAAATCGCTCCCACCGTGCGTGAGCAAGAATTGCGTAACTTTTTAGGTGGTTTCAACTTCCCCGGAACCATGGTCACCAGCCCGATCAAGCCATTTTCTGGCGGTGAAAAAGCACGTCTAGCATTGGCGCTAATCGTTTGGCAGCGCCCTAACCTATTGCTATTGGATGAACCGACCAACCACTTGGATTTGGAAACCCGCGAAGCCTTAACCATGGCGCTGGCGCAATTTGAAGGTACGCTGGTGTTGGTGTCGCATGACCGCCATTTATTACGTGCCACCACCGATCAATTCATCATCGTCGCCGATGGCAAGTTGCAACCATTCGATGGGGATTTGGATGATTACAAGGATTGGTTGTTTCAAACCAAGTTAGGGAAAAACAATGAGGGTAAAAATGGCAGCACCGCTACTTCTACTCCTCTACCGGTTGCAAAAAAAACCACCGATCTTCCCTTGGCATCGCCTATTTCCAAAAAACAGGATGCCGAGCAGCGTCAACGTTCCAACGCCCTCAAAAAACCCATCACCACGCGTATCAAACAGTTAGAAGAACAAATCGCAAAACGGAATACAGAAAAATCAGCGATCGAACTCGCGCTGGCGGACTCGACGATTTATGACGCTAGCAATCAAGCTAAATTGAAGTCTTTACTCGCTGATCAAAAGACGGTGACACAAGATTTAACACAATTGGAAGAGGAATGGTTGGAGCAGCAGGAGCAATTGGAAAAGCTTGCGTAGTTCAATCCCTACCGTCGCTACCGCGGTCTCGCTGTTCTCGTTCCCACGCTCCTGCGTGGGAACGAGTGCCGGATTTGGATGTGAGTCCCCAACAATCTTATTAGACATGCAAGTAAGCACACATTCCATTACAATGTCGGCGTTTTGGTGCCCACAGGCATGTCATGTCTGTAGTTAAACGGGAAACACTACGCTTGAAATTACACAAATTTTAAAGCCAAGGTGTGCTGCCCCCGCAACGGTAAACAAGCGTCACTTTTCTTCTGAATTTTTCACATGAATCGTGACTAGCTGTCTCTGATTTTTAATGCCACTGTGTAAGCAATATCCATCTGCATGGGAAGGCGAGATAGTTCGACTTGCGAGCCCGGATACCGGCCAAAATAAGTGAAAGTACTGCCATACATTTGCATACTTTTGTTCAATCCAGCTTGCGGGGAAGTAGGCTGGAGACTCTTAATCATCATTCATCATGACATTTATTCGCGCATTTCATGCGCCAGCAGCGCTTAAACCGCTGGCTCTGGCTACTCTTTTCGTTACTACCACTTCCGCCTTGGCACAAACTCAGCAACAAAATAAAGAACAAGCAGAACAAACTTTATTGCCAGTCGTTGTCACCGCATCACGCACTGAACAATCGCAAGCTGATGCACTGCCTAATACCAGCGTGATTACTGCTGAAGACATTAAAAATAGTCAGGCAGTGGATTTACCTACCTTATTAAAGCGTGAAGTGGGCATTCAATTGACCCAAAATGGTGGCGTTGGCTCCAGTGGTGGGTTGTTTTTGCGCGGCACAGAAAGCCGGCAAACTTTGGTGTTAATTGATGGCGTACCGTTAACCAAACAAGATGCCAGCGGCACAGTCAGTTTGGAACACGTAATGTTGGATCAAATTGAACGGATTGAAATTGTGCGCGGTAATGTTTCTGCCATTTACGGTTCAGGCGCAGTTGGTGGCGTTGTGCAGATTTTTACCAAACGCGGTAGCGGTGCTCCGCAAACTAGCCTGACAATGGAAGCCGGATCACGCAATACATATCGCATCTCAGCAGCCATACAAGGACAATCTGAAAACAAAACGCGTTTTTCATTTGCTGTGTCACAGTTTGCTAGCGATGGTTTTTCTTCGATTAATTCGCAGCAACAAAACAGTGCCAATCCTGATAAAGATGGTTATCGCAATGGCAGCGTGTCAGGTTCGATTTCTCAAGAGTGGCAAAAAGGACAGGAATTCGGCGTGCGCTTTTTCCATACTGATGGAACATCGGATTTTGACAGTAGCTTTGGCGCGTCCACTGATGTGCATTTAACTAAGTCATCCGTGCAAACGACAACTCTATTCTCAAACAACCGCTTGAGTGATGATTGGAATGCAAAGCTGACCTATTCTCAGATATATGACAAGAGTAAAAGCAATTACAACACCGCATTTGGCGTCACGAACGATTCCTACACTACGGATACCGAGCAGATTTTGTGGACTAATGAATTTAAGCTAAACCACAACTGGTTACTCACGGGGGGATTAGAACATCAACAACAAGCGGTATCCGTAGATGATGGGTATGGTGGTTTGTATCGTCCATCACGCACGCTGAACGCGACATTCCTTGGGGTACAAGGCCATGTGGGGCGAAAAAATGAACATCAATTGCAATTGAATGTGCGTCATGATGATTTAACTGATTTTGGCTCAGCCAATACAGCTTATGCGGGTTATGGATATGCTGTGACGGACTCCATCAAGCTGATTACCAGCGCCTCTTCTGCTTTTAATGCGCCGCCAATGGGCTATATGTTTGCACCTATTTATGGCAATCCTCATCTGCAAGCAGAGCGTGCGCGATCAATTGAAGCTGGTGCGCAATACAATGTTGGTAAACAATTATTACGCGCCACTTTCTTCCGTAGCCGCATCAGCGATCAAATTGATTATGACTTTACGACATCAACGTTTCAAAACGTCAAACACGTGCGTAATCAAGGTTTGGAGTTGACGTATAGCGGTGTGCTTGCGAATGTTGATGTACGTGGTAACTTGACACTACAAAATCCCATTGATGAAGATGCTCACACCCGTCTACGCCGCCGCGCCCGTACTTTATTGTCCCTTAGTGCCTCCAAAGCATACGGGCCATGGCGCGTTGGTACTGATATGCAATACACCAGCGCACGTCAAGATGGCGCGCAGCAATTGGATGCCTATCCGTTGATCAATACCAATGTGCGCTATACCGTCAACAGAGAAGTATCGGTGTTTGGCAGAATGGATAACTTGTTCAACCGTGATTACCAAACTGCGTATGGATTTAATCAAGCACCACGTGGCGTATTCGTGGGCGTGAATTGGATGCCTGCTGCGCGGTAATTCTTCTCTGTTTGTCTTCTGACGAGCATGATGTCGTGGAGGCGCTTCTTTTGTAAGCGCCCTCCCAATCACGCTGTCGGACCAGGCTTTGCTGCTGGTTTCCAACGTTGCAATAGCAAAGCATTGCTGATCACGCTAACTGAACTGAAAGCCATAGCGGCCCCTGCAACCATAGGATTCAATAGGCCGAATGCCGCAAGCGGGATGCCAACTAGGTTGTAAATAAACGCCCAGAACAGGTTTTGGCGAATCTTGCCGTAAGTCCGGCGTGAAACGTCGATGGCGTCAGCAACCAATGCTGGATTGCCTTGCATCAAGGTCACACCTGCCGCGTGCATGGCTACGTCGGTACCGGTGGCCATTGCCACGCCGACATCGGCGGCTGCCAGCGCCGGCGCATCGTTGATGCCATCGCCAACCATGGCAACAACATGACCACTACTCTTTAACTTGCTTACCTTATCTGCTTTGTCAGCAGGCAGTACTTCGGCCACAACTTGACCAATACCTAGTGCCATCGCGACAGCTGCAGCGCTACCTTTATTATCACCAGTCAACAATACTGTTTTCACGCCCAATCGATGTAATTCCTCTACTGCCAGGTAAGCACCCGGTTTGATCTTGTCACCGAAGGCGAATAATCCCAGCAAGCATTTTTCAGGGAAGGTCGATGCCAGCCAGGAAATCGTGTATCCGTTATTTTCCAATACGATTGCACGTTCGGCTAAAGGCCCCAAATCGACGCTCAACTCTTGCATCAAGCGTGAATTACCAAATTGCAGACTGAATCCATCCACAATCGCTGCAACACCTCTTCCCGGTAATGCTTGCATATCTTTCACCGGCAAGGGGGAGATTGACTTGCTAGAGGCCATTTCGATCACCGCCTTGGCTAATGCGTGTTCACTACCGTTTTGCATACTCATGGCAAGTTGTAGCAGTCGATCGTTAGTCACGCCAGAAGGGATTAACTCAACAATCACAGGCTTCCCAAGAGTCAACGTTCCCGTTTTGTCAAACACCACAGTGGTGATGCTATGGGCGATCTCTAGTGCTTCGGCATCCTTGATCAGAATGCCGTACTTTGCCGCCACACCAGTACCAGCCATGATGGCAGTTGGTGTGGCCAATCCGAGTGCACAAGGACAGGCAATCACCAAAACTGCCACGGCATTGATGATGGCCGTCTCTATATTACCGGTTGCAACCCACCAGCCCATAATAGTTGCCACACCAATTAAAAGAACAAGGGGGACAAAGACCGTACTGACTTTGTCCACCAGGTGTTGGATCGGCGCCTTACCTGCTTGTGCGCTTTCCACCAAATGAATAATACGGGATAGCGTGGTTTCAGATCCGATGGCGTCAGTACGGACTAACAGCAAGCCATCACCGTTGATCGCACCACCCGTGACTTTTTCTCCAGAGTGTTTAGATACCGGCAAGCTTTCGCCAGTAATAAGAGATTCGTCAATCTGACTGACACCTTCGATAATGGTCCCGTCTACAGCCACGCGCTCACCTGGTCGAATAACAACGATGTCACCAATGCGCACCTGATTGATGGCGATATTAATATCACCACTATCACGGCGCACACGAGCTGACTCTGGCCGGAGCACTTGCAAGGCGCGAATAGCCGATGCTGTCTGCATCTTGGCTCGTGCCTCCAGCCATTTTCCTAAAAGAACCAAGGTAATGACCACGGCAGAAGCTTCAAAATACAGATGAAGTATGGCATTCATGTCATGGACTTGGATTTGATAAACGCTTAACCCGTATGCTGCGCTGGTGCCCAATGCAACCAGCAGATCCATGTTGCCGGTACCAGCCTTGAGTGCTCTCCAACCAGCACGATAGAAACGTGCACCAAGCCAGAATTGGATGGGTGTCGCCAAAGCAAACTGCACCCAACTCGGCAACATGATGTGAAATCCCACGAGTTCGAGAAGCATCGGGATGACGAGCGGAAGCGAAAGCAGCGCTGCGATGACGACTAACAATCCCTCGTTTTTTGTGGTTTTGCCAACCGGCTGGGCACAGCACTTTGGTTGTTGCAACGAAGCGTGATAACCGACATTTTCAATAGTTGTGATCAGAGCTTCAGGGGAGAGACCGCTGACCAAAATTCGTGCGTTTTTTGCTACCAAGTTGACCGAAGCACTGGTGACACCCGGCACTTTCAATAACGCCTTTTCTACGCGTCCCACGCAAGAGGCGCAGCTCATACCTTCGATATCTAAATTTATTTCGTCTTGAGTGACTTTGTAGCCGGCTTTCTCAACGGCATGGCGCAATGTACCGAAGTCAACTTCAGGTCCAGCTACCACATGGGCAGATTCCGTAGCGAAATTGACCTCAACTTTGGCGACTCCCGAAATGGCATGTAACGCCTTTTCTACACGCATAGCACACGATGTACAGGTCATACCCTCAATGCCAACCGAGAATATTTGGGACTTAGATGGGGGCACAATAGCAGTGTTCATATTTATCCTCCGATTGGTCACACAAAGACAACTTCATCCTTCCAACTTACTGTTCCGCTCCTAAACGTCGCGCTGCGTTCAAAGATTGCTGCGCCGCCAGTTTGCGTGCCTCATGCTGCATAGAAGGTGCCATCGTGGGCCACCCCATCATGTGTTGTTGCGTGATTTCAGCCATAGCATGGATCCATGCAGGTGTTTCATTGAGACATGGAATGGCATGAAACTCTTTTCCCCCTGCCAGCAAAAATTCCCGTTTTGCTTCGATGGCGATTTCTTCTAGTGTTTCCAAGCAATCGCTACTGAAGCCAGGACACAACACATCTACACGTTTTGTCCCCTGCTCTGCCAGTTGTTGCAAAGTTGCGGCTGTATAAGGCTGCAACCACTCTGCTTTGCCAAAACGAGATTGAAACGTCACCACGTATTCATCTTTACTTAATTGCAATTGCTCCGCCAGTAAACGCGCTGTTTTATAGCATTCGCAATGATAGGGATCACCCAATAAAAGCGTACGTTTTGGCACACCATGAAAACTCATCACAAGTTTGTCAGGCCGTCCATGATTGGCCCAATAGGTCAACACTGACTCTTTCAGGGCATCGATATACGCCTCTTGATCGTGGTAATGCTTGATAAAACGTAGCTCTGGAATATTCCGCACCTTGGCGTAATGTTCAAAGACAGCATCAAATACCGAAGCGGTGGTAGTACCCGAATACTGAGGATACAAAGGAAAAATCACAATACGTTCGCACGCCTGTTCTTTCAATTCACGCAGTACTTGCGGCAATCCAGATTGGCCATAGCGCATGGCATACACAACCTGCACATCATGCCCACGCTTGTTCAAATACGTACGCAACAATCCAGCTTGCTTTGCCGTATGTACCTTCAGCGGTGAGCCTTCTCTGCCCCAAATCATTTCGTACTTTTGCATGGTCTTTTTAGGACGAAAAGGCAAAATAAAACAATACAAAATCAAATACCAAATGAACCTTGGAATTTCTACTACTCTTATATCCGATAAAAACTGTCTTAAAAATGATCGCACAGAGGATACGATTGGTTGCTCAGGCGTACCAAGATTAACAAGGACAACAGCAGTTTTATCCACGGTGCCGTGGGTATATGAAGGTTCTTTTTGGAAAGGCATAGAATGAATGTAAGTCTAAATAAGTCTAAAAAATAAAATTGTTTAATGTTGCCAATGTCAACAATTACAACTCAACAATTACAACGCCAACAATTCTCTAGCATGCGTACGCGTGGTGGCGGTAATTTCCACGCCACCCAACATACGTGCAATTTCTTCGATGCGATCGGATGGCGTGAGTACAGCAATGGAAGCCAAGGTGGTAGGACGCGTATTGGCAACAGCGGCATGAGCTTGCGTCAACTTGCTCACCCGAAAATGTTGCGTTGCCTGACTCGCCACTTGCGGTAAATGCGTAATGCAGAGGACTTGATGTACTTGGCCTAAACGTTTTAGCAAACGCCCTACCACTTCCGCCACTGCACCGCCAATACCACTATCCACTTCATCAAAAATCAAAGTCGGCGTCGCCGTACTGCTGGCAGTAATGACCGCTAAGGCCAAAGAAATACGTGCCAATTCACCACCCGACGCAATTTTTGCCAATGGACGTGGCGCGGTGCCAGCATGTCCGGCCACCAACAATTCCACCTCTTCTAAGCCATAACTGGTCGGCGCACAAGGTTGTAAATCCACCACAAAACGACCACCACGCATATTTAATTCTTGCATCGCCTTAGTGACTTGCTCACTCAACCGGGCAGCTGCTTGGCTACGTGCTTGCGACAATTGCTGTGCGACTTGCTGATAATGTGCTTGCGCTTGCACTTCTTGCTGGCGCAATCCTTCTACATCGCTGGCCTGCCCTAATTGCTGCAACTGCATCGATAAAGCCGCTTGCTCGCGGAACAAATCTTCTGGTGTTACATGAAATTTACGCGCTGCGCCGTGCAAAGCTTCAATCCGCGCTTCCACCTCATGTAAACGATCAGGATCTAACTCGACACGATCCAGATAATCCTTAATGGTGTACACCGCTTCCTGTAATTGAATACGCGCAGGTTCGGTTTGCTCCAATACCACGCTCAAAGCGCTATCGATATCGGCTAATTTTGCGATCTTTTGATTCAGGTGAGAAAGCTGGCTCAGCATCGACTGATCCGACTCCGCTAACGCCATCAAGGCCGCTTGTGTCCCCTCAATCAAACTAGCGGCGTGCGATAGGCGGCTATGTTCGTGGTTGAGTTGTTCCCATTCACCAGCTTTGAGCGCCAATTTGTCCAGCTCACCGACTTGCCACTCTAGACGCTCACGCTCTTGTAAGACTTGCTTGGCATTGTTTTCAAACGCTTCCCTTTGCCTCACCAAGCCGCGCCAGGTTTGATAATGTTGGGTGACTGTATGCACCATTTCTTGCAAATTGGCCTGGTTATCCAGCAACGAACGCTGTGCCGAAGTCTTTAACAACAATTGATGCGCATGCTGTCCATGAATATCGACCAGCATTTCGCCAACTTCGCGCAATTGCGTCGCGGTGGCGGCGATGCCATTGATATACGCTTTGGAACGCCCTGCTTGATCAATCACACGACGTAGCAATACGACTCCTTCATCCGATTGCAATGCCTGGTTCGTCAACCACGCTGTCAATGCTTCATGAGGCGCATCAAACTCAGCGCTAATATCCGCCTTCAATGCCCCTTCCCTCACCATGCTGGCATCACCACGGCCACCTAGTACCAGCGACAAGGCATCAATCAAAATAGATTTACCCGCACCAGTTTCGCCCGTAAACACCGTGAAACCAGCCGCAAATTCCAGCTCGATCGAATCAACAATAACGAAATCACGAATAGAAAGTGTGCGCAGCATAGAAAATAAAATGCGAGGAGATAAAAAAGATAAGGTAAAAAATGAGAGAAAAATTTTATTTTAACTGTGCCAGCGGATATTCATGCCAATGCAATTTCTCACGCAGGGTGTCGTAATAACTCCATCCTTCAGGATGTAAAAAGGTTACTCTGTGCGCAGAGCGTTTGATGAAAATCCGATCGCGATGCGCCAGGCTGATAAAACTTTGCATGTCAAAGCTAATACTAATGTCGCGGCCATCCATGATTTCGATCACGATTTCACTGTTATCCGACACCACAATCGGCCGATTTGACAAAGCATGCGGCGCAATAGGTACCAATACAATCCCATCCAGATTAGGATGCAGCAAAGGCCCACCAGCCGACAAGGCATAAGCAGTGGAGCCGGTGGGAGTCGAAATAATCAAACCATCCGATCGCTGGTTATACATGAAATGGCCATCGACATAAACTTGTAACTCCGCCATGCCAGAGCCGGCACCACGTGCAACAACAACATCATTAAATGCCAAACCAGAAACGATTTCTTGATCATTACGAATCACGCTTCCTTCCAGCAAACTACGCCGCTCAGAATCACATTTACCCGCCAAAATATCAGCCAACACAACAATCATGCGATCTAATGCAATATCGGTCATAAATCCCAAACGACCATGATTGATACCGATCAGTGGGACTTGATATGGCGCTAGCTGACGGGCAATTCCCAGCATGGTGCCATCGCCACCCACCACAATCGCCGCGTCGGCGTGCTGGCCAATTTCAGCTGGTGTCATCACCTGGCAATTTTTTAAAATGGTATGCAGTTGTGTGTCTAACGCAGTCTCTGCTTCCAGAATCACACCACATCCGGAGGTGATTAAAAAATCCGCTATTTCGGCCAAAGCCTGGACAATACCCGTTGTGTGCAATTTACCGACCAGAGCAATATTTTTTGGCATAAAAATACGAATCAGAGTAAAAAAATAAAAAACAAAAATGGGATGGGCTGGCATTAAACCATACTTCAAGCTTGCTTTAAAATTCATCCACTTATCCATGAATTAAAAAATACAAACACAGAATAGCCCCTTAAAATATTGTGTTCTTGTTTCCACTTATTTAACGTTCAAATTTGACGTTTAACGATACCCATGTCACTCGATATCCGTGCCCACACTTTACTCAAAGCGCTAATCGAAAATTATATTGCCGAAGGCCAACCGGTCGGCTCACGCGCCCTGTTGAAAGCCTCTGGTCTTGATCTATCTCCCGCGACCATACGCAATGTCATGGCGGATCTTGAAGCAATGGGATTTATTGCCAGCCCACATACTTCTGCCGGACGTGTTCCAACGCCACGTGGCTATCGTTTGTTTGTTGATACGTTGCTAACTGCACAACCCTCCATGCCACAACAATTGGTTACCACACCGATTGAAGAGGTTGCAGCAAGTAAACTACAAGCCAATCAACCACAAAAAGTCATTGCTAATGCTGCACAAATGCTTTCTTCTTTGTCGCAATTTGCTGGCGTTGTTTTGGCACCTAAGCGTGAATCAGTGTTTCATCAAATCGATTTTCTACGCCTATCAGAAAAACGCATCCTTCTAGTCATCGTCGCACCAAATGGTGAGGTACAAAATCGTTTATTGCTAACTGATGTTGACTACACCCCAGCACAATTGGTGCACTCAGCCAACTACATCAATCAAAATTACGGGGGGCTCCATTTTGATCAGGTGCGTGTACGTCTACAAAGCGAATTACGGCAATTACACGACGATATGACTCGCCTGATGCACGCTGCAATCGAAGCTGGCAGTGAAGCAATGAGTGATGAGCAGGACAATGTTGTAATTTCAGGTGAGCGTAATTTACTCAATGTAGAAAGCATGTCGTCCAATATGCACTCCTTGCGTAAATTATTCGACATGTTTGAGCAAAAAACATCGTTAATGCAGTTACTGGATGTTTCCAGCAAAGCTACCGGCGTACAAATTTTTATCGGCGGAGAATCACAAGTCATGCCCTTAGATGACATGAGTGTCGTCGCCGCGCCTTATGAAGTAAATGGCAAAATCGTGGGAACCTTAGGCGTCATAGGACCGACCAGAATGGCTTACGAGCGCGTGATCCCGATTGTTGATATCACCGCAAAATTGTTATCGAATGCATTGAATTCGATTTAGTGGCTATTCCATATCTTATCCGTCACTCCCGCCCCAAACCGCGGGAGCGACGTAAGGCAGGTCTACCTTGAGCCAGGTTTATTATCCACCACATTTTTAACCAAATCCCCATCATTGAGGAAACCTGCACCATTCACCACCAAGGTGGCATCAGCGCTTATGCCATTCAATATTTCCACACGATCGGCGAAGCGGCGTCCGATTTGAACCTTGATTTGGCTAACCCGCTGATCTGGATTAAGACGAAACACGTAATTAAAACCGTCTCTCACTACCAAAGATTGCTGCGCTACAGTTAAGGCAGCGGTGTTGCCCAATTGAAATTCACCCGTCGCAAACATGCCAGCTTTGGCGACCAAGTGAGCGACTGAAGAGGTCAACGAGCCTTTCTTACTTTCAGGTTTTGAAGATGTAGATACCAAATCGACATACACTAATCCCACCCGGTTTTGCGTATCTACAGTTGGTGCAATCATGCGCACTTTTCCTGTTAAACGCGCGCCATTCGCTGCTTGCAGCACAACAGGCGTACCAATCGCCAAACGCCCAAGTTCTGCCGATGTGACTTCTCCCCGCCACTCTAAACGCCCCTGCCTGATCATGCGAAACAATTCTGTCCCCACACCCAGTACCGCGCCAACCGTAGCAGTGCGTGATGAAATCACGCCATCATCAGGTGCGACTAATTGGGTTTGCTTTAAACGTAATTGCTGCGCAGATAAATTCGCTTTCGCTGCGGCCAATTTTGCTTTGGCAGTTTGCTCACCGGTAAAATATTGATTGATTTGCTGCGTACTCAACGCCCCACTACCTTGCAAAGCACGCGCACGTTCTGCATTTTGAGTCGCATCTGCCAAGTTTGCTTGTGCTTCCATCACATTAGCACTAGCTTGCGCCACCTCAGATTGCACCGTTTCTGACGCAAATACCGCCAAGACCTGCCCGGCACGCACTTTATCGCCCACATTCACTCGTACTTCTGACAAGCGTAAACCATTAGACTCGCTACCAATAATCGCTTCTTGCCACGCCACAATATTCCCGTTGGCACGTAATTGCACTGGTAAATTTACCTGTGATGGTTGCGCAGTCGTTACTGTTAATGCTGGTTTGGGAGCCTCGGCCCTTTTATCACTAGGCGTTTTCGACTTGGTCGGAGAGGACTTGGTAGCAAGTACAATGGCAACAATCCCAACCAACACAATCGCAATAAACAACTTAGATTTAAAGTTGAATTTGAATGTTGAATTTGATTGATTTTTTTCTTGATTCATTTTCTTGTGTTTTTTGCAAAATTTACTTATCAATAATAAAAAAACCCGCCTACTCATAAAGAGAAATGCGGGTTTTTGAAAAGTTGTTTTTTAACGCTGACTTCTTAAGTCTTAAGTGATTTAAGTGATCAATGCTTAACAACATTACTATCTTTTTTACCTTCTTGTTTCGCCGTTGTTGTAGCTGCTACTGGTGCCGGTACGACGGCTTCATCTAATGAAGAAGGTAATGGCGTTGGCTGACTTTCCAATGCGATTTCCAACACTTTGTCTATCCAACGTACTGGCACAATTTCCAGTTTATTTTTGACATTGTCAGGAATTTCAGCCAAATCCTTCACATTTTGCTCAGGAATCAATACCGTTTTAATACCCCCACGATGCGCGGCCAGCAGTTTTTCCTTTAAACCACCGATAGGCAACACCTCACCACGCAATGTGATTTCACCTGTCATCGCAACATCCGCCCGCACAGGGATGTTGGTAAAGACTGAAACCAATGCCGTCGTCATCGCAATCCCAGCAGATGGACCATCTTTAGGCGTCGCACCTTCCGGCACATGAATATGAATATCACTCTTATCAAAAAGATCCGCTGCGATACCCAATCGGCTAGCGCGACTACGCACAACGGTACGTGCTGCTTCGATAGATTCTTTCATCACATCACCCAAAGTACCGGTGCGTATGACGCCACCTTTACCTGGCATGTTGACAGCTTCAATCGTGAGCAAATCACCACCAACTTCAGTCCATGCCAAACCAACGACTTGACCAACCTGATTATCTTTTTCAGCAACGCCATAGTCAAAACGACGTACACCTAAGAACTTATCAATGTTTTTTGGATTAATAGCGACTTTTTTATCTTGTTTTTTCAACAAGAGCATCTTTACTACTTTGCGACAAATCTTAGAGATTTCACGCTCTAAGGAACGCACTCCAGCTTCCCTAGTGTAATAGCGAATGATGTCGCGTATAGCCGCTTCCGAAACACTGATTTCTTCTTCTTTTAGACCATTCGTTTTGATTTGCTTAGGTAACAAATAGCGTTGTGCAATATTAGTTTTTTCATCTTCGGTGTAACCGGACAGACGAATCACTTCCATGCGATCCAACAAAGCTGGCGCAATGTTATAAGAATTCGAAGTTGCCACAAACATCACATCAGACAAATCAAAATCTACTTCGATGTAGTGATCTGCGAAGGTATGATTTTGTTCTGGATCCAACACTTCAAGCAAAGCAGATGAGGGATCGCCACGGAAATCTGCGCCCATTTTATCGACTTCATCTAGTAGGAATAATGGATTGCGTACACCTACTTTCGTCAAGCTTTGCAATATTTTTCCTGGCATGGAGCCGATATAAGTACGGCGATGGCCACGAATTTCTGCTTCATCACGCACACCACCCAAGGCCATACGCACAAACTTACGATTGGTAGCACGCGCGATTGATTGGCCTAGAGAAGTTTTACCCACACCTGGAGGACCTACAAAACACAAAATTGGCGCTTTTAATTTTTCAACACGTTGCTGAACAGCAAGATATTCCAGAATACGTTCTTTGACCTTATCTAGACCATAATGATCATCTTCCAACACTTTTTCGGCATTGGTTAAATCATTATTAACCTTGGATTTTTTCTTCCAGGGTAAATTCACCAAAGTATCAATATAGTTGCGCACCACCGTCGCTTCCGCAGACATCGGAGACATTAACTTCAGTTTTTTCAATTCACTTTGCGCTTTATCCTGTGCTTCTTTAGGCATTTTCGCGCTAGCGATTTTTTTCTCAAGTTCATCCAGATCGGCGCCATCTTCTCCTTCGCCTAACTCTTTTTGAATCGCTTTGACTTGCTCGTTCAAGTAATACTCACGCTGCGATTTTTCCATCTGCCGCTTAACGCGACCACGAATGCGTTTTTCTACTTGTAGAATATCCAACTCACCTTCAAGCTGACCAAGCAAATGTTCCAAACGCTTGGAAACGCTAAATATTTCCAAAACAACTTGTTTTTGCTCCAACTTCAGCGGCAAATGTGCAGCAATCGTATCAGCCAAACGACCGGAATCTTCGATGCTTGCCAACGAAGTTAAAATTTCAGGTGGAATTTTTTTATTTAATTTAACGTACTGGTCAAATTGCTGGACAGTAGCACGACGCAGTGCCTCGACTTCGGAAGCATTACCCACCTCAGATTCGACAGAGGTTAAATCTGCGATGAAATGTGTATCAAATTCAGTAATTTGATGAATACGTGCACGATAAGCACCTTCAACCAATACTTTGACTGTGCCATCCGGTAATTTAAGCATTTGTAAGATATGCGCAACGCAACCAATTTCATAAATATCACTGGCTGATGGCTCATCTTTAGCTGCAGCCTTTTGCGCTGCTAGCATAATACTTTTGCCCTGCTCCATGGCCACTTCAAGGGCTTTGATCGACTTAGGACGACCAACGAAAAGTGGAATGACCATATGAGGGAAAACAACAACGTCCCGTAATGGTAATAATGGTAATTGACTGTGTTCAGTTGATATGGAAGTTGTCATGGCGTACCTTTATAAAAACTTGTTCATCATGTTGGCGCTGACAGCTAAAATACAAGAGCAGACAATAAGAAAAAATCAACCTGGATTAGTTTTCTCCAGACACCCTCACCTGCTCGTGATAAATCAACAAAGGTTTGGCATGATTAGTAATGGTGTTTTCATCAATCACAACCTTGGAAACATTTTGCTGACTTGGCAAGTCATACATAACGTCCAACAATGCCTGCTCCAAAATAGAACGCAAACCTCGCGCCCCTGTTTTTCGCACCAAGGCTTTTTTAGCGATTGCATGCAAGGCCGCTGGCCTGATTTCAAGCTCAACGCCTTCCATTTCTAACAATTTGGAATATTGCTTGATCAAAGCATTTTTAGGTTCCACCAGAATTTCTATCAACGCGTCTTCTGAAAGTTCGTTTAACGTCGCCACCACAGGCAAACGACCGACCAATTCTGGAATCAAACCAAATTTGATCAAATCTTCTGGTTCGACATCCAATAATAAATCGCTGGCAACCTCATCCGATTGGCTTTTCACACGTGCTGAAAAACCTATACCGCTTTTTTCAGAGCGGTTTGAAATAATTTTCACTAATCCATCAAATGCACCGCCGCAAATAAACATAATATTGGTGGTATCAATTTGAATGAAATCTTGATTAGGATGCTTGCGCCCACCTTGTGGTGGAACAGATGCCATCGTACCTTCAATTAATTTCAACAAAGCCTGCTGTACACCTTCACCTGATACATCTCGGGTAATGGACGGATTGTCTGATTTACGTGAAATCTTGTCGATTTCGTCAATATATACAATCCCTTTTTGCGCTTTTTCCACTTCGTAATTACAGCTTTGCAGCAATTTTTGAATGATATTTTCGACATCTTCGCCGACATAACCAGCTTCCGTCAAAGTAGTTGCATCAGCAATTACAAATGGCACATTCAACATACGGGCCAATGTTTGTGCTAACAAAGTTTTACCAGAACCGGTTGGCCCAACTAGCAAAATATTGCTTTTTGATAATTCAATACCATCTTTTTTACCTAGATGTTTCAACCGTTTGTAATGGTTATACACAGCCACAGCAAGAATCCGCTTTGCCGTACTTTGCCCAATAACATATTGATCCAAAGATTCGGTAATTTCTTGCGGAGTAGGTAGGTCAGATTTTTGTCCAGCCTCTGTTCCGATTGCTGATTCAACATTCAATACTTCATCGCGAATGATGTCATTACACAAATCAATGCACTCATCGCAAATAAAAACGGATGGACCAGCAATCAGTTTTTTTACTTCATGTTGGCTTTTGCCACAAAATGAACAGTAAAGTAACTTTTCAGTACTAGGAGTTTTTTTGTCTGACATGGGACTAAATTTATAGCAATGTATGGCAATTTATAGCAACAACCTATCGTTTTTAATGTTTTTAATATTCAAAAAGATAGGTTTTAAGAACGATGAGTTAACACCTTATCAATCAAACCATATGTGGCTGCCTCATCAGCAGACATAAAATTATCGCGATCAGTATCTTTCGCAATTTGCTCTGGTGTTTGCCCCGTATGATTTGCCAAAATCGAATTTAAGCGTTCTCGCAAATACAAGATTTCACGGGCTTGAATTTCAATATCAGAGGCTTGCCCTTGAGAACCACCAGACGGTTGGTGGATCATGATGCGTGAGTTAGGCAATGAAAAACGCTTATCTTTGGCGCCAGCAGCCAACAAAAATGCACCCATAGACGCTGCCATACCGGTGCACAGAGTTGATACATCAGGCTTGATAAACTGCATGGTGTCGTAAATCGCCATACCAGCATAAACTGAACCACCGGGCGAATTGATATATAAAGAAATATCCTTTTCTGGATTTTCACTCTCTAAAAAAAGCATCTGGGCCACAATCAAATTCGCCATTTGATCATTGACTGGACCCACCAGAAAAATCACCCGTTCTTTCAATAAACGCGAGTAAATATCGTAAGCACGTTCACCACGACCACTTTGCTCAACCACCATTGGTACCAAACCAAGCATTTGGGCGTCTAATGCCGAATTTTCCATCACGTTTTTCATGTTATTTTTCTAACAAAGAAGAATTAAAACGAACACACCAATGTTAAGCTATCAAGCCATCAACGATTATTATGCTGCAGCCCTGTTTTCCATCAACTCATCAAAAGCCATATGCTTTTCTTGTGCCTTTGCTTGACCTAGCACATAGTTCACGACGTTATCTTCTAAAACAAGTGCTTCCACTTCGGCTAAACGGCTACGATCAGCGTAGTAGTATTTCACTACTTCGGCCGGATTCTCGTAGCTTTGGGCAAACTCTTCTACTTGCGCTTTGACTTGTTCTGGTTGGGCTTGTAAAGCATTGACCTTCACTACTTCGGCCAAAATCAAGCCTAAACGTACACGACGCTCTGCTTGTGGAACAAATAACTCTTCTGGCAATGGTACGTCTTTGACTTTCATGCCACGTTGCAACATATCATTGCGTGTCATCTCGGATAAACGTTGCACATCCTGATTAATCAATGCTTTAGGCACTTCCAAGTCAGAAACTTGAATCAATGCATCCATCACAGCATCTTTATTTTTTGCTTTGACGCGACGCTCTACTTCACGCTCCAGATTTTCTTTAATTCCTTCGCGCATTTTTTGCACGTCGCCATCAGGAACACCTAGTGTTTTCGCGAATTCACTATCGACTTCTGGCAAATGCGCCCACTCAATCTTCTTCAATGTAATAGTGAATTCAGCTGTTTTGCCAGCTACATCTTTACCGTGGTAATCAGCTGGAAACGGCAATGGGAAAACTTTAGAGTCACCAACTTTCAATCCTAATGCAGCAGCTTCGAACTCTGGCAACATTGTGCCTTCACCCAGTACAAATACATAGTTATCAGCCTTCCCGCCCTGGAATTCTGTGCCATCAATTCTTCCAACGAAATCCAACGTGACGCGATCACCTTTTTGCGCTACTGGTTCACCGCCGTCACCATGAGCACTTTGCTCACCTTTAGCGTGATAGTGCACACGTTGTTTGCGCAAAACATCAATAGTTTTATCAATTTCCGCCTCGGAAACATCAACCTTCACTTGAGCAATATCGACACCGGACAAATCACCTACTGTTACTTCAGGATAAATCTCAAAAGTTGCATCAAATGACAGCACATCGTTTGCTTGATTTTCAGTGCCATTTTCGTTGGTCTTAGCATCAATTTTTGGATATCCAGCAACACGCAAATTATTGGCGACTACGGCGTCATTGAATGCACGACCTACTTTGTCGTTCAAGACTTCGGTTTCAATCTGATATCCGAATTGTGCAGCCACCATTTTCATGGGTACTTTACCTTGGCGAAAGCCAGGCGCTTTTACTGTGCGGGCGCGTATTTTAAGACGTTTTTCAACTTCTTCTCTCACCTCTACCAAAGAGAGGGAAATAGTAAGACGACGTTCAATTTTGCCTAAAGTTTCGACTGCAATTGTCATGGAAATCATCCAAAAAAAGAGAAAATTTGTGGTGCGAGGAGGGGGACTCGAACCCCCACACCATTACTGGCGTCAGGACCTAAACCTGGTGCGTCTACCAATTTCGCCATCCTCGCGGGACATGAATAAAAAGAGAGTAACACAGGACTTGCAATCATCAACATAACTAAAATACAAGTGCTTTACCTACCTACTCTTTTTGAAATTTAACGAAGAAGAAATCAAAAAATTAAATTGAAGCGGCATTCTACTGGATTTCGCTCGATCATGTAAAAAATTAATTTAAGCAAAGAAATTAATCAGATTCAATAATCAGATGCAACTTAATCTAATTGAATAGTAATTTGATAATTTTTCAACTGATAAATTAATATTCACAAAAATTTAAACGCTAATGCTGCGACTATGGTTGGAAGAAAAGCTGCCAATAATAACCCCGTAGGGCGGATAACTTCTTCTTCAAAATAACCACGCAAAATAGCAACCCCGGCCGGATTAGGTGCATTAGCGATAATACTCAAACCGCCGCCAGTCACCGCCCCTGCCACCAACGCATATTTGAATTCATCAGAAAGTCCATGAACTAACGAACCTAAATAAGTCAAAGCAGCATTATCGGTAAATGCTGTCAATATCGCTGCACCCAAAAACACCTGATTTTCACTACGCATACTCATCAAAAAAGGCTGCAACCACCATTGCTGTTGTCCGCCTAATACAACTAAACCGGCCAAAAACAGCGCCACCAACAAGCCTTGTTTTAATATTAAACGATCTTGATATTGAGGAAAAATGCGAACCATGCCAAGAAAAAAAACAAATAAACCCATCAACATTCCCGGCTGATGCGCAAATGCCACTACACCCGCCAAAAGTCCAAAATGTAGCAAAACTAACCACCATGGCATTCTCATCCCAATCTCTTTTTGGGAATCAAAAGAGGTTGGCAATTGACCAAGCTCTTTACGAAATAACACACTTACACCCACAGCATTTACCACAACAGCAATTGCAGCTTTCCAACCAAACAAAGACATCATGGCTGCCATATCCCAATGCCATGTTGTCGCCACCATCAACACGGCTGGAGCGGCAAACGGCGTCAACATGCCACCAATCGAAATATTGACGAATAACACACCCAATGTCGCGTATTTCAAACGCAAAGAAATTTTTTTGCTAAAAAAATGATGCGCCAAAATCAAAGCAGCCAATGTCATCGCAGCCGGTTCAGTGATAAAAGATCCCAGCAAAGGTACTAGGATCAATACCGTTAAATACAATCCTATGCCACCAGACAAAGACATACGCTCAGCCAACAAACGCACAAAAAGCATGACTGTTTGCAAAATCGGACGACTAGCAGCAATGACCATAATCGCAAAAACAAACAGTGGCTCAATAAAACTACGCGAAGCAAGATACTCAATTGTCGTTTGTTTGCCATCAATTACGCACATAACAAACACCAAAACCAAGGCCCAAAAGCCGAACACTAACTCCACTTCCCCCAACAAGTGCCACAAACCAGCATAAGTAGTTTTTTTATGTGCCAAACGCTCGAAAAAACCCGTAGCAAAACTATGTAACACAGCGACAGCAAACAAGCCCGCGCCTATTAGTTGGATGGATTGAATATATTGAATGTTATCTACCGCCACACCTGACTCCCCCAATTAATATGCTCAACCCACTTAATTAATAATCAAATAATCGA
>JAGKXB010000062.1 GCA_021151485.1 Oxalobacteraceae bacterium | reverse complement strand
AACTACAAGACTGGGCGAACAGCCTAGACAGCCTCACACCAAAGCCGTTACCGCTATGCCACAAGTAAAAATTACAGAAGAGGCAAAGCAAGACCTAGGGCGGTTTGCGGACTTTCTGACGGAGAACGGCGCACTAGAGCAAGCAAAAACAGTTATCAACGTTATTTTGCAAGGCTTGCGGATTCTAGAGCAGCATCCACTATCGGGCAGACACTACACGCTAGACGGTGTTGCTTTTCGGGAAATACTCATCAAGTACGGCTCAAGCGGCTATGCGTGTTTGTATTCGTTTGATGAGTCGCAAAATGTGGTTGTGATTCACGCACTCCGACACCAACGAGAAATTGGTTATTCAATCTAAAACATCACCCCTTAATAAATCGCGTATAACGCGCGATTTACGCCTAGGTAGTACATTTCCACTAAAAAACGATTAAACTCGCTTAAAACGCAAAATAGAGGCCATAGCGTTGATGTTTTGTGTTAATAGTTGCTTGTATTTTCATTTTTAACCTTAAAACCTCTAAAAATTGTGTTTTTAGTCGTGTTTCGTTTCTTGAAACTGTCCTACTCAGTTTTAATCATCGTCTCAGGTAGTTAAACCCACTTACCCAGTGGCGCGATTAACCTAACACCAGTTGTCAAAAACGCAACCAGTCGAGGCGAGAGGATGTCCGCTAGAACAAACCGAGGGATTCGCCCCACTATCAACCCTAAAAATTCATTGTTTGGCGATAGTCATAGGCCATATTAGCGATGATGTGTCCCCCCACTGGGGGGATTAAGGGGGGATAAGAGCCGCCGATAGGCGACCTAGTGCTTGCTGATTTCTTAAAAAGCCATTATGTAGAACCTCTCAAAAACCTACTACATGATAGCTTTAAAAAAATCGCTAAAAATTCGTTTTTTACCCACTTTATTTATTTACGCGCCGAGGCGTGTGTACGCACACACACGCCTTTTTAAATACTTTTAAATACTTTTAAATACTTTTAAGGTGTCGTTTTTTCTTTTTAAATCAATATTTTACCCTGCCATAAAGTTACATTTACCCTGCTATAAAGTTACATTTACCCTGCCATAAAGTTACATTTACCCTGCTATAAAGTTACATTTACCCTGCTATAATATACAAATAATAACTTGTAACTTTAGTTACTTTATTTTAAATGTAACATAATACATAATTTGACATTTTCAAAAATAGAAACATCGTTAAAACAAGGAAAAGATATGGACTTAATTGTCAAAGATAATAATTTAATCAATGCTAGCTACACACTGGGCTTAGTAGAGCAACGCCTTATTTTGCTTGCCATTATTGAAGCAAGAGAATCCACAAGTCATATTGATACAGAAACCTACCTAGAAATACACGCTCAACATTACGCTAGCCGTTTTAATGTGGATGTAAAGAACACTTACGCTATGCTATCGGATGCAGTACAAACCTTGTTTAATCGTCAAGTAACCTATATGACCATTGACACTAAGCGTAATAAACCTGAAAAGAGGGTTGTCCGCTGGGTTAGTGGCATTTCTTATGTTGAAGGTGCAGGGATTGTTAAACTTCGATTTTCTCCCGAAGTTATCCCATTAATCACACAACTAGAACAGAACTTCACCAGTTATGAATTAGAGCAAGTTAAACACTTAAATGCTTATGCAACACGGTTATATGAATTACTTGCTTCTTGGCGCAGTACAGGAAAAACCCCTATTATGGCTATTCAAGATTTTCGAGCAAAAATAGGGGTAGAGCCTCAAGAATATAATGCTATGAATAATTTTAAAAATCGTGTACTTGAGCCATCAATCACTCAAATCAATCAACACACGGACATTACTGTCAGCTACGAACAGCACAAGGCAGGGCGTGTCATTACAGGCTTTTCGTTCACGTTCACCCAAAAGAAACAGACTAAAGACGTGACTCCGAAGGCAAAAAAATCAGCAGCTAAACCGAAGACAACAAAGCAAGAAGAACAGATCGACTGGATGACAGTGGACATACTAGACCGCTTTATTGGTCTCCCAACGGCACAGCAAACAGCAACTCTCGACAAGGTAGAAGCCAAACTAAAAGGTGCAAAAAAAGCACGTTTCAAGGCAGCCAGAAGCGGAAGTTTAAAGCAGCTAATGACAGATTTTAGTCTCGACATCAACGAGGCTATGATGACGCTCTAACGCGCTATGCTTGTTTGAGGTAAGGCATGAGTGAGCAAAGCCCATTCATGCCTTACCTCTCTACCTATGGCGATTGCATAAAAGCGATTATATGGCGGAATCTATGCTTTTGTAATTAAAAATAATTTTATAAATGCCGAGCGTAGCGAGTGCATTAATTAGGGGTTCCGTAAAATTCA
>JAGKXB010000019.1 GCA_021151485.1 Oxalobacteraceae bacterium | reverse complement strand
CAATCCGATTGCGATGGAAGAGGGTTTGCGCTTCGCGATTCGTGAGGGTGGCCGTACTGTAGGCGCTGGTGTTGTTGCTAAAATTATCGCTTAAGGTTTCGGTGTTTTGTGGGGCTGGGGTTTTATTGTGTATTTATGAAACCCTAGTTTCAAGTAATTAAATATTGCCGTATATGTTGATTTACGGTTCGTTCTTTAAGGAAAAATTATGTCTGCTCCTCAACAAAAAATCCGCATTCGTTTAAAAGCTTTTGACTATAAATTAATCGATCAATCTGCTCTTGAAATTGTTGAAACTGCTAAACGTACCGGAGCTGTTGTTAAAGGTCCTGTTCCTTTGCCAACACGCATTCAACATTTTGATGTCCTGCGCTCTCCCCATGTCAATAAAACTTCACGTGATCAATTTGAAATTCGTACCCATCAAAGATTGATGGATATTGTCGATCCTACAGATAAAACAGTTGATGCTTTGATGAAGTTGGATTTGGCCGCTGGAGTTGATGTAGAAATCAAGTTGTAAAATAAATGTTTTGGCGAATTTAAATTAAGTCTGGTATTTCTTAGAATATCTTTGATTTTTATGTTGTACTACATTTCTTTGGATTTCCTGTTGCAATAAAAAGAATGCCGCGCTACAATATTTGGCTGTAGTATAAAAATGTAGTATTTAATATTGTCTAAACAATCAGACCTGCCCAATCGTAGGTGGGATGGAGAAAAAATGTCTAAAAAAATGCCCCTAGGCCTTATTGGTCGCAAGGTCGGCATGATGCGGGTTTTTACGGATGATGGGGATTCTATCCCTGTTACCGTGCTTGATGTGTCAAGCAATCGTGTCGTGCAAATTAAAACCCCTGGTTTGGATGGCTACTCTGCTGTTCAGTTGGCGTTTGGTCATCGTCGCGCCTCTCGTGTAAATAAAGCTGCTGCTGGCCATCATGCTAAAGCTGGTGTTGAGTCTGGGACAGTTTTGAAGGAGTTTCAAGTTGATGCGCAAAAAGCCGCTACGATGAGTGTCGGTGATGTGATTTCTGTTGACTTGTTTCAAGTCGGTCAAAAAATTGATGTGCAAGGTACGACAATAGGTAAGGGTTATGCCGGTACCATCAAGCGTTATCATTTTTCTTCCGGTCGCGCGTCACATGGTAATTCGCGTTCACATAATGTTCCTGGTTCTATTGGTATGGCACAAGATCCTGGTCGTGTTTTCCCTGGGAAGCGTATGACGGGTCATTTGGGTGATGTTGCTCGTACCGTTCAAAATCTTGAAATTGCGCGTGTCGATGTTGAGCGTCAATTGTTGTTGGTTAAAGGTGCGATTCCTGGTGCGAAAAATGGTCAGGTGTTTGTTTTCCCTGCGGTTAAGGCTAAAGCTGGGAAGGAAGGGTTGGTAAATGGAGCTTAAATTTCTCGATGCTCAAGGTAAAGCCGATTCTCATGTTGTGGCTTCTGACGCAGTTTTTGGTCGTGATTATAACGAGGCTTTGATTCATCAAATCGTTGTTGCTTATCAGGCAAATGCTCGTAGCGGTAATCGTAAACAAAAAGATCGCGCTGAGGTTCGTCATACAACTAAAAAGCCTTGGCGTCAAAAAGGTACTGGGCGTGCTCGTGCCGGTATGTCATCTTCTCCGTTGTGGCGTGGTGGTGGTCAAATTTTTCCAAATTCTCCAAATGAGAACTTTTCACACAAAGTGAATAAGAAAATGCATCGCGCAGGAATTTGTTCGATTCTTTCCCAGCTTGGTCGCGAGGGGCGTCTTGCAGTTGTTGATGAGTTCTCTCTTGATGCGCCTAAAACTAAACTTTTGTCAGAAAAGTTGAAGGGCATGGGTTTGGATTCTGTATTGTTGATTACTAACGCTGTTGGCGAAAATTTGTTGTTGGCGTCCCGCAATTTGCCACATGTTTTGGTTGTAGAGCCACATCAGGCTGATCCTCTTTCGTTGGTGTTTTACAAAAAAATCTTGATTACCAAATCAGCCTTGGCTCGAATTGAAGAGGTGTTGGCATGAGTGTAATAGCAAAGTATAGCGAAGAACGATTGATGAAAGTTTTGTTGGCTCCTGTTGTTTCTGAGAAGGCAACGATGGTTGCCGAGAAAAATGAGCAAATTGTTTTTCGTGTTGTTCCTGATGCTACTAAATTGGAAATTAAAGCTGCGGTAGAAATGTTGTTTAAAGTATCTGTGGCATCAGTTCAAGTAGTTAATAGGCTGGGAAAGCAAAAACGCTCCGGTAGGTTTGTTGGTCGTCGGAATCACACCAGGCGCGCGTTTGTTTGTTTGAAACCTGGTCAGGAAATTAATTTCTCTGAAGGGGTTAAATAATGGCGCTTGTTAAAGTGAAGCCAACCTCGCCAGGCCGTCGTGGCATGGTAAAGGTTGTTAATGCTGATTTGTATAAAGGTCGTCCATTTCCAGGGTTGGTTGAGAAAAAATCAAAAAGCGCTGGTCGTAATAATAATGGTCATATTACTACGCGTCATATCGGTGGCGGTCATAAACAACACTATCGTGTCATAGATTTCGTGCGTGCTAAAGATGGTATCGCAGCCAAAGTTGAAAGAATTGAATACGATCCTAATCGCACTGCAAATATCGCGTTGTTGTGTTATGCCGATGGTGAGCGTCGTTATATTATTGCAAGTAAAGGTTTGTCTGTTGGTGACCAATTAATGAGTGGTTCCGAAGCGCCTATTAAATCTGGTAATTGTTTGCCAATTAGAAATATTCCGGTCGGTACAACAATGCACTGTGTTGAAATGTTGCCTGGTAAGGGTGCGCAAATAGCGCGTTCTGCAGGTGCAGCTGTTGTGTTGATGGCTCGTGATGCTACTTACGCTCAGGTGCGTTTGCGTTCGGGTGAAGTACGTCGTATACATGTTGAGTGTCGTGCCACTGTTGGTGAAATTGGTAATGGTGAGCATAACTTGCGCAAGATTGGTAAGGCTGGCGCTATGCGCTGGCGCGGTGTGCGTCCTACTGTTCGTGGTGTGGTAATGAATCCCGTTGATCATCCTCATGGTGGCGGTGAGGGTAAAACTGCTGCTGGTCGTCACCCAGTATCTCCATGGGGTCAGCAAACCAAGGGCAAAAAGACGCGTCGAAATAAGCGCACGACTTCAATGATCGTCTCACGTCGTGGTAAGAAATAAGGATAATACATGACACGTTCACTAAAAAAAGGGCCGTTTTGTGATGCCCATTTGATAAAAAAAGTTGAGTCTGCTCAAGCAACTAAAGATAAAAAGCCAATTAAAACATGGTCACGTCGCTCTACCATAATGCCTGATTTTATTGGTTTAACCATAGCGGTGCATAATGGAAAATTGCATGTTCCTGTTTATATCTCTGAAAATATGGTTGGTCATAAGCTGGGTGAATTTGCTTTGACTCGTACCTTTAAAGGTCATGCTGCTGATCGAAAGGCTAAGAAATAAGGTCTGATGATGGAAACTAAAGCAATTCTTCGTGGTGTGCACTTATCGGCTCAAAAAGGTCGGCTGGTTGCTGACCAGATTCGTGGTAAGCAAGTTAATCAAGCTCTGAATATTTTAAGTTTTAGCCCTAAAAAAGGTGCTGCAATTATTAAGCGGGTCTTAGAGTCTGCGATTGCTAATGCTGAGCATAATGATGGTGCCGATATTGATGAGTTAAAAATTACAACTATTTATGTTGAAAAAGGCGCGGTCTTGAAGCGTTTTACGGCGCGGGCTAAGGGTCGTGGGGATCGTATATCTAAGCAATCTTGTCACATTTATGTGACTGTTGGTAATTAAGGGGCGCGTGATGGGGCAGAAAATACATCCAACTGGTTTTCGTCTTGCGGTTACTCGTAATTGGGCATCGCGTTGGTATGCGGGTAATGGTAATTTTTCGACGATGCTGAATGAAGATTTAAAAGCACGTTTGTACCTTAAGAAGAAATTAAAAAGTGCATCTGTTGGGCGCATAGTTATTGAGCGTCCTGCGAAAAATGCCAGGTTTACCATTTATAGTTCGCGTCCTGGTGTAGTGATTGGGAAAAAGGGCGAAGATATAGAAGTTTTGAAGGCTGATTTAACTAAAATAATGGGCGTGCCTGTGCACGTTAATATCGAAGAAATTCGTAAGCCAGAAATTGATGCGCAATTGATTGCTGATTCTATTTCTCAGCAATTAGAAAAGCGCATTATGTTTCGACGCGCTATGAAACGTGCAATGCAAAATGCAATTAGGCTTGGCGCAAAAGGTATTAAGATTATGTCTTCTGGCCGTTTGAACGGTATTGAAATTGCACGCAAAGAATGGTATCGAGAGGGACGTGTTCCTCTTCATACGTTGCGCGCAGACGTTGATTATGGAACCAGTGAAGCGCAAACGACATATGGAATTATTGGTGTTAAAGTGTGGGTTTATAAAGGCGATTCTTTTCTCAATGCCAATGTGTCAACATTAGATGTTTCATCTGATGATGACAAAAAACGTCGTGCTACACGTCGAGATGATGTTAGGCCTAATCCTGCTCGTCCTCGTTCTAAAAAAGTAGATAATCAAGTTGCCAGTTCTGTTGCTGCGCCTAGTGCGACTAATAATGCCGTTAAACGTGTTCGAGTTAGGAAGTCAGATAGCACTGCTGCTGACGGTTTGGTAGTTGGATTGCCTGAAAAGGCAGGAGAATAATCATGTTGCAACCAGCACGTAGAAAATATCGTAAAGAACAAAAAGGTCGTAATACAGGAATTTCTCATTCGCGTGGAACTTCTGTATCTTTCGGCGAGTTTGGTTTGAAGGCCGTTGGTCGTGGTCGTATTACCGCTCGTCAAATTGAGGCTGCGCGTCGTGCAATGACGAGGCACATAAAACGTGGCGGGCGAATTTGGATACGTATTTTTCCTGATAAGCCTATTTCGCAAAAACCTGCAGAAGTTCGTATGGGAAATGGTAAAGGTAGTCCAGAGTATTATGTCGCTGAAATTCAGCCAGGAAAAATGTTGTACGAAATGGACGGTGTTGATGAGGCATTGGCAAGAGAGGCATTTCGTTTGGCTGCAGCCAAATTGCCATTGTTGACAACATTTGTTATTCGTCAAATCGGTCAATAAAGGAGGCGCTATGAATATATCTGAACTCCGTGGTAAAAATCAAGAAACTCTGAATAAAGAGTTGAGTGAGTTGCTAAAAGCTCAATTTGGTCTGCGTATGCAGATTGCCACACAGCAGCTAAGCAATACTTCGCAGCTAAAGAAAGTACGTCGCGATATCGCACGTATGAAGACGGTAATAAATCTGAAGGACGGGAAATAATGAGCAATCAAGTAAAAAAGCCATTAAAGCGTACCTTGGTTGGTAGAGTGGTTTCGGATAAAATGGACAAAACAGTTACTGTCTTAATAGAGCGTCATGTTAAACACCCTTTGTATGGGAAAATTATCATGCGTTCGAGTAAGTATCATGCTCATGATGAAACTAATCAGGTTAAATCTGGTGATGTGGTCGAAATTCAAGAGAGTCGTCCTATTTCGAAAACAAAAGCTTGGACTGTTACTCGTTTAATTCAAGCTGCACAGATGGTTTAATAGTTGTTTCGTTTGTAAAATTATTGTGTTATAATTTTCGGCTTCGTTGTTTATTTTTTGTGTTGTTTTAATGTAGTTTTGGGGTTGTCAGCCCAATCAGCCCAATCAGCTCATGAGTGTGTGTTGGTGCTGGCGGGACCAAGACTGACCGTAAGTCCGCATGGTGCGGGTCTAGCGGCTTAAGTTGGGGAAAATAATATGATTCAAACTGAAAGCCGGCTTGAAGTTGCCGATAATACTGGTGCAAAAGAGGTTTTGTGTATTAAGGTGTTGGGCGGCTCTAAGCGTCGTTATGCCGGGATTGGCGATATTATTAAAGTTGCCGTTAAAGTGGCTGTTCCTCGTGGTCGTGTTAAGAAGGGTGAGATTTACAACGCAGTTGTTGTTCGTACCGCAAAGGGTGTTCGTCGTCAAGATGGTTCTTTGGTGAAGTTTGATGGCAATGCCGCTGTGTTGTTGAATGCTAAGCTTGAGCCAATAGGGACACGTATTTTTGGTCCGGTTACTAGAGAACTTCGGACGGAGCGTTTTATGAAAATTGTCTCGCTTGCGCCAGAAGTTTTGTAAGGGGTTGTGATGAATAAAATTCAAAAGGGCGATAAAGTTGTCGTTTTGGTTGGAAAAGATAGGGGTAAGCACGGTATTGTAGAGAAATCCGTGGGTGCTGATTTTGTTGTTGTTGCTGGCGTTGGTGTTGCTAAAAAAGCAGTAAAACCTAATCCTGCAATTAATTTGGTTGGTGGGATTGTTGATAAACTAATGCCGATTCATGTTTCTAACGTTGCGCTTTTTAATGTTGGAACTGGTAAGGTAGATCGTGTTGGTTTTAAGGTTGTGGATGGAAAGAAAGTCCGTATCTTTAAGTCCAATGGTGAAGTTGTTAAGGCTCAATAAATCATGACTCGTCTTCAGAATTTTTATAAAGAAAAAGTCATTGCTGATTTGGTTTCTAAGTTTTCCTATCAATCATCAATGGAGGTTCCGCGTCTTGTTAAGATTACCCTTAATATGGGTTTGTCTGAGGCGGTTTCGGATAAGAAAATTATTGAGCATGCGGTGGGTGATTTGACTAAAATTGCTGGTCAAAGACCTGTTGTGACAAAGGCACGTAAAGCGATTGCTGGATTTAAAATTCGTGAGGGTTATCCAATTGGTTGTATGGTGACTTTGCGTGGTGCTCGCATGTACGAATTTTTGGATCGTTTAATTACGGTCGCTTTGCCGCGTGTGCGCGATTTTCGTGGGGTGTCTGGTCGTTCTTTTGATGGTCGTGGTAATTATAATATCGGTGTAAAAGAGCAAATTATTTTTCCCGAGATTGAGTATGATAAAATAGATGCGTTGCGTGGTATGAATATTAGTATTACGACAACAGCAAAGACCGACGATGAGGCAAAAGCACTCCTCGCCGCATTTAAATTTCCGTTCAGAAACTGAGGTCGCCATGGCAAAATTGGCACTGATTAACCGTGAACAAAAGCGTGCAGATTTGGTAAAAAAATATGCTGATAAGCGCGCCGAGTTGAAAACTATTATTGATGATCAGGCTAGGTCTGAGGATGAGCGTTATTCTGCTCGTCTCAAGCTTCAGGCTTTGCCGCGAAATGCAAATCCAACGCGTCAGCGTAATAGGTGTGTGATAACTGGTCGTCCTCGTGGTACTTTCCGTAAATTCGGTTTGGGCCGCACTAAGCTCCGTGAAATAGCCATGCGTGGTGAAATTCCGGGTATGACAAAAGCAAGCTGGTAGTGGGAGATATGCAATGAGTATGAGCGATCCTATCGCCGATATGTTAACTCGTATACGTAATGCCCAAGTGGTTCAAAAAACTACGGTGATAATGCCATCTTCGAAAATAAAGATTGCTATTGCTGATGTTTTAAAAAACGAGGGCTATATTGAAGATTTTATGGTTGTGACAGTGGCTGATAAAGCAGAGCTTAAGATTGCTTTGAAGTATTATGTTGGTCGTCCTGTTATTGAGCGTTTGGAGCGTGTATCTCGTCCTGGGTTGCGTGTGTACAAAGGAAAAGATGAGATTCCAAGTGTTATGAATGGTTTGGGTGTGGCAATTGTTTCCACTCCTAAAGGTGTTATGACAGATCGCAAAGCACGCGCAACCGGTGTTGGTGGTGAAGTTATTTGCTACGTCGCCTAAGGAGTGAAAAATGTCTCGAGTAGCTAAAATGCCGATAGTATTGCCTGTTGGTGCTGAGGTCACGATTACATCGATTTTAATTACGATAAAAGGTCCATTGGGCTCTCTTAGTCAAGAGTTAAGTGATTTAGTTAAAATTGAAAATAATAGTGGGGTTTTAAGTTTTATTGTTTTGAGTGATAGTCGTGAAGCAAATGCGATGTCGGGTACGCTTCGTGCACTGATCAATAATATGTTGATTGGTGTTACAAAAGGTTTTGAAAGAAAGCTTACTTTGGTTGGTGTTGGGTATAAAGCGCAAGTGCAAGGCGATAAGTTGAATTTGTCTCTGGGTTTTTCCCATCCAGTAGTCCATCAAATGCCGGAGGGTGTAAAGTGTGATGCGGTAACGCCGACAGAAATTCTAATTAAAGGGATTGATAAGCAAAAGGTAGGGCAAGTTGCTGCTGAGGTTCGTTCTTACCGTAAGCCGGAGCCGTATAAAGGTAAGGGTGTTCGTTATTCAGACGAAGTGGTAAAAATTAAAGAAACTAAGAAGAAGTAATAAAGGTTGCTGATTATGGATAAAAAACAATCACGATTGCGTCGAGGACGTCAAACCCGTGCAAAAATCGCTGAATTAAAGGTAAATCGCCTTTGCGTCCATCGCACTAATTTGCATATTTATGCAAATTTGATCAGTCCAGATTCGAAGATTCTCGTTTCTGCCTCCACTTTAGAAGCGGATGTTAGGTTGGAACTGGTAAATAAATCTGGTAAGGGTGGAAATATTGCGGCTGCCTCATTGATTGGTAAACGGGTTGCCCAGAAAGCGTTGAAGGCTGGAATAGTTGAGGTTGCGTTTGATCGTTCCGGATTTCGTTACCACGGTCGAGTGAAGGCGTTGGCGGAAGCTGCGCGTGAAGCTGGTTTGAAGTTTTAAGAAAGAATTGTCATGGCAAAAATGCAAGCAAAAACGCAAAGTGACAAGCCAGATGATGGTCTGCGCGAGAAAATGATTGCGATTAATAGAGTCACCAAAGTAGTAAAAGGCGGACGTATAATGGGTTTCGCGGCCTTGACTGTTGTCGGTGATGGTGATGGTCGAATCGGTATGGGAAAGGGTAAGTCAAAAGAAGTGCCTGTCGCTGTGCAAAAAGCCATGGAAGAGGCGCGTCGTAATATGGTTAAAGTATCTTTAAAGAATGGTACTTTGCAGCATACTGTTGTCGGAAAACATGGTGCGTCTCAAGTTTTGATGAGTCCTGCCAAGGAAGGTGCTGGTGTAATTGCCGGAGGTGCTATGCGTGCAATTTTTGAGGTTATGGGCGTTACAGATGTGGTGGCTAAGTCTACTGGTTCTAGCAATCCGTATAATATGGTTCGTGCAACCTTAAATGGTTTGTCAAAAATGAGCGCCCCTGCTGAGATTGCGGCTAAACGAGGTAAGTCTGTTGAGGAAATTTTTGATTGAGGTAAGAGGAAAGTATGATGGGTACAATTAAAGTTACATTAGTCAAAGGTTTGATAGGTACGCGTGCGACGCATCGTGCAACTGTTAAAGGACTTGGTTTGCGTCGTGTTAATTCGGTTTCTGAATTGCAGGATACTCCTTCGGTACGCGGTATGATTAACAAAGTATCGTATCTCGTAAAAGTGATTGCGTAAATTTGTTGTTTAGTAGTGAGATAAATATGGAATTAAATACAATTCAACCGGCAGTTGGTGCTAAACATTCGAAACGTCGTGTTGGGCGTGGTATTGGGTCCGGTTTGGGGAAAACTGCTGGTCGTGGTCATAAAGGGCAAAAGTCTCGCTCAGGTGGTTTTCATAAAGTAGGCTTCGAAGGTGGACAAATGCCCATGCAGCGTAGACTTCCTAAGCGAGGATTTAAATCTCTTTCATCTTCGTATAGAGCTGAGATTCGTTTGTCTGATTTGGAAAAAATGCCTGTTGCCGAGATTGATATTTTTGTTTTAAAGCAGGCCGGATTTTTGTCTGTTTCTTCAAAAAATGTTCGTGTGATTTTGTCAGGTGAGATTAGTAAAAAAGTGACTTTAAAAGGTTTGGCGGTTACTAAAGGTGCTAAAGCTGCAATAGAAGCACTTGGTGGTTCAGTTGCTTAACTTATTTTCGAGTGACTTGATCGGGGTCTTAATTGGTAATTAATTCAAAATTGTCAAAAAAAACTGCAACCGGTTTTCCTTGGTCGCGGTTGTGGTTTTTGTTGGCCGCCTTAGTGGTATATCGCATTGGTGCACACATTCCAGTCCCTGGTATCGATTCGCTCCAGCTTTCTAATTTATTTAAACAAAACCAGGGTGGTATATTGGGTATGTTTAATATGTTTTCTGGAGGGGCGTTATCGCGATTCACTGTTTTTGCGCTTGGGATAATGCCCTATATTTCCGCATCAATTATTATGCAGTTGGCCTCTGTCGTTTCTCCTAAAATAGAGGCCTTAAAAAAAGAGGGTGAGTTTGGTCGTAGGAAAATGACCCAATATACCCGTTATGGAACTTTAGTTTTGGCTTTGTTTCAAGCTTTCGGAATAGCAATTGCACTGGAGTCACAAGTTGGCTTAGTGTTAGATCCTGGGTTTTCTTTTCGTTTTGTGACGGTTGTAACTTTGTTAACTGGTACAATGTTTTTGATGTGGCTTGGTGAGCAAATTACTGAACGTGGTCTTGGGAATGGAATATCTATAATTATTTTTTCTGGTATCGTTGCTGGCTTGCCTGGTGCGTTGGCAGGTTTGTTTGAATTGGTTCGTACTGGCTCCATGAGTGTAGTTTCCTCATTCTTGATATGTTTGATTATTGTTTTTGTTACTTTTTTTGTGATATTTATTGAGCGTGGACAAAGAAAAATATTGGTGAATTATGCCAAGCGCCAAGTGGGTAATAAAATATATGGCGGTCAAAGCAGTCATCTTCCTTTGAAGTTGAATATGGCTGGTGTGATTCCTCCTATTTTCGCTTCGTCTATTATTTTATTTCCTGCTACAATCGTCAGCTGGTTCTCTTCTGGTGTTTCGGTTGAGAATATGTTTGTGATATTTTTGAGGGAATTGTCTGCTTCATTGGCACCAGGTGAGCCAGTGCATGCTCTACTGTATGCTATTGCTATTATATTCTTTTGCTTTTTTTATACTGCACTTGTTTTTAATAGTAAGGAAACGGCTGATAACCTAAAGAAGAGTGGTGCGTTTGTTCCTGGTGTTAGGCCTGGCGATCAAACTGCTCGTTATGTGGATAAAATATTAATGCGTTTGACACTGGTGGGTGCAATTTATATAACTTTAGTTTGTTTGTTGCCAGAGTTTTTAATAGCGAAGTGGAAAGTACCTTTTTATTTTGGTGGAACATCTTTATTGATTATCGTGGTTGTAACCATGGATTTTATGGCGCAAGTTCAGAATTATGTTATGTCTCAGCAATATGAATCATTGCTTCGTAAAGCAAATTTTAAAGCTGGAATTTCTGCACGCTAGGTGTTCAAAGATAGTAGGTAAAATGGCAAAAGACGATGTTATCCAAATGCAGGGGGAGATTTTAGAAAATCTTCCTAATGCAACGTTTCGAGTGAAGTTGGAGAATGGCCACACAGTACTTGGTCATATTTCTGGTAAAATGCGGATGAATTATATTCGTATTCTTCCGGGGGATAAGGTGACGGTGGAGTTGACACCTTATGATCTGACTCGTGCTCGAATAGTTTTTCGTACCAAGTAATCTATTTGCTGTAGATTAATAAACTATGAAGTGAAAGAAAGAGAAAATAATGAAAGTTCTCGCGTCAGTTAAGCGTATTTGTCGTAACTGTAAAATTATTAAGCGCAAGGGTGTGGTTCGTGTGATATGCATAGAATCTCGTCACAAGCAGCGTCAGGGTTAATATTAACGTTATTTATTGGGGAATAACGAATGGCACGTATTGCAGGGGTAAATATACCAAATCATCAACATACCGTTATTGGTTTAACAGCCATTTATGGTATTGGTCGTCCAAGGGCGCAGGAGATTTGTGTCAAAGCAGGGGTTCTGTCTACCAAAAAGATTAAAGATTTGGATGATGGTGATTTGGAAAAATTGCGTGATGAAGTCGCTAAATTTGTTGTTGAGGGTGATTTGCGTCGCGAAGTATCTATAAGTATTAAGCGTTTAATGGACTTGGGTTGTTATCGTGGTATGCGCCATCGCAAAGGATTGCCTTGCCGTGGCCAACGTACTCGCACCAATGCTCGTACTCGTAAAGGGCCTCGTAAGGCTGCGCAATCACTTAAAAAATAATATGAAAATGATTGCTTCATTTTTGTAATTTGGGAAATTATTATGGCAAAGGCACAAAACAATTCTGCTTCAGCACGCGTGCGTAAGAAAGTTAAAAAAAATGTTGCTGAAGGTATAGCGCATGTTCATGCATCGTTTAATAACACTATCGTCACAATTACTGATCGTCAGGGTAATGCACTTTCTTGGGCGACTTCAGGTGGGGCTGGTTTTAAAGGGTCACGCAAATCTACTCCATTTGCTGCGCAAGTGGCTGCTGAGGCTGCTGGAAGAGTTGCAATTGAATGTGGTGTTAAAAATTTAGAGGTTCGTATTAAGGGACCAGGACCAGGTCGTGAATCCGCGGTTCGTGCTTTAAATAGTCTAGGAATAAAGATTGCACAGATTCAGGATGTTACTCCGGTGCCTCATAATGGTTGTCGTCCGCCGAAGCGTCGTCGTATTTAAAATGTTTTTTATTGCCCGCCAAAAAATGGCGGGTTTTTGTTCTGAAGACCACCGTCTGATTGTAAATACTTAATAAGTCAGACTAGCATTTAACATTTTTCCACTTTATATGTGGTTCATTTGTTGAAATGTAATTTTAATTAAAAGGAATTATTGTGGCACGTTATATTGGACCGAAAGCAAAGCTTTCTCGTCGTGAAGGTACTGATTTGTTTTTGAAAAGCGGGCGTCGTTCGCTTGATTCTAAATGTAAGCTTGATGTAAAGCCTGGGCAACATGGTGTGAAATCGGGTGCTCGTACTTCTGATTATGGTAATCAGTTGAGGGAAAAGCAAAAGGTAAAGCGCATGTACGGCATTTTAGAGCGTCAGTTCCGCCGTTATTTTGCTGAAGCTGATCGCCGTAAGGGTAATACAGGTGAGAATTTATTGAAATTGTTAGAGTCTCGCCTGGACAATGTTGTATATCGTATGGGCTTTGGTTCTACTCGTGCTGAGGCTCGCCAGTTGGTCAGTCATAAGGCATTTACAGTTAATTCAGTGGTTGTGAATATTGCTTCTTATCAAGTTAAACCTGGTGATGTAGTTGCCGTACGTGAGAAATCTAAAAAACAAGTACGCATCGTCGAGGCTCTTTCATTGGCAGAGCAGGTTGGTATGCCTTCTTGGGTTGCTGTGGATAGTAAAAAAATGGAGGGCACTTTGAAGTCAGTTCCTGATCGTTCAGAGTTCGCTAATGATGTTAATGAATCGTTGATTGTTGAGTTGTATTCACGTTAATTTTAATTTCTTATTTATCTGATGTGTAGGTAAGTTAGTTCTTATAATGCTATCAGCCTTATCGGTGTAATGAGCCGAGGGTATTGAAGAGGGCCTCATGCAAAATAGTTTGTTAAAACCACGTATTATTGATGTTGAAATGCTCGCTGCTGGCCATGCAAAAATTACTATGGAGCCGTTTGAGCGTGGTTATGGCCATACGTTAGGAAATGCTTTACGTCGAGTATTGCTTTCTTCTATGATTGGCTATGCTCCTACAGAAGTGGCTATTGCGGGTGTGGTGCATGAATATTCTTCGCTTGATGGTGTACAGGAAGACGTTGTTGATCTGTTGTTAAATCTGAAGGGTGTCGTATTCAAAGTACATAATCGTGATGCTGTGACTCTCACTTTGAAAAAAGAGGGTGAAGGCGAAGTACGTGCTTCTGATATTGATTTGCCACATGATGTTGAATTAATTAATCCAGATCATGTGATTGCACATCTTACAGCTGGTGGTAAGTTGGATATGCAAATCAAGGTTGAAAAAGGCCGTGGTTATATACCTGGTAACGTTCGCCGATTGGCAGAGGATACAAACAAAACAATAGGACGTATTATTCTAGATGCTTCTTTCTCCCCGGTTCGTCGTGTCTCTTATTTTGTCGAATCTGCACGAGTTGAGCAGCGTACGGACTTGGATAAGTTGGTGATTAATATTGAGACTAATGGCGTTATTTCACCAGAAGAAGCTATCCGTCAATCGGCACGTGTATTGGTTGATCAGTTAAATGTATTTGCTGCTTTAGAGGGAACAGAATCAACTGCAGAGGCTCCGTCACGTGCTCCGGTAATTGATCCTGTTTTATTGCGTCCTGTAGATGATTTAGAGCTTACAGTGCGCTCTGCTAATTGCCTTAAAGCTGAGAATATTTACTACATTGGTGATTTGATTCAACGTAGTGAAAATGAGTTGCTCAAAACACCTAATTTAGGTCGTAAGTCTTTGAATGAAATTAAGGAAGTACTTGCATCACGAGGTTTAACTTTAGGTATGAAGCTTGAAAACTGGCCGCCAGCTGGTTTGGAGAAATAATCGTATCTGTATTATCATGCTGAACACATTGTTTTAATGTGCTCAGCATTTTTATATAAATAAAAATACCGGCCCGCATACGTTTCTATATTTATATCAAAAAGTAATAGAAATAATATTGATAGAAGAGCTGGATTAATTAATAATTTAAAGGAATCATTATGCGTCATCGCCACGGTTTACGTAAACTTAATCGTACTTCTTCACATCGTCTTGCTATGTTGCGTAATATGACAGTTTCTTTATTACGTCATGAAGCAATTAAAACTACATTGCCAAAGGCTAAAGAGTTGCGTCGTGTGATTGAACCAATTTTGACATTAGGAAAAACAGATTCATTGGCTAACAAGCGTTTAGCATTTAATCGCTTGCGTGATCGTGAAATGGTTTTGAAATTGTTTAATGAGTTGGGACCACGTTATGCCAATCGTAATGGTGGTTATTTACGTATTTTAAAAATGGGTTTCCGCGTTGGTGACAATGCTCCTATGGCTTATGTTGAGTTGTTGGATCGTCCCGAAATTTCTGACGAAGCGACAGTAACAGTTGCAGAGTAGTTTTTGATAATGTATGTAATATTATCGTCGCAAATAAAAAAAGCCAGGTTAGCCTGGCTTTTTTTATTTGCGAAGCGTAATGAGATGTAAAAAGTGATAAAAAGATGGGGATTGCCATGTTTTACAATATTTTTTTCAGTGTGATGCTTTTGTTTACTGCTTTCTCATCATTTGCGCAATCGCAGGATGGGTTCTTGGACCCGAATCTGGCATTTAAGTTTTCTGCAAAAATGTTGGATGATAAGACGATTACTGTTCGTTACGATATTGCTCCTGGCTACTATATGTATCGTGAACGTTTTAAATTTAGTGTGGATGGTGCTAAATTGGGTACGGCAGTTTTCCCAGATGGAAAGATCAAGTTTGATGAGAATTTCCAAAAAAACCTTGAGATTTATCACGATTCGGTGACGCTTTCTTTACCGGTTGAGTCTACTGCAAATTTTGTCTTACATGTAACAGGCCAGGGGTGTGCTGAAAAAGGCTTGTGTTATCCACCAATGACCTCAACAACAAAATTTGGGCCTAAAAGTGGTGGAATTGGCTTGCAAAATGATATTTCAGCAACGCACCAAAATAAAAATACGCCATTATCGTCATCTCGTACTAAAGCGACTTTTGGTCATGTCGATGTTGAGCAAGAAACACAGTATGTCGGGCCTCAAATATCGCAGATTGCTCAGTCTCCGCAATCCTCTCAGGCTCCTAAAGCTTCTCATACCTCTCAGGCAGATCAATTACCTTTGCTACCTGAATCAGAATTAGGAAAAATTGCGAGTACGCTTCAAAGTGGTCAACTTCACTTAATCTTGCCTTGGTTCGTGTTATTGGGTTTGGGTTTGTCGTTAACTCCATGTTTGTTACCCATGGTACCGATTTTGTCTTTCATGATTGTGGGTGAGGGCACTAAAACTAGTCGTTCACGTGCATTTGGATTGTCTGTGGCTTATTCATTGGGAATGGCATTGGTTTATACATGCTTGGGAGTCACTGCAGGTTTGTTAGGAACAGGATTGTCAGCTGCATTACAAAATCCATGGGTGTTGGGAATCTTTGCACTTTTGATGGTTGGGTTGTCTTTATCGATGTTTGGCGTATATCAATTACAACTTCCATCAGCATTGCAAACAAAATTAATGCAAAGTGCAAAAAGGCAATCGGCTGGTAAGGTGTTTGGTGTTTTCGCAATGGGTGCGATTTCATCATTAATTGTTGGACCTTGTGTCGCCGCTCCTTTGGCTGGTACATTAATTTACATTGGGCAAACGCGCGATGTTTTGATTGGTGGTAGTGCTTTGTTTGCCATGGCGATGGGTATGAGCGTGCCTCTGCTGTTGGTGGGCTTGTCTGCCGGTTCCTTATTGCCGCGTGCTGGTGTATGGATGGAAAAGGTTAAGCAATTCTTTGGCGTTTTAATGTTGGGCATGGCTTTGTGGCTGGTTTCATCCATATTCCCGATATGGTTGCAAATGTTGGCGTGGGCAAGTTTGGCATTGGGATATGGCTTTGTTTTATTGCGTGATCGTGCTTGGATTGCTAAAGGTCTGGGAGTGATGTTGTTGATATTGGGCGTGATGGAAGGTGCTAGTATGGCGACTGGTGGACGTGATGTGTGGGCACCGTGGGCACACTTGAGTGGTAAACAGGAGCATGCCGTGAAATTCACGCGTATCAAATCGAGTGCTGAACTGGATGCCGCACTTGCGCAAGCAAAGTCACAGGGGAAAATAGCAGCGTTCGATTTTTATGCTGATTGGTGCGTATCTTGTAAAGAAATGGAGCGATTTACTTTCACCGATGCTGGTGTAAAGGCGCAATTAGCCAATCTCGTCTTGTTACAGGTTGATGTTACGGCAAATAATCCTGACGATCAGGTGCTCTTAAAACGTTTCAATTTGTTTGGTCCGCCAGCGCTTATTTTCTTTGATAAACAGGGCAATGAAATTCAAAGCGTACGTGTTATAGGCTATCAATCGGCAGAAAAGTTCTCGAAAACATTGTCGCAATTGTAATTTGCGCGTTTTTGGTGTTGATATGTCTAAATTTAATACGTCACTGGTTTGGTTTCGTCGTGATTTGCGCGATGTGGATCATGCTGCGCTTTATCATGCATTGAAGCAAAGTCGGCAGGTCGTTTGCGTATTTATATTTGACCAAACCATTTTGCAACCATTATTGGATTGCAGCTTACAAGCGGATCGTCGGGTGGAATTCATTCACGCCAGCTTGCTTGAGTTGGATGCGTCATTGCGTGTGATGGGCGGTGGGTTGATTGTGCGATATGCGCAGGCGGAGTCTGAAATTCCTCGCTTGGCGGCGGCGTATCAAGCGGAAGCAGTTTTTGCCAATCATGATTTTGAGCCCCAAGCAATCGCGCGTGACAAGCAGGTGAGTGCGGCATTGCAGAAAGAGAGATGCCAATTCTTCTCTTTTAAAGATCATGTCATTTTTGAAAAAGATGAAATTCTCACCTTATCTCAGCAGCCATTCTCGGTATTCACGCCTTATAAGAATGCCTGGCTAAAAAAGCTATATGCCAGAAATGATGATTTCTACTGGAAATCTTATCCAGTACATGCCTATTCTTCTCGCCTGGCGCCAGTTCCGGTTTGTTCTATTCCTTCGTTGGAAGAGCTTGGATTTGAGAAAACCAATTTGAGTGCCCTCAATATTGCCACTGGTATGTCCGGTGCACAAAAATTATTAGAAGACTTTTTGCCACGCATGGGGCGATACGATAGAGCGCGCGATTTTCCATCGGTCAAAGGCCCCTCTTATTTATCCTTCCATTTGCGTTTTGGCACCGTATCAATCCGCTCCTTAGTCGGTTATGCGGTTGCCGCAATACGGTATGGCGCTGGCAGTAGCGGGGCTGAGGTGTGGTTGTCTGAATTAATCTGGCGCGATTTTTACTTCATGATTTTGTATCACCATCCGCATGTGGTCGAGCATGCTTTCAAGCCAGAGTACGATGCGATTCGTTGGGAAAGTGATGATGCGGCACAGCAATCGTTTCAAGCCTGGTGTGATGGTCGGACGGGTTATCCTTTGGTGGATGCAGCGATGCTGCAACTGAATCAGACGGGGTATATGCACAATCGCCTTCGTATGGTGACAGCCAGTTTTTTGATAAAAGATTTGGGCATTGACTGGCGTTGGGGCGAGCATTATTTTGCGCAACGTTTGAACGATTTTGATTTGGCCGCGAATAATGGCGGTTGGCAATGGGCGGCTTCGAGTGGCTGCGATGCGCAGCCTTATTTTCGTATCTTCAATCCCGTGACTCAATCGGAGAAATTTGATCCCAGCGGTGCTTTTATCAAACGCTATTTGCCGCAGTTAGCTAAGCTGGATCAGCGATATATCCACACGCCATGGTTGCTGGATAAAGCGACGTTGGCATCCGCTGGTGTGATGCTGGGAGAAAATTATCCTTTTCCCATTGTGCAACATGATGTTGCGAGAAAACAGACTTTGGAGCGATACGCTGTCGTTAAAAAGTCATCATAAAAAATATGAGAAATATTAATTAAGCATAAACATGAATTCCTCCCTCGTTTTGCGCATCCATTTTTGGGCCGCAGCCATCGCCTCGCCGTTTGCCCTGATAGCTGTATTGACTGGCATCTTGTATGTTTTTACACCGCAAATTGAGGCGAGGTTATACAACAAGTTGGATCACATCACGCCTACTACTATTACCGCGAGCACCAATACGACTATGAGTGCAATGCGATCATTGGATGATGCAGTTGTAGTAGCGAAGGCAGCGGCACCAGCAGGGTGGAGGTTGCATTCTGTCGCGCCAGCTTATAGCGCTGACGATACGGTGAAGATCAATTTTGTGCCTCCAGCCGTAGCATCAACATCTCAAGTCGCCTCTATGCAACATGACGAGCACATGCATGGTTTGACTAAAGCTGTGCCAGCTGCTCCTCGTCCTAGCTTTGGTTTGCCGGCACAAACCCTGGTTGTTTATGTCGATCCTTATAAAGCTGAAATCGTCGGCAAATTGAGCAACCAGGATCGTTTTGGTAATTGGGCGAAAAAACTGCATTCTCGCTTGTTGCAAAATGAGAGTTGGCGCTGGATGATCGAGCTGGCTGCCAGTTGTTTGATGGTAATGTTGCTGACCGGAGTTTATCTATGGTGGCCGCGTGATTGGCGCGCAGCTTTGCCGCAAACAGGATTACAAGGCCGCGCTTCCTGGAGGCAATGGCATGCTTTTCTGGGTGTGGTTTTTTGTTTAATCAGCTTGGTGATGCTGACGACTGGACTAACCTGGAGCAAATACGCGGGTGGTCAAATTCGTATATTGCGTGATAGCTTGGGTCAGGCTTCGCCACAAGTGCCGCATCATTTGCAATCCATCGTGCCTACAAATGGCAATGGTGCAATGCCTTTGACATGGCAAGCAGTCTGGGATGCTGCACGTAATCAGGTGCCGGATGTGCCATTGCAATTATTTGCGCCACGTGGGCCACAAGGCACCTGGCGAGTGAATGCTGTTGATCGTGGGCAACCCGAAAGGCGTTTCGATATGGTGTTAGACGCTTATAGTGGCCAAAAACTGTATTACGCAGGATGGGCTCAACAAACGGCGTTCGGCAAAGCGACTGGCATAGGAATTCCCTTTCATCGCGGTGAGTTTGGCTGGTGGAATCAAGCCTTGCTCTTCATGTTTGGCATTAGCACGTTGTTTTCGCTGATTTCTGGTTGGGTGATGTTTTTTAAACGACGTCAGTCAGGTTCGCTCGGTTTGCCTAGTGTGTTGCCAGGGAGTTGGAAGTCGGTATCGATTGCAGCGTGGTTGTTCATAGCGGTGTTACTGGTCGCCATGCCATTGCTGGTTTGGTCGGTGTTTGTGGTGCTGATTGTTGAAGTGCTAATGAAGGCGGGTGGTGTGCATATTCGCACTTGGAAGGGGTAAATTTTTACCTGGATGTCGTCATCAGTCTACTTTGTGAACGACAAAAGCAGACTGATATTAGGGTTATTACTGTTTTGAGTTGGTGGAGGTGGGCGTTGGCGTAGGATCCGGAATTGAAATCGGATTCGATACATCCTGAGGTGTGATGATTTCTAGCACAGGACTACTCTTTCTCGGCGTGCGTGGTCCATGTGGCTGGCGCAAATGGCGGGCATGACGATGGGACGAGTGCGATGTCGGGCTCAAAAATCTGGATAATTCCTGCAATGCACGTTGATACACATCACGCTTGAACTCAATCACGACATCTAATGGCACCCAATAATCATGCCAGCGCCATGCATCAAATTCTGGATGATCGGTTTTGCGTAAGTTCACATCAGAGTCACGCCCAATCATCATTAGCAAAAACCATATTTGCTTTTGCCCACGATAATGACCACGTACTTCACGTTTAATGAACTGATCTGGCACTTCATAGCGCAACCAGTCACGTGTGCGACCAAGGATTTTTACGTGCTCCTGCCGCAGACCGATTTCTTCTTCCAGTTCGCGGTACATGGCATTTTCTGGCGTTTCGCCATACTTAATTCCACCTTGTGGAAATTGCCAAGAGTGTTCCCGGACCCGCTTGCCCCACCATACTTCGTTATGGCTATTTAGCAAAATAATGCCAACGTTAGGACGAAATCCCTCACGATCTAGCATGTTGTACCTCAAAACTTTCTGCGGCTAAGCGTTTTTTAGTTTTGTAAAGTAGTGATGCATCAAGATGAATGATGCACTCATCAATTAAAATTTCTATTTACTTCTATGCGTGTAAGTGAAGCTGATATTCATAATATCAATACGCAACATTTCAAAACAGATCACATCAAAACATGTTGATTTTCACAATCCTACAAAGTATGAACGCATTAGCCAGCTAATCCTTTAAAATTGAGTTAATTATAACCTTCTCCTTTTAAAAAGAAATTTAATCCCATGCGCGCTTCTCGATTTTTTATTTCCACTCTTAAAGATGCTCCTTCTGATGCAGAAATTGTCAGCCATCAATTAATGATGCGAGCCGGGATGATCAAACGTCTTGGTTCAGGTATTTACACGTATATGCCGATGGGATTGCGTGTCATTCGTAAAATAGAAAACATCATTCGGGAAGAAATGCAAAAAGCTGGAGCGATTGAGCTATCCATGCCGGTGGTTCAGCCAGCTGAGTTATGGCAAGAAACGGGGCGTTGGGACAAAATGGGGCCGGAATTGATGCGTGTTAAAGACCGCCATGGTCGTGATTATGCGATTCAGCCGACTTCTGAAGAGGTAGTGACGGAAATTGCGCGTTCGGAAATCAAATCCTATCGCCAATTACCGGTTAATTTTTATCACATTCAAACCAAATTCCGCGATGAGCGTCGCCCGCGTTTTGGTTTAATGCGGGGGCGTGAATTTACGATGAAGGATGCGTATTCTTTTGATGCTGATTTGGCGGGCATGCAGCGTTCTTATCAAAATATGTTTGATGCTTATGTCCGTATTTTTACTCGCTTTTCGTTGCAGTTTCGTGCAGTTGCTGCCGACAATGGAGCAATCGGGGGTAGTGGTTCGCATGAGTTTCATGTAATTGCTAAGACTGGTGAAGATGCCTTGGTGTATTGCCCGGATTCTGATTATGCCGCCAATATAGAAGCTGCTGAAGCATTAGCTTTAGTTGATGCAACTGAGGCGACAAGCGGTGAATCGCAAAAATTACAGAAAATTTCTACTCCTGGAAAAAAGAAATGTGAAGACGTTGCCGCTAGCTTGAATGTGTCGTTGTCAAAAATGGTGAAAGCGATTGCATTGGCGGTAGAGATAAAAAGTGAGCAAGGCTTACAAGTACACGTATGGCTCTTATTGTTGCGTGGTGATCATGAAATGAATGAGGCAAAAGTCAAAAAGATTCCAGGATTGGCTGAGCATCGCTTTGCTACGGATGAAGAAATTCAGACCTGTTTTGGTAGTCAACCTGGTTATCTTGGTCCGATCAATGTCAAAAAAGCTGTCACGATTGTTGTGGATCGAACTGTCGCCCATATGCGTGATTTTGTGTGTGGTGCTAATGAAACGGATTTCCACTACACCGGTGTTAATTGGGGGCGTGATTTACCCGAAATAGCGGAGTCACACGTATTTGATATCCGCAACGTGGTCGAAGGCGATCCCTCCCCTGATGGTAAAGGTATTTTGGCGATTGAGCGTGGTATTGAAGTCGGTCACGTATTCCAACTAGGAACACGCTATTCACAAGATATGAAAGCGACATTTTTGGATGAAAACGGTAAGCCGCAATTGTTACAAATGGGTTGTTATGGCATTGGGGTGACCCGTATTTTGGGTGCGGCGATTGAGCAGAATTTTGATGAAAAAGGCATGATCTGGCCTGCTGCGATTGCACCATTTGAAGTCGTGTTGTGTCCAATGGCTTATGACCGTAGTGAAATGGTGAAAGCACAGACAGATGCTTTGTATGAAGCATTACAAGAAGCGGGTATCGATGTAGTGCTAGATGACCGTGGTGAGCGTCCAGGGGTGATGTTTGCGGATTGGGAGTTGATTGGTGTGCCGCATCGAATCGTGATTGGTGAGCGTGGTTTGAAAGAGGGTAATCTTGAGTATCTTGGCCGGCGCGATGCCTGTGCTACTGCTGTTGCGGTAGGTGAGATGCTTGCATTCATCCAGAACAAGTTGGTCCAATAAAAATTCAGTATTAATGTTAATAAGATTTTAAGTGTTAATAAAATATTAAAAAATGGTCATATTTTGAGGATAATTATGCTGCGCTTTTCGTTAATCGCGACTTTTATTCTTTGTGGTTTTTGCAATATCAGTGCCTATGCTGGTAATCAAAAAGAAGAAGCGCTGGCTGATTCTGTGCGTGTGGCATTGTCGTATGCAGTTGCTGATGCGAGTCCCCCCAAACCGCATTTTTCTGACATGAATGAGCGGATTAAGTATTTGTATTGGTTGGGTGACATGTCAGAGCGGTTAAAGAAAAAAATTCCTGATCATCAAGGGCGGCGTGAATTTTTAGAAACCGTGTGGTACGAAGCTAGGCGTGCAGGATTGGATCCATCTTTGGTTATTGGATTGATTCAGGTTGAGTCAGCGTTTCGTAAATATGCAATCTCTTCTGCTGGTGCGCATGGTTATATGCAAGTAATGCCATTTTGGACCAAGGTGGTTGGCGATAGTGACAGAAGGAAGTTGTTCCATATGCAAACTAACTTGCGGTATGGTTGTGCGATTTTGCGTATGTATCTTCAGTTGGAGGGGGGGAATTTGTATATGGCACTGGGACGTTATAACGGTAGCCGTGGTCAGTCACAATATCCAAATGCAGTATTGGCAGCTTGGAAAGCGATAAGAGTTTAGCGAAATAAAAATGCCCGTTTAAAACGGGCATTTTTTGCAGAAAAATACACTCTCTCTAGCGCATTATTTCAAATGAGCAGAAATTAATTTTGTCATTTCAAACATTGATACTTGTTTTTGACTACCAAAAACTGCGGCTAACTTGGCGTCAGCATTGATCATGCGACGGTTTGCTGAATCTTGTAGGTCAAATTTTTTGATGTATTCCCAAACTTTTTTCGTTACCTCGGTACGTGGCAATGGTGCCGCACCGACGATAGCTGCTAGCTCAGAAGAGGGAGTCATGGCTTTCATGAATGCTGCGTTGGGCTTGCGCGCAACGGCTGGTGCGTCTTTAGCTGCTGGAGTAGTTTTTTTTGGTGCTGCTGCAGGTTTTTTGGCTGTTGCCATCTTTTTAGCCTCTTTCACAAAAACAGTAGAAAATTGAGCGATTTATCGCGCTAGCCATATTGGTGTGATTTCCCAGACGATGCAAGTGTTTTTTGTGTTTTTGTTTAAATTTTGAAGGGGGTGCGTATTTCACGTTGATTACTCAGTTGATTATTCTGTTTTTATGAGAGAGGTGCACAGCTTGGGTTAACGCATACCTGGCATCATGCCTTTCATGCCTCGCATCATTTTCATCATGCCTCCACCTTTAAATTTTTTCATCATCAATTGCATTTGCTCAAATTGCGCCAGCATGCGGTTGACTTCCTGTATCTGTACGCCAGCACCAGCTGCGATACGGCGTTTGCGAGAGGCTTTGATGAGTTCTGGTTTGCTGCGCTCTAGTAACGTCATTGAGTTGATAATTGCTTCCATATGGCGTACTTGTTTGTCAGCTTGCTCCATGCCACCACCGTTGGCATTTGCTGCTTGTTGTAGTTGTGCTGGGAGTTTGTCCATTAAGTTAGATAGTCCTCCCATTTTTTTCATTTGACCCAACTGGGCTTTGAAATCATTCAAGTCGAATTTGCCGCCAACTTTAAGTTTTTGTGCGAGATCTTGCGCTGCTTTGACATCTAGGCCTTTTTGCGCCTCTTCAACCAGAGCAAGAATATCTCCCATGCCGAGAATACGGTTAGCCATACGGGTTGGGTCAAAGGCTTCCAAACCATCTAACTTTTCTGAAATCCCGGTAAATTTGATGGGCTTGCCAGTGACATGTCGGACAGATAATGCAGCTCCACCGCGGGCATCGCCATCTAGTTTGGTCAAGATGATGCCAGTGAGTGGCAAGGCATCATTAAAGGCTTTTGCGGTATTAATCGCATCTTGGCCCAGCATGGCGTCGACGACGAATAATGTTTCGATTGGATTGACGGCGGCATGTAACCCGGAAATTTCTTCCATCATTGCGGTATCAATACCGAGGCGCCCCGCGGTGTCGATGATAAGCACGTCGTGATAATGTTTTTTCGCGTAATCTTGCGCAGCGAGTGCGATGTCGACTGGCTTGGTATTAGTTTGTGATGGAAAAAAATCAGCGCCTGCCTGGTTGATGACGGTTTCCAACTGCGCAATTGCTGCAGGGCGATAAACGTCTGTGGAGACAGCTAATACTTTTTTCCTTTGTTTTTCACGTAAGTATTTAGCAAGTTTACCGACGGTGGTGGTTTTCCCCACCCCTTGCAAGCCTGCCATTAGAATAATGACGGGTGCTTGAGCGCGGAAATTAAGCTGCGATACTTCTTCGCCTAAATCTCCGCCCATGATGTTGGCCAACTCGCGTTGCACTACCCCAACCAGTGCTTGGCCTGGTGTAAGGGAAGCAATGACTTCTTCACCGAGCGCTTTTTCTTTGACGCGTGCGATGAATTCACGTACGGCAGGTAGCGCGACGTCAGCTTCAAGCAAGGCTAGGCGTACTTCGCGTAGCATGTCGGCTGTATTGCTCTCGGTCAGGCGTGCTTCGCCACGCATGGTTTTGACAACTTTGGCAAGGCGTTGGGTCAGGTTATCTAGCATGAGTGTGATACTTTATTAAATATTAAAAGATGGAACCAAATGATCGAATAACCAGGATAATCAGACAATCAGGTAGTTCAGCATTAAATAAATACGAAACCAATCATTGTAATTTAATTGGATTCATTGATGTCGTTCAAAACATCATTCCAAGCCTTTGTAGACATAAAAGATAAATTGAGTATATGCAAACCTATTTTTTTATAGCCGCCGCTTTACTTTACGTGCTGGTTGCTTTGTTGTCGTCTTCCCGTTATCGGGCGATTTCTATCTTTACCATTATCGCTTGGCTGTTGCATGGCGCCGCATTGTGGGCGGACGTGATATCACTAGGTTTTTTGCACGTTGGTTTTGCCATGATGTTGTCGGCAGCGCTTTGGGTGTCGGTGGGGGTTTATTGGCTTGAAAGTCGTGATGCAGCATTGGATGGTTTGCGTCGGTTGGTATTGCCGTGTGCTGCGGTAACTATTGTTTTGTCTTCTTTATTTCCTGGTACAGCAGTGTCTTTAGCGAATAAGTCCATGCTGTATTCTTTACATATCATTATTGCAATGTTGGCGTATAGCACATACACCCTGGCAACTTTCCACGCAATATTGATGGCATTGCAGGAATCCAGTTTGCATACTCGATTAGACAAAATCAGCAAAATACAAATCGGTTGGTTGACTGCGGCGATAGATCGTCTGCCTGCTCTTTTGACGATGGAAAAATTGTTATTCAAATTGATTGCTTTTGGTTTTGTTTTGCTGACATTGACTGTTTTTTCGGGCGTGGTGTTTTCTGAGAGTTTGTTTGGCAAAGCGTTTAAATGGGATCACAAAACGGTGTTTACCATGTTGTCTTGGTTTCTGTTTGGTATTTTGTTGGCGGGCAGGAAATGGCATGGTTGGCGTGGCAAGATTGCTTTGCGTTTGACATTGGCGGGTTTTGCGACTTTGTTGCTGGCATATGTTGGTAGTCGTTTTGTGCTTGAAGTTGTTTTACATCAAGGTGGTGTATGAAGTTTTTTTTATGGTGTGCGTTTATTTTGTTAGTCGTATTGGCATTGCGTAAAAAATTAAGATTGTGGTTGCAGCATCAAAAAAATCAGCGGCGCACTGATATTCCGACTCAGACTCAGGTAGAAATGCGTGCCAAGCATCCTGAAGCGATGCTTGCGTGTGCGCATTGCGGTATGTATATCCCGGTATCGGAAGCAATTAGGCATACCGATCTTGATACCCATAACGATGTTGTGTTTTGCAGCACAGCGCATCGTCAGCAATATTTTTCCTCGTGATGCGTGTGTTTGAAATCGCCGCAGATGGTTGGTGCAAGCAGGGTGTATATTGTTTGCCTTCCCCTAATTTTGACGCGCGACCAGCGTCGGCTGACATCAGTTTGCTCGTTATTCACAATATCAGTTTGCCGCCTGGGCAGTTTGGTGGTCCTTTTATTGAGGATTTATTTAGCAATACATTGGATTGTGACGCGCATCCTTATTTTGATCAGTTGCGTTCTTTACGGGTGTCTGCCCATTTTTTGATACGCCGCGATGGCGCGGTGATGCAGTTTGTTTCTTGCACGAATCGCGCGTGGCATGCTGGCATGTCGACATTCTTGGGGCGTCAGCAATGCAATGATTTTTCTATTGGCATTGAATTGGAGGGGACGGATTTCGAGCCATTTACCGATTTGCAGTACCACTCACTCACTACGCTGACGTTGGTATTGCAGTCACATTATTCTTCCTTACGTCATGTCGTCGGGCATGAGCATGTGGCGCCTGGACGCAAGACAGATCCGGGACCATTTTTTGATTGGCAGCACTATCGTGCATTGTTAATAGCTGATAGCAAGTGTGGTGCATTGCACTTTCCAGAGATGTGATTCTTGCAATAAATTTCGTCGCGAAACGAAGATTTTTATTTGTTTCTTTTTTGCGGCAAAATCATTGCTTAAATACTACAGTCAGTATTTTTTTTATCATAAAACACTACATATAGTAAAAATGGGCTTTTCATTTGCGCTGATTAACGTGTAAGATTAAGCCTTCTTACTGTGCGAATTCAATGCCGATTAATACCGGATCGGCAGTTATTACCACCTTGCAGCATGTCCGTCATGTCTGCCATTAATCAAGTTTTAGGATTTTAGGAACTTATGTACTCTACTCAAGATAATCTCAATGTGGTGCATGCAGGGAATGCAGCGCACGCAGCTAATGCAAATAATACAACTCATGCGGCGAATGATTTTAGCGGCGCCTCTTCTTTGGTTGCACTCGCGGCGGACGATTTAAGACAGCGCGGCGATTATCGAATTTTGCGTCGCAATGGTGCTGTCGTTGCGTTTGAACCGTCCAAAATTGCGATTGCCGTGAGCAAGGCATTTTTGGCTGTGAGTGGTGGTCACAGTGCCACTTCTGTTCGTGTGCGTGAGTTGATCGAGCAGTTGACAGCGAATGTGGTCGCGGCTTTGGTACGTCGTCAACCTGCCGGTGGAACGTTTCATATTGAAGATGTGCAGGATCAGGTCGAATTGTCTTTAATGCGTTCTGGTGAGCATGACGTTGCGCGTGCTTATGTGTTGTATCGCGCCAAGCGCATGGAGCAACGTGCTCAGCAACAGGCTAAGCAACCTCTTGTGACATCAGAATTGCACGTGACAGAAAATGGCCAGCGCCGTTTGCTAGATTTGAACCAAGTACGCGATTTGATTAACGCCGCGTGTTTCGGTCTGGAAAAACATGTCGATGCGGAAGCAATTTTGTTTGAAACCGTCAAGAATTTATACGATGGTGTACCCGTTGAAGAGTTACACAAATGCGCCATTCTCGCTGCACGTGCATTGATGGAAAAAGACCCAGCGTATAGCAAAGTCACGGCACGTTTATTGATGCACACCATTCGTAAAGAGGTGTTTGGCCAAGAGGTGATGCAAAAAGATGCGCAGGCGCATTATTTAACGTATTTCCCACAATTCATTAAAAAAGGAATCGCAGCTGGTTTGTTGGATAGCAAGTTACAAGAATTTGATTTGCAAAAATTGAGCGAAGCCTTGATGGTTGATCGCGATATGCAATTTGATTATCTCGGTCTGCAAACTTTGTATGATCGTTATTTTTTACATATTGGTGGACGCAGAATCGAAATGCCACAAGCGTTTTATATGCGTGTGGCGATGGGCTTGGCGCTAAATGAAAACAATCGTGAAGCGCGTGCGATTGAGTTTTACAAATTATTGTCCAGTTTTGACTTTATGAGCTCGACGCCAACTTTGTTTAATTCTGGCACGCAACGTTCGCAACTTTCTTCTTGTTATCTGACGACAGTCGGGGATGATTTGGCTGATATCTATGATGCGATCAAGGAAAACGCTTTGTTGGCAAAATATGCCGGTGGTTTGGGTAATGACTGGACGCCAGTACGTTCTTTGGGTGCGCATATCAAAGGCACCAATGGTAAATCACAAGGCGTAGTGCCCTTTTTGAAGGTAGTCAACGACACTGCTGTGGCGGTGAATCAAGGCGGTAAGCGCAAGGGTGCGGTGTGTGCTTATCTGGAAACCTGGCATATGGATGTCGAGGAATTCCTCGAGTTGCGTAAAAATACCGGCGATGACAGACGCCGTACGCATGATATGAATACCGCCAACTGGATTCCTGATTTGTTCATGAAGCGCGTGATGGAAAAAGGCGAGTGGACTTTGTTCTCACCTAGCGATACGCCTGATTTGCATGAAAAATTTGGTCGTGCTTTTGAAATAGCCTATGTTGAATATGAAAACAAAGCAGCGCGTGGTGAGATTGCTTTGTTTAAAAAAGTACAGGCGTTGGATTTGTGGCGCAAAATGCTTTCCATGTTGTTTGAAACTGGTCATCCATGGATTACGTTTAAAGACCCTTGCAATATTCGTTCACCACAGCAACATGTTGGGGTTGTCCATTCGTCCAACCTGTGTACCGAAATCACGTTAAATACCAATGATTCTGAAATTGCGGTTTGTAATTTAGGATCGATCAACTTGCCTGCACATATGCGTGATGGCAAACTCGATCATGTTAAGTTGCAAAAGACGATCCAAACTGCGATGCGTATGTTGGACAATGTGATTGATATCAATTACTACGCTGTCCAAAAAGCGCGTGATGCGAATATGCGTCATCGTCCAGTTGGTTTGGGAATTATGGGTTTCCAGGATTGCTTGCATATGATGCACATTCCTTATGCCTCAAAAGAAGCGGTGGAATTTGCCGATCGTTCGATGGAGGCAGTTTGCTATTACGCTTATTGGGCATCGACGGATTTGGCGCAAGAGCGTGGTTGCTACAGCTCTTACGAGGGTTCTTTGTGGGATCGTGGCATTTTGCCGCAGGATAGCTTGGCGTTATTGGCGCAAGAGCGCGGTGCGTATCTGGAAACGGATACATCTGAAACTATGGATTGGGCTGCTTTGCGCAATCGGATTAAAACGTATGGCATGCGCAATTCCAATTGCGTTGCGATTGCACCAACAGCAACGATTTCCAACATTATTGGTGTGTCTGCTTGTATTGAACCAACTTACCAAAACTTGTATGTGAAGTCGAACTTGTCCGGGGAATTTACCGAAATTAATTCTTATTTGGTGCGTGAATTGAAAGCGCTGGATTTGTGGGATGAAGTGATGATTGCTGATCTCAAATACTTCGATGGTAGTTTGGCAAAAATAGATCGGATACCACAAAAGTTGCGCGATATTTATGCCACGGCATTTGAGGTTGATCCTTCCTGGTTGGTTGAAGCTGCTTCACGTCGCCAAAAATGGATCGACCAGGCGCAATCCTTGAATATTTACATGGCAGGCGCTTCTGGTAAAAAACTGGATGAGATTTATAAACTGGCCTGGTTGCGTGGTTTGAAGACGACGTATTACTTGCGTACGATCGGTGCGACGCATAGTGAGAAATCTACTTCCAAAATTGGTGCCTTGAATGCCGTAGCGGTGGATGGCAATGGTGGTGCACCTGGTGCAGGGAAATTTGCGGAAGAAGAACCAGCAGGCCCAGCATGTATGTTGCGCCCAGGGGATGCTGGTTTTGAAGAGTGCGAAGCTTGCCAATAATTTTTTCGAATCAAAAAGAGCAAAGTAAAAAGAACAAAGGAAAAGAACAATGATTACTTGGGATGAAGAAGTACCTTCCACGCCGGCTTCGGCTACGGCATCGTCTAATTTGGCACCAGCACCAGTACAGTCATCGACGGTACGTGCCGAGTTGACGGATGCTTCTGTGAGTAATTCAGCGAACGCAGCAGAATTTACCAGTCAGTCAGTGCTGACAGCGGTTGTTAATAAGGAAAGTGCAGCAAGTACGGAACAAAGTACTCGTCGCGTCAAGGCAGATGACAAACGCATCATCAATGGTCAAACGGACGTGAATCAGCTAGTTCCGTTCAAATACAAATGGGCGTGGGATAAATATTTGGCTGGTTGTGCCAATCATTGGATGCCACAAGAAATTAATATGCAACGCGATATTGAGTTGTGGAAGAATCCGAACGGTTTGACTGAAGATGAGCGTCGTCTTGTGAAGCGTAATTTGGGTTTTTTCGTAACAGCCGACTCATTGGCCGCTAATAACATTGTGTTGGGAACCTATCGCCACATTACAGCGCCAGAATGCCGCCAATATCTGTTGCGTCAAGCATTTGAAGAGGCTATTCATACCCATGCGTATCAATATATTGTGGAATCACTTGGCTTGGATGAAGGCGAAATCTTTAATGCTTATCATGAAGTTGCATCGATCCGTGACAAAGATGAGTTTCTCATCCCATTTATTGATACATTGACCGATCCAACGTTTACGACCGGTACGATAGAGAACGATCAAAAATTATTGAAATCCTTGATTGTTTTTGCGTGTTTGATGGAGGGTTTATTCTTTTATGTCGGTTTTACCCAAATTTTGGCGTTGGGTCGTCAAAACAAAATGATGGGAGCGGCGGAGCAGTATCAATACATTTTGCGTGATGAGTCCATGCATTGCAATTTTGGTATCGACTTAATCAATAGTATCAAGATGGAAAATCCATCGTTATGGACGACAGAATTCAGGGAAGAAATCAAAGCCTTATTTTTGCGTGCTGTTGAGTTGGAATATCGCTATGCTGAAGACACCATGCCACGCGGTGTATTAGGTTTGAATGCGCCGATGTTTAAAGGTTATTTGAGATTTATTGCTAACCGTCGTGCGCAGCAAATTGGTTTGGAAGCCTTGTTTGATCAAGAAGACAATCCGTTTCCATGGATGAGTGAAATGATCGATTTGAAGAAAGAACGTAACTTCTTTGAAACGCGTGTTATCGAATATCAAACTGGTGGTGCGCTTAGCTGGGAATAAATATTAGATGAATTTAGATTGAGATTTAAATTTAGATATGAACGGTATTTTTTGGTTTTTTGTTTGATTTTTTCAGCTTTATGTGAAGGAGAAAAAAATGGCAACATCAGCAAAAAAGGCTGAGAGTGTGGCTCAAACCCTTGTCCTTAAAAATGTAGCAAAGAAACAAGAAAAACCGTCTAAATTAACGAAACCAGCAGCAAAAAAATATGCCGCTCCAACCGTAAAAACAGTATTAAGCCCAAACGCGGCTTGGCCATTTCCAACCGGCCCGCGCCCATAAATGACTTTGTTGTTTATCACCGCTGTGTAACGTTAAGTTGCACAGCGTTTTTATTTTTAGGGGTATGCAATGTTGTTACAAAGTATTCTTGTCTTGATAGTCAGTACCATTGCGGGTGTGTTGACCGGCGTGTTGTTATTGCGTTTTTGGATGCAAGCCATACAGGTGAAGCCGTCATTTTCAGCTGCGCAATTTATGTTTAAAACATCGAATTGGTTAGTGCAACCATTACGACGTTTCATACCAGGTTGGTGGGGGTACGATTGGGCCAGTTTAGTTGCTGCTTTCCTCATCACATTTCTTTCTGTGGTGATAGAGGGGGCATTGAGTTTAAATTTTTCCCTTCCCGCCTTGTTAGCCTTGGCGCTGATCCATTTATTGCAATCCATCTTGTTCGGCTTGATGGTTTTGCTTTTGATCGAAGCCGTATTGAGTTGGATCAATCCAGTCGCCCCAATCATGCCTTATGTACGGGCCTTAAACGAACCAGTATTACGTCCTTTGCGACGTATGATTCCACTAGTAGGTGGGATGGATTTTTCTGTGTTGGTTGCGCTGTTGTTGTTGCAAATAGCGCGTCAGGTGTTGAATGGGATTTTTGCTTCTTTGTGAACTTGGTCTTGTACAGAGGGGCTGAATATAATTTGTACAGCGCCCCCTCTAAATCAAGATATCTCTATGAGCATTGAAAGCGTTGTGTTTTGCTCGTCTGTTCGCAGGGACAATTGGGAGCTGTGGTTCGCCAATAGGCCTGATCTTGGCTCCAGCTCCATATGACTTTGCCCATTTTTGTCGATTTGATACAGCGGGATTCACCGATTGCCCCGTTAACCCATCGTTTCGAATATAGCTTGGGTTGTGTGTCATTTGCATACGATGTCTCGGTATAAATCGCCAATATTGAAATTACACTAGTCAGTGCAAGTAATTTCCGCATTGTGTTTGAAGGAAATTTTTTCATAGCGTTCTCCCTTGATTTTAAGTGATTCGGGTCTGGTTAATTTGGTGTCCGTAACTTTATTCGAGTTGCTACACCTCGGATTATTATCTATCACATCGGAAGTGTTGTAATAATTATTTTCGTTGTGATTTAAGCTCGGTATTAGCACCGATACCCAAAAGCCTCTTCAAACCGTGTGGATATTTCCGTTTTGCTAGGCGCATGATTTTGTCCGCCTTGATGAGCAATTTTAATCGACCCCATAAGGCTAGCCAGACGGCCAGTGGTGGGCCAATCATAGCCATTACTTAAACCAAATAAGATGCCAGCACGGAAAGCGTCGCCGCATCCGGTTGGGTCAACAATTCTCTCTGGCGTGACAGCTGGGATGTTGATGTGTTGGTTATTTGTGAAAATTTCAGCGCCTAATTCGCCTCGTGTGACGATGAGGGCGGATACACGTTGAGCGATTTGTTGCAGGTTGAGGCCTGTGCGTTCCATCAGTAATTCTGCTTCATAATCGTTGACTGCGACATACGTTGCTAGGTCAATAAAATGTTCTAGCTCAGCGCCATTGAACATGGGCAAGCCTTGACCTGGGTCGAAAATGAAAGGGATAGCTTGTTCAGCGCAATCTTTGGCATGTTGCAGCATGCCATCGCGTCCATCGGGTGCCACGATTGCTAATTTGATTGGACCTGCATCGCTGACCTTGTTGTGATGCGAGAACATCATCGCGCCTGGATGAAAGGCTGTGATTTGGTTGTTGTCGGCATCGGTCGTGATGAAGGCTTGCGCAGTGTAAGAGGAGGCGATCGTTTGGATGTTTTGGGTGGAGATATTTAGTTGCTCCAGTCTTTCGAAATACGCTGCACCATCTTGTCCGATGGTTGCCATGATGCGTGGTTCACCGCCTAGTAGTTTTAAGTTATAGGCAATATTTCCAGCACAACCACCAAACTCACGACGTAGAGTTGGTACCAAGAAGGCAATGTTTACCTTGTGCAATTGATCAGGCAGTATTTCTTCAGAAAAACGACCACCAAACGACATGATGCTATCGAACGCGAGCGAACCACAGATAAGAGTAGTCATACACTTCTATCAAACTTATTTTGAAGGGATTGTTGGGAGGACCAATTAGACAATCAATTAGATAATTGACCAGACAAAGCGACCCAGCCATCTTGTTCTGCCCATATACGCAATGGAATAAAAGGCGCGTAGGCTTGAATTACGTCTTGTGCTTGTTCTGACAAGATACCTGATAACACTAAAGTGCCTTTAGAGGTAATTTGCGCCGCTAACATGGCCGCCATTTGCGTTAATGGGCCGGACAAAATATTTGCCACCACAATGTTAAAGCCAACATAAGACGGTAGTGATGTAGTGGCTGTCTGGGTTGCTGTGTAGGCTTCTGGCAGGTAATACGCAATCTCACATTGATTGCGTAGAGCATTGTGTTGCGCAGCTTCAATGGCTTGCGGGTCGATGTCGACCCCGACGACTTTGGCGGCGCCTAGTTTCTTGGCGACTAGAGCCAAAATGCCTGATCCACAACCATAATCCAGCACCGATTGTTGGAGTGGTGCATGTGCTTCCAGCCATTCCATGCAAAGTCGCGTCGTAGGATGACTACCAGTACCAAAAGCCAGGCCAGGATCCAGTTCCAGAATGAGGCCATTTGGATCCGGTGCGTCATGCCAGCTAGGCACGACCCAGATATTTTTTCCGATTTGGATTGGCTCAAATTGAGATTGCGTCAATCGCACCCAGTCTTGATCGGCGACTGGACGCAAAATGTGCTTGGGTAACTGATCCAAGCCTATGCTGGTTGCCGCCGCCGTTAAGATACTGACATGATCAGCGTTGGTTTCTGTTAAGGCCACGATCCGGCTATGTTCCCAGGCGTTAGTTTCTGGGAGCATGCCGGGTTCGCCGAACAAAGGTTTCTCTGCTGCAGTACCCAAATCAGCATCTTCTACTGAAACAGACAGGGCGCCTGCATCCATCAACGCGTCTGATAACGCCTCTGCATGCGCGCGTGGAATGTCGATGACGATTTCAGCTAAGCTCATTTTTTATTTCTTTAAATCTGGCTTCTCTGCCAATTTGTGTTCCAAATAGTGAATGTTGGTGCCACCTTCAAAGAAGCGTGCATCTACCATCAGTTCACGATGTAAAGGGATATTAGTCATGATGCCCTCGACCACCATTTCAGAAAGCGCAATTTGCATACGCTTGATCGCTTGTTCGCGCGTAGCGCCATAAGCAATCAATTTGCCGACCATGGAGTCGTAATGTGGCGGTACGTAGTAACCAGCGTAGGCATGGGAATCGACACGTATCCCAGGGCCGCCTGGCGCATGCCATGCAACGATTTTGCCGGGAGAAGGTGTAAATTTAAAAGGATCTTCAGCGTTAATACGACACTCAATGGCGTGGCCTCTGAATTCGATGTCGCGTTGGCGGAAGCGTAACTTTTCACCTGCCGCAATGCGAATTTGCTCTTGTACGATATCAATACCCGTAATCATTTCGGTGACGGGATGTTCAACTTGTACCCGAGTATTCATTTCAATGAAATAGAACTCGCCGTTTTCATATAAAAATTCAAATGTACCAGCGCCACGATAGCCAATTTTGCGGCAGGCTTCGGCGCAGCGATCACCGATTTTTTCGATGATTTTGCGTGGAATACCGGGTGCTGGCGCTTCTTCAATGACTTTTTGGTGACGTCGTTGCATGGAGCAATCACGTTCGCCCAACCAGATTGCATTCTTGAATTCATCAGCCAAAACCTGAATTTCCACATGACGTGGATTTTCCAGGTATTTCTCCATATACACCTCAGGATTGCCAAACGCTGTGCCAGCTTCTGTTTTGGTCATGGCCACTGCGTTCAATAATGCGGCTTCTGTGTGTACCACCCGCATGCCCCGTCCGCCACCGCCACCCGCGGCTTTGATAATGACGGGATAGCCAACTTTACGTGCGGTTTGGACAATAGCTTTGGGATCATCAGGCAAAGCGCCATCGGAACCAGGCACGCAGGGTACGCCAGCTTTAATCATGGCTTGCTTTGCGGAAACTTTGTCACCCATTAAGCGTATCGAATCGGCACGTGGGCCGATGAAGACAAAGCCGGATTGTTCTACACGGTCGGCAAAGTCAGCGTTTTCTGACAAAAATCCATATCCGGGATGAATCGCTTCGGCATCCGTGACTTCCGCTGCGCTGATAATCGCTGGCATGCTTAGATAACTGAGGGAAGAGGGTGCTGGGCCGATGCAGACTGACTCGTCCGCGAGCTTTACGTACTTGGCTTCGCGATCGGCTTCAGAATGCACAACAACCGTTTTAATACCCATTTCGCGGCAGGCGCGCTGGATGCGCAGTGCGATTTCACCACGATTAGCAATCAGAATTTTTTCAAACATGGTAAGAAATAGCTACGTGAGCTATGTGATTGATATTAATGGATTGATAGATTGATTATTGATGTTGCGCTGTTAGTGGATTGATATTGAGTATTGAATATTCAATTAAGCAATCACAAACAATGGTTGGCCGAATTCAATTGGTTGACCATTTTCAACCAGGATTTGCTGGATAGTTCCTGCTGCATCAGAATCGATTTCATTCAACAATTTCATTGCTTCGATCAGACATAAAGTATCGCCTGCTTTCACCACGCTACCGACATCGACAAAGGGCGCTGCACCTGGCGAGGAAGAACGGTAGAAAGTGCCGACCATAGGTGACTTAATAATGTGACCTTTAGGTTCTGCAGGCGTTGCTGCCGGGTTACTAGGGGTTGGTGCCGCAGCGACGGCTATTGCTGCTGGTGTTGCTGCGTATTGTGGCGCTGCTTGTGGCTGCATGACTAACTGGCCTTGCTGTGCCGCGGAAGGTTTAACGATGCGAACTTTGCTTTCGCCTTCTGTGACTTCTAGTTCAGCGATATCTGATTCAGCGACTAAGTCTATCAATGTTTTGAGTTTTCGTAGATCCATGTGCAGTCCTTCAAATTGTCAGATTGATCGTCTTTTGATGAGGTGATAAACGATCAATCCTGATGTTAGTCTTAATGATGAATTTTTGAATAAAGCGAGCTATTTGAGTGAAGATGCGACAGATTAATGCATTTTTAATGCAAAGTCGATGGCTAAACGATAGCCATCCACGCCTAGCCCACAAATGACACCGATTGCAATATCACGCAAGGTGGAGTGATGCCGAAATGCCTCACGTCGATAAATATTAGAAATATGGACTTCGATAAAAGGTATCGCCACACCACTCAATGCATCACGCAAACCGATGCTAGTATGGGTAAGTGCGCCAGGATTGATAATAATCACATCCACACCTTCTGTTTTTGCTGCATGAATACGATCAATTAACGCGCCTTCATGATTGCTTTGAAAGCTGCTTAATGTTGCGCCGGCCAAGGTTGCTTGCATTCTTGCCGCGCCTTCAATATCAGCTAAAGTGTGATGGCCATAAACCTCTGGTTCGCGTGAACCGAGCAAATTTAGGTTGGGGCCGTTTAGTAAGAGTATATTTTTTGTCATTAAAATGAGCGTAATTTAAGGACGATGACGGCATTTTGCCGTCAAATTGGTCAAATTGGCAAGAAAAAGCTAGGGTTTTTGTAGGCGGATGAAGTTGTCGCGTAGTTTACAGTTGCGGTTGGGAAAAATTCAATTTTGTTTCACATTCGTTATTATTTCATTTTTTAAATCTGATGTTAGTTTTTTGATATCTAAACGTCCCAGATAAGTTTTCTTTATTTTTCCATCCGCGCCAAGCAATACGGTAAAAGGCAATCCGCCTGTTTGATTGCCTAAACTGCGCAAAAGTTCAGCGCCATCCATGCCGCCTACGTAGATAGGGTAGTGAATTTTTTCCTGATGTTTCTTTGTAAATGCAGCAATGTTGTCGGCAGAATCAATGCCAATGCCGATAATTTGCGTATTGTTTGATGCGATGGATTTTTGCAATGCGGATAATTCAGGTATTTCTTCTACGCAAGGTGTGCACCACGTGGCCCAGAAGTTGATGACTAGTGTTTTGTTTTTCCATTGGGAAAGTGGCTGTAATTGTCCGTCTTTATCTTGCATAGATGAGGAGAACAAACGGATAATGGGAGGTTCGGTTATTTGGGTTGGTGTGTGATTGCGTGCACCTAAATAAATGCCTAAGCAGCTAAATAAAATAGCAATAACAATGCCGATAATGCGGAATTTTGAATTGGTATGTTTTATGGTGTTCATCACATTGCGTTGCTGAATTGATGTTGCCTGGAATTCGGTAGCTTTTTGTTTGGTAAAACAAGAGCGATCAAAATTGTATCATTTTGTTTTAATTGCGTTTAATTATGTTTAATTACCTTTAATTACATTTAAGTTAAAAAGCACTATGCATATTCATATACTCGGTATTTGCGGCACTTTTATGGGTGGTCTTGCTGTGTTGGCAAAACAAGCTGGGCACAAAGTGACGGGTTGTGATGCCAACGTGTATCCGCCTATGAGTACGCAATTGGAACAGCAGGGGATTGAATTGGTGCAGGGTTTTGGTGCAGAACAGCTTGCAATGTATCAACCCGATCTTTTTGTGATTGGCAATGTGGTTACGCGTGGCAATCCGTTGATGGAAGAAATTCTCAATCGTAATTTGCCCTATATTTCTGGCCCGCAATGGATGGGCGAGCATATTTTGCAGGATAAATGGGTGTTGGCAGTTGCCGGTACGCATGGGAAAACTACGACATCCTCCATGTTGGCATGGATTTTGGAAGACTGCGGTTATGCGCCAGGCTTTTTGATTGGCGGTGTACCGATGAATTTTGGTATTTCTGCACGCTTGTCCCCAGCTGCAGCTTCCCCTTTCTTTGTTATTGAAGCCGATGAATATGACACCGCATTCTTCGATAAGCGCAGCAAATTTGTGCACTATCGCGCCAAGACGGCGATCTTGAATAATCTGGAATACGATCATGCTGATATTTTTCCTGATTTGGCGGCGATTGAAACGCAGTTCCATCATCTTGTGCGCACTGTGCCGGGCATTGGTCGTGTGATTGTCAATGCTAGCGAACCCGCTTTGCAGCGCGTGATGACGCGGGGTTGTTGGAGTGAGCAAGAAGGTTTTGGAGAAGGCGAGTCCGCAAATTGGACCTTGACTGAACATGAGGATGGCAGTTTTGACGTTTTGTTGAATCAGCAAATCCAAGGCACGGTGCAATGGGAATTAACCGGACGCCATAATCGTTTGAATGCATTAGCCGCGATTGCCGCTGCGCGTCATGTTGGCGTGCCTGCTGCGCAGGCGATATCGGCCTTGTCCAGGTTTGAAAATGTGAAGCGCCGTATGGAAGTACGTGGTGATGTGGCGGGAGTGACGGTGTACGACGATTTTGCTCATCATCCGACTGCGATTGCCACCACCCTTGCTGGTTTGCGTAAAAAAGTCGGGGAAGCGCGGATTGTGGCGCTTCTGGAGCCGCGCTCGAATACCATGAAATTGGGTGTCATGAAACAGGCTTTGCCTGGCAGTTTGTCTGATGCCGATGTGGTGTTTGCTTATCAGGCGACTAGTACGGCGACAGTGAAAGACAACTTGGGCTGGGATTTGAAGGAGACGCTGGCACCATTAGGCAGCAAAGCGCATGTTTTTGATGACTTGAATGTATTGGTTGAACGCATCGTGGCGTTGACGCAGCCAGGCGATCACATTTTGGTGATGAGTAATGGTGGATTTGGCAATGTGCATCAAAAGATTTTGGATGCGTTGGAATTAAAAAAGGCTGCATCATGATTATTTATCTACATGGTTTTCGTTCTTCCCCGCATTCTTACAAAGTACGCTTGCTGGCTGAGCGGATGCAGGAGTTGGGTCGCAGTGCGGAATTTTTCTGCCCGCAATTACCTGCTTCGCCAAAAGAATCGGTGCAATTAGTTTTAGATTATTTGAATGCAAACCGCATTCGTTCCGATCAAGTCACATTGATTGGTTCTTCTTTGGGTGGTTTTTATGCAACCTGGTTGGCGCAGAAATTGGCTTGTCGTGCTGTTTTGTTAAATCCAGCCGTCAAACCTGCGCATGATTTAGAAAAATACGTCGGTGTGACGACGGATTACCACACCAATGAACCGTTTGAATTTAAGCGTGAATATATTGCGGAAATGCAAGAATTGCTGGTTGCTCACATCACGCAGCCTGAACGTTATTTTTTAATTGCTGCCACAGGCGATGAAGTGTTGGATTGGCGTGAGATGGTGGCGCATTATCCCAACGCACGGCAACGTGTGATTGAAGGTAGTGATCATGGTTTGTCGGATTTTCCGGCTTATATGGATGAAGTGCTGACGTTTTGTGGCATAGCTGGTTTGCCCGATGCATCCTAGCGAAGGCCCACGTTTTCTTGCGCAGGGGCATTGGCATACGCATGTGCATAGATTGTCTGAAGTCGGTCAGATGCGTCCCTGGTTGGTGGATGCTGCGTCCTTGACGAAAAAATTGCGCGCGCATTGTGTTGAATTTCGGCTGCAATGTTTACATCAACGTTTGTCCGCATGTTTAAAAGATGAAGCTGCTGTGTTGGGCGTAGCGCCTTCATCCAAGGTTTGGGAAAGAGAAGTCTTGCTGCAATGTGATGGCGAAACCATGATTTTTGCGCATACCGTTGTGCCACTCAGTGCAACTGCGGCGGATTGGCCTTTGTTTAAAACCTTGGGTGAGCGTTCTTTAGGGACGACTTTGTTCAACGATCCGCAAATCAAGCGTGGTCGCTTACAGTTTGCGCGTTTGCCAGCACAACATCCGCTGATGTTGCGTGCGCGTGCGGCGCTTTATCCTGGCAAGTTGGATGCTGCGCGTTTGTATGCACGTCGTTGTTTATATCAACGCAGTAAGTGGCATTGATGCACGAAATTTGGGCTTCGACAGGCAATACTGATAGTTTAAAGTTACCCTTCCCGTCGTTGATGGCTACGGCAGAGTGCATGTAGTTTACTTGTTTGATGGTTGCTTTTGAAAGTACGTCGGAGGTAAATAAGTCCTTGAGCCTTTTAGTGGCATAAGCAGAGTGCTTCAAATTTTCTTTTTTCAAAATTGGGAATTGCTCCATCATTTCTCGTTTCAGTAGCACAGGGCTATCTTCGCCATCAACGGTTTTTGTTAGGATTTTATCGATTAATCCATTGTTGTCAAAGTCGCTTACCCAAATTTTGACAGGCCTGTTCTCTGAGGCACGAAGCATGAAGTTGTCGCCGATGTTGCCTAGCACTAAATCCAAGTCTTTATCATTGTCGATGTCCACGGCTTCGATTCTTCCCCAAAAACCCTGATAGTTTTCTAATCCTGTTTTGACTTCGGTAAAAGCGCCGTTTTGGTACGTGAATGCCATTGGATTCATCCAGTCCCCAACCACAATCAATTCTTTATTGTTATCCCCATTGATATCTTCCCAAGCGGCATCGCGAATGAGCCCCAAGGTCTGGAAGCTTTTGGGGGTACTATCCTTGAATTTGAGGTTTCCAAGGTTTTCAAAAATATAGCTGACGGGAGAAAGTCCGTAGGTCTTGGGTAAACTTCGGCTACCAACAAATAGGTCCCAATCACCGTCTTTATCAAAATCTATGGGAACGACAACGCTGGTATTCATACCATTGGGGGGGAGAGCGTTGGTAGCAAGTGAGAAGTGACCTTTGCCGTCGTTGGCATACAAGCGGTCGTTTAAGCCACGCTGATTAGGGTCGAGTTCGTTTCCACCTGCCCCAACGTACAAATCAAAGTCACCGTCTTTGTCTGCGTCAAAAAACACAGCTTCGGTGTCTTCGAAATATTTAAAGTCTTCAAAGATTTTTTGTTCTGATTTTTGGAACGAGCCATTGACTTGAAGGTACAGCTGCCCCGCTTGATTGGCCGCTCCGCAGATGTAGATGTCATCGGCTCCGTCGTTGTTTACATCTCCTACCGCTGCTCTCGGGCCTTCTTTAGAGAGTTTGACTGGGATGTTTTTTTCTTGGTAAAAATCTTCGTAATCGTTTTCATTATGAGTGTCAAAAGGGGCTTCTGTTTTTGCCAAATACAGCGATAAACGCTCAGCAGGAGTAGGGGTGAGGAGCTTTTTGCCACTGCTAATGCTCAGTTCGTGCGTTCGGTCAATGGGTAAGTTATTAAGTTTCGTAACTCGGCCATCGTACCATGTAATAGTTACGGAGTCAATTTTGGTTGTTGAACCTAACCCCAGTGTTACGGGGTATTCGGTACTCGACTGAAAGCCCCGTGCAGGCATGATGTTTTTACTTAAAATTTGGTCATTTACATACACTTTTAATTGCGTTCCGATGGCATTGAGGTTCTTGCTTTCGCCTTTCAGCTTAAACTTAATGTAATGAATATCTTTGTTTTCGTTGGTTTTGTTACGGTACACAAATGCTTTTTGGTTGACGTTGTTAACGACTAAATCCAAATCACCGTCATTGTCCAAATCAGCATAGGCGGCTCCGTTAGAAAAGGAAGGTGTTCCAAAACCAAAATCTTTGCTGGCTTCTTCAAATTTGAGGTTACCTTTGTTATGGAAAAAGTTATTGACAATAGGACGTGACGGCATTTGGTTGATGATGGCATCAAAGCTCTTTTTTTCACCTGAAAGAACCATTGTTTGAGCTACTTCATCCGCAAAAAAGTCAATAAAATCTTGGTCGATAACGTCGTTATAAATGCCATTACAGACGTAGATGTCGGTTTTCATGTCGTTATCAGCATCAAACATCAACGCTCCCCAGCTCCAGTCACTAGCTTCGACACCACTCAAACACGCAATTTCGCTATAAGTCCCGTCTTGGTTGTTGAGTTGCAGGGCATTTTGCATAAATTGATTGTAAAACCCTTTCTGCTGCTTGAGTTTGAAGATATAGTGGCTTTCAAATGAGGTCGTACTTTTGAGACGCGTCTCGTCGATGGGGAGCATATCGGTTGTGAAAATATCCGAGTAGCCATCATTGTTAATATCGGCAAAATCAGCTCCCATTGAGGCCAAGCTAGTATGCCCAATCCGTTGTTGTATTTCTTCTTTAAATGTCCCGTTACGTTGATTGATATAGAGATAATC
>JAGKXB010000061.1 GCA_021151485.1 Oxalobacteraceae bacterium | reverse complement strand
GCAGGAGGGGCCATTGCTGGTGTGGCGGTCAGTGCTACAACTGCTTCAATGGCTGCTGCATTTGCTGGTGGGGTTGTCGGTAGTATTGGTTCTCAATTGGTCGGTGTGGCAACCGGACAGCAAGAAAGTGTCAGTTTGCGAAGTGCCTTTGCGAGTGGTTTAACATCTGCTTTCACAGCAGGTATAGGAGCCTATGCAAATGGTGCATCAGCTACAACCAAAGCAGTTTTACAAAACGGCTATGCCAGAGGGGCCTCTGCATATTTATCAAGCCAGGCGGCTAATCGTATTGCAGGTGTTGATGTTAGTTTCAGTTGGAAGGATATGGCAGTCGGCACACTCGCGTCTGGTCTGACTCAAAAGACTGGCAATAGCACCTTTGACGCAGTTACCGGTGCGAGTGCAGGTGAGGGCTTCTTAGGTAGCTTTTATAAGAACTTTGCCAGCTCTGCTATCCGATCTACAGCATCGCGTTTAATGGGAGTCGGAGGAAAGCAGGATTGGGGGCAAATTGCTGTTGATTCGTTTGGAAACTCGCTCGCCTCCTCGATAGTAGAGACAATGACAATTAACAGTCGCGCAAGTTACCTTCTTGAGAAGGCAGGCTTGCAGTCAGATCGAATAGATCATCGATTCAGTTCAGACTTTACTCGATCATTAGCCAGAGCGAATCTGTCTGACGAGGATATTCTGATTGTTTTGAATCAGCCCGGCATTCGGGCAGGGATGCTTGATAGGGACATTTCTGTATCAGGTGGTATTAGTGACGGTGAGGCAACAAAAAGAGCAGATCGATTTATAGATGGTCATCGTCGCGGAAAAGTTACTGTATCTGAACCAGTAAAAGTTTCTGAACCTTCAACAACCGCAGGTGCAGCACTTCAAGGTGCACCCGTCGAAGAGGTTTTGGTAACAGGAACACCTTTGAGGCCGGGACCCAGTGGTGAAACTATCACTGAAAAGGTATTTAGTGGAGGAATTCAGCTATTAGATGGATTTACGACACTGTACGCAGAGCACTCCACTCTCGCTAGTATCGCATTTGAAGCTGGAAAAGGCGTGATAACTGGAGGGCCAGTTAAAACTGTTTTAAGCAAAATTGCGAAAACTGCATTTGATGGGGCTGTGAGTCAGGTAGGTGGATACCTTTCCAACAAAGCGCAAAATGCTGCAACAGAGTTTGTTACGGAGCTGGGAATAACCACACAGTTAAACATTGCAGGCAACAATGTTAATGTAACACCCGAAATGTTTGGTAAAGGCGCCGGGCAGCTTGCAGGAGGTGTTGTTGATACCATTTTTGAAGGTGGAATCAACGAGATAGCTAAGCGAGGCACCACTGTTCGAGGTATTGTACAAGTTGGTCCTCATACTGTGGGCTCATATAAGGAAGTTAAAGGACATCATCCTCATCAGCAAGCTGCTAGAAGAGATAATGAAAATTATGACAAAAACAAGGCTATTGCTGTTGCTGATGATAAAACATTTGACCATGATGTTGTCTCAGCTGAACAGATCCGACTGAATGCCGAGCATGCTAGGACTGGCAAGCCTTACACATTAGAAGTTGAGGAAAGCATCCAACGCAAAGCAATGCTAAAGGGCGGGATGAAGGAAGAGCACATTGATGAGATTCTGAAGTTAAGCCGTGAAGAGTTAAAAAGGCAAGGCGCATTGGAGCCAACAAGAACTCCAGGTACGAGAAGAGGTAGATAATTTAAATGGATGGATATATTTTAGAAATTACAGAGGAAAAGGCTTCAGTTAAAGAAGATTTTTTCTCTGGAGTTGTTGATGAGCTATCGCTGCCAGCGTGTATATGCCCTAACTGCCAGTCGCTTATGTTTCCTGTGATTAATGTTCGTTACGATTCGGTAAGTATGGGAAGCTTAGTAGACAAAAAAGTATCACATGGAAACTACATTACTTTTGATGTATGTCCATGTTGCCCCCACTCGCTTCGAAATTATTGCGTCACCTTTGATGCAGATAAAAAAAATGTTATTGGTGGGTACATGGATCATCGCGGAATCGCAAGCAAAATGGATACGCCCTATGAAAGCAGGGTGTTAAAGATTAACAAAATATCTGGGGCGCTTTGGAATGATGACGCTTTCGTTGATAAGTATCAGCGGCGAAATCTATTTGATGGGGTTTGCCATCAGCTTGGAGGTGTTAAGCTGAAAAGTGAGCGTTACCCTATTGATTCATGTATGTGTTGCGGAAATGATAATTTGAGTTTTGTCGCTATGATTGATAACGATGACTTAAATGTGCCTCTGTATGAGAGTGGTGAGCCAAGAGCATTAACAATCGGGGATCAATCTAGCCTTAATGTGTTTGCTTGCAATAAATGCTATGCCTTAAATTATTGCATAACAGAATAATTATTATTAAAGGGAATTGTTTTTTGATATGCGCCAAAAAACTCTGTGTCACTTAGATTGGTTAAGTCTTAGGTGTACTACTCGCGACCAAATCTGACAGTTCAGCTTGAAAGAAGAGAGTTAGCGGTTTTTACAGGTGTCTGTCAGATTAGATTTGAGCTAAATTTTTCTCCTCCCAAATCTGTTGTAAGGTTAGTATCACCAATGCCAACGGCATGATCATCGACTACGACAAAGCCGGTCGTCGTTGGCACACCGAAACCGCGGGTGGGACCCAATATGCGTCACCCACCTCG
>JAGKXB010000018.1 GCA_021151485.1 Oxalobacteraceae bacterium | reverse complement strand
AACAACGTACCAAGCTGGCAGCAATCGCAACGTCAACCAAGCGCAATACGATGCCACTGGCCAACCCAAAACAATCGGCCAGCGAGACTACGCCTGGAATGCCCTAGGCCAACTCACCCAAGTCAAACAAAACCAGCAGCTCGTTGCCAGCTATCAATACAACCACCGAGGCGAGCGCATCAGCAAACAACTCGGTAGCAATAAACACACAACGAACTATCTTTACGAAGACAGCAAGCTAGTAGCGGAAGTAGACAGCAATGGCAAACTCACACGCCAGTACATTTACCTAGTCGATCAACCCATCGCCGTCATTGATACGCCACGGGGCGCGGATTTGCAAAATCAACCACTATCCCTGCCGGAACAAATCGCCCACGACATCGTCACAGCATTCCATACCTGGTTGAACGATGACGAACACATCGCTTACCTTCATCCCAACCACTTGGGTGCCATCGAAGCCGCAACCAGCCCAATTCGTATGTCTATGTGCGCAATAACCCACTTAAATATATTGACCCGTCCGGGCTGATTTTGTTTGCGTTTGATGGGACGAATAACTCCAATCCACCACCTGGCGTGGATGATTTTTCGAATGTGTACAAGTTTTATTTGGCTTACGATGCAACTCAAAATGGACCTGCTTGGTACATGAACGGCGTGGGTCGCGATGACCCAGATAGCCATATTCAAACCAATCAATTTGATGCTGCGGATGCGAACACGGCACGGGCGCGGGTTGACTATATGTTGGAGAAGCTTGACGGCTATATGAACAATACTGTTTTTAAGAAAGGGGAAGCGGTCAATATCGATATTGTAGGATTTTCGCGCGGCGCAGCGATGGCACGTGACTTTTCCAACCGCGTCGCGCAACGTTTAACCGACCAAGCATTTAGCAAATCTGAGGCGTGTGCACAGATTCGTTTCATGGGATTGTGGGATACAGTGGCCCAATTTGGCTTGAATGGTTTAGATAACGGATCATGGCAACTGGCGATTCCGGCGCAAGCCCAGCATGTGTTTCAAGCCGTGGCGCTGAACGAGCACCGTTATTTGTTTCCAGGCGAATCGATAGGCCGTGGCACGCAAAAGGGATTTATTGGCAGCCATGCAGATATTGGTGGCAGTTATGGCACGGGGGATTTGTCGGATGTAGCGCTGAATTGGATGGCGGAGCAAGCCAAGCTCAGTGGTGTGAAGATGAAATCCTGGAAGGATAAAGATGTGAATCACCCAGAATGGGGCGAGGTCACCAATCCAGTATTGCATGACAAGAGTATTGACGGTAAAGACCGTGCTTTTTGTTTGCGTAACAACAATGAAAGATGGGCTGATCGCTGCAAACCGCAAAAACAAGCAACACCAGGCGGCATGACATGGAGTCAAACCAAGAGCAACAATTTTATTAATCTGTACCCCGAATCAACAATGGATGCTGATGGTTCGTCCAAAATTGTTGGGGCAGTCAACATGAAGGAGTACGCAGCATGGCTCAAGCAACACTATGGTTTAGACATCCCATATTCCGTACCTTGATAATGGGGTTACTAGCAATATTGCTGACCTCATGCCGTCATGATGAAAAACCAATCGGCATGTCACTGCTGTTTCAAAGCGCAGGCATGGATGTAGGTGTACGACGGTTCGATCCAGATGGCATACGCGGACCAGTCCCAGGTGCAGTGGGTGGCGTGTATCCGCGTGGTGGCAAGATAATGTCTTTTATGCCAGGCGACAGCAAGCACGGAATGCCGAAATTTGTGGAAGTTGAGTGGATTGTCAGTGATCCTGCTACAGACGAATGGTGGGAAAAAAATATTACCAATAGAACTGATGCGTATTCGCCAAAATGGGAAAAAGATTACCAAGAGGCGATTAGCAAAGTACCCAGATACACCAAACGCATCGACCTCACCTCCATCATCACACCCGAACTAATTACCCAAGTCCGTGCCGATTATCAAAACACGGAATTAAAGGTCATCATCACGTTCAATAATGACGATGTGAGTATCCAAGCGATGGCAGAAAAATGGCGTCAGAATAAATAAAATGACAGGCTCCAGGCTCATGCATATAGTTTTCTTACCATTGACGACACGGCTCCAACAATGTCGATATGCATTCCCACGCAGGAGCGTGGGAACGAGTGTATTTGCCATCGCACTCAGCACCGTCGTCCCCGAATGCTTTAGTCGGGGATCCAGTGGCTTTTTGGTAAACAACAACGAAAGACACTGGATTCCCGCCTAAAACCGCGGGAACGACGGGGAATTTTAAGGTTTTTGATTCCCTCGTAAATCTCTACCCAAAATCGACGATGGATGCGGATGGCTCATCCAAGATGATTGGGAAAGTCAACATGAAGGAGTACACCGCATGGCTCAAGCAACACTACGATTTGGATATTCAATATTAGTTAGTTTGATAATCGGATTACTAACGACATTACTTATCTGTACTAGCTCAGACCCGATCTGACAGTTACCAGTTTTTGTAGGGTATCTGTCAGATTAGATTTGAGCGTATGGTTGTGTATTAGTTCAGACAAGATCTGACACATCGACTTGAAAAGATGAGAGTTACCGGTTTAGATATGGGTATCGAATCCTACTAAACTGAAGAAAGGTAACTCTCATGCAACATAGTAACAATCCTATTATCAAACATAAAGCTGGTTTGCTGAATTTAGCCCAAAAATTGAACAATGTATCCAGGGTGTGCAAAGTCATGGGTGTTTCACGGGACACGTTTTATCGCTATCAAGAACTAGTCAATGAAGGTGGTATTGAAGCGCTGCTGGATAAAAGTCGACGTTCCCCGAATTTCAAGAATCGTGTTGACCCCAGTATTGAAGACGCAGTGAAAGCGTATGCAATTGAGTATCCGGCCTATGGGCAGCACAGGACGAGTAACGAATTAAGACTACGCGGCATCCTTGTTTCTGGAAGCGGTGTTCGTTCTATTTGGTTGCGGCATGGTCTGGAAAATTTTAAGAAGCGGCTCAAAGCATTAGAGGAGAAAGTTGCCAGAGAAGGCATTCATTTGAATGATGCGCAGATTGCTGCGCTAGAAAAGAAAAAAGATGACGACGAAGCCTGCGGGGAAATAGAAACGGCGCATCCAGGCTATCTGGGTTCGCAGGACACATTTTACGTTGGCAACCTCAAGGGTGTTGGTCGGATTTATCAACAAACCTATGTCGACACTTACAGCAAGATTGCGCATTGCAAGCTGTACACGACAAAAACACCGATTACGGCAGCGGATTTGCTCAATGACAAAGTACTACCGTTTTACGAGGCAAATGGACTCACTGTATTGCGTGTTTTAACTGACAGGGGAACGGAATATTGCGGAAAAGTGGAACAACATGATTACCAGCTTTACCTTGCGATTAACGACATTGATCACACCAAGACGAAAGCAATGTCACCGCAAACCAATGGTATTTGCGAGCGTTTCCATAAAACGATTTTGCAGGAGTTTTACCAAATTACGTTTCGCAAAAAGCTTTATTTAACACTGGAAGAACTTCAAAAGGATCTGGACGTTTGGCTTCATTACTATAACAATGCACGAACTCATCAAGGCAAAATGTGCTGCGGCAGAACGCCAATGGATACTTTGCTTGACGGGAAAACGATTTGGGCTCAGAAAAATCTCACCCATCTGAATCAAATCTAATCTGACAGATACCCTATAAAAACCGGCAACTGCCAGATTAGATTTAATACATCTTCAATCGTGCGTCATCAAGAAAACGTAATGATGTCATCACCTGACTTTGGCAAGGCTTCTTGCACAGCCTTGGCATAGGCTAAGCGCGCGGTTTGCAACACAGCTGCTTGCGCATTCAATCTTTGCAATTCCGCATCCACAAACTGCAACGTTGCTATTTGATTCTTCGCTTCATCAGACAACATATCAACGTCATATTCTGTGCCATCAATGTTAATCATCGCCATGAGAGTATTCCTTAAAAAAATTTTATAAAAAAACCCCGCCTCTTTGTAAGAGACGGGGTTCTAGCTATTGCTATTGCATGAAACTTAAAGAAAAAATATGTGCTGCCTTACTTTTTCTTCTTACTTCACTACTTAAGCCAATGTGATCAAACCACTAGTTGATGCAGTAGAAGCTGTGTTCACAAAACCAACGAGAACGATGGTTTCAATGTTACCGCTTGCTGTTGTACCGTTGCTGTCCCACTGCACGAGCGAATCGGTACCAGTGCTGCTTGTGGTAAAGATACCGGTAGAAGCAACATAATTACCTTTAACGATCGAGATATAACCATTAGCATCACCGGATGTAAGAATGCTTGTACCGACTGTTGTGCTATAGGTATTTGTACTCAGAAGGTTAATTTTATCTCCAGCTTGCAAGCCAGTGTAAATATCGTAGCCGTTCGCAGCAGTCAATGCAGTTGTACCAGAAGTTACCGTACCAGTTGCTGTTTCACCTGCTGATGAATACTTCACAGTATTAACACCTGTATGCGCACCGAATGTCACGGTATCGCCACCAGAACCAGCGGTAACAGTATTGGCACCTGTACCCAAGGTGATCACGTCAGCACCAGCACCAGTAGTGATGGTATTAGCACCATTACCCAATGTGATGGTTTTAACGCCACCAGCAGTTGCGGTGATTGTCACATTTTGGTTATCAGTTGAACCAGAAACTGTGAGAGCACTAGATGAGCCAAATGTAGCACCAGTCAATTTGACGGAACCACTCAGTGTCAATGAAGTTAAGCTAGCATTGCTGAAGGTACCAACTGTCAATACACCTGTTGAACCAGTATTGGCATTAGTAATCGTCAATGCAGAAACAGTATTACTTGCCAAGGTACCAATTGAGAATGTTTGCGTACCGCTGTATGACAAATTAGCCAGGCTACCAGCAGTCAGCGTTGTAATTGCTGAGGAAGCAGTGCTGGTGTCGTTATCAGACAACGTAAAAGAAGTTGCTGATACAGTCAGAGCACCAATTGTCAACGCACCGGTACCAGTAATTGCCAATTTTGTCAATGCAGAATCAGTCAAGGTAGTAATTGTGTGCGCACCACCACCAACAGTCGCATCGGTCACAACGTTGAGGGTACCGATACCATTACCAGCCGCATCTTTCAAGGTCACTGCTGTTGTTGTATAACCTACTGTCCCTGTACCGGTGGTTGCAGAAGAACCTGTCAACGTCAAGTTAACAGTGTCGCTTGCGCCATCTGTATCAGAAGTTTTATAGGTTACATCAGCACCAGACTTTACGATTTCCAGCGCAGTTCCTACTGTGACGTTACTAAAAGTCGTCGCTGTCGTAGTATTAGCTTGAACTTTAGTGAATGCGGAACCACCGATCAAATTCATGCCGATAGTACCGCCAGAGGTTGTAGACAAAACTTCAAAACCAGTGACGTTAGTACCAGTATTAGCAGACGTAAACGTTGAACCATCAGCAGCCAGAACCAAGGTATCTGTACCAGCACCACCTGTGATGGTTTTGGTTGCATCTGCAGAGATAGTTACTTTGTCATTGCCTGTACCACCGGTGTAAGCCTGAGTTGTGGAAGTCAATACCACAGTATTATTAGCCGTAGTATTAGCTGCGGTGAATGAAGTCACGCCAGTACCAACCAATGTACCGCTATAACCAGCAGCGCCTGACACAGTGATCGACGTCAACGCTGTATTGACGGTTGTCAATGACAACACACCAGTACCAGAAATTGCCAATGTTTTCAAAGCAGTATCAGAGAAACTAGCCAGCTTTGTACTTGCTGTCAATACTGCATTGACAGTTGTAAATTTATTGCTATTGTCAGTAATAGCGCCCAAAGAACCACCACCCAAGTTCAAAGTCAACGCAGTCACTGTTGGTGTGGTCAAACCATCGGTTAAACCAAGAGTACCCGTGATAAGTGCCGCACCAGTGCTATCAACACCAGTACCAGACAAAGTCAAGGTTGCCAATTTATTGGAAGAAATGGTGGAGTTACCATAGTTTTGCAAGGTAACAGCAGTAATAGTAGCCGCCGTAGTTGTACTACCTGCATTCGCATCAGCAATAGTTACTGCACCGTTAGTGTTACCTTTGACACCGGCGACAGCATTAGTCGTGTTGTTAGAGGCAGAAATTGCTGCTGCTGCTGTAGCCTTCGCACTTTGCACAACCGTTACAGAAGTAGTGCTTGAATTTCCTGTTACAGATACATCAGCTTGAGTTGCAGATTCGTTGACTGACAACCCAGAACCAGTTGTTGTGCTGGTAACAGATACAACCGTACCGCCAGTAACAGTAATAGTGCCACCAACATCACCATTTGCCAAAGCCTGCGCGGTAGAAGAAACGGTGACGGCGCCCGCAGCTGCTGTGGTACCACCAATTGTGACAGTACCAGTAGTAGCGCCAGTTGCTGTAACAGCTACTGTCGAACCACCATTAACGGAAATATTATTTGCAGCTTGTGAAGTATTTGTGACTGCAACCGCTGTACCAGAACCAGCCGTTACTGTGTCAGCAGCGCCAGTGTTTGAAACGTTCAACGCAGTTACGCCAGACCAGCTGGATGCTGTGGTGTCAACTGTGACAGCAGCGCCACCAGTGATGTTCACAGTTTCAACACTGGATACGCTAGAACCAGAAGGAACAGTAAATGCGTTTGTTGAAGCGATGTTCAATGTATCGTTACCATCACCACCTTTAATGGAATCAAGGCTGGTGAATGTGCCGTCAGCTGCATTGAAGGTATCGTTTTTGGAAGCACCAGTAAATGTATCTGAGCCTGTTGTCAACGTGTATGTTGAACCAGCAACAGCATTAGTATTGTAAGTTGTAACCAAACCAGACACAGTGCTTGTTACGGTTGTTTGATAAGCAGTGACATCGGTCTGGTCGTTAACAGGTTTCAACATAGAACGCGCCGTTGTGGCAGCATCAGCACCATCGTAGGCCAAAATTTCTGTCGTGGTATCTAACGCTGTTGTGAAGTTGACTGCAACCATGCTTTTGTGTGCAACAGTTTTAGCATCAATCAAACCTTGCGTAGTTGTATTCGCCAACGCACCTGCCATGATGGAGAGCGCAGCTTTGCCTTTGGACAATACACCGCTATCGATCGCATTAGACCAGAATATCAAACCAGCCACGTCAGCATCACGACCCAACAGGTTTTGGAAAATTGCATTAACGAAGCTGTTGGTGCTACCTGAACCATACAAAGCGGTTGATTCTGCGCTGCTACCAAAGCTATCTACTAACGTTTTAACTGTTGCGTTGGTGCTGTAAGCAGCTTCCAAAGCTGCGATTGTGGTTGGTGCACTCGCATTATTCAAAGAATTAGCGTAATTAGAAGCGCCAGTCACATCAGCTGGACGGCCAAAATAAGCGACATAAAGTTGTTGTACGACGGTGCTGTAATCTGCTGCAGCCATATTAAATATTCCTTATAGTGATTTGTGGTTTAAACCAATTTTGAGCCTGCGACTCAGGGCAAACAGCGCTGTTATGACCACTGAGTGCTTTTTTTGCAGACCACGGATTATATTGCAAAAGGCAAGCTTAATTTATGTGACGGGAATCACAATTCATATGTTTTTTGTTGTTTTTCAATGCAAATACTCATTTTTCCCAAGAAACACTCTCTTTATTAATCAAATTTAATGAGTTTGATTAATGTGATTAATTTGATTTGAATACACTCGGATAATTCGCAGGAACCAAACCAAAATATTTTTTAACAAAGGTTGCCAAGCATAGGCTTTACCGACTCCAACGCGTAGCGCCAAAAGCACTGACTGCGGGTGTATCGAGACTTTTAAAGAGATAGGCTGCTTCTTGTGCATTGGCGCCACCCAGATAGCCGGTAACGGTGACATTGCTTCCTCTGAAACTGCTGAGTAACTCTCCTTTGAGCGTGACATCACCTTTGGCTTGAATATCGACCTGTGCATTGGGCGCGGTGACCGTCAAACTGGTGGAAAACGCACGCTTGGCAAAGTCAATATCAAGACGCCCATCTTGGACTGTAGCAGCGATTGTTTGTCCTTTTGTGACGATATAGGCCTCGCTATCGATCAAAGCAAAGCCAGCTTGCCCCTCTTTAGGCAATACCAATTCTGATTGTTTGACACGAGAGATAAAAAACGCGTCCAGAATTTTTGCTGGTTCATAGGAACCGTTTCTTAGTTTTGCTAAACCTTCAGCATCTGCTCCCAAATTGGCAACTGCTTGCCAGCGCCCCCACAACACTTCAGGCGGAGTCGGCACAACCGGAACAGAAGGACCAACAGGAGGTTTGACTGATGGGGGAAATTTAGTGTTGGATAATAAGTTTTGATTTTTTTGTGGATCCAAACTGACATCATTAGGGCTCAACAGCGTACCTGTCGTCCCTGAGGGGGCTGATGACAATTTATTGTTTGGCTCATTGCTATGTGGTGGGGCAACCGCATCAGGTGCCAGGTTGGTATTGCGCAATAATTGTGGAATTGCCTGGCCTTTTTGAATTTGCAGTAACTGACCGGATTGATTGGCAAATAATTCCAAACTGGCATTGCCTTCACATGGGCCTGCACCTTCTGGGCTGCAATTAGCAGAAAAACCACCGACAACAACGCCACCAGACAACACCGTGACGCGGGAAGTTTGCTGATCAGTGAAGACCGTAAAGTCGGTACCACGCACGCCGATCGCGGCGACGGGCGTATTAAAACGGAAATTCTGCCGTGCCGACTTGACAGCTTGACCGGAAATACTCCGTGCAACACCTTCCACTAACTCCAATTTGATTTTGGTTTCAGTTGGATTTTGCCTATCCACTTTGTAGGTGATGATGCGTGCACGACTGGCTGGGCGCAGGATTAAAAAACCATTGTCGATAGTTTTAAGATAGACATAGCCATCACTACCAGTCGTGATTTCATCGCCCTCTTGCACCACATTTCCTAATAACGCAGGTTGCGAACCAATTTGCACTTTACCGACGACAAATACGACGTGACCAGCGTCTGCTGCGCGTGCAAGGCTGATCATCCCAAACAGAGAAATGATGGCTGCCGTGTATATCAGTCGTTGCCGCAATCGTTGCAATGTAAAACACAACATAAAAATTCCTTTGCTTTGATGTGGATACTGGGCGATTCACCACGATATTGTGGCACGTGACGACCTATATTCTGTGATATGGATCACATTTTAACATGGCGCACAACATCCGATTGTCTGGTGGAAAGGGTATACTTGGCGCCCTTTTACCTTGTGCAATGGCGATTTTTCCTGCTCATGATGTCATCCTTATCCACCATCATCGTCCGTATCTGCATTGCCCTCGTTGCCGTTTTGATTACTGTTTGGTCGCAATATCATTCTGTGTTTTTTAACACAAATACTTTCACAGCATCTCCTGCATCTCCTGCACCTGTTACTTCCAGCCTGGCAAATGAATGGCTGCGCGATCGATTTTTGAATGCGCATCTGAGCACAGAAAAGGAAACACGAATTTTGCTGGTGGATATCGATGAAGCCAGTTTAGCGGCGTTGGGACCATGGCCTTGGCCCAGAACACGTATCGCGGAATTATTGGAAATTCTGCTCGGCCATTATGCTGCGCGTGGTGTCGCGCTAGATTTAGTACTGCCAGAACCCGCTGATCAAGCAGGCGATACGCGGCTAGCGATGTTGGCGCAACACGGGCCGGTTGTATTGGCGCAGGCATTTGATTACGTAACGCGTCCTACACCGCTGCAAATCGGTCGTATTCATGGCGGACAAGTCACGCCTAAAGGCATGCAAGGTGCGGCCGTTGCCCAGGGTTTTATCGCTAATCACGCCGGATTGCAGCAAGCCAGTCATGTTGGCAATATCGGATTTGTGCCAGATCAGGATGGCGTATTGCGGCGCTTGCCAATCTGGACCTGGTTTCATGGCGAGCGCTATCCCACTCTAGCGCTGGCTTTATTTAACTGTTGCGTTAATTTCAACAATACCAATCACATCACGAGCAAGATTGATTCTGATTTGGTACGTATTCCTTTCAAACGTGACTGGTCTGCTTATCACGTGATATCAGCCTCAGACATTTTGCAGCAACGCATTAGTCGAGACGAGATTGCTGGACGTTTGGTGTTGATTGGCTCATCATCGCTGGGTTTGTCTGATCGCGTGGCGACGCCACTGCATCCTTCTACGCCAGGTTTATTGGTGCATGCGGCTTTGCTATCGTCGCTTTTGGATGGATCATCGACCCCAAAAAACTGGCCTGAATGGTTAGGAAAAACAGTAGCGATTGTGTTTTCGATATTGACTTCTATCCTGGCGAGTTTGGCTTTTCCGCGGTTGTCGGCTTTATCAAATATGACTTTTTTGGGTGGCGCATCACTGCTTTGGCTGGCATTAAGTTTCTGGATGAGTGTGTACGACGTGCATTTTTCCACGACTGGACCATTGGCGTCGCATTTGTTTTTATTGGCTGTTGCAGTGCCATTTAGCTGGCAATTGACGCAGCATAAATCACGCCAGTTGCTAGGCACGTTAAAACAATATGTTGCCAATGATGTGGTGAATGAGTTACTACGTCACAACTTGCAAGATCCGTTAACGCCCAGGCAAATGGACGTCACGACCCTGATTGCGGATATGGCCAGTTACACCAGTCAGGTGGAGTCGCTGCCAATGGAGGAAGCCGCGCAGTTGACACACGACTTTTTAGCTTGTTTGACTGGCCCCGTATTAGCGAATCGCGGCACGTTGGACAAATACACTGGCGATGGTTTGGTCGCTTTTTGGGGCGCACCATTGCCGCTGGAGCAACATGCTGATCTGGCGCTCAATGCCGCGCAGGAAATCGTGCGTGCCGTGACAGCTTTGAGTGAAACCAGAGTACTGGCCGGCAAACCACCTATACAAGTGCGAATCGGTATAGAAAGCGGCCCCGCCATGGCAGGCAATTTTGGAAATAGTTTGCGCAGTATTTATACCGCAGTCGGTGATAGCGTGAATGTGGCTTCTCGGCTGGAACAACTGGTTCGTCATTTTCCTTGCGACATTTTGATTGGACCGGGTACCGTCAGCCGAGCGACGCGCCATCGTTTTACATTGTTGGGAGAAACGTTATTGCGCGGTAAAGAACAAGCCACGATGTTGTATACCTTGGATACAAAAAACATATCGGATAAATTGGATATACCAGCATGAAACTTTGCCTTATCCGATGCTTTGCCTTGCTCATCAGTCTGCTAATGAGCGGGCCTGTATTGGCGCAAGATGATCAGCAACAGCAACAAGATTTGTATCTGGATGCGATGCGCGCACTTTCTGAAGGACGCCCAAATGATGCCAGCGATGCATTAACGCGTATGCTGGAACAAGAACCACAACATGCCGGCGCCTGGCTGGATTTAGCGATTATTCAATGTCAATTAGGCTACACAGAAGAAGCTGAACGCTTGTTTCAGGCGATCGAGTCCCGCTTTGCACCACCACCCGGGATCATGGAAGTCATACAAAGCCAGCGCGCCAAGGGTTGTAAAAAACCCTCTTCCGATTCATTTTCCATCATGATTGGACGCGGCAATGATAGTAATGTCAATCAGGGTGCCAGTAATCCCAACTTTAGTACCGGCAGCGGTAGCTCACGTATTGATTTGGTTTTGTTGCCAGCGTACTTACCACAGCAAGATCAATACACCTTGCTGTCCACCAACTACGCACGTAATTTGAATATGGCAGGTGATGTGGGTTATGTGCAACTCCGAGCGCGTCAAAACGATCGTTTGAAGCAATATGACACGACGTCTTTATTGGTCGGACTAGAACATCCATGGCGCTGGAGCGGCTGGAGTGGGCGCAGTGGAGGCAGCATCGGCCTGCTGACTTTGGACAATCAGCTATATCAAAAACAAGCACAAGTGCAAACACGGTTGTTTCCGTCTCTGCCATTTTTACCATCCGAAAAGATGCAATTTAGCATGCTAGGAAGTCTGACCCATGTTGAATACGCGCAGCTGAGCAATTTTGATTCCAACACACTGGAATTAAGCGGACAACTGGCTTACCAGGGTGAAAAGAACTATGCCGTCGCCAATCTTGGGACACTATACGATCGTGGCGACGCAGGACGCCCGGGCGGCAATCGACAAGGCTGGTTTGCCAGTCTGCAAAATCAGATGCGAATCAATGATAAATTGCGTGCAGAATTTAGCTGGACACAGCAAAACTGGCGTAGCCAATCGGCTTACTCACCCGGTTTAATTGATCAGACACGACAGCAAAATAGTCAGCTATTACGCGCTGCACTCATCATTCCGCTACAAGCCAAACACAGCCTGCAGATTGAATGGAAAGAGGTTAGAAACCATGAGAACATTTCAATCTTGCAATATAATAGCCGCTTGTTGCAGGTCAGCTGGCAGTGGCAAAATTTCTGAGCTTGTTCACCACCCTCCTCCCTTTTTATTTGCCGAAAAGGGACATATATACAATCCATCATTATTCTTAATTACTCTCAAATATGGAGACAACCGCTGAAATGCCTCTGAATCCGCCATCCGCAGCCCCGGCCAATGCCGAGGATAAGGAAGCGACTCAGCAGCAAGTCAATATTCAGGTCCATTTGCGCAAAATCCCTTTGCTGGCAAATTTGACTGACGAAGAATTGCTAAACATTAAAGGCGAGTTTCGTTTCAAACAATACGCCCGGCGGGATATCGTGTTGCAAAAAGGCGGCAATGGCGACAGTTTGATGTTCCTGCTATCAGGACAGTTGCAAGTGATTGACATCACCGAAGATGGTCGTGCTATCGGCTTACGTATGTTGGCACCAGGAGATTTTTTTGGCGAAATCGCTGTGATCAATCAAGCCAAACGTTCTGCCTCTGTGGTGGCCTTAACCCCTGTTTTGATCGCACTGTTGCCACGTGCGGTCGCTTTGCATTTGTTCTCGCACTCCCCCTCCGTCGCCAACCACATGCTGCGTCATTTGGCAGAAAAAATTCAACGCGACTCTGAATTCCGTGCCTTGCTCAGTATTCATAACACGTCTAAACGGATTTATACCTTCCTGGATATTTCCAAGCAAACAACACCGGACAACCAGGCTACGGTGGAAAATTTACCCACACATCAAGACATTGCCAATATGATCAATACCAGTCGGGAAACTGTGACACGCGCGATTCTATTGCTGGTACAGCAAGGGATTGTCAAAAAAGATAGCAATCGCCTCATTATTACCAATCCAGAAGCCTTGCACAAATTGGCGCAAGGAACATAATCCCCTCCCTATATTGTTATGGACAATTCGTTTTACCGCGCGTTTGAAGAACAGCATCGTGGTTCACGTGCCTTGATCAAATCACGATTGCGTACTTACATCCCGTTTATCACACCACTGGTATCGTCTTCTTCCGATCTAGATCAGGCATTACCTAAAGCAGTGGATTTAGGATGTGGGCGCGGTGAATGGATGGAATTGTTGGTAGAAACCGGCTTTAACGTGCGTGGTGTGGATTTGGATCAAGGCATGCTCACCGCTTGTCATGAACAAGGATTGGTCGTACAAAAAGCCGATGCGCTGACGACCTTACAAAATTTGCCAGATAACAGCATCACCTTGATCTCGGCCCTTCATCTGGTCGAGCATATGCGATTTGAAGAAGCACAAACGCTGATCAACCAAGCCTTGAGAGTGCTCAAACCAGGTGGTTTGTTGCTCATGGAAACGCCCAATCCAGAAAATATCGTAGTAGGTGCATCTAGCTTTTATCTGGATCCTTCTCACGTGCGCCCCATTCCGCCAGGCTTGCTGAGTTTTATGACGGAACATGCTGGTTTTGCCCGCCACAAAGTTGCACGTTTACAAGAGCCGAAAGCGCTCCATACAACGAACACTATTGGCTTATTTGATGTGCTCAATCATGTCAGCCCAGATTATGCCGTGCTAGCACAAAAGCATGCCAGCGCTGAACAATTCTCGGCTTTAGATGCGCTCTTTCATACCAATTTCGGTCTTTCTCTAGATACGCTGGCGCAACGTTATGATCAGCAAATAGCGCAGCGTTTTTCAGCACTTGAACAGCAATTCACACATCAGTTTGATCAGTTTGAAACGCTACTAAAACAACAAGAAGCTAAACACACTGCAATCAATCAGCAATTGCATGACATTTTACAAAGTCGTTCATGGCGCATGACGGCGCCATTGCGCTCAGCAGTAGCGCCGTTCCATCGCCTCAAAAATGATCTACGTCAAGATGGGTGTACTCCCACTATTAAGCGTTACCTTAAACAAGCCATCAAACGACCATTGCAGCGACTCATCATGTGGGTCTTGCATCGGCCCAAACTGCAACAAGCCGCGCTGCGCGTTCTCCACTATCTACCCGGTATTGAGGACCGATTACGCAATATGATGCTGAGATCCGGTCATGCACATAATCCTGAGCAAGCACCACCACACACATCGACACAATTAACGCAACTCACGCCACGCGCTGAGCATATTTTGGCCGAACTGAAACAAGCGATGGAGATCGCCAATAACAAAAAGAAAAAAGGGAAAAACTGATGCGTATTGTGATCGACATGCAAGGTGTCCAAACAGACAATCGCTTTCGTGGCATTGGGCGTTACTCCTTAGCACTCACCCTGGCCATGGCGCGCAATGCACCACAACATGAAATTTGGTTAGTTTTGAATGCTGCGTTGCCAGAAAGCATACCGATGATTCGTCATGCATTCGACGGCTTGATTCCAGCACAGCAAATACGTATTTTTGACGTCCCCACCCCAGTTGCAGAAAACAATCCGAACCATGCCTGGTGTGCGCGTGCAGCCGAAAAAATACGCGAACACTTTATTCAACAATTACAGCCCGATATCGTCTTCATCACCAGTTTGTTTGAGGGCTATAACGATGATGCAGTAACATCAATTGGTCGCCTTTACAACGACGTGCATACGGCTGTCATTCTGTACGATTTAATCCCTTTCTTAAAACCCGCGGCTTACCTCAACACTCCGCTACAACGTCAACATTACGAGCGAAAAATCGCATCACTCAAAAAGGCAGATTTGCTCTTTGCCATTTCAAGTTATACCAAACAAGAAGCGATTGATACATTGGCTTTGCAGCCTGAATCCATCATCAATATTTCAGCAGCGATTGATGCGCGTTTTCAACCATGCAAAGACGCGACACGTCGTGCACCAACATTGCTGAATAAGCTGGGTATTTACCGCAAAATGGTGATGTACGCGCCTGGTGGTTTTGATTCACGTAAAAATTTTGCCACCTTGATTCAAGCCTACGCGCTACTGCCAGCAGAGATACGCGCCAATCATCAACTCGTTATCGCCAGCAAAATCAGCGATGGTGATCGCGCCCGTCTGGAGCAACTGCAAAGCAATGCAGGATTAGACAAAGATGAACTCATCCTAACCGGTTATGTGTCAGATGATGATTTGGTGCTGCTTTACAACCTGGCAACGCTATTCGTCTTTCCTTCCACGCATGAAGGTTTTGGTATGCCAATACTGGAAGCAATGGCTTGTGGTGCACCGACCATAGGCTCTAATACGACCAGTATTCCCGAAGTCATCGGTTACGAAAAAGCCTTGTTTGATCCGCATTCAGCCCAATCCATCTGCGACAAAATGACGCTGGTTTTACAAGATGACACCCTACGTGGTGAATTGGCGCAGCATGGTCTGCAACAAGCAACAACATTCTCATGGGATGTCAGTGCCAAGCGTGTGATTGCAGGATTGGAGTCCTGGCATGCCTCCCTGACTGATCACTTGAAACAACAAGGAACAATACAGGACGTACATACCCTACTTACAGCAATCGCAAACATTCACCATAACGATGACGCCGCATGTCCAGCAACTGAACGCGATTTACGCGCTGCCGCCAATGCGATTGCATTCAATATAGGTGCTCATTCCAAACAATTATTGATCGACATTTCAGAAATTGTGCAGCGAGATGCCAAATCAGGCATACAGCGTGTGGTACGTAGCATTCTGCTAGAACTGCTCCAACATGCACCAGATGGTTATACAGTGCATCCAATTTACTTCGATGGTGAGGTATATCGTCATGCCAACCATTTCATGACCAAATTTTTGGAGCATTTCCCATCTCTAAAAATATCAAAAAACATCAATCACACCGACGACGTGGCTGAGTTTAATCAAGACGATATTTACTTAGGACTTGATTTGAACGCCCACCTCACGAACGCACTCCATCCACACCACCAACGTTTGAAAATGCTGGGTGTGCAGTTGTATTTTGTGGTCTACGACATTTTGTTAATCCATAGACCAGATTGGTGGCACACAGGCACTTCAGAAATTTTTGAAAAATGGCTCAACAATATTTCACAAATTGCCACTGGTCTCGTCTGTATTTCTGCTGCCGTGGCACAAGAAGTACAAAAATGGTTAATGCACAATCAACCCAATCGATATGATGTGCCTGTCATCAGCAGCTTTCACCTTGGTGCCGACCTAGAAAATAGTGTGCCAACTCAAGGGCTACCTGAAAATGCACAAAGCGTACTGGACGCCATCCGCGCTTATCCAAGTTTTTTGATGGTCGGCACCATAGAACCACGCAAAGGGCATGCGCAAACACTGGCAGCTTTTGAATCATTATGGCAACGCGGCGTCCCAGTCAATCTGGTCATCGTCGGCAAAGAAGGTTGGTTGGTGAGAGATTTAGTCAAACAATTGCGCCACCATACACAAGGCGGTGAACACCTGTTTTGGTTAGAAGGAGTGAGCGATGAATATCTGGAAAAAATTTACCAAGCCAGCACCTGCTTGATCGCTGCCAGTGAAGGGGAAGGCTTTGGTTTACCACTCATCGAAGCGGCACAACACAAACTCCCCATTATCGCGCGCGACCTACCCATTTTTCGTGAAGTCGCTGGGCAACATGCTTTTTACTTTCAAGGCCTCAGCCCCTTAGACTTGGCCAATGCCATCAGCAATTGGTTAGCACTACGCGATCAAAGTACGATTCCGTCATCGCAAGATATGCCATGGCTGACATGGCAGCAAAGTGTTCAACAGCTGCTTGCTAATATTTTGCCAACGTCATCTTCTTCATCTTCATCATGACTTTTCTTAAACGATGCGCACGCCTGCTGCATAACCTGCTACATATCAATCAGCTGGAATACCGGGTTGCCCGTCATGAAGAACAACTACAACAACTGATTGCACACACCCATCACGTCATCAATGATCATCAGCAACAAATCAATGTACTGCAAACATCCGCCCTACCGACTCTTGAGCAAAATTTAAAACAGGAAATACTGCTGCAATTAGAAACACTGAAACAACGTATAGCGCAACAAAACACCGTTATTGCGCCCCCCTTGTACCGCCCCAAACTGGCTTATATCTCGCCATTACTTCCTGAACGCAGCGGTATCAGCAGCTATAGCAGCAAACTCTTGCCAGTACTAGCACGGTATTACGATATCGAAGTGATTGTGGCGCAAGGTACTGTTGCGGATGATTGGATTCAAACGTTTTGCCCAGTACGCGACATCACCTGGTTTGAGCAACACGCCTCCAGTTATGCACGCATCCTTTACAATTTTGGCAATAGTCCTTATCACTCCCATATGTTTGCCTTGTTACAGCAACATCCTGGCGTTGTGGTATTACATGATTTTTACTTAAGTAGCGTGTTGGCACACGATGAAAATCAGGGCATTACTCCCTGGATATGGAGTGATGCTCTGTATCACTCCCATGGTTACGCGGCTTTACAAGCACGCTATAGCAATAGCAATAACGATGAGCAAGGAATAGCACTTGCCAGAGAATGCTATCCCAGCAATTTGGCGGTATTACAACAAGCACGAGGCATCATTGTTCATTCCGAATACAGCAAACGTTTGGCACAACAATGGTACGGGCCTGCTATCTCTAGTAACGATTGGTTTGTCATCCCCCATCTCAAAAAAACAGCCGACATTAGCCCCGAACATCGCCTTGCCGCTAGAAAACAATTAGGTATCAATGAGCAGGATTTCGTTGTTTGCAGCATGGGATTTATCGACCCAAGCAAATCTAACCACCGTCTGTTAGAAGCCTGGCTTGCCTCCCGTTTAGCCAATGACCCCACGTGCAAACTCCTGTTTGTTGGCATGAATCATCCTGGTAAATACGGTCAGCAATTGTTGAAAGAGATTGCTGGTAGCAAGATTGGAAATCAAATTCAGATTATCGGCTGGACCGATTTACCAACCTTCCAGCTTTATGTAGCCGCCGCCGATATCGCTGTGCAATTGCGCTCGTTGTCACGTGGAGAAACTTCTGGCGCGGTGCTAGATTGTATGAGCCACGGTTTATCCACGATCGTCAACGCTAATGGTTCGATGGCAGATTTGCCCAAAGATGCAACGTGGATGCTGCCAGAATTATTTAGCACTGATGAATTAGTGCTAGCGCTGGAAACACTATGGCAAGATGAACAACGCCGGCATCAAATCGCTTCAGCTGGCTATCAATTTATCCGTACTCAGCACCAACCTAACTACTGTGCCACACGCTATCAAGAAGCGATTGAAGCGTTTTATCAGCCAACAATCGAAACATCCCAACGATCGACGCAGCTAAATCAACAACACCGACTACGTCAACTTTTAGTCGACATTTCCAACATCGCACGCAATGATCTAAAAACCGGCATCGAACGCGTAGCCAGAGCGCAACTGTTGGCCTTAATCGCCAACCCACCCAAAGGATGGCGCGTAGAACCCGTGTACTTAAGCGATGAGGGCGGCGGATGGCATTATCGCTACGCACGTGCGGCGACTTGTGCGTTACTCGGCATGGCATCCATTCCTTGGCTGACGCATCAACCAGACAACGAGATTGCGATCCAGGCCAACGATGTCTTTTATGCTCCAGACTTTCACCCCAGCGGTGTGATTGCCGCAGCACAGGCCGGCATTTATGCGCAATGGCGAGCGATGGGTGTGTCTATCAATTTCTTGATTCATGACTTGCTACCCGTACTCAAACCAGAGTTTTTTCCAGAGGGCAGTCAGGTGATTCATGCTAAATGGTTACAAACTATTACCGACTGTGCTTCTCGTTGTATCTGCATATCGCATGCTGTGGCCGATGAATTGCGGACATGGTTAAAAACCCACGAATCTGCATCGTTGCCTCACATCGCTGTATTGCATCACGGTGCCGATATCGCCGCCTCTGCACCATCACAAGGCTTGCCGGACAACGCAGAAGCTGTTTTGCAGGCAATACAGACTCAGCCCAGCTTTTTGATGGTTGGCACCATAGAGCCGCGCAAAGCGTACTTGCAGACACTGGCCGGATTTGAGGCATTGTGGCGCGATGGTCATGACATCAAGCTCGTCATCGTTGGTCATGAAGGATGGATGCCTTTACCCGACGAGCAACGCCGTACCATTCCAGAAACCGTCGCAAAATTACGCAACCACCCTGAATTAGGCAAACGCCTGCTCTGGTTAGAAGGAATCAGCGATGAATACCTGCAAAAAATCTACCAAGCCTCAAGCTGCCTGTTAGCCGCCAGCGAAGGCGAAGGATTCGGCTTGCCGCTGATCGAAGCAGCGCGCTACCAACTCCCTATCATCGCCCGTGATTTGCCGGTGTTTCGTGAAGTGGCACAAAGCCATGCGTATTACTTTCATGGCGATAACGGTGATGCGATCAAAGAGGCGGTCATAGCGTGGTTGGCTTTACATGCCAACGGTACAGCCCCCTCTTCCGCTGCCATCCAATGGCAAACATGGGCGGAGAATAGCGAGCAATTGCTTGCTATCCTAGCTTAAGCAAAAACAAGGGTATTTCGTAGGGTGTCAATAAGCGAAGCGCATTGCACCTTTATCTAAAGCCACTGTACGGCGCAATACGCTTCGCTTATTGACACCCTACATCCGCGAAACATTCACTTACAAAGTCACAACCCCGAACACTTGTCATAAAAGCTGTAACGCATCAAGATGACTTTTGTGTGCCTTCCGTGCCAAGCACATTTTGTATTCATCTATACAAATTAATGAAAATAAGGAAAAAAGGAACCATGATGAAAAAATTCAATACATTCAATACCTTGTGCAAAAACATTTCACTAGGCATGATAGTCGCCGTTCTAGGTACGGCTGCTGTACATGCAGCTAATACCAACGAAGAACACATGCCGCCACCAGGTGCGGAAAAACCCATGCCAGGCAAACGTGGTGAAAACATGCGTGAACAAATGATGAAGCATCACGCTCGTCTACACGACAAACTCAAATTAAATGCTGAGCAAGAAGCCGCATGGAAAACCTACACCGCAGCAATCATGAAAAAACCAGAAAATATGGCGCATCCAGATCACGCTCAGATGGCAGCATTATCCGCACCGGAAAAAATGGAAAAAATGATAGAAATGATGCAAAAAGGTACTGAGCATATGCAAGCGCATCTGGCTGCATTGAAGACTTTCTACGCGACCTTAACGCCAGAACAACAAGGGATTTTCAATAAAGAATTTCACCCACATCATCACCCACAACGTCCTATGATGCGTCCAATGCCGCAGCATAGTAAATAATTCTGCATTACCCGCACCGTCGTTCCCGCCTAAAACCGCGGGAGCGACGGATTTCAACCATCTCAAACACGCTCAAAAACCCCCGCTGCACCCATCCCTGTACCAACACACATGGTCACCATGCCATACCGCAACTGATTACGCCGCATAGCATGGATCAACGTCGCGGCACGAATTGCACCCGTCGCGCCCAAAGGGTGGCCTAAAGCAATTGCCCCGCCCATAGGATTTACTTTAGCCGGATCAAGACCCAAATCCTGTATTACCGCTAAGGATTGCGCAGCAAATGCTTCGTTCAGCTCAAACCAGTCAATTTGTTCTTGTCCAATACCCGCAGCCTGGCAAGCAGCAGGAATCGCCACTTTGGGACCAATACCCATGATTTCCGGCGGCACGCCTTTGACAGCGAATGAGGCAAAACGCGCCAGTGGCGTCAAATTAAACTGGCGCAGAATCTTTTCACTCACCAACACCAATGCACCCGCACCATCCGACATTTGTGAGCTATTCCCTGCCGTTACGGTACCTTGCGCAGCGAACACCGATTTCAGCTTAGTCAAAGATTCGATAGTGGAATCAGCACGTGGGCCTTCATCCTGCTTCACTGTACGAGTTTTCTGATCGATGGTGCGGCTGAGCAAATTGGGCGTGGATTCAAGCACATCAACGGCAATGATTTCATCGTCAAACCAACCAGCCTGTTGCGCTGCGAGAGCGCGGCGATGTGATTCCAGCGCAAACTGGTCTTGGGCTACGCGTGAGATTTTCCATTGCTGCGCCACTTTTTCTGCCGTCAATCCCATGCCGTATGCCATGCCGATATGTTCATCAGTAAACATTTTCATATTCATGGCAGGGTGATGGCCCATCATCGGCACCATAGACATGGACTCCACCCCAGCAGCGATCATGACATCCGCTTCGCCTACGCGAATGCGATCCGCCGCCATGGCGATTGCCGTCAAGCCGGAAGCGCAAAAACGGTTTACCGTCACACCACCCACAGTATCCGGCAAACCTGCCAGCAACAGCGCCATACGCGCCACATTCCCGCCTTGCTCAGCTTCAGGAAAAGCACAACCCACAATCGCATCGTTGATCAAGGCTGGATCAAGATTGGGCAGTTGCGACACCACCGCCTGCAAAGCGCGCAGCAACAAATCATCAGGCCGCACATGCTTAAACACCCCGCGCGGCGCCTTGCCTATCGGGGTTCTGCTAGCGGCGACGATGTAAGCGTCTTGAATTTGTTTGGTCATTTTTTACTTTCTTAAACGTAAAAACAAAACTGCCCCCTCCACAACCCTCTACAACTGAATGATGAAGGGGAAAATTACGAAAAAACGTAAAACCGTCGTCCCCGAGTGCTTTAGTCGGGGACCCAGTGGCTTTTAGCAGCAAAAACCAAAAGACGCTGGATTCCCGCCTAAACCCGCGGGAACGACGAGGTTGAATTGATTAATTTCTTACCGGCTTACCGTTTTGCATCATCCCCATCAACCGCTCTTGCGACTTGGGATGCTTCAACAATTCCATAAACGCCTGCCGCTCCAAATCCAGCAGCCATTGCTCATCCACCACACTACCCGGCTCAACATCACCACCGCAAACGATGTTGGCAATCATGCTGCCCAGTTTTTCATCATGTTTGGAAATAAAACCGCCATCACGCATATTCACCAACTGCGCCATCACATTGGCGATGCCATAACGTCCGGCAACAGGAAATGGCAAGGGCAACGGTGGTCGGTAAGCCGCTTCAAACATGGCACGCGCGGTGGTTTTGGCTACAGACAATAATTCATAAGGATGGAAAACAATGATGTCATCCGACGACAGATATCCCATCTCCTGCGCTTCCAAGGCGGATTTGGATACACTGGCACTAGCAGCTTGTGTCAGTGCCGGTTTTAAAAATTGGAAAAGATCGTTACCTTTTGCATTCTTAACTGCCCGCGCTGCGATTTCTTTCAAGCCACCGCCGGCTGGAATCAAACCCACACCAACTTCCACCAAACCGATATACGACTCAAACAATGCCACCCGTTTTGCTGCATGCATCAGCAATTCACACCCACCACCCAACGCCAAACCAGCCACTGCTGCAACGACCGGTACACGAGCGTATTTCAAGGCTTGGTGCATGTCTTGCAATCTGGCGATTTCTGGTTCCAAGGCAGCCGTATTACCAGACAAAATCAAAGGCATCATCATCTGCAAATCCGCACCAGCGCAAAACGCCCCGCCTTCTGCCGCATCGATTTGCCATAGCACCAGACCTTGATATTCTTGCTCCGCCAATGCAATCGCGCGATTCAAGCCCGCAATCACACCACGATCAATCACGTGCATTTTGGTTTTGAACGAGGCAATCAAAATGCCATCATCCTGATGCCAGAGACGGATGGAAGCGTCTTCCCACACCGTGCTTCCCGCAGTTTTGCCATTACTTACGCCCTCCCCCAATAAAGGTGCACGGAAAACCTGACGCTGATAAACCGGCAACGCCGCGCGTGGAATATAACGATTGTCCAGCGCAGAATACGAACCCAGCGCCGTATGCACGCCAGCCTCATGCACTGCGCCTTGCAATACCCAAGCCGGTAACGGCACATTGCACAGCGCTTTGCCGGCATTAATATCCTGTTGAACCCAGCTTGCAACTTGCTGCCAACCGCTGGCTTGCCATATTTCAAACGGCCCCAACTGCCAGCCGAATCCCCAGCGCATCGCAAAATCAACGTCACGCGCGTTATCCGCAATCTCGTGCAAATGGATGGCGATGTAATGGAACATGTCACGGAAAATCGCCCACAAAAACTGCGCTTGCGGATGCTTGGCATCACGCAAAACCTGCATGCGCTTGACGAGGTCTTTTTCTTTCAATACGCGTTTAATGAAGTCATCAGCAGTGGCACCAGCACTGACGTACTCACCCTTGGCTGCATCCAAACGCAAAATTTCCTTGCCCACTTTTTTGTAATAACCGGCACCCGTTTTTTGCCCCAAGGCTCCCTTGGCTACCAATTGCGCCAAAACAGCCGGCATTTGATACGCTGCGGCAAATGGATCATTCGGCAATTTATCCTGCATGGTTTTAATCACGTGCGCCATGGTGTCCAAACCCACCACATCCGCCGTGCGGAAAGTACCCGACTTGGCGCGCCCCAACTTGGCACCAGTCAAATCGTCAACCACATCACACGACAGACCAAACTTTTCCGCCTGATAAATCGTCGATAACATGCCAAAAATTCCCACACGATTGGCGATGAAATTAGGCGTATCTTTGGCACGCACCACGCCTTTACCCAAGGTGGTGGTGAGAAAACTTTCTAACCGGTCGAGAATTTCTGGACGAGTAGCACTGGTGGGAATCAATTCCACCAAATGCATGTAACGAGGTGGATTAAAAAAATGCACGCCGCAAAAACGTTCTTTCAGCGAAGCATGCGCGGCAAGCGCCAAACCTTCAGACAATTGCGTGATCGATAAGCCGGAAGTATTCGACGCAAAAATCGTATGTTCGGCAATGTAAGGGGCAACTTTTTGATACAAAGCATGCTTGATATCCATACGCTCAGCCACGGCTTCAATGATCAAGTCGCATTCGGTTAATAAGGCAAGATCATCCTCATAATTCGCCGCCGTAATGCAAGCCGCATGCGCTGGATTGCCTAGCGGGGCGGGATTCATTTTTTTCAGGTTGTCTATGGCGCGTAATACGATGCCGTTTTTGGGTTTTGCATCAGCAGGTGCGGGCAAGTCAAACAAGACAACCGGTACACGCGCATTGACGCAATGCGCCGCTATCTGCGCACCCATCACACCAGCGCCTAGGACTGCTACTTTTTTGACCATAAAATTGGGCATGTGTTTATCCTTTATTTTTTAAAACAACTCCACATCCAACGCCATCAAATTCGCCGCACCAGAGCGCGCCTGACGTATCAACGTCGCTGTTTCCGGTAACAAACGGGCAAAATAAAAACGGGCTGTGCTAAGTTTTGATCGGTAAAAAGGATCACCATGTTCCTGCTTCTCCAGCTCAACCAGCGCCACCTTAGCCATTTGCGCAAAGAAATAAGCGTAGACCAAATGTCCTAGCACACGTAAATACGCCGTCGCGGCGGCCCCAACCTCATCCGGATTTTGCTGTGCTTTCATGGCGATTTCCATCGTCAACTTATTCACCTTCACCGCCAAATCAGCGAGTGGCGTGATGAATTCATCCATGCTCTCATCCAGGCCATGCTGTTCAATAAATGCTTGAATCTGCGCACCAAATTGACGTAATTTTGCACCCTGATCCTGCAATACCTTGCGCCCCAACAAATCCAGCGCTTGAATCCCATTGGTACCTTCATAAATCATATTGATACGGGCATCGCGCACATATTGTTCCATACCGGATTCACAAATATAGCCATGGCCACCTAGTACTTGCATACAATCCGACGTTGCCAGCCAACCGTTATCCGTCATAAAAGCCTTGGCAATCGGCGTCAACAATGCCACTTGATCCGCAGCTATTTGGCGCACTTTGGCATCAGGGTGATGCAACTCTTTATCGATTTGCAAAGCCAGGTAAGCCGCAAACGCCCGTCCGCCTTCGGCATACGCTTTGGCGGTCAATAACATGCGCCGCACGTCTGGATGAACAATGATGGGATCAGCCGCTTGCTCCGGCGCTTTGACGCCGCTCAAGCTGCGCATTTGCAAGCGCTCTTTGGCGTAGTGCAAGGCATTTTGATACGCGACTTCGGTCAAGCCTAAAGACTGCATCCCGACACCCAAACGCGCAGCATTCATGAAGACAAACATGGCATTCAAGCCTTTATGTGGCTCGCCTATCAGCCAGCCAGTCGCGCCATCTAGATGCATTTGGCAAGTGGCATTGCCATGGATACCCATTTTTTCTTCAATTGCACCGCAGCTAATTGCATTACGCTCACCCAAACTGGCATCAGTATTTGATAAAGAATTAGGTAAAAATTTAGGCACCAAAAATAGGGAAATACCCTTCGATCCTGCTGGCGCATCCGGCAGACGCGCCAATACCAAATGGACAATATTGGCCGCCATATCGTGTTCACCAGCGGAGATAAAAATCTTGCTACCAGTAATTTTGTACGATTCATCCGCTTGCGGTATCGCTTTGGTACGCAACAATCCAAGGTCAGTACCACAATGCGCTTCGGTCAAACACATGGTGCCCGTCCAGGCACCGGAAACCAATTGCGGCAAATACAGATTCTTTTGCTGCTCAGTGCCATGCGCCAATAAACACTCATACGCGCCATGCGACAAGCCGGGATACATAGTCCATGCTTGATTGGCGGCATTCAGCATTTCATAAAACAAGGTATTCACAACAACTGGCAAATCCTGTCCGCCATATTCCTGCGCGCAGGACAAAGCTGGCCAGCCAGCTTGTATATATTGTTGATACGCAGCCTTAAAACCCTGAGGCGTGGTGACGGCGTGTGAAGCAGGATCGAAATGACATCCCTCTCTATCGCCGGAATAATTCAAAGGCGCAATGACTGAAGCAGCAAATTTACCGCCCTCCTCCAGTACTTGATTGATGATATCGGCATCGGTTTCTGCATGTTTGGGGAGTTGTTGTAGCTCTTTCTCAACGTGCAACACTTCATGAAGTACAAATTGCATATCGCGTAACGGCGCCCGGTATTCACGCATGATTTTTCCCTTATCCAATATCAATACTAAATAGCACTAGAAAATAACATCACTCACGATAGTAAACGGTAACTTTAATCGTAACAAACAGTAACGGATATTTCGTTACACATAATTCCCCAACGTCACCACCCACATCACACTACGGTAAACAACATACACCATGCCGTACCACATTCGTTTATAACGTGGAATCCTGGCGTAATCCTCCAATCTCACCCGCACGCCGTCGGCAATACCTTGTTGCATGCGTAAACGTAAGGTTTGTGAAAAATCAGCATCCTGAATCACAATATTGGCCTCCTGATTAATGAACAAACTCAAGCCGTCATAGTTGCTTGACCCCACTGTTGCCCATTCATCATCCACCACCGCCACTTTGGCATGCAATTGCGTTTTGCGATACTCCACCAACTTGACGCCGCTTTTCAGCAAGCTGGGATAAAACGCATGTGTCACTGCGTCCTGTAGCCCAAATTGTCCAACACCGATCAATAGCGTGACATCAACACCGCGTGCCGCAGCCATCAACAGCGCGCTTCTTAATTTCCAGTTTGGTGCGAAATAAGGATTAGCAAGCAAGATGCTTTTTTTCGCATGATGCATCGCACGCAAATAAGCATTTTGTATGGTGGTGCGATTACGCAAATTGTCACGTACTACCAAACCTGCCAAAGCAGGCGCACCAGTTACGATATCGTGATTTGCGTGCATTTTTCGGTATAAATCGAAACGTGAGAGCAAATCTAATTTGCCTAACCTTGCCCATTGCACTCGGACTTCTTGATGAACATTGGCGACCAAAGGCCCGCTTATCTGAACCGAAAAATCCCAACGCGGCGCAGGCAAAGTCAATTCAGGGTCAAAATCACAACGCCAATCATCCGTGATGTTAATGCCACCAACAAAAGCAACGCTCTTATCCACTACGCAGATTTTTCTATGTGAGCGCACCACCCCACGGCGAAACCAAGGATTAAAAGCACGACAATTCACACCCGCTTGCTGAAACGCTTTGCTTAACACACCCACTTGCAACCGCCCCGTACCATGCCAATCAATCATCACATTGACCATCACACCACGCGCCGCTGCGCGAATTAAACCCTCTTTGATGGTATCAGCAGTTTCATCACCAGAAAAAATATACGTTTCCAGATAAATCTCTGTACATGCTGCATTAATCTGGCGTAATAAGGCAGGGAAAAATTCCGACCCACAATGCAACAGTTCAATCGTATTTTCAGCGGTGAAATTGACGGTATGTCTGCGCATGCTAAATGCTAAATACGGAATATCGTTTAGCACTTACCGTTGGACGAAATTAGGCAAACGCAAAATCGCTTCCGCATTCGAAACAGAAAAGCATCGCTTGGACGCTTCCTGATAAGGCAACCAAGCAAACTGCACGTGTTCACGTGGGGACAATCTGATGGGAATGTTGGTAGATGGCACCTGCAAGCTGAAGACATGTTCGATGTTGTGCGTCACGCCGGGTGCGTAACGATGACGCCAGGTGGGATAGATTTCGTAGGTATTGCTGTAATGCCAGTCACGCAAAGTAATGGCGACGCCATCAATTTGGATACCAGTCTCTTCGGCGACCTCACGCTTGGCAGTTTCGCTGGGCAATTCATCCAGCGTATCTTTGGAACCGGTCACTGACTGCCAAAATCCCGCCCGGTCTGCTCGCTCGATTAGCAAGACATCCAGCTCTCTCGTATGAATGACGACGAGAACGGATTGCGGGATTTTATATGGCTGAGTCATTCAGTATTTTTTGGCCAAGTAGACTGGCGATTAGTAGGGTGCAATAAGCGAAGCGCATTGCACCTTTATCGAAGGCACCATACGGCGCAATGCGCTTCGCTTATTGACGCCCTACCAATCATCCTTGTACTTCTACGTTGCGCAGACGGATGTGCAACTCTCTTAATTGCTTTTCGTCTACAGCAGATGGCGCTTGGGTTAACAAGCATTGCGCGCGCTGGGTTTTGGGGAAAGCGATGACGTCGCGTATCGATTCCGAACCCGTCATCATGGTCACCAAACGATCCAAACCAAACGCTAAACCACCATGTGGTGGCGCACCATATTGCAAAGCATCCAGCAAGAAACCAAACTTGCTTTGGGCTTCTTCTTTACCAATTTTAAGCGCACTGAATACTTTGCTTTGCACATCAGCACGATGGATACGGATCGACCCCCCCCCCAATTCCCAACCATTCAACACCATGTCGTAGGCTTTGGCGATGCATTTACCTGGGTCGGTTTCCAGCATGTCTTCATGACCATCTTTAGGCGCAGTAAATGGATGATGGGTCGCATTCCAACGCTGACCATCTTCGTCAAATTCAAACATGGGGAAATCCACCACCCACAATGGCTTCCAACTGTCGTCAAACAAACCTTGTTTTTTACCGAAATCACTATGACCAATTTTGACGCGTAGAGCGCCAATCGCATCATTCACAACTTTGGCCTTATCCGCACCAAAGAAAATCAAATCGCCATCTTGTGCGCCGGTTTGCTCAAGAATTTGCGCCAATGCCGCATCATGCAAGTTTTTGACGATAGGTGATTGCAAGCCATCGCGACCTGCTGATTTTTGATTAACCTTAATATAAGCCAATCCTTTGGCACCATAAATCGCGACAAATTGGGTATACGCATCAATTTCAGAACGTGGCATCGCCGCACCACCAGGGACGCGCAAACCAACCACACGGCCATTTTCCAATTTAGCTGCATCAGCAAAAACTTTGAAATCCACGTCTTGCATCACCGCCGTCAAATCAGTAAAAATCAAATTGACGCGCATATCAGGTTTGTCTGAACCATACGACCCCATCGCAACAGCATAATCCATAACTGGGAATGGATTTGGCAACTCAACTTGCAAAGTATTTTTAAATACCAAACGAATCATTTCTTCGAACAAATCACGAATTTCCTGTTCTGACATAAAAGAAGTTTCGCAATCAATCTGGGTGAACTCTGGTTGGCGATCAGCACGCAAATCTTCATCACGGAAGCATTTGGTGATTTGATAGTAACGATCAAAATTCGCCACCATCAATAATTGTTTAAACAATTGTGGCGATTGTGGCAAAGCAAAGAAATGCCCTGCATTCACACGCGATGGCACCAGATAATCCCGCGCACCTTCCGGTGTGGATTTGGTCAACATCGGTGTTTCAATATCAATGAAACCTTGGGTATCCAAGAATTTGCGTATTTCCATGCTGACCTTGTAGCGCAGACGCAAATTGTTTTGCATCTGCGTACGGCGCAAATCAAGCACACGATGCGTCAGGCGCGTGGTTTCCGACAAATTGTCATCATCCAATTGGAACGGTGGCGTAACAGAAGCATTCAACACTTCCAATTGATTACAAACCACTTCAATTTTGCCGGAAGCCAAGTTTGGATTGATCGTCCCTTCCAGGCGATTGGAGACTACGCCGGTGACCCTCAAGCAAAATTCATTGCGCACCGCTTCCGCTGCCTTGAAAACTTCCGCTTGTTCTGGATTACATACAATTTGCACCAAGCCTTCGCGGTCACGCAAATCGATGAAAATAACGCCGCCATGGTCGCGCCGACGGTGTACCCAGCCGCACAAGCTGACAGTCATGCCCAAATGGGCTTCGGTTGTAAGGCCGCAATAATGAGTTCGCATAGACATATTTTTTTACCAGGTTCGTTGATATTTGTTGATATTTGTTAATATTTTTAAGATTTAGATTTGTGAATCTGATTAGCCGGCGGCGTCACCACGCCCATGGAAACAATGTATTTCAAAGCGACATCCACGCTCATATCCAGTTCAATCACATCCTGCCGCGGCATCATCAAAAAGAAACCGGAGGTGGGATTTGGCGTCGTTGGTACGTACAAACTGACATACTCTCCAGGCAAATGATTTTTCACATCTCCACCAGGTACGCCGGTTAAAAACCCTATCGTCCAACTTCCTTCCCGAGGATACTGGATCAAGACCGCTTGCCGAAACGCATTGCCAGATGAAGAGAATAAGGTATCGGAAATTTGTTTGATGCTGGAATACAAAGAATTAACGATAGGAATGCGCTGCAACAGCGATTCCCACGCCCGCACTACATAATTGCCAATGAAATTTTGCGTCAATAATCCGGTGAGGAAAATGATCAACAACGTCAAAATGACACCCAGACCAGGGATATAAAAACCGATCAAGGACTCAGGCCGCCAATGTTGTGGCAACAAAAGCAGGGTTTGATCCAAAGTACCAATAAAGAAATACAACACCCATAGCGTAATCACCAAAGGCACCAAAATTAATAAACCCGTAATGAAATATTTACGCATTGTTATCTTTATTTTTTGCAGGTTGGAATAAGAAATGAAGCGTTTTACGCCGCTGGCTTGGCTGGCGCAGCGCTATCCGTCGTAGAACTAGCAGGCGATGCCGGTGCAGGACTGCTAGCAGGTGCAGTACCAGTCGCAGGCGCACTCCCCTTGTCACCACCACGAAAATCCGTCACATACCAGCCAGAACCCTTCAACTGAAAACCAGCCGCAGTGACTTGCTTCTTAAAGGTTGATTGGCCGCAAGATGAACATTCTGTCAGCACGGGGTCGGATACTTTTTGCAGTACATCCTTGGAAAAACCACACGCTTCACAACGGTAAGCGTAAATCGGCATGAGAAACTCCGCTTGTATTGATTGATGATTAATGAATGATTGCGATTAAAAGCAACCCGAAATTATAAACTGAATCACCTGTACTGGGTCAGAGGCGCTGATGGCGAATTGCCGCAGACCTTGTAGGACGTCAATAAGCGAAGCGCATTGCGCCGTATGGTGGCCTTCTATCAAGGTGTAATGCGCTACGCTTATTACACCCTACTTAACTATCGAACCCTTGTGCTTCATACAATCGCTCAATACATCAAAATTTGCGCCAGCAAAATTCCAAAGAGCATTCCGCCGCCAAAATACATCAAAATGCTTAGCAAACGATTGGTGCGCTTTTGCTCCGCCAACAAATCTTGTACGAAACGCAAATCTACTGGTTGCGGTGGTTCGACCCGGTTTAACGCTTGATGCAATAAACGCGGCAATTGCGGAAAAATATGATTAAAACGCGGCGCCTCCACCTTTAATTGATCAATCAAACCACGCCAGCCGACTTGTTCTGCCATCCAATTTTCCAAATAAGGTTTGGCAGTTTTCCACAAATCTAAATCTGGATCGAGTTGACGTCCTAAACCCTCAATATTCAGCAAGGTTTTTTGCAACAACACCAATTGCGGCTGCACTTCCACATTAAAACGGCGTGAAGTTTGGAACAAACGCAACAAAACCTGGCCGAAAGAAATATCTTTCAAAGAGCGATCAAAAATCGGTTCACAACAAGCACGCACTGCGGATTCCAACTCATCGACACGGGTTTCTTTTGGTGCCCAGCCAGATTCAATATGTGCTTCTGCCACACGTTTGTAATCACGTTGAAAGAAAGCCAAAAAGTTTTGGGACAAATAATTTTTATCAAAATCGGTCAGCGTTCCGACAATGCCAAAATCCAAAGCGATGTAACGTCCAAATGTAGCCGGATCAGTGGAAACCAAAATATTGCCTGGATGCATGTCAGCATGAAAGAAGCCATCTCGGAATACTTGGGTAAAAAATATTTCTACGCCATCAGAAGCCAGTTTTTTTAAATCAACGCCTGCATCTAATAATGCTTGCGTATTAGAAACTGGAATACCTTGCATCCGCTCCATCACAATCACACTGCTGGCGCAATAATCCCACATCATTTCTGGCACCAACAACAAATCGCTATTAGCAAAATTACGGCGCAATTGGCTAGCATTGGCAGCTTCGCGCATCAAATCCAGCTCGTCGTGCAAATACTTATCAAACTCCGCCACCACTTCTTTGGGTTTGAGACGTTTGCCATCTGCCCACAACTTTTCTACGTAAGTCGCGGCCACATCCATCAGAGCCAAATCTTTATCGATTGTGTCTTTCATGCCAGGACGCAAGACCTTGACTGCGACTTGGCGGCCATTCTTAAGCGTTGCAAAATGTACTTGGGCAATCGAAGCAGAAGCGACAGGAGTGCGCTCGAAATCTAAAAACAACGCATCAGGATGCGCACCCAGCGATTTGGTGATTTGCGCAATCGCCACATTAGTATCAAACGACGGAACGCGATCCTGCAACTTGGCTAATTCATTGGCAATATCCATCGGCAGCAAATCACGCCGCGTTGATAATACTTGACCAAATTTGACAAAAATCGGCCCCAAATCTTCCAACGCTCGCCGTAAACGCTCACCACGCGGTGCGGAAATATCACGCCAAAAAATAATGACAGCAATGAACTTGGCAATGCGTGGAATCCGCAAACTGGAAATTGCGATTTCATCTAAACCATAATGAATCGCAATACGCACAATTTTCAGCAAACGCAAAAATTTCAACAACATCTAACGACATCCTTTAAGTTTTTATAACTTCTTCAACTTTTATCCGAGATTGTCCATTAACTTCCGTCGTTCCCGCGGTAACAACAATAATACGGAGAAACTTAAAACCGTCGTCCCCAAGTGCTTTAGTCGGGGATCCAGTGGCTTTTAGCAGTACACAACGAAAGACGCTGGATTCCCGCCTAAACCCGCGGGAATGACGGAGGTTAATAGATAATCTCGATTTACAACTTCTCTAACTTTTCTAACTTTTCTATACGCTTAAGCAAACGTTCCACATCATCGCGTGTACGTGTAATTTCACTCGCGACATCGCTCATTTCTTGCAATCGCACCAACATGGGATTTTCTTCCAGCAAATATTCCGCAACATTTTCAGTCAATTTTTGTTGCTGAGCACGACCAGCTTGCCAGGCGCTTTTAGCATGCGACACCACGCGCACAGCGGCGATATCGCCAATCCAACGCGCCAGATCGTGCTCAGCTTCCCAGCGCAAAGAATTGCTGATTTGCGAAATCGTATTAGCAAAATCCGCATCGCCTTCGATTTTGACGTAGGAAAACGCCCGCTCACGGTTCTGTAACATCAATGGCAAATCAGACCAGGCAAACTTGATGGTGACATTAGCGACACTGCCCTCAACATCAGCAGCATAATCAGATTCTAGTAAACCATCAGGTGTAACTTTGGCACGCAAGCAAACTACGCCACCATCCATACAAGCCACCTTACCGGCATGCGCCTTCAGTTTTTCCCTAGCCCAGGCCTCACTGGTGAGTAAATGATTAATTGGAGTAAACACGGCTAACAAAGCGGATGGAAACATGGTTATCTTTAATATTGAAAGGGAGCGTATACACCCCAAAAAAAAACCGCTCGTCATTGTACGGGCGGTTTTATATTTATTCTGAGCAATGCAAAATAAACTTACAAAATTTACGGAACCTTAAGAGATTTTAAGAAAGTTGTTGAATACCAGCCAATACCCAACCACTACCACCGTTTACTGGTTTGGACATATTCCAGATTTCAGCAAAACTTTCTGCTGGCGCAGTTGAGGACTCTTTAATCATGCCGCTAAATTTCACACTGGCTAAATATTCATGACCGACGGTTTCGATCCCCAGCAGCTCAGCATCAATGGAGAGGACATCCGTTACATTCGGCGTTGCACCACGCTCTTGCAATTGCAACTTCAACTCAGCATACATTTCGGTCGTAGTAAATTCACGAATATCCACAACATCGGCTTTATCCCACGCGGCTTGCAAACGAATGAAGTAAGTTTTTGCATGGCGCAAGAAAGTCGGCTCATCAAAATCTGCCGGCACACCCCACTTAACCCGATTGTTTGATGGTGCCGCAGCGCTACCAAACGGTGTTGCCTGCAAAATAGTAGGTTGATTGGCATCAACACTAATACGAGAGCCAATTTCTGGTGTAGTGGAACCCGCGGAACCAGATGACATAGCTCTCGTATCAAACAAACTGCTTGACGTGCTAGTCGTTGAATGATTGGTTGAGTTATTCACATCATTCGATGCATAAGCTGACCCATAATTTGGCGGATACCCACCTGTACCTGCCGCTGCACCCACCCCAAGACCAGAATAAGCAGATTGCCCTGAAGAAGTATCGCTCTTACGCGTAAACATACGGTAAACAAACATGGCTGCCATCGCCAACAAAGCGATCATCAAAATGGATCCCAGCATGCCACCCAAAGCACCACCCAAGCCTAGGTGCGACAACAATGCTCCGACACCCAAGCCAAGCAACGCACCACCCAAAATGCCTTTCCATGGACTAGCTGGTTTGGGTGGTACTGCCGCAGGTGCGGCAGGCGCAGCAGGTTTTTGTGCGGCAGATTGATAGGCGTTGTTCTGCGACTGTGCTGGCATCGGACGATTAATTTGCTGTGACTGCCGTCCAATCGAACCACCACCACCCATACGCTTAGCTTGCGCTTCAGAAATCACCATGGACATAGTGCTCACTGCAAGCAATAAGATGACTAATGACTTTTTCATAATTTAATTCCTACATGTAATGCGGCTACACCCGCCGTCAAATTAAAATAATCAACACGGGCTAATCCCGCGTCTTGCATCATCTTTTTCAAAGTCTCTTGATCCGGATGCATGCGGATCGATTCTGCTAAATAACGATAACTATCCGCATCACCCGCAATACGCTGCCCTAAAAACGGCAACACGGAAAACGAATATACATCATAAGGTTTTTTCAAAGGTTCCCAAACCTTGGAAAATTCCAATACCAACAACTTGCCACCTGGTTTTAATACCCGTTGAATTTCCTGCAAAGCGGCTTCTTTATGCGTCATATTGCGCAAACCAAACGCCAAACTCACGCAATCGAAATAATCATCGGGAAATGGCAACTTTTCCGCATCGCACAGCAATGTGGGGGTCAATAGGCCTTTATTCAATAGGCGATCACGTCCCACACGCAACATAGATTCATTAATATCCGTCAACCAGACTTGCCCCGTCGGCCCCGCTTGCTTGGCAAACGCTTTTGCCAAGTCACCGGTTCCACCTGCAATATCCAGTACTTTAAAACCAGGACGCACCGCAGCCTTGGCAATGGTGAAAGCCTTCCAGGCACGATGCAAACCCATCGACATCAAATCATTCATGACGTCATATTTCGCTGCAACAGAATGAAAAACTTTTGCTACTTTGTGTACTTTTTGATCTTCTGGAACGGTTTCATAACCGAAATGAGTGGTATTTGTCATAGCCGCATGAGATGGGAAAACGTGTAATGGCGCTCATATTAGCTTAGAAAAGGTCAATCAGGTAAATGCGATTCATTACAGAATTAATTGGATTGTCAATCACCATTAATTTTTACATTTCATTTACACCGCGCAACTAAGTCTTTACAAAATTTTTACATCGTTTTCGCTATTCTTCATTCATCAAAATCAGTCAAAACAAAGCTGAACAAAGCTTAAAAGGAGATGAATGATGGATGTGTTGTATAGCGGTGCCATCCTGGCATTTGCCATGGTGATCTACGCCCTCACCCTAGGATGTGGAAAACTGGGGGAATCGAAATGAACCCATTTTATGTAGTCGGTGCAATCATCGCGCTCGGTCTGTTGGTGTATCTAACAGTGGCCTTGTTAAAAGCGGAGGATTGGTGACATGACGACGCAGTCCTTTCTCCTGTTTGCAACATTTTTGCTTGTGCTCCTGGTGCTGGCTTATCCCATGGGAATTTATCTGGCAAAAGTCGGCGATGCCGCACCGATACGCGGTCTTGGATGGCTGTCTAAGATAGAAAATTTTCTTTACCGGATTGCTGGTATTTCCAATACCAATATCAATACATCAGGCATGAGTTGGAAAACCTATGCCATTGCCCTGCTAGTGTTTAATACGCTGGGCACCTTATTTGTTTATACGGTGCAACGCCTGCAAGTCTGGTTGCCACTCAATCCGCAGGTATTTGGCAATATCAGTCCGGATTCTGCTTTCAATACGGCGGTGAGTTTTGTCAGCAATACCAACTGGCAAGGTTATAGCGGTGAATCCAGCATGAGTTATCTAACGCAAATGCTGGCGCTGACTGGGCAGAATTTCTTTTCCGCCGCGACAGGGATGGCGGTGGTATTTGCTTTGATACGTGGTTTTAGTATGCGTTCATCGCAATCCATCGGTAATTTTTGGGTCGATATCACGCGTTCAACGCTTTATGTGTTGCTGCCTTTGTCTACTATTTTTGCTGTTTTTTTAATGAGCCAGGGTGTGATTCAGAATTTCTCTTCTTACAAGGAAGTCACGCTGCTAGATCCGGTTACCTACACGCAAACCAAAAATGATGCAAAAGGCAATCCCGTCACAGAGACCTTGATCGCCAGAACACAAACGCTCGCCATGGGCCCGGTTGCCTCACAAGAAGCTATCAAAATGCTTGGCACTAACGGCGGTGGTTTTTTCAACGCCAATTCAGCCCATCCTTATGAAAATCCGACGCCGCTAACCAACTTCTTTCAAATGCTCTCTATATTTTTAATCCCTGCCGGATTGTGTTTTGCCTTTGGCCGCATGGTGGGAGATATGCGTCAGGGCTGGGCAGTGTTGGCTGCGATGACGATGATCTTTGTCGTCATGACCACCGTGGTACTGATCGCCGAACAACAAGCGCATCCGACCTTGCAAGCACTAGGCGTTGATCAAACTGCCAGCGCATTGCAATCCGGCGGCAATATGGAAGGCAAAGAAACTCGCTTTGGCATTAGCGCATCCGCTTTGTTTGCCGCCGTCACCACTGCTGCATCATGCGGTGCGGTGAATGCGATGCATGATTCCTTTATGCCGCTGGGTGGGATGGTGCCATTAGTCTTAATGCAATTTGGGGAGGTGATATTTGGTGGCGTGGGTTCCGGTTTGTACGGCATGCTAATTTTTGCCATCCTGGCCGTGTTTATTGCTGGCTTGATGATAGGCCGCACGCCAGAATATCTGGGCAAAAAAATCCAGGCATATGAAATAAAAATGGCCTCAATTGCCATTCTGGTGACACCAATTTTAGTGTTAGCTGGTACGGCAATTGCGGTGATGGTGGAACCAGGAAAAGCCGGCATTGCCAATCCTGGCGCACACGGTTTTTCTGAAATCCTGTATGCCTTCAGCTCGGCAGCCAATAACAACGGCAGCGCATTTGCTGGCTTGTCTGCTAACACGTCTTTTTACAACATCCTGTTATCGATTGCGATGTGGTTTGGTCGCTTTGCGATGATTGTTCCCATTCTTGCTGTCGCTGGTTCTCTAGCAGCCAAAAAACGTCTCAACGCCACAGCTGGCACGATGCCAACGCATGGCTTGATGTTTATTGGATTACTGATCGGTGTTGTGGTGCTGGTGGGCGTATTGAACTATGTGCCAGCGCTGGCGCTGGGGCCGGTTGTTGAACATTTGCAGTTGTTTAAATAATTTAGGAGAAGAAATGTCAATCTCAGGCTCAACAAATTCATCACGAAAAAACCTCACGCTGCTCGATCCCACATTGATCGGCCCAGCCATCATTGACGCCTTTAAAAAACTGCATCCACGCGTGCAATGGCGTAGTCCGGTCATGTTTGTGGTGTATGTGGGAAGTATGATCACCAGCCTTTTATACATTCAATCCATCACCGGAAAAGGTGAAGCGCCATCAGGATTTATTCTGGCAACCGCAATCTGGTTATGGTTTACCGTCCTGTTTGCCAATTTTGCTGAAAGTCTGGCGGAAGGCCGCAGCAAAGCACAGGCTGCCTCCCTACGTAGTTTAAAACAAAGCACTTTTGCCAAAAAACTGAGCGCACCCAAACGCAACGCACCTTGGTTGTTATGCCAAACAGAGGATTTACGTAAAGGCATGGTGGTCTTGGTCGAAGCGGGCGATGTGATTCCAGCTGACGGCGAAGTCATCGAAGGCGTGGCGTCGGTGGATGAAAGCGCTATCACTGGCGAATCAGCCCCTGTGATACGCGAATCGGGTGGCGATTTTTCGGCGGTGACTGGCGGCACGCGTGTGCTGTCTGATTGGCTGGTAGTGAAAATATCCGTCAATCCTGGCGAGGCCTTCATCGATCGCATGATTGCCATGGTGGAAGGTGCCAAGCGGCAAAAAACACCGAATGAAATTGCGTTGACCATTTTATTGGTCGCCTTGACCATCATCTTTTTGGTCGTCACTGTCACCTTGCTCCCTTTTTCGTTGTATTCGGTTGAGGCAGCCAAAGCAGGTACGCCGATTACGATCACGGTGTTGATTGCTTTGCTGGTTTGCCTGATCCCCACCACCATCGGCGGCTTGTTATCCGCCATCGGCGTGGCTGGTATGAGTCGCATGATGCAAGCAAATGTGATCGCCACTTCCGGTCGTGCGGTCGAGGCTGCTGGTGACGTCGATGTGTTGTTACTCGACAAAACCGGCACCATCACGCTGGGCAATCGGCAAGCCTCAGCGTTCATGCCAGCGCCTGGCATTACCGAAGAACAACTGGCGGATGCAGCACAACTGGCCTCGCTGGCGGATGAAACGCCGGAGGGACGCAGTATTGTGGTTCTGGCCAAGCAGCGCTTCAATATTCGTGCTCGTGAAATGGCAACGCTGGATGCCAATTTCATCCAGTTCACTGCCCAAACCCGCATGAGTGGCATTGATATCGGCCAACGTGCGATTCGTAAAGGCGCAGCGGATTCATTGAAAAAATATGCCGAATCCCTAGGCCAATCTTATCCGGCCGAAGTCGCACGTACGGTAGACGAAGTAGCCAAACGCGGTAGCACGCCGCTAGTCGTGGTCGATGATGGTCGCGTGATGGGCGTGGTGGAGTTGAAAGATATTGTCAAAGGTGGCATCAAAGAACGCTTTGCGGAGCTGCGCCGCATGGGGATTAAGACGGTGATGATTACTGGCGACAACAAACTCACTGCCGCAGCGATTGCCGCTGAAGCAGGCGTGGATGATTTTCTGGCTGAAGCCACGCCAGAAGACAAGTTGAAGCTCATTCGTCGCTATCAATCAGATGGACGATTGGTCGCCATGACGGGCGATGGCACCAACGATGCGCCAGCGCTGGCGCAAGCGGATGTGGCGGTCGCCATGAATTCCGGCACCCAGGCTGCAAAAGAAGCCGGCAATATGGTCGATCTCGATTCCAATCCCACCAAATTGCTGGAAATCGTCGAAATCGGCAAACAAATGCTGATGACACGTGGCTCATTAACCACGTTTTCGATTGCCAATGACATCGCCAAGTATTTCGCTATCATTCCAGCCGCATTTGTGGGAACGTATCCGCAACTGAAAACATTAGACATCATGCATTTGACCAGCCCATCATCGGCCATCATGTCGGCAGTGATTTTTAATGCGCTGATCATCGTGTTCTTGATTCCTTTAGCGCTCAAAGGCGTGCAGTACCGTGCCATCGGCGCTGCGTTGTTGTTGCGACGCAATGTTTTGATTTATGGCTTGGGGGGAATAGTGCTGCCGTTTGTCGGGATCAAGTTGATTGATGTGGTACTGACCGTTCTTAACCTAATTTAAGGAACCAGCATGAAATCCATTCTCCGCCCTGCATGCGTTTTATTTGTTGCCCTGACCCTAATTTGTGGCGTGCTATATCCATACGCCATCACCGGCATCGGCCAGGTCGCTTTTGCCAACCAAGCTGAAGGCAGTCTGGTTTCAAGAAACGGCCAGACAATCGGCTCAACGCTGATAGGCCAGGCATTTTCTTCACCCAAGTATTTCTGGGGCCGACCATCCGCCACCAGCCCCATGCCCAACAACGCCACCGCATCAGGTGGTGCCAATCAAGGGCCACTGAATCCAGCGTTGATTGATGCGGTAAAAAGCCGGATTGCTGCATTGAAAGCCGTCGACCCAAGCAATGCGGCACCCATTCCTGTCGATTTGGTGACAGCATCAGCCAGTGGATTGGATCCAGAAATCAGCCTGGCTGCGGCTTACTATCAAGCAGGACGCATTGCACATGAACGACAATTGCCCGTTGAAAAAGTCCGTAACATGATAGATGCGCACAAAAAGTTGCCTTACTTAAATTTCTTAGGCGAGCCACGCGTCAATGTGTTGGCGTTAAATCTTGCTTTGGATCAACGCCGTTAATTATCTACTCGTTCCCACGCTCCTGCGTGGGAATGCGTGCAAAACTTAAAACCAACGAGAACGATAGTAATACGGAGAAACTTAAAACCGTCGTCCCCGAGTGCTTTAGTCGGGGATCCAGTGGCTTTTAACTGCAAACAACGAAAGACGCTGGATTCCCGCCTAAACCCGCGGGAACGACGGTCACTAAAGTAATACATTAATTCGATTACCACCAAACCAAGCTATGTATCCACATCACCAACGCCCTGATCCAGACACCCTGCTGCGACAAATCCAAGCGCAAGAGCAGCGTGCTAACCGCGGCAAGCTACGGATTTATTTTGGCGCTTCGGCTGGCGTCGGCAAAACCTGCGCCATGCTGACTGCCGCGCACAAACTGCAAGCAGAGGGGCAGGCGGTATTGGTTGGTGTGATTGAAACCCATGGCCGCAGTGACACAGCAGCGCTGTTACAAGGGTTGGATGTGCTAGCGCTTAAAACACATGCGTATCGTGACAAGACGCTGAACGAATTTGACATCGATACCGCGCTTGCACGCCATCCAGCGTTGATTTTGATCGATGAGTTGGCGCATTCCAATGCACCAGGTTCACGCCATCCAAAACGCTGGCAAGACGTGGAAGAATTGCTGGATGCTGGCATCGATGTATTCACCACCGTCAATGTGCAACATCTGGAAAGTTTGAACGATGTAGTGGGTGGAATCACCGGTATTCGCGTGGCTGAGACTCTGCCAGATACCGTATTTGATGCCGCTGATGAAGTAGTGTTGGTTGATGTGCCAGTTGAGGAGTTGTTAGCACGTTTAAAAGCCGGCAAGGTTTACCAAACTTTGCAAGCAGAACGGGCAGCGCACCATTTTTTCCGCAAGGGCAATTTGATTGCCTTGCGTGAACTAGCATTGCGTCGCACCGCCGACCGGATCGGCGACGACGTCCAAGCTTATCGAAGTGAGCAATCGATCAATGCAGTATGGAAAACCGATTCTGCCCTGCTCGCCTGCATCGGCCCGCGCGCAGGCGTTGAACACGTGATTCGCAGCGCTGCGCAATTGGCTGGTCAATTGAATACCCAATGGCATGCGATTTATGTCGAAACGCCGCAATTGCAACGTCTACCTTCAGCGCAAAGAGAACGTATATTAAAAACTCTGAAACTGGCACAGGATTTAGGCGCCACCACCACCGTTTTATCCGGCAACGATATTGCTCGCACCATTGCCGACTATGCGCGTAGTCATAATTTTTCAAAAATCATCCTAGGACGCGCCAATCCAACCTGGCCTTGGCGCACTGCACATCAACGACGAATTGCTGCATACGCACCGGATGTCGACTTGATTGAAATCGGCCATGCAAATACGCAACATTCATCACGATTAGCGAACATAGCGAACACACAGGCGACAAAAAACGACTTGCTTTTAGATGATACTCACGACAAGCGCAAACGACGCAAATGGCATTATCTAGCTGCCGCAGGCGCCAGTTTATTGACAGTATTAATCGCAACGCCTCTGTTGTCTTACTTAAATTTGGCAAACATTGTGATGCTGTTTTTGTTAACCGTGGTACTGGTGGCCGTACGGTTTGGTCGTGGGCCATCCGCACTAGCCACGGTGGTTGGCGTGGCGGCATTTGACTTCTTTTTCGTACCACCAAGATTCGCCTTTGCCGTCAGTGATTGGCAATATCTGATCACCTTTAGCGTGATGCTGACGGTTGGATTGATCACAGGCTATTTGACTGCCAACCTACGCTTTCAAGCCCGCGTTGCCTCACATCGAGAAAGCCGAGCACGCGCCTTGTATCAATTCGCACGGGAATTATCGAGCGCATTGCAAACCGAACAAATCTTCGACATTACTAGCACTTTTATCCAACGTACCTTTCGCGCCAAAGTGACGCTGTTATTACCAGATTCAGCAGGTAAGCTACAACAAGAATCCCCTAATAATGATATCGACATCGGTATTGCACAATGGGCATTCGACCATGTCGAACCCGCTGGCATCGGCACTGATACTTTGCCGGCCAATCCTTTCTTTTATCTGCCGCTCGTCGCTCCCATGCGTACCCGTGGCGTGCTAGCGATTGAACCTGAACATCGCCGCTGGATATTGATCCCAGAACAACGGCAGCAACTCGATACTTTCGCTGCCTTGGCCGCGATTGCGCTAGAACGCGTGCATTACATTGAAGTCGCGCAAGGTGCATTGGTGCAGATGGAATCCGAACGACTGCGCAATTCTTTGCTGGCAACGCTATCCCATGACTTGCGTACACCATTGACCTCACTGGTGGGATTGTCGGAATCCTTGTCCATCTCCAAACCACCACTCACGCCTAGCCAGCAAGACATGGCCACCGCTTTGCACGACGAATCGTTACGTATGAGCAATCTGGTCGCCAATCTGCTGGATATGGCACGCCTGCAAAGCGGCGGCGTCAAATTGAATCTGCAATGGCAATCGTTTGAAGAAGTCGTCGGCAGCGCATTGCGCGCCAGTCGTGCCTGCCTGGTTAAACATCAAATACAAACGCGCTTGTCGCCTACGCTACCACTCGTCAATTTTGACGCCGTCTTAATCGAACGTGTGTTATGCAACCTGATAGAAAATGCGACCAAATACACACCAGCAGGCTCCCGCATCGTCATTGCTGCCGAGGCAGGCCATCAGTTTCTGGAAGTCGTGGTATACGACAATGGCCCTGGATTGCCAACTGGCTGGGAAGATGCTGTGTTTGAAAAATTTACCCGAGGCGAGCGTGAATCGGCTATTTCTGGTGTTGGTCTGGGCCTGGCGATTTGCCGCGCGATTGTTGAAGCACATCATGGCAACATTCGTGCCGACCACTCACCAGAAGGTGGTGCCTGCATTTTGTTTACCATTCCGCTCGGCACACCACCCGCTTTGCCAGATTTGGATCCCATATCATGAATGACAATACGAGTACACACATCGCACCCATCACACCTATTGTGTTACTAGTCGAAGACGAACCACAAATCCGACGTTTTGTACGCGCGGCGCTGGAAGAAGAAGGTTGGAAGGTTTTTGAAGCCATCAATATGCAGCGTGGTTTGATTGAGGCCGGAACGCGCAAACCGAACTTGATCATTCTCGACCTCGGCTTACCTGATGGCGACGGTGTGGATTTCATTCTGGATTTGCGTCAATGGTCGATGATTCCCATCATCGTGTTGTCAGCGCGTGCCAATGAAGCAGACAAAATCAAGGCACTGGATGCGGGTGCCGACGATTATCTGACCAAGCCATTTGGCGTTGGAGAACTGCTAGCACGCGTACGTTCCACTCTGCGACGCCTGCATCAACCCAGTGTGCAACCTGATAGCCTGATCCGATTTGGCGATGTCACGTTGGATATGAAAGCACGTCTGGTCACCAAAGCGAATCAGCTGGTGCATTTGACGCCGACGGAATATCGTTTGCTGACGGTATTAGCCAGCAATCTCGGACGCGTGCTCACCAATCGGCAGCTACTGCAACAAGTTTGGGGTCCGTCACAAACCGAAAATGGGCATTACCTGCGTATCTACATGGGCCACTTGCGCCAAAAACTGGAAGACGACCCCACGCAACCGCGTTATCTGATCACCGAAACTGCCGTGGGTTATCGCCTGCTTCTATAAATCTCCCCTGATTTTTTAAAACAATACGCGATCCATCGACACCCATCCGGAGCGAGCTGCTCACGGTAAGGACTTCGCTCACTCTTTTTTCTTAACTTTATTAACTTTATTAACTTTATTAACTTTATTAACTTTATTAACTTTATTAACTTTATTAACTTTATTAACTTTAACT
>JAGKXB010000017.1 GCA_021151485.1 Oxalobacteraceae bacterium | reverse complement strand
GCCGGAGAAAGTGAGTGTAGCGGGATTGAATTTGAGCCAAGTGGGCAATGCTTTGCCGTTGGTGAGTGTGGCGCTGTAGGTGAGCTTGTCGCCGACATCCACATCGTTAAAAGTATTGATGGGTAGGGTGTAGGTGAACGCGGTATTTTTGGTAATCCTATGGTCTGTAATCGGTGCAGTGACGGTCGGCGTATCGTTGACATTGATGACTGTCAAATTGAAAGTATCGCTTGCTGTTGCTCCCGTTTTATCGGTAGCAATGAGTTTGATATTGAGCACACCAACATCTTGATTGGCCGGTTTACCACTGAGTTTGCGCGTAGCAGCATCAAACTTCAGCCAAGTGGGCAAAGAGTCGCCATTGGCTAGGGTGGCGCTGTAAGTTAATTTGTCGTTTTTGTCGATATCAGTAAACGCCTTGGCTGGCAAGGTGTAGTTGAAATTCGCATTTTGCTTGACGCTGCGATCTACCAGCGGTGCAACAAGAACCGGCGCGTGGTTGGTTGTGTCGGTATTAGTGACATTCAAATCAAAAACGTCGCTCGCACTTGCTCCTGCTAAATCGGTGGCCGTCAGTTTGATGCTCACGATACCCACATCGCCATTGGCTGGTGTGCCGGAAAAAGTGCGGCTGATTGCATCAAATTTGAGCCAGCCTGGTAAGGCATCGCCATTCGCTAGCGTGGCACTGTAACTCAGTACGTTGTTGCTGTTTGTCTCGGTGAATACAGTATTGGGAACGACGTATTGAAAAAGCGTTCCTTTCTTGATGTTTTGATCGCTAATCTCATTGGCTAGAACAGGGCCATCACCAAGAAGAAGTTTGGTATCGATGTTCCAGGTAGCGCCATCGGCAAATTTGATTGTTTCAACCTTGTAACCATTTCCAGCCCAAGGGTTGAAAAAACTGCTAATTGTTATCTTATCGTTGCTATTTTTGATCGATAAAATCAAATCAATTCCACTCGCATCGGTTGAACGCATCAGCGATACATCACTCTGGCTGATGCCAGCGTCAAGTTGAATCGTATTGAGTTTGCCAGGTGTCGGATCATAGCTGTAAATCGTATCTTGCCCACCACCACGATTGAACAAATAGGTATTGTTACCGTATCCCCCCATCAAAAAATCGTTACCTTCGCCACCATCTAATGTGTCATTACCATTTTCACCGTAGAGCGCATCGTTGCCCGCGTTGCCAACTAGCACGTCGTCTGTGTCATATCCAATAATGGTGTTATTCGCATCGTTGCCTATTAAACTTTGAGCAAGAATGGCCTGGCTATTCCAGCTTGTGCCATCGGCAAATTGGATTTGTTCAACTTTATAGCTATCTCCAAACCCAGGTCTGAAGAAACCAGCAATCGTGATGGTATCGTTGGTATCTTTAATCGATAAGATCAAATTTATTCCACTACTATTACCAGAACGCATGACGGATACATCCCTTTGGTTGATACCGGCTTTTAGTTGGATGGTATTGAGCTTGCCAGGGGTGGGGTCAAAACTATCAATCGTATCTTGCCCATCACCACGGCCAAATAAATAGGTATTGTTGCCGTATCCACCATTCAAGGTATCGTTACCCTTACCACCGTCTAGCGTGTCATCGCCCTCATAGCCATTGATGACATTGTCCCCATCATTGCCTATCAAGATTTGAGTAAGTATTACCTGGTTGTCCCAACTGGTACCATCAGAAAACTTGATTTGTTCAATCCGATAGCCATTCTCTTCCCTGAAGAAATTAGCAACGGTGATGGTATCGCTGGTTCCATTGATCGATAAAATCAAATCTGTTCCGCCACCATTACCAGAGCGCATGACGGATACATCGCTTTGATTGACCCCAGTTTTTAACTGGATGGTGTTGAACTTACCAGGCGTTGGGTCGTAACTGTTGATGATATCTTGGCCATCACCACGACCGAACAGGTAAGTATTGTTGCCGTATCCGCCATTCAAGGTATCGTTGCCCTTGCCACCATCTAGCGTGTCATCGCCATCACCACCAATCATGCTGTTGTCGCCATCATTGCCGATCAAACTTTGGGCAAAGATAGTTTGGCTATCCCAGTTCGTACCATCAGCAAATTGGATTTTTTCAATTCGATAGCTGTTTCCAGCATTGAGGCTGAAGAAATTGACAACGGTGATGGTGTCGTTGCTATCCTTGATCGATAAAATCAAGTCTTTTCTGTAAAAGTCATTCGAACGTGTCAGCGATACATCGCTTTGACTAATCCCAGCACCTAGCTGGATTGTATTCAACTTACCAGGCGTCGGATCGTAGCTATTGATCGTATCTTGCCCATCACCACGACTAAACATATAAGTATTGTTGCCGTGTCCGCCGTCTAACGTGTCATTACCAGCGTGGCCAATCAATACATCATCCGTGTCATAACCAGTGATATTGTTATCTGCATCATTGCCGATCAATGCCTTTGCAAATACGGTCTGACTATCCCAAATGGTGCCATCGGCAAACTGGATTTGCTCAATCTGGTAGCTTTTCCCAGTATTTTGCTGAAAGAAGTTAACAACGGTGAGGGTGTCGTTGCCATCTTTGATCGATAAAATCAAATCCATTCCACTAAAATTGCCAGAGCGCGTGATGGATACATCACTTTGGCTAATCCCAGCTCCCAGCTGGATCGTATTCAACTTACCAGGCGTCGGATCGTAGCTATTGATCGTATCTTGGCCGTCACCACGATTAAACACATAGGTATTGTTGCCGTATCCGCCATCCAAAATGTCATTGCCCTTGCCACCTTGGAGTATGTCGTTACCATCATTGCCATAGAGATGATCTGCATCTGTTGTCCCCACCAGCAAATCCGACCGTGAGGTGCCGGTGAGTGTGTGTTCGCTGGCGCCGGCGAGGTGCACTGTCCAGCTGCTTAACTCTGAGCTGAATGTGCTCAGGTCTGGCACGTTGTTGAGTTGGGTGGTGAGAAATCCCAATGATCCCCAGCCAATTTGAGCCAAACGTGCTTCACCAACCGAGCTGATAAATTCTATGAGATCAGTAATGCCTTGTTGCGGATTGAGCGTGATTGCTTGCTTGAACGCATTTTCCAACGCTGCAAATTTTGACCCGTCTTGGCTATCTTCTAATAAGAGCTTGGAATACGACTGCAATCTGGTTTCAGCGACAAGAGATTCGTAGATATCGGTCTTGAACCTGTCATAGGCCAAAGAAATGCTGGCGATCTGTTCAGCAGCCAACGAAACGGTGATATTGCCGGAAGCAGCGTCCAATGGGGTTAATAAAGCTTGTCCGTTGGCACCACCATAGGTGAAGCCCATGAAGCATTCGACCACACCCAGCTTGCGAACAAAATCATCGTAGTCAGTTGTGCCTTCGACCAGTCCTGCAAAGTTATAAGTCAGCCTGACACCATTGTCGGAGAGTGCATCGGCTTGCGCCTTGAGCGATTTCAAATCGGCGGTGTTGGCCCACTTTTCGATGAAGCCATCGAGCATATTGATTTGCCCTTGGCGTGTGGTTTGTTGGGTATAGCTTTGCACCCAATCGCCCAGATCGGGTGAGAGACTGATCGCCTCGTCCAGGTCGCGTACTCGGCCCGAACCACGCAACGTAGGCAGTGCCTTGGCCTGATCAGTAAGCGCGATGTGATCGGTGAATTGCCGATAAAAAGTATTAACGAGCAAGTCCAAGTTGGCGGCGGCCCCGTTGGTTTCGCCAGTGGTACCCGTGGTGCCGTTGGATCGGGTGAATGTACCGGCTGCCGTTTGCATATTCCCATTGCCCAGATCGTTGCGAACTGCCGTCGAGTTGACGCCAGTTTCAGTGATGCTGTTGTCAGCAAGGGTAGTCAACTCGTTGGCCTGACTGATACCGTCCTGGTTCAGGTCGCGCCAGATACGCAAGTTGGCAAAAACGCTGTCTGCTGCATCAATCTTGCCGTCTTGGTTCTCGTCCAGGTCTTTGAGTGCATCAAAGCCGTCTGTAGCCAATTGGCCGTTGCTCTTGAGCGTGTCCACCCCAAAGAGTTCACGGCCTGAATCGATGGTGCCGTTGCCATTGCGATCCAGCACCAACCAGCCGTCATCCGGCTTGACCCAGCCGGTACCGGTTTTGATTCCATCGCCATCATGGTCGAACAAAATGACCGTGCCATTGCGTGTGCTGGTGGTTTCGATACCGTCGCCGTCCAGGTCAAAAACCAATGGATCACGGCGGGGAAGGGTCGTTCCGCTAGCGCCTGTACTACCGCCAGCATTCCCTATGCCGCCAGCTGCACCGCGGCCACCGCCTGGACCACCCGCGCCACCGCTAGTACCACCACCAGAAGGCAAACCAGGAAGCGGATCACCACCAGTCGATCCAGACGGTATGGTGGGATTGACGATCTTTTTTACATCGTCGATATTGTTGGTTGGCCAAATATCACCTTGGAAACCGGTTGGACTCAATCCACCTTTTTCTAATGCCTTCCAAGTGAAATCTACGCAGCTGTTGGTGAGACCGTTATATTGTTTGCTAAATCCATTTTCAACTGGGTAATCACCAAATTTCTTCATCGCATCGTATTGTTCTTGCGTGATTTGGATGGTTCTAGAATATTCAGTACTTTGATAATTCCAGCTGTCATTGTGATAAACATCACCCGGTGCAAATGGATTGCCGTGATGGGCTTCATCAGGTGCAAAACCATAACTGGAACTGTTACCCTTTCCATCGTTAAGCTGATACCACATATGCCCGACACTGGATGTTCCAGGTTGGCCATTACCCGCATCATTAAGTCCCGTCCCTCTTCCAGCAATATTGATAGTTACGGTTAGCATGATTGTTCCTTATTTTCCGTGATGTGCTCTTGCAAATAAAATTTTGGCATGTAAAGGCGCTAGCTCTGGGGCGCCCGCCACATATTCAACCCGAATGGTGTATAGGTCTGGCGGTAGGTTTTTGGTTGTTAATGTGGCATACCTACCCATGTAGGATGAACCTGTTTTTGGCTGCTCTACTAGTTCATCCAGAACGATTTTTTGGTTCCTGCTTTGCATGATTTGAACCCGAAATTTTGCGGGAACCCCTGGCTCCACCCACTCGCCTGACTCAGCTTTTCTTGTGCCACCGAGCATTGCAGCTAACCGCTTTTCATCTTCTGGAGATTCATTATCAAAAAAATGAGACCATTTATTTGGCAAGGTCAGATAGAAATAAACCAGAACGGCATAAGTCAATTGCTCCACAACATTCACTTGAAATGTGTAAACCTCCCCAACTTTTGATGGTTGAAAAGGAATTGGAACGGGTGGTTTGCTTGCGTCACTTGCATTGGCGCTTGTGAAGATTCCAAACAAAAGCGGACTTAGAACGCAAATTTTTAGCCAATAAAGAAAATTTTTTAATTTCAACATTCTTCTCCTCCTAACTTTTCAATTTTTACCGCACGCCCTTGTTCAAAATAGACGCGAAAAGAGGTGTCGCAACCATTCGCAAACTGCGATGAGTTTTTGAACATCATCCAAATTTCACTATTGTCAGCCTGGATGGATTGTGCCCACATGATTTTGAGTGGGTCGGTATTTTCGGGCCACTTTGATTTATCAGCGACGACTTTGTAGGCAAAAGCGCCGCCTGCTAATTTCGCTTCAAACGGCGCCATGCCGATTAGCACCACGCCATCCAGAATTGACTGTCGCCGATCTTCTGGAAAAAGTTCTGGGTGTTTTGCAAACATGCTTTGTGCATAGCTATTTCGTTCTTCGCGCATCATTTGGCTTGTTCCTTTGGGATGTGATTCGGGATTGTTTACGTTTACCTGGAAGGTAATTGGATTTTGCTTAGGCATATTGTTAGATGTTGTTGGCGTATGCCAACCTTGTCTATTGGTATACAGATAAAACAGTAAAACGATGATCCCAACAGGAAGGGTTAAAACGAGAAGGGTTTTGAATGTTTTGCGTGGCATATTGCGTTGTTCTCAATTGTATTAGTTGTATTAGTTCAGACAAGTCAGCAGTTTAAGCTACTGCCTGTTGTAAAAAGAGTGGAAGAGAAATGATCGAAAGTAATCGGCAAGTTTTTACGGTATCGTAAAAAGCCAAAGTAGCATTGCTATCATTTTTTTTAAATACGCTTGCATAAAATCCTGTTTTAGAGTCGGGTCGGGTGTAGATACTCACATACCCATCAGGAGCACCTCCCACATCGGGATAAACTCGCAAACTCGCTTGCGCCATAATTTTTGTTTGTTCGATGGTCAACATACGAGATCCTTTTATTTGCAGAATTGAACGACTTTTAACCTGACTGAATCCGCTGTCCAGGGCATTGTTTCGGTGTGGGAGAAAGCCGCCGCGCAGCCATCTGGCGAAATCGTCACATTTCTTGCGTAGCCAGATACGATTTTTTCTACAGAGCCATCTGGTTTAATTAAAAACAAACCAATATCACGCCAAGTAGGTTTTTTTAATCGCTCATCGTACCCAGCTACCACAATCCCTGCGACTGTGGGGTAAAACCGTGTGCTTTGATTCCAAGGGGGGGCAATATTGAATTTCGTGATTTTTCCATCTGGTGTTAGCCACCATAAAGGCCGAGGCGAATCAGCCGGCCAATCGCCACCTGGAACCGTTGTTTTAGGATCAAGATGGTAAAGGTTGATGAGATAAGCCTGCTTGTAAGGATAATATTTGACGTCTGCCATTTCTTTTTGTGAAAAAGGTAGTGTAATTCCCTCAGAATCGCCTTTTTTGTAAAAAATAACAGAAGGGGATTGTGTTATCGATCCTGTTCGCAGCCCACCATCCAGCACACCATGTTCAGGTAACAAGGGAGTAATGTCGCGGTTAAAGTCCGGATATTCAGCACGTGATTGGCAAGTACGCTGACTGATGACTAGAGAGTTGATAGGTTCTTCTTTCCCGAAAGGGCCATAAAAAGTTGCATAATTTTTTGGCGGCGGCGCTTCTGTTGAGTATGAAAGATTTTTATGTTGAAAACAAAAATTACCGATATTGCGTTTGTATATCGTGATACCTGTTCCTATCTTCCAAATTGACACAGTGTGCGTAAATGGCTTACCTGTGCTTGGCGAAGAGGTGATGTTTTCAGAGCCTTTAAAGATAATTTCATCATTGCTCAACCATCCTACAGTGGAGCCGACATCACCTTCTGTCCATGCACCAGACTCAATAATGGTGAAATGTTTTGAATTTTTGTCTGATGCGGTCATCAATCGTGCTCCGGCCAATAAGAGAAGTAATAAGATGCCAGCCCAAATAAACTTGGTCAGTAAAGAAGAATGGGGTGTGAGACTGCCTGATTTTTGCATTGGATATGTTTCCAATTAATTGGGGGAATGGGAGTGGTATTTTATACGGCTTGAATTGGCTGCCCAGTGATGTTGGCGTCAGGCGGTGATTTGGTTTTGATGTAGATCAATGCAGGGTGGTTGCGGGAGTTTTTGTAGGACGATTTTTCCAAAACCAAGTCCCGAGATAGCTTTCCCCCAACAAACATTCCAAGGTCGCTAACTTGCGCGCATCGCCAATGACGTTGCCGTAATACTGCGTCGCCGCGACGATGGGTTAGATGTATTGCAGTAAGAAGATGGACATTGTCATGAAAAAACCCCAAAAAGTTGGTGTCCAACTTTTGGGGTTCAGATCATAATGCCGTTTCTTATTTAATTCCGGTTGCCACCAAAAATTCCCAGCAGACTTAGCAAATTGCTGAAAATCATGTAAACGTCCAAATAAATACGCAGTGTTGCGGAGATGTAGTTCGTTTCGCCACCATTCACAATTTGTTGCACATCAAACAATATGTAAGCGGAAAAAATCGCAATAGCAATGACGGATAATGCAAGGTAGAGTGCTGGCAGTTGCAGGAAAATATTCGCTACGCTTGCGACTAGCACCACCAGCATGCCAGCAAACAGCCATTTTCCCAAGCCTGAAAAATCACGTTTTGAAACAGTTGCAATGGTTGCCATGACTGCAAAAACAGTCGCTGTGCCACCAAACGCCATAGTAATTAATGAAGCACCATTAGAAAAACCCAGGGTGTGACCGATTAAGCGTGACAGCATCAAGCCCATAAAAAACGTAAAACCTAGTAGTACGACAACACCCATGCCGGAGTTTTTAGTTCTCTCAATTGCGTAGAAAAAGCCAAATGTAATTGCCATAAAGGCAATAAAGCCCATCATTGGTGAGCCAGCGAAGAAGCTAAATTGCATTTGCACACCCAGCCATGCACCCAAAATGGTGGGGATCATGGAAAGTGCGAGCAGGTAGTAAGTATTGCGTAATACACGATGACGTATTGTTGCAAAATTTGCTGATTCTGCTGGCGTGTAACCATAGTTTTGCTGCAAGTTTTGACTCATGTTGCCTCCTGTGGCGTTATCAAAAAATCTAAAATTTCAAAACCTCAAATTTCGACACAATTGTACTTTTTTCGTTGTTAATTTTTTTGTCAACGTAGTATGACTGAAAAGTTAGACGGTGTCCGTATCACACTCATGCAGAATGGTCGTCTTTTTGTGACCTGATGTAATTGTATTGTTGCTACCTTTTTGGCGCATTTTGATGCGTAATTGCGCTTGGTGTTTCATGTTAAAATCCAAGGTTGATTATATTAATCTTTTTATTAATTTTTTATTGGAGTTTTACAGATGGCAATTGAACGTACCTTGTCGATTATTAAACCTGATGCAGTGGCAAAAAATGTAATCGGTCAAATTTATTCCCGTTTCGAAGGTGCTGGCTTGAAGATCGTTGCTGCTCGCATGATCCATTTGTCACGTGCTGAAGCAGAAGGTTTCTATGCGGTGCATCGTGAACGTCCTTTCTTCAATGATTTGGTGACATTCATGATTTCTGGTCCAGTCATTGTGCAAGCGTTGGAAGGCGAAAACGCGATTGCTAAACACCGTGATTTGATGGGTGCAACCGATCCTAAGAAAGCCGACAAAGGCACAATCCGCGCTGATTTTGCTGATTCTATCGATGCGAATGCGGTGCATGGCTCTGATGCTGCTGAAACTGCTGCGGTTGAAATTGCTTATTTTTTCCCATCCTTGAACGTTTATTCACGTTAATTTAGTTTTAATCAATGAAGTGTATCAATGACAGCGCTGACCAATTTGCTCGATCTTGATTCTGCTCAGCTCATCGCGTATTGCGGTGAGCTGGGTGAGAAACCGTTTCGTGCAAAACAATTGCAGCGTTGGATACATCAATTTGGCGCCAGTGATTTCGATGCCATGACGGATTTGGCGAAATCACTGCGCGACAAACTCTCAACACGTGCCATGATTGCGTCTCCGGCCGTGTTAAAAGATCACACCGCGCGTGACGGAACCAGAAAATGGTTGTTAGACGTCGGCCAGGGGAATGCGGTTGAAACGGTTTTTATCCCAGAAGAAAATCGTGGCACGCTCTGTATCTCCACTCAGGCTGGCTGTGCGGTCAATTGTCGATTCTGTTCGACTGGTAAACAGGGATTTAATCGTAATCTCTCGGTTTCTGAAATCATCGGCCAACTTTGGATGGCTGAATTTGAATTGCGTAAAAGCAAAAGTATTGAACCCGGTCCCAAAGGCGAACGCCAAATCACTAACGTCGTGATGATGGGCATGGGCGAACCTTTGTTAAATTTTGAGCCTACTGTGACGGCTTTGAAATTGATGTTGGACGATAACGCCTATGGCTTATCGCGCCGCCGCGTGACGCTTTCCACTAGTGGTGTTGTTCCCATGATGGATAAATTGTCGCAAGAATGCCCGGTGGCGTTGGCAGTTTCGCTGCATGCATCTAACGATGAATTGCGTAACAGCCTGGTACCGCTGAATAAAAAATACCCCTTGCATGAGTTGATGGCGGCGTGCAAACGTTATCTTGAATATGCGCCGCGAGATTTCGTTACGTTTGAATATTGCATGTTGGATGGCGTCAATGACACGGATGCGCATGCGCAGGAATTGATTGCGTTGGTCAAAAATCCGCGTGATTCGGCGCAATCAGTGTCATGCAAGTTCAATCTCATTCCATTTAATCCATTTCCTGAATCAGGTTTAAAGCGCTCGCATGATGAGCGCATCAAAGCGTTTGCCCGTATTTTGAGCAATGCTGGTATTGTTACCACAGTGCGTAAGACGCGTGGAGATGATATTGATGCCGCGTGTGGTCAATTAGCTGGTGAAGTGCAGGATCGCACTCAAGTACAGGCACGGATGGAGAAGATGGCCGAATATCAAAAGAAATTCGGTAGCAATTTTGGCCGCATCGTGGAGATTGTTAAATGAGAAAAATAAGCAAAATGCAAATGCAGATAAGGGGATGCGTTGCTTTTATTTTTATGGCGGCAATCTTCATGTTGTTAGGGTGTGAGTCCACGCCATTGAAAACTTCTGAACAGAATCATGAATTCTCAGCCAGTGCTGATCAAACCGATTTGCAAAAGCGCGCCAGCATTCGTTTGCAATTAGCAGTGAGTTATTACGAACAAGGTCAGATGCAATTTGCTTTGGATGAAATTAAACAGGCATTGCAGGCCAGACCTGATTTTGCGGATGCTTATGGTGTCAAAGCCTTGATTAATATGGGCATGGGAGAGATGAAACTGGCGCAGGAAAACTTTTCACTCGCCTTAAAGTTGGCGCCTGGCAATCCAGAGTTGATGAATAATTACGGTTGGTTTTTATGCCAGACAGGGCAAGAGGTATTGTCGATTGCTCAGTTTGAGTCGGCAATCAAAAATCCTAGCTATTCATCACCAACCAAAGCTTTAAATAATGCAGGTATGTGCAGTTTGAAGTTGAAAAACCGCCCTGCGGCAGAGCGTTATTTTTTGCAAGCATTTCAATATGATTCTGCTAATTCTGTTACTAATATCAATTTGGCAAAAATATATTACGATGCGAGCGATTACACCCGTGCCCGTTTTTATGTTGATCGCGTAATCAAAATGGATATTTTGTCCGCTGACGTATTATGGTTGGCGATCAGAATTGAACGTAAATTGGGCGATCAAGCTGCGGAAGCTAGCTTGGTGACCCAATTATTCCGTCGTTATCCGAATTCATCTGAATATGCAGCTTTTCAACGCGGGGCATTTGATGAGTGAAAGTGAGCATGGTGGGGCAACGCCGGTCAGTCCATCTACATTGGGGGCGCAACAAAAAAACAATGCAATGCCTGGTGCTCAGCTTGCTGCTTATCGGCGTGCTCAGGGTAAATCAGTAGAAGAAATTGCGAATTTGTTAAAACTGACGCCACGTCAGATTGTGGCGCTTGAATCAGATAATTATGCCTTGTTGCCAGGTCCGACAATTGTGCGTGGTTTTATTCGTGCCTATGCAAAAATTCTTAAGGTTAATGCGGATTCTTTGATTGCTATGATGGCACCCGAATCTCCTGAATCAGTGATGCCAATAGCATCTTCTCGTACCTTGTCGACGCCATTGCTTGATTTGCGTCGTTTGCCCTCTTTGTTTATTAATCGTCGCCATACCTCTTTGCGTTGGGTGATGAGTTCACTTGTTTTTGTATTGGCGGTCATTTTTTTTGTGCAGCGAGGAGTGGGTGGTGTGGCACAAACCTTTGGAACTGCCGCTGCTAAAGTCACGAGTTTTACATCTGTCTTGGCTTCATCTTCATCTTCATCTTCACTCTCGTCCTCCTCGCCAGCAGCCGATGTGGTGAGCGTGGGTGAATCCCTGCAATTGGCAGCTGCCGATGGTTTGGTTTCGTTAAATCAACCTGTTGTTAATACCGAAAATACCGAAAATTCCCAAAAAAGATCTTTGGAAACAACGGTAGAAAAAACGGTAGAAATTTCTTCGCAAAATCTTTTAGTCCTGAAGGTACATGAAGACTCATGGATAGAAATTAGAAAAATGAATAGAGGCGGCACTCTAGTTTCTCGTCTATTTAAAGCAGGAACCAGCGAGACTTTCAATATCGATGAACCCATGTTTATGGTGATCGGTAATCCAACCGGTGTAGAAGCAAGTTTGCGTGGCGTGCCATTGGAAATGAAGCGTGCTAGCAACAGCAAAATAGCGCGCATAAATTTAAAATAATTTGAAGTAATTGTTTAGTCATCGTTTATGTCGTCATCAAACTCCTCCAATTTTTCCCCTATTTGTTCCGGTCCTTTGGCACGACGTCAGGCTCGTTCTGTATCAGTGCGCAATGGTGCGCGCGTAGTTGTGATTGGTGGCGGCGCGCCGGTTCTGGTGCAATCCATGACCAATACCGATACGGCGGATGTGATTGGAACTGCGATTCAAATTAAAGAGTTGGCGCGTGCTGGTTCTGAAATGGTGCGTATTACCGTCAATAGTCCGGAAGCGGCGAGTGCAGTACCAGCAATTTATGAGCAGCTTCAAAAAATGGGCGTCGATGTACCTTTGGTAGGAGATTTTCACTATAACGGTCACACGTTGCTAAAAGATTATCCTGATTGTGCCAAAGCTTTGTCCAAATATCGTATTAATCCGGGAAATGTCGGTCAGGGTGCAAAGCGTGATACGCAGTTCGCCCAGATGATAGAAGCCGCGTGTACCTACGATAAGCCAGTGCGAATTGGCGTGAATTGGGGCAGTCTCGATCAGACTTTGTTGGCACGTTTGATGGACCAAAATGCGCAGCGCTCCGCGCCATGGACTGCGCAAGCGGTGATGTATGAAGCGCTAGTGACTTCTGCGATTGAAAATGCCACGCGGGCTGAGGAATTAGGTTTGGCGGCTGACAAAATTATTTTGTCGTGTAAGGTGTCTGGTGTGCAGGATTTGATCGCTGTTTATCGTGAGCTGGCGCGTCGTTGCGACTATCCTTTGCATCTTGGATTGACGGAAGCAGGGATGGGCAGCAAGGGTATTGTGGCTTCAACTGCGGCTTTGTCCGTTTTATTGCAAGAAGGAATTGGCGACACCATCCGTGTGTCATTAACGCCAGAACCTGGTGGAGATAGAGCAAAAGAAGTCATTGTTGCGCAAGAAATTTTGCAAACCATGGGCTTGAGAAAATTTGCGCCTATGGTGATTGCCTGCCCAGGTTGTGGTCGCACGACTTCAACGGTATTCCAAGAATTAGCTGACAAAATACAAACCTATTTACGTGATCAAATGCAAGTGTGGAAGAAGCAATATCCAGGCGTCGAAGCGATGAATGTGGCCGTCATGGGGTGCATTGTCAATGGCCCTGGCGAATCCAAACACGCCAATATTGGCATCAGTTTGCCCGGTACAGGCGAATCACCAGCTGCGCCCGTGTTTGTCGATGGCGAAAAGAAAGTCACCTTGCGTGGTGATCGCATCGCAGAAGAATTTCAGGCTATTGTGTTGGATTATGTGAAAACACGTTACGCTAGATCAATCGCTCTTGAGCATTGATAAATCATTAATCGAATTAAAAAAGTAAAAAAGTAAAAAAGTGGATGACAGCATGTCAGAAAATAAGAAAAGCGAAAAAAATGAAAAGATAGTTAGCGTTAAGGGCATGAACGACCTTTTGCCTGCCGATGCAGCGTTATGGGAATTGCTCGAAAATACCGTGCAATCCATTTTAAAAAGCTATGGTTTTCAGCAAATTCGTACCCCTATCGTTGAAGCAACCGCGTTGTTTGCGCGTGGTTTAGGGACAGTGAGCGATATTGTTGAAAAGGAAATGTATTCCTTCGTCGATGCTATGAATGGCGATCATTTAACCTTACGTCCAGAAGGCACAGCCGGCGTGGTGCGTGCGGTGTTGGAGCACAACTTAACGTATGACAGTCCTAAGCGCCTTTGGTACATCGGCCCCATGTTCCGGCATGAAAAACCGCAACGTGGTCGTTATCGCCAATTTCATCAAATTGGTGCAGAAGCCGTGGGTTTTAGCGGACCGGACATTGATGCGGAACTGATCATGCTATGTCAGCGCTTGTGGGATGACCTGGGTTTAGACAAAATTCGCTTGGAATTAAACTCGATTGGTAATGCTGAAGAACGCCAACAACATCGTGCTGATTTGATTGCGTATTTTGAATCGCATAAGGACGTGTTGGATGCCGATGCGCAACGACGTTTGTATACCAATCCACTGCGGATTTTAGATACCAAAAATCCTGCTATGCAAGAAATAGTGAATGCCGCGCCGCAGTTGTTATCGTATTTAGGTGAGGAATCACGTGCGCATTTTGAGGGCGTGCAAAAAATCCTGCGCCATAACAATATTCCTTTCACCATCAATCCACGTTTGGTCCGTGGTATGGATTATTACAATCGCACGGTATTTGAATGGGTCAGTGACCAGTTAGGATCGCAAGGGACCGTGTGTGGCGGTGGCCGCTATGATCCATTAATCGAAATATTTGGTGGCAAACCAACGCCTGCCTGTGGTTTTGCCATGGGTGTGGAACGTTTGATTGAGTTGATGAAAGTGTCGGGTGAACCTTACGCACCGAATCAATGCGATGTGTACTTGGTACATCAGGGCGAGGAAGCACAACTGCAATCATCGGTATTGGCAGAAAGATTGCGTGATGCGGGCTTGGATGTTGTGTTACATTGCGCCACCTCAAATGGCAGCGGTAGTTTTAAATCACAGATGAAGCGGGCTGACGCCAGTGGCGCTGCGTTTGCTCTTATTATTGGTGAGGATGAAATCGCCCAAAGTAAGGTGGTTGTAAAAGCGATGCGGGCCGGTCGTGCTGATGAGAGTCAAAATAATCAAACTAGCGTGCCATTTGACAGTTTGGTTGAGTATGTTGTGGATCAAATTGTGGCGGGCGATGAGCATAGCCACGATCACAGCCACAGCCATGGTCACGATCATACGCATCATTAATCAATATTTAATTTTTCATTTAACGACAATCCTCATTTCAATTTCTCAATTTAACTATGGCATACGATCTCGAAGAACAAGAGCAAATAGATGCGCTTAAAGCGTGGTGGAATCGATTTGGTAATCTTTTAACCTGGTTGTTAATCGCCGTTTTGGCCGCTTATAGTGGGTGGACAGCTTGGAATTATTATCAGCGTACGCAATCGATCCAAGCTTCACAGCTTTATGAGGAATTGCAAAGGGCAGTGATGCTAAAAGATCAAGCCAAAATACAACGTGCGGTGGCAGATATGCAGAGTAAATTTGGTAAAACAACGTATGCCCAAATGAGTGCTTTAACTGCGGCAAAAGCGGCATTTGATGCCCATGACTTAAAACTGGCAAAAACCCAGTTGCAATGGGTGATTGATTTTGGTTTAGATGACGAATATAAAGCGGTAGCAAAGATACGTTTGGCCGGTGTTTTGTTGGATGAAAAAGCCTATGACGCTGGTTTAAAATTGTTAGGTGATCCAAAAAATTATCCAGTTCAATTTGCTGGTGCGGTTGAAGATCGTCGCGGTGATATTTTGTTGGCGCAAAATAAAACAGCAGAAGCGCGTTTGGCGTACCAAGCTGCATTGCAAAGAATGGATCAAAAAAATCCTGGTCACCAGTTGATTCAATTGAAATTGGATGCACTGGGTGGTGAAGTCGTTACAGTTGTTGAAAAGAGCGCGCAAACTAAATAAGACAATCAAAGCAATCAATAAAGGAAAAATATGCGGATTTTTGCAAAGTCGGTTGATTTTGGATCGATGGCCCGATTAAGCTTATTGAGCGGCTTGATTCTTTTGGCTGGCTTGGCTGGTACAGGATGTTCTTCGCTCAATCCTTTTGCAAGTTCTACAACGGTACGCAATACACCAGCTCCTTTGATTGACTTTAAGCCAAATTTGGCGTTACGTTCGGTCTGGTCTACTACGATAGGTAAAGCGGGGAATTATTCTTTTTCCCCAGTGCTCGTTGAGGATAGTCTTTTCGTAGCTGCTGCAGATGGTTCGATTGCACGTTTAAATGCCAAAAATGGACAGTTGTTGTGGCGTATTAATGCGGACACAGCATTGACGGCCGGTGTCGGTAGTGATGGCAATGTCGTCGCAGTTGCTGGTGAAAAAGGCAGTGTCTTAGTTTTTGATGATGCTGGCAAATTGCGTTGGAAAAAACAAGCCTCTAGCGAGGTTTTATCTGCTCCTGTTGTAGGAGGTGGATTGGTGATTGTGCGTAGTGTAGATAATCGTATCACCGCTTTTGATGTTTCTTCAGGTGCTCGTCGTTGGTCGGTGCAACGCGCTACACCATCTCTTAGCTTGCGTAGCGCACCAGGATTGGTGATTGCTGGTTCCAATGTGATTGTTGCATTGCCGGCAGGGAAGTTGTTGGCTGTGGCGCTAGCAAATGGTGCCGTTCGCTGGGAGGCTTCAGTTAGTAATCCACGTGGTGCTACCGAGTTAGAGCGTATTGCGGATGTGTCCGGATTGCCTCTCGTGTTAGGCCGTTCTGTTTGTGCCATCACATATCAAGGACGTTTGGCTTGCTTCGATGTGAGCAACGGTGCCCTGCGTTGGGCGAAAGATTTATCCAGCGATGTTGGTTTAGATGGTGACGAGCGTTTTGTATTTGCTGCTGATGAACGTGGCACTGTTCATGCCTTAGCGCGTGATACAGGTTTAAGTGCTTGGTCTAACGATAAGCTTCAAAATCGTCATTTGTCCGCGCCTATTTCGTTTGGGCGTGCAGTTGTCGTTGGCGATGGCCAAGGATTTATCCATTTTCTCTCACGTGAAGATGGTTCGTTTATAGGTCGCATCGCTATTGATGGTAGTCCAGTGATTGGTACGCCATTGGTTGCTGGTGCGAATTTGATTTTCCAAACCCAATCAGGGACAGTGGTCGCATTAGCGTCCGAGTAATCCGAGTAAGTATTGAATGAAACCCGTTATTGCACTTGTAGGCCGACCTAATGTCGGCAAATCCACTTTGTTTAACCGTCTAACGCGTTCGCGTGATGCGTTGGTGGCGGATTTGCCAGGATTGACGCGCGATCGTCATTATGGTGAGGGTCGCATGGGTGAGCGGCCATTTTTGGTTATTGATACCGGTGGATTCGAGCCCATCGCCAAGGAAGGTATCGTGCATCAAATGGCGCGTCAAACCAAGCAGGCTGTGGCAGAGGCAGATGTCATCGTATTTATCGTGGATGGTCGTCAAGGTCTGACGCCGCATGATAAAACCATCACCGAGTTTCTACGCAAAGCTGGTCGGCCAGTTGTGTTAGTCGTCAATAAATCAGAGGGCATGAAATATACCTCCGTAGCAGCAGATTTTTATGAGCTGGGTTTGGGTGATCCACTTGCCATTTCTTCTGCGCATGGCGATGGTGTACACGATATGTTGGATGAGGCATTGGATTTGGCTTTTGCACGTCATGCTGAGATAGATGGGGTAGACGATGGCGACGACGAAGCAGAATTGGAGCAGGATGTACGCAATATCAAAATTGCTATTGTTGGTCGCCCCAATGTAGGCAAATCAACTTTGGTCAACACTTTGTTAGGCGAAGAGCGGGTTATTGCATTTGATATGCCTGGAACAACACGTGATTCGATTGAGATTGAATTTGAACGTGGCGGCAGACAATACACGCTGATTGACACTGCCGGTATTCGCCGTCGCGGTAAGGTGTTTGAGGCGATTGAAAAGTTTTCTGTAGTGAAGACTTTGCAGTCGATTTCTGAAGCAAATGTCGTCATCTTATTATTGGATGCACAGCAGGATATTTCTGAGCAGGATGCGCATATTGCTGGTTTTATTCTCGAATCGGGTAGAGCCTTGGTTGTGGGTGTGAATAAGTGGGACGGCTTGCAGTCCGACCGACGTGATGAAATCAAAATGGATTTGGAGCGTAAGTTAAATTTCCTTTCGTTCGCAAAATTTCATTTTATCTCAGCTTTAAATGCATCTGGTATTACGCCCTTAATGAAATCGGTTGATGCGGCTTACGCGGCCGCTATGATTGATTTATCTACACCAAAATTGACGCGTGCTTTAATTGAAGCGGTTGAACGCCAAGAGCCCCGTCGCAAGGGGTCGATCAGACCCAAGTTACGTTATGCGCATCAAGGCGGGCAAAATCCACCTATTATTGTGATTCATGGCAATGCTTTGGATGCGATTGGGGAAACGTATAAACGTTATCTTGAAAAGCATTTTCGCGATACGTTTTCTTTGATGGGAACACCTTTGCGGATTGAGTTGCGGACAGGGAAGAATCCTTTTGCCAGGGGATCCAAGCAGAATTAATGCAAAGTTGATGCACACAGATTCCCGCTATTACAAAAAGATACATTTCAGGGTTTGAAAATTCTCGCATTGCCCATAGATTATAGATTGGTAAGCGTTGTGTATAAATTAGAAGCAATACTTTAGTTTCTAACGTATTACCTTGTACTTAAATGTAATACCTCTAATATGCGGCACATATAAAACAAATAAAAAAATAATAATAAATAAACATATCACTATAACAATAGAACGGAGCTGCTATGAATAATAAAGGGCAATTGTTGCAAGATCCTTTTCTCAATACTTTGCGTAAAGAACATATCTCTGTATCAATCTATCTCGTCAATGGAATTAAACTTCAAGGGCATATTGAATCTTTCGATCAGTACGTCATTCTTTTACGTAACACCGTGACGCAAATGGTTTATAAACACGCGATTTCCACGGTTGTTCCTGGACGGGCTGTGACGTTGAGTCTCGGTAGCGAAACAGAACAAGAATAAGTGAATGTAATTAATCGCAAGATTCCAAAATTTAAAATTTCAAAAGCATATGCGTGCAGCGCTGGTTGGTGTCGATTTTGGCAAAGAAGATTTTCTTGCTAGTTTGGAGGAACTCTCTTTGCTCTGTAAGTCAGCAGGTGCTGAGCCAGTCGTCGTACTTAGTTGTAAACGTTCTAGTCCCGATCCAGCGTATTTTGTGGGAACAGGTAAAGCGGATGAGATTATTGCTTCTGTGCAAGAAAATAAGCTGGACTTGGTGATTTTTAATCATGCGTTGTCACCGGCTCAGCAGCGTAACCTTGAGCGTCGTTTTTCCATTCGTGTTATTGATCGAACCAGTTTAATCCTTGATATATTTGCGCAGCGTGCCAAAAGTCATGAAGGAAAAGTGCAGGTTGAATTGGCGCAGTTGCAACATCTCGCTACTCGTTTGATTCGAGGTTGGACCCATTTAGAACGCCAAAAAGGTGGGATAGGCTTACGTGGCCCGGGCGAAACCCAACTTGAAACTGATCGTCGTTTGTTGGGTGTCAGAGTCAAAGCCTTACGTGGGCAATTAGAAAAGTTGCATCGTCAGCGCGAAACCCAACGTCGCGCAAGAGCACGTAATCACACTTTCTCTATTTCCTTAGTCGGCTATACGAATGCCGGTAAATCTAGTCTTTTTAATGCACTTGCTAAAACAGGGGCGTATGTTGCAGATCAACTTTTTGCCACGCTGGATACCACTTCGCGTCGCATTTATCTAGGAGATCAGGTCGGCAGTGTTGTGATCTCCGATACGGTTGGCTTTGTGCGCGAACTTCCCCATCAATTAGTGGCGGCTTTCCGCACCACGTTGGAAGAAACCAACCATGCCGATTTGTTATTGCATGTGGTAGATGGAAATAGTCCAGTTCGGATGGAGCAAATCGAGCAAGTTAATCTGGTATTAAAAGAGATTGGTGCTGATCATATTCCGCAAATATTGGTGTGGAATAAGATCGATGCAGCCGATCTTGTGCCTTCTTTGGAGCGTGATGAATGTGGTAAAATCCACCGCGTTTTTTTGAGTGCGAGAACCGGAGCTGGCTTAGATTTGTTGCGGCAGGCTATTGTTGAATTCGCACGAGTTGATCATATCGCTGACATTCCCTCTGTTTCTTGCTGAGCTCGTTGCTGAGGTTCTTGTTACTTTTATCATTGTTGTTCTTACCTAGTCGGATCACAAAGAATGTTTGCTCCATTATTGAAGAAAATTGGTGTGATGTTGTCGCTGGGCGACCCTGGTTGGGGACGTAGTTCCCAAGATGAAAAAAATCAGCAGCCAACAGGAAATGGCAAAAAGCCTAACGATGGTCCCCCAGATCTAGATCAACTTTGGCGTGATTTTAATCAGCGTTGGGGGCGTTTGCTGGGTGGCAAAAATGGTAATAATAATTCGGGTAATAATGGTAACAACAGTAACGCAAACCCTGGTATGAAAGAAGCCGGATTTGGTGTTGGTGCAATTGCGATTGTTGTACTTTTTTTGTGGTTGGCGAGTGGTTTTTTCATTATTCAAGAAGGCCAAACAGGCGTTGTTATGACGTTTGGTAAATATAGTTACGATGCGCCCGCTGGTTTTAACTGGCGTTGGCCGTATCCTATTCAAGATCATGAAGTGGTCAATTTTTCTCAGGTGCGTACCGCAGAGATTGGTTATCGTTCTTCTGTCAAAAACAAGCAGGCCAAAGAATCGTTGATGTTGACTGATGATGAAAACATCATCGATATTCAGTTTGCAGTGCAATATAAATTAAACAGTGCGTCAGAATGGATTTTCAATAATCGAGATCAGGACGAAACCATTCGGCAAGTTGCGGAAACTTCGATTCGCGAAATCGTAGGTAAGAGCAAGATGGATTTTGTGTTGTATGAAGGGCGGGAAAAAGTTGCGCTTGATGTGGCGCAACTCATGCAGCAAATTTTGAATCGTTATCAATCTGGCGTACAAATTGTCAACGTCACGATGCAGGGCGTGCAACCGCCTGAGCAGGTCCAAGTTGCTTTTGATGATGCAGTGAAAGCTGGGCAGGATAAAGAGCGTCAGAAAAATGAAGGCCAGGCGTATGCCAATGATGTGATTCCCAAAGCACGCGGTGCTGCGTCGCGTCTCATGCAGGAATCAGAAGGTTATCGCGCGAGTGTGATTGCCAACGCACAAGGTGATGCGGCGCGTTTCAAACAAGTCTTGGCCGAATATCAAAAAGCTCCCGCTGTGATGCGTGATCGTATGTATTTAGAAACCATGCAGCAAATTTTTACCAGCACGACAAAAGTGATGGTGGATGCAAAAAATGGTAGCAATATGATTTATTTACCCCTTGATAAATTGATATCTCAATCAGCGGCATCGACGTCGACATCGTCAACGTCATCCGTAGCAAATGATGGGGCAAGTGGAGTAAACAATTCCAATATGAAATCTAATATGTTGACGCAGCCGAATACAGGTGTTGCTGTTAATTCTTTACAAGATGCTTTGCAGGCATCAGATGTGCCACGACCAAAAGATGTTCGTAGCCGTGATTCACGTGATCGGGAGGCACGATAATGAACCGACTATTTTCTATTCTTCTAGCCGGATTGGTAGGCTTGATGTTTTTGTCTTCAACATTGTTTGTTGTCGATCAACGCCAATACGCGATTTTGTTTGCTTTTGGTAGCGTCAAAGAAGTGATTAGCACACCAGGTTTGCATTTTAAATTGCCGCGTCCTTTTCAAAATGTATTGTATTTAGATAAACGTATTTTGACGCTGGATACGCCTGATTCAGATCGTTTTATTACCGCTGAAAAGAAGAATATTTTGGTTGATGCGTTTGTTAAGTGGCGTATTGCTGAACCCAAAGTATATTTTGTGAATTTTGGTGGGGATGAGCGTCGTGCACGTGATCGCATGTTGCAAATTATTAAAGCTGCCTTGAATGAGGAAATTACTAAACGTACGGTGCGTGAAGTGATTTCTGGTGAGCGCGGTAAAGTGATGGATGCCATTCGCAAAAAAGTAGCAGAAGAGGCAAAGCAAATGGGCGTCAGCATTATTGATGTGCGTTTAAAGCGTGTTGATTATGTCGAGCAAATTAATAACTCCGTCTACGACAGAATGAAAGCAGAGCGGACACGCGTGGCGAATGAGTTGCGCTCAACCGGTTCTGCAGAATCTGAAAAAATTCGGGCTGATGCTGACAAACAGCGCACAGTGATTTTGGCAGAGGCGTATCGTGATGCTCAAACAATTCGTGGTGAAGGGGATGCCAAAGCAGCGAAGATTTATGCCGATGCCTTTTCTAAGAATCCTGAGTTTTATAAGTTTTATCGTAGTTTGGAAGCCTATCGTGCTAGTTTTAAAACCAATAACGATGTGATGGTGTTGGATCCTAGTAGCGAATTTTTCAAGTACTTTAAAAATTCTGGTGCTAGCGCATCTGCGCCTTCCGCCTCTTCTAAAGCGCCTGCTGGTACCAAAAAGTAGTGTGATGATGATTTATTTTTTACATCGTTAAATATTGTCGATGTTTTAAATATTTCTCATCATCATTAATTTTTATTATTCATTTTTTACTATTTAATTTCATGCCGAATTGGCTACTTCCCGAAAGCATTGCCGATATTTTGCCTTCTGAAGCCCGCAAGATAGAGGATTTGCGTCGCATCATCTTGGATCATTTCCGTCTTTATGGCTACGAATTGGTCATGCCACCTATGTTGGAATATTTGGAGTCTTTATTGGCCGGGGCAGGCAAGGATACAGACTTGCGTACGTTTAAGTTAATCGATCAATTGTCCGGCCGTACTCTTGGTTTGCGCGCGGATATGACGACGCAGGTGGCGCGTATCGACGCACATTTGCTCAATCGTACTTCCGTGACACGGCTTTGTTATGCCGGTAGTGTGTTGCATACACGGCCTTCTGGTTTGGCAACGCGTGAACCATTGCAAATTGGTGCGGAAATTTATGGCCATGCTGGATTGGAAGCCGATGCTGAAATACAGGAATTGGCCTGCGCTTCTTTGAAGCTTGCGGGTTTTTCTGAAATGCGTTTGGATTTGTCGCACGTCGGTGTATTGCGTGCGATTGTGGAGACTGATGTCAAAGCCCAGAATGATCTGACTGAGTTGACAGTTTTATTGGGCGCGAAAGATGTGCCTGCTTTGCAGGTCATGACTGCTGATTATGATGCGCAAACACGTGCTGCCTTGTTGGCTTTGCCTGGTTTATATGGCGATGTAACAGTAATTGACCGGGCACGTTCCGTCTTGCCAGCTTTGCCAGGAATCACATTGGCTTTGGATGACTTGACTTGTTTAGCTGATTTTGCAAACTTGGCAGGGGACATCAAGGTCGCGATTGATTTGGCGGATTTGCGTGGCTATCAGTATGAAAGTGGCGCGATGTTTGCCTTGTACGTGCAAGGATTGCCGAATGCTGTAGTACGAGGCGGACGTTACGATCATGTTGGTGAGGCATTTGGGCGTGCGCGTCCTGCGACTGGTTTTTCTATGGATTTACGTGAATTGGCTCGACTTTTGCCTATTGCCGAGCGTAAACGTGCTATTCGCGCACCGTGGGGTAAGGAGGCGAAATTGCGTACCAAAATCTCCCAGTTACGCCAGGCTGGTGAAGTCGTCATACAAAGTTTGCCTGGTCATGACAATGATCAGGATGAGTTTGATTGCGATCGTGTATTGGTGCTAAATAATCAGGATTGGGTGATTGCGCCCTTGTTTTGATAGATTCGAAGTAATAAGTAGTAAAAAATAAGTAAAAAAATAAGTAAAAATCTACATTAAAAATTCAGTTAAGTTAGGTTAGGTTAAAGCATGTCATCACAAAATATGGCCAAAAATGTTGTCGTTATCGGTACCCAATGGGGCGATGAAGGTAAAGGAAAAATCGTTGATTGGTTGACCGAACATGCGCAAGGCGTTGTGCGTTTTCAAGGTGGCCATAATGCTGGTCATACACTGGTGATTGGCGGTAAAAAGACTGCATTGCAGTTGATTCCATCCGGCATTATGCGTCCAGGCGTTGCTTGTTATATCGGCAATGGCGTGGTGTTGTCAGTGCCAGATGTGTTGCGTGAAATCGATAAATTGGAAGCCAATGGCATTGAAGTCGCTTCTCGCCTCAAGATATCCGAAGCGTGCCCAGTGATTTTGCCTTACCACGTTGCATTAGATTGCGCACGAGAAGCCGCACGAGGCGAATCAAAAATTGGTACTACTTGCAAAGGTATCGGCCCAACGTATGAAGACAAAATTGCCCGTCGTGCGATACGCGTGGCAGATTTGCTCAACGAGAAACGTTTTGCTGAGAAATTGCGTGCAAACCTGGATTACCATAATTTTGTATTGACGCAATATTTGAAAGCTAGTCCGGTTGATTATCAAAGAACATTGGATGATGCATTGAGCCTGGTACCACGTCTCAAACCTATGGTGACTGATGTATCCAGCGCTTTACACGCAGCATACAAAGCTGGTGCCAAGTTGTTATTTGAAGGTGCGCAGGGTAGTTTGTTGGATGTTGATCATGGTACGTATCCATTTGTGACTTCCAGTAATTGTGTGGCCGGCAATGCGGCTGCTGGTGCTGGTGTGGGCCCTAACATGTTGCATTACATTTTGGGGATTACCAAAGCCTATACAACACGCGTTGGTTCAGGGCCATTTCCTTCTGAATTGGAAACCGAACAAGGTGTTGGTCACCATTTGTCCAGCAAAGGCCATGAATTTGGTACCGTCACAGGCCGGGCGCGTCGTTGTGGCTGGTTTGATGCAGCGTTGTTGAAGCGTTCGGTGCAAATTAATGGCGTATCTGGTATGTGCTTGACTAAACTGGATGTGTTAGATGGTTTGACTTCACTCAAAATATGTACGGGTTATCAATTGGATGGCAAGGTTGTTGATATCTTCCCAGTTGGTGCAGAAGATGCAGCACGCTGTGAACCAATTTATGAAGAAATGCCAGGTTGGACTGATAGCACTGTCGGCGTGAAATCCCTGCAAGCCTTGCCTGCCAATGCGCGTGCTTATATCAAGCGTATTGAGGAGTTGGTGGGCGTGCCCATCGATATGATTTCAACCGGACCAGACCGTGAAGAAACTATCGTCTTGCGTCATCCGTTTGAGTAAATAAAATTAATTAATTTATTAGACAGAGCGGGTGGTGGCAATGCTTGTTCCGAATCAACCTTCTAATCAATCTAGCGAATCTGCCAATGATGATTTATGGGTGACTTGGGATGCTTACCACCGCGCAATTGAGCAGCTGGCATTGCAAGTCCATGAATCTGATTGGCAATTTGATCAAGTATTGTGCCTGGCACGTGGTGGTTTACGGCTAGGCGACGTTTTTTCTCGTATCTTTAATCTTCCTTTGGCCATTCTTGCCAGTAGTTCCTATCGTGAGCAACTCGGTACCCAGCGTGGGGAATTGGAAATAGGCGATAACATCACCATCAGCCAAGGCACGCTTGGCGGTAGAGTCTTGGTGCTGGATGATTTGGTTGATTCTGGCGTGACCATGCAGCAAGTGCTTCGCCACGTATCTAAAAATTTCCCCGCCGTCACTGAACTCAAATCTGCCGTGATTTGGTATAAGGCGTGTTCCCCCATTCGTCCGGATTTTTATGTCGATTATCTCGATAACAATCCGTGGATACATCAGCCATTTGAAATATATGACAACTTGCGCCCAGAACAATTGGCGGCGTGGTTAAAGCAAAACAACTAAGGGATTTGCTTTGTACGGAGTGTGTTGCTTGCTGCTCAAATATACCCCTCATGCCTTTTACAGCCACGGTATCATGGCCGCTTTTGCCAATTTGGCACATCAACACATCAATTTCTAAATAACCATGACGCGCCTGAATCGTTCGAGTAAAACCCTCATTTTTATTGCTGGAATTGCCTTGCTGGGCGGTAGTTATTACTACTCTCAAAATTCACACAACAAAGAAAAATCAGTCGCGTCGCCAGCGAAGACGCCTGTGCAAATCGTTAAAACGACGCTGGCAGAAAAGAAATCCATACCGATCACGCTGTATGCCAATGGTTATGTGACGCCGATTAAGACGGTGGATGTGCGGCCGCAGATTCAGAATGTGGTGCGGGCGATTCATGTCAAAGAAGGGCAGGAGGTGAAGGCTGGACAGTTGTTGTTGACGTTGGATGGGCGTAACGACACGTTTAATCTGGAAAAAGCGCAGGCGCAGCTGGCTAAGGATAAGTCGGATTTGCAGGAAGCTGAAGGCGTGTTGCAGCGAAATTTGGAATTGCTGAAAAAGAATTTCATTTCGCCCGCCATGATTGATACTTTGCGTAGTCGGGTGGCGTCTTTACAAAGCATTGTCCGTGCGGATCAGGCGGCGATTTCTTCGGGTAATGTTGTTTTGGGTTATAACAAAATCCATGCCAGCATCAGCGGCAAAGTGGGGGCTATCAATGTGCATGAGGGCAGTTTGGCGCAACCGGCCGGTTTGCCGATGTTGAGCATTGCGCAATTGGATCCAATTACCATCAGTTTTGCTGTGCCTGAGCGTGAATTAAGCGCCATTATTGCGACTTATCCGAAAGGGGATGCGCCTGTATTTGCTAGTTTGCCAGGTATGCCGGAATCGGCGCCTTTGAAAGGGAAGTTGGTTTTTATCGACAATAGTTCTGATGCGCAAACTGGAACGATCAAGATGAAAGCCGAATTTGCTAATCCGCGTCGCCTCTTGTGGCCGGGCGTGTTTGCGAATTTGCATTTGATTTCCCGTACGTTAAAAGATGCGATTGTGGTTCCTGCACAAGCCATCGTGACTGGGCCAACAGAGCAGTTTGTTTATTTGGTACAAGCGGATCAAACTGTGAAAATACAAAAAATCAACTTGCTGGCGATTGAAAACGGACAAGCTGCCGTGACGGGTTTGAATGCCGGTGATCGTGTGGTGTTGGAAGGCGGGCAAAACTTGCGTCCGGGTAACAAGATCAAGGAAATGTCTAGTTCGCAAACGGGTGCTGGTAATAAAAATGCAGCCCCAAAAAGCGCTTAGTTTTTATTTGCTTAGATAGTTAACCTCTTATCTATGATGACCTCAATTTCACCCCCGTCGCTCCCGCGGATTTAGGCGGGAATCCAGTGTTCTTTTGCTGACTGCTAAAGCCACTGGATCTCCGACTAAAGCACTCAGGGACGACGGTTTTGAGTGTCCCCGTATTACCATCGTTTCCCCAGATTTAATTAATCAGGTTTAATGGAAAATTCCAGATGAACATCTCAGAACTTTGTATCCGTCGCCCCGTCATGACGGTGTTGTTGTCGATCGCTATTGTGGTGGTCGGGATTGTTGCTTACACCAAGCTGCCGATCGCGGCTTTGCCCAGTTTTAATACACCTATCATCAACGTGACGGGTGTGTTGCCGGGGGCGAGTCCGGAAATTATGGCCTCGTCGGTGGCGACGCCGCTGGAGAAGCAGTTTTCAACCATTGCCGGCATATCGACCATCAGTTCTAGCAATACGCAGGGCAACACCTCGATTACGCTGGAATTTAATGCTGACCGTGACATTGATGCTGCCGCAGTCGACGTACAAGCCGCTTTGTTGCGGGCACAGCGTAGTTTGCCGGCGGAAATGACGGCGTTGCCTGCTTATCGCAAAGTTAATCCCGCCGATGCGCCGGTGTTGTTGCTGGCGTTGACGTCGCCTTCCATTTCTTTGTCCAGTTTGAATGATTACGCCGAGAATTTGATTTCTCCCTCTTTATCGACGATTGATGGCGTGGCGCAGGTTTCTGTCTTCGGCCAACGTCGTTATGCCGTGCGCATCAAAGCCAAACCAGAGCAGCTGGCTGCGCGCAATATGAGCATGGATGAACTGGCATTGGCGATTCGCGCTGCCAATGCCAATAGTCCGGTGGGTGTATTGGATGGGCCACGTCAAAGTTTGACCTTGGATGCGAATCGTCAGTTAGCCAATGCAGCAGCGTTTGCCGAGTTGATTATCACCAGTCGTGATGGCAGAAGCATGCGTTTGAAAGAAGTCGCTACCGTTGAGGACAGTGTGGAATCGGTGAAAAACGCCAGTTGGGCCAATAAGCAGCCGTCCATCATTTTGGCCGTGCAGCGTCAGCCGAATGCGAATACGGTTGCAGTGGTGGATGCGGTGAAAGCGACCTTGCCGCAATTTAAAGCGCAAATGCCGGAGTCGATTGCGTTGACGATTTTTAATGATCGATCCATCTCTATCCGCGATGCGATTAAGGATGTGAAATTTACCTTGTTGCTGACGATTGCCTTGGTAGTGATGGTGATTTTCTTATTTTTAAAACGTTTTTCCGCTACGGCGATTCCAGTTTTGTCGTTGCCGATTTCACTCATCGGCTGCTTTGGCTTGATGTATGCCTTTGGTTACAGCCTGGATAATATTTCCCTGCTTGGTATTACGATTGCGGTGGGATTGGTGGTGGATGATGCGATTGTGGTGCTGGAAAATATCGTGCGCCATGTTGAGGATGGGATGGAACCATTGGCAGCTGCTTTGAAGGGCTCGCGTGAAGTGGGCTTTACCATTATTTCGATTTCGATTTCTTTGGTGGCGGTGTTTATTCCCATTTTCTTCATGCCGGGCGTGATTGGTTTGCTGTTCCATGAGTTTGCTGCTGTGGTATCTCTATCGGTGCTGGTTTCTGCCGTGGTGTCGTTGACTTTGGTGCCGATGCTGTGTAGTCGTTATTTGCGTCATGATGGGCTAGAGAGTGAGCATGCGCCAAAACGTGACTTATGGATCAGCCGTGTTTTTGAGCGCGGGTTGAATGTGGTATGGAAGGGCTATGAACATAGTCTTGACTGGTGTTTGAAACACAACAAAATCGTATTTGTGGTGGCGTTGGCGACTTTTGCGATGACTGCCTATTTATTTGTGAGCATTCCTAAAGGTTTCTTTCCAAGCGAAGACATTGGCCAAATCAGTGCCACGATCGAAGGGCCGCAGGATGCGTCTTATCCAACCATGGTGAAACTGGTTACCGCTGCGGCTGATATTTTGGCGAAGGATCCGAGTGTCGAAACTGTCGTGTCTCGAGTGCGTGAAGGTAATAATGGTGCCTTATTTATCGGCCTGAAACCGCGTGATCAACGTCAGGGTATGGATACGGTATTGGAGCAATTACGCCGCAAAGTCAATGCGATACCAGGCATGTCGGTATACCTTACTCCGATCCAAAATTTACGTTTGGGGGGTAAATCCAGTAAAAGCCGTTATCAATACGTATTGCAAAGCGTGCGGGCTGATGAGTTGAATAACTGGTCGGAAAAATTGCAGGAAAAAATGCGTGCCGAGCCGATTTTCCGTGATGTCACCAGCGATACGCAGCTCAAAGGTTTGCAGGCAGTGGTAGAGATTGATCGTGATCGTGCCAATGACGCTGGGGTGAACATACAGGATATCCGCACTGCGTTGTATAGCGCGTATGGCGATCGTCAGGTTTCTACCATTTTCACTAGCAGTAATAGCTATCAGGTGATTTTGCAAGATGCCGATTCTGGGCAGCAGGATGAAAGCGATTTGCACAAGGTGTTTGTGCGTAGTAAGACTGGTGCGTTGTTGCCTTTGCTCAGCTTTGCCACGGTTAAACGGACGGCGGGCGCGATTGCCATCAATCATCAAGGGCAATTACAGGCGGTGACGATTTCGTTCAACCTGGCACCTGATGTCCCATTGGGCGATGCCAGCGCCAAGATTGAGCAATTGAAAGCATCTTTGCGTTTTCCGGCTAGCGTGATCACTTCGTATTCAGGCGACGCAGCGGTTTTCCAATCATCGCAAGCGAGTCAGATTGCTTTGTTGTGTTTGGCGATTGTGGTGATTTATATCTTGTTGGGCGTGTTGTATGAAAGTTATATTCATCCCATTACTATTTTGGCTGGTTTGCCATCGGCAGCGATTGGAGCATTACTCGCCTTGAAACTGGCGGGTTTTGAATTGACATTGATTGCCACCATCGGCATTTTAATGTTGATCGGGATCGTCAAGAAAAACGCCATCATGATGATTGACTTCGCTCTGGATGCGCAGCGCATGCAGGGAATGTTGCCGTTTGAAGCAATCCGCACGGCATGTTTGTTGCGTTTTCGCCCGATTATGATGACCACGCTTGCTGCCTTGATGGGCGCTTTACCAATTGCCTTGGGTTGGGGCGCCGGGGCTGAATTGCGTCAGCCTTTAGGCTTGGCAATTGTTGGTGGATTGTTAGTATCGCAGGTGATTACTTTGTTTATTACGCCAGTGATTTACTTATTGCTGGATAAATTTAGTGGTACCGGGCCGTTGCAGGTTGAGGTGGTGGTGGATTGAGGGTATTAGCCTCGTTCTCGCAACCAATTCAACACTCCTAACCCTGCAACTCGTCCGCTAGCAAAACACGCACTCAACAAATACCCACCTGTTGGCGCTTCCCAATCGAGCATTTCACCCGCACAAAATACTCCGGGCATCGTTTGCAGCATCAAGTCTTGATTAAGTGCTTCAAAACGCACACCACCTGCGCTGCTGATGGCCTCGTCAATGGGACGCGGTGCGGTGAGGTTGAGTTCTAACGCTTTGATCCGAGTAGCTAAAATAGTTGGCACAGCAAAATCCTCCTTGCTTACCAACTCACGTAATAAACCAGCTTTTACTCCGGTGATATTGACCCGGCTTTGCAAATGACTCGCCATAGAGCGCGCGCCACGTGGCCGGGCGATTTCTTGGCTGAGGCGTTCTAACGTCCAATCTGGCGCTAAATCCAGTAAGACAGTGGCATGGCCGTGGGCAGAAATACGATCACGGATGTGGCTGGAAAGGGCGTAAATCAAACTACCTTCCACACCGTTTTCAGTGATGACGAATTGTCCTTTTTTACTATGACTATCAGGTACGGTGACCGTAACCGGACTCAAAGGATGGCCGGCGTAGCGGCTGCTGAAGTGCTCGCTCCATTGTGTGTCGAATCCGCAGTTGGCTGCTTGTAGTGGTGCAACGTCAATTTTGCGTGCGGTCAAAAGCGGTACCCAAGCTCCATCTGAACCCAATCTGGCCCAGCTGCCACCACCTAGTGCAAGTACGACGGCATCGGCTTTGACGAGTTGTTCACCATCGGTATGAGCAAAACGTAAGGTCTTGCCATCGTCGCTCTCGTTACCCCATCCCAACCAACGTTGCCGCATATGGAAGCGCACGCCGTTGGTTTTTAAACGATGCAGCCAGGCGCGCAGCAGTGGTGCTGCTTTCATGTCAGTTGGAAAGACGCGGCCCGAACTGCCGACAAAGGTGTGGATGCCCAAGCCATGCACCCAAGCGCGCAAATCCTCTGGCCCAAACGCATTCAGCAATGGTGCAATCTGTGTTTGGCGTGTGCCGTAACGTGTCAAAAAAGTCTCCATCGTCTCGGCATGGGTAATATTCATGCCACCTTTTCCAGCCAGTAAAAACTTACGTCCGACAGATGGCATGGCGTCGAATAGGTCAATCTGGATTGGATCATTTTTCCCATTTTGGGACAGTATCTCGGCGGCCATCAGTCCGGCAGGACCACCACCAATGATGGCAATGGTTTGGTGTTTATTTTTTGATTGAGTTGTCATGAAATGCTAGTTGTTGATTGCTAATTGCGCATCATTTTTTATGAACATCATGTTTATTGCGAAAAATAAGAAACAACGATTTATTTCAACAATGTGATTGAAATATAAAAAAGATGTTCTAGTATTAAATTATTAGATTAATAATTTAATAATTATTCGGTCGTGAAGTCATTGAGTAATCGGCACTAAATAATGGGTTGTGATCATGACACGCATGCATCTTATAAATCTTATAAAAGTGAACAACATGAGGGTAGCAACGGCTTCTCTCATTTTCATATTGTGGAATTTATCTTTTGTTAGTCTTGCAAAAGCGGGGAATGATCGTTTTTCGAATGATGTATTAAGTGTATCGGATCTCTCTTCCACAAAAGCATATGTGTCAAATATCAAATTACATCACGACGATAGTGTGACTTTTCAACCGAATTTGAGCTTTCAGGATTATTTAATAGAAAAAAAGACGGCACAATTTAAATCTACCCATTTATCCGCAAGCATATCCAGAGCCACGCCAGTTCCTTGGGTGTCTGTGGGCAGTGATTACTCCAATTTTTCTAATCTTTTTAATACATCTCAATTGAGTTTGATAAGAAGAGATAGAACGCATGTCCAACTGACAAAAGAATTTGATGATCTCAAAGTTAGTGCGGGTGTGAGCAATGAAGAGGCGGTCATGTCAAATCAGTTATCTTCATTTTCTGCGCCGTATGTCAAATTGTCAGAGTTTAATACAGAGCGAAAAATAGCTGCCGTTGAGCTGGAAAAGAAAATGAATAATGAACATATTGTGCTTGCCGCAACGCTAGGTGCCGTGCGGGAATATGGTGCCGTTGTCGGTTGTTGCTCTTCTAATCCGTCTCTTCTAAATCTTAATCCAAGTGCAAGATTTTTTTCTTTTGCCGCATCATATGCACCATCATCCTGGGTATCATTTTTTGGACAAGCATCGTTGGCTTATACCAAATCAATCGACAATGATGTGAGTTTGAGTAATAACAGGCATGTTATTTCAGGTACTCCTGCTGTTCCCGCAATAAAAGATGTCTCAAGCGCAAAATTATTCACATGGTCGTTGGGCTTGTCAGCCAGGAATTTTTTGCAAGTTGGTGACAAAGTAGGGGTTGTACTCGCGATGCCAGTGAAAATTCTTTCCGGCTCGATGGGGGTTTACAACAGTGTGGGCGCTGATGGACAAATCTCACGCGTCAATTTAAGCCAAACTGGCACAGAAATGAACATGGAATTATCGTATTCTGCCTATGTAGGAAAATCCTCCACATTCACCGCAGCCAGTATTTATCGCCGCCAACCCAATCACGATGCTGATGCCCCACCTAGCGTAGGGGTGAGTGTCAGGATGGTGACACAGTTTTAAAATAATCGACTTGGATTGCCTGACGACAGAAATGACATTAGCAACACGCATATCATCGCGATTTGCTATTTTTTTAAGGAAAAGGCTTATGCAAACGGACACAAAACTTCAGTGACGTGAGTCGATACATATTCGAATATTTTAGGATGAAGTGCTGCACTGACCGACCCCGAGCTTTCAATAGAACAAGCCATGCTGGACTATAAGCGCTTTGGTTATTCGGATAGCTAGATTAACCAATGAATCAAAAGCATTGAAATTCGCAAGGAATTGGTTGATTTTGCATTATGTTCTGTACACACTAAATTGTACTAGCTCAGACCCGAGCTAGTACATGCCAATACTACGCAAACAATGCTCTACTTATTGAAATCCTATCACTAAAGAAAACACTAGAACCCGAAACCTGACCCAGCACCTAGCAACGTAGCTGTACCTAGCAACGCGAAAATTCCAGCTGCAACCGAATGCACCAGCTTCATCGGGATTTTTGACGCGAGCCTACCTCCGACAAAGACAGCAGGCACGTCAGCAATCAACATTCCCAGCGTGGTGCCAATGACCACCATCAGCGGTGCTGCATAGTGAGCCGCCATCGCGACTGTGGCGATCTGCGTCTTGTCGCCCATTTCAGCGAGGAAGAAAGTGATCAGCGTTGCACCGAAGACGCCAAATCTCTTGGCGATCTGTGTTTCCTCTTCCTCAATCTTGTCAGGGATCATTGTCCAGATGGCCATACCAAGAAAAGAGAGACCCAGCACCCAGCGCAAGATTTCAGGGCTGACCGCAGATGTTATCCAGGCACCCAAGGCACCTGCTAGGCCGTGATTGATGATGGTCGCCGCCAAGATGCCCAGAATGATTGGCACTGGCTTTTTGAACCGTGCAGCAAGGATGAAGGCGAGGAGTTGAGTTTTGTCGCCAATTTCAGCAAGTGCGACGACCCCAGTTGAGACGAAGAGTGATTCCATAAAAATTCCCAGGCCGGTCTATATACGATTGACCACGACGCTTCCCCGGCCATGTACGGAGGCATTGTGGTCAAAGGTCTTGCCAAGCTCGGGAACCGCTTACGCCATGACCTGATGGTCAAGTATGTTGACGTAAGCCTCTTCGGGGTCGAAGAGCGGCTACTCCCCAATGACGGCGCGCATTTTATCAGGCATTCCGCGAGGCGTCACGGCCGCTGATTTGATTACACTTTCCACTATCTGAATCGGAGCGGTTTCCTTCCCTACCAAATCGAAAAAGAAACTGCTTGATTCGTCCGCTGGCACAGATCGTAACGTACTGGTCTTGATTAGTCTTTTTGCTCACTTCGAGTGTTTGCTCAGCCACAAACAGTGGCTCATAATGTCTGATCTACCAAGTTCGAGTAGCTCAAAAAACCACAACAAGCTGATCAAATTGTCTGAAGAAGAGGATAACGATGGCGAAGAAAACTGAACCTGCTTTGACTTCCAACGCATTGCTGATCGACCTGCGTGGCTTGATCGAATCGGCCCGTCAGCATGTCGCGCAGACCGCCAACGCTACACTGACCATGTTGTACTGGCACGTGGGCCAGCGCCTTCACAAGGAGGTCCTGAAAAATGGACGTGCTGAATACGGTGAGCAAATTTTGCCGACACTGTCGACAAAATTGGTGCAGGACTACGGGCAAGGCTTCAGTGCGAGGAATCTGGCGCGCATGATTCAATTCGCCGAGGCGTTCTCGGACGAGGTCATTGTCGCGACGCTGGCACAACAATTGAGCTGGAGCCACTTTATCGAAATTCTGCCGCTCAAACAGCCACTAGAGCGCGAGTACTACGCCGAGCTGTGTCGTGTGGAGCACTGGAGTGTGCGCACCCTGCGTGAGCGCATCGCTAGCCAGTTGTACTTGCGCACAGCGATATCCAAGCAACCTGAGTCGGTGGTGAAAGCAGAAATCAGCCACCTGCGCGATGGTGGACAGATGACACCTGATTTGGTGTTCCGTGATCCCTACATGTTGGACTTTCTGGGTTTGCCGCAGGATTACAGCGAGCGTGATTTGGAAGATGCCATCCTGCGCGAAATGGAGCGCTTCTTGCTGGAGCTGGGCGTGGGTTTTACCTTCGTGGCGAGGCAGAAACGCATTAGCGTAGGCGCTGACGATTTCTACCTTGATTTGCTGTTTTATCACCGTTACCTCAAGCGGCTAGTGGCGGTAGAACTGAAGTTGGAGAAATTCCAACCCGCGCACAAGGGTCAGATGGAACTGTATTTGCGCTGGCTAGCGCAACATGACCGCGCCGCCGGCGAGGAGCCCCCGATCGGCCTGATTTTGTGCGCAACCAAGGATGCTGAACAGGTGAAACTGATGGATATGGAGGCGTCCAACATTCGCGTCGCAGAATATCTGGCACATATCCCGGACATGGAAGTATTACAGGCGCAGCTGCACCGCGCTGTGGAGCTGGCCCGTGAACGCACGGCGTGTGGCACGTTGCTTAACGAGAAGAAGGAGGCCGATGAATGAACCCCACAGATACGGGCTATGGCAGGACTTTGCGTAAGTGATATTTCCCAATCAGGATCGACACTTGTTTGCATCTAATTTGGCAAAAAATAAGGCCAACCGATAAAGGTTGGCCTTGGTGTTTTGGTGGAGGCGGCGGGAATTGAACCCGCGTCCAAAAGTACTCTACAGATAGTTCTACATACTTAGTGCTGCCATTTAATTTAACCCGACCAACGCGGACGCACACGCTGTGGTAAGGCGAGTCACCTATTGTTTAGATTTAAGTTAAGTGACCCAACTTAAAGCGATTCCCTGTGAATGACTCTACTGCTGTTGCCAGCCTACCCCAGGGAAGAGGTAGTGTAGAGAAAGCTGGGTTTAAGCAGCTTTAGCGTAAACGGAATCGTTTGCGTTTAATTTTTTCTGGATGTATTTACGAGGTGACCAGCCCTCGGTATGCCCTAGTCCGCTTTGCAACCCCTGTCGAAGCCAAGTCGCCCCCGGATGATTTTCTATTATATCTGATTGCTTGGTTTTGGGTTTTGCAGGTATTCCAATACCTGCAACGGCGTATCAGCCAAAAAATCCGCTCCCCACGTACTGAAATCAATTGCGCCGCCATATCCCCAGGTGGCGGCGACGGTCAACATGCCAGCGGCGTGGCCGGCTTGGATATCGCGCAGGTCGTCGCCTACGTACCAGCATTCTTGTGGTGTGAGTCCTAGTCGGCGGGCTGCTTCCAGCAAGGGTTCGGGGTGGGGTTTGGCGTGGGGTGTGGTGTCACCGCAAATGACGCAGGCGGTGTCTTGTAGGCCGATTTGTTGGACTAGCGGAAGGGTGAGGCGGGTGGATTTGTTGGTGACGATGCCCCAGGGTAAGTTGCTTTCACGTAAAGCATTCAACAATGCTGTCACGCCATCGAATAAACGGCTGTTGACGGCCAATGCGGCGGCGTAATTGTCGAGAAAAGCGGTGCGTAGGGCATCGTATTCTGGATCTTCTGGCGTCAAACCAAAAGCGGCGCCAATCAAGCCGCGTGCACCGGCTGAGGCGTAGGGGCGTAATGATTCGTAAGGAGTTGGTGCCAAGCCGCGGGTGGTGCGTACCAAATTGATTGCGGCGGCCAGATCGGGCGCGGTGTCGACTAGCGTGCCGTCGAGGTCAAACAAAATGGCGCGAGGTTTTTGAATCATTGATAAAGATGAGACGTTTTGCATAGAGAATGGCTAATTGATTTATTTGTATCTCACATCAAATCTGCCTGCGAAATAAACGCATCGGCATAAAACTCGGTTTCAGGTAAATGGTTCAGCGCGACGAAATCGCGCTTGGCGGCGTCGACCATGACGGGGGCGCCGCAAGCGTAGACTTGATATGCAGACAGATCGGGGAAGTCATTTAACACAGCTTGATGCACAAAGCCGCTACGGCCTTGCCAGTTGTCTTGCGGCAGCGCATTGGAGATAACGGGGATGTAGGCAAAGTTGGGCAGGGTGTCGGCCCATGTTTGGCACAGCGTGTGCATGTACAAATCCTGCGGGCGGCGTCCGCCCCAATACAAGGTGATAGGACGTTGGGTTTGCAGGTGGATAGCGTGTTCGATCAATGCTTTGATGGGAGCAAAACCTGTTCCTGAGGCGAGCAGAATAATGGGTTTGTCGCTTTCTTCCTGTAAGAAAAAACTGCCTTGTGGTCCCTCAAAACGCAAAATGTCACGTTCTTTCATGGTGCTGAAGACGTGATCGGTAAACAAGCCGCCTGGCATGTGGCGGATGTGCAGGCTGATTTTGTCATCCAAATGCGGTGCGCTGGCCATGCTGTAGCTGCGCCGTTTGCCGTCCTTTAGCATAAATTCAATATATTGGCCGGCGTGGTATTGCAGTTTTTCATTAGCGGGGAGTTGCAGCGTGATAATCATCACGTCCTCGCTGACCTTTTCCATAGCAGCGATGCGTGAAGGCATTTTTTTGATGGGAAAGGCATCGTTATCTGCAATCACGCGTGCTTCGATTACCAAATCTTGTTGCGGTATCGCGCAGCAAAACAGCGATTGCCCTTGCGCTTCTTCCTCTGCTGGCAAGGCTCTTTCCTGATGCGCACGATGTGTGACGGCGCCAGAAACCAGCTTGCCTTTGCAAGAGCCGCAAGCGCCATTTTTGCAGCCATAAGGCAAACTAACCCCGGCGCGTAGGGCGGCGTTTAAAACAGTTTCGTCTTCATCACAATGGAATTGCCGACCACTCGGCTGGACAGTTACTTGAAAAGTCATACAATCTGGGGCGTGAAAAAATGGGAAGAATAAGGGTGAGTTAATTAAACAGGCGATATTTTAGTCGGTTTGGTGAAATTGGTTGGGTAATAGGATTGATGCAAAATTCCCCGTCGTTCCGGTAGTTCTAGGCGGAAGTCTAGTGTCTTTTGTTATTGCAGCGAAAGACGCTGGATCCCCGACTAAAGCACTCGGGGACGACGGTGTTGAGGGTATTTGGTGATAATGGACATTAAGCAATGAAAAATAAAATCAACAAACCACGCTTGCTGATTGTAGGTTGTGGCGATGTCGGCATGCGCTTATTGCCCTTGTTGCGTGATGCGTTCCGGATTTTTGCAGTGACCAGAAGCGCAGAGCACAGTATTGTGTTGCGGGCAGCGGGTGTGACGCCCATCATTGCTGATTTGGATCATCCTGATAGCCTGGCTCGCTGCGCCAGGCTGGCGTCTTACATCGTCCATTTGGCACCGCCACCATCGCATGATGCAGACAATCCGGAGGATCGGCGTAGTCGCAACTTGACAGCGATTTTGCCTCGTCATGCCACGCTGGTTTATATCAGCACCAGCGGCGTGTACGGTGATTGTGGTGGTGCTTGGGTCAGTGAAACGCGGCCAGTGCAGCCGCAGAGTTTGCGTGCTAAAAGGCGGGTGGATGCGGAGCAAACATTGCGTCTTTGGGCTCGGCGTTCTCATTCCCGTTTATCCATTTTGCGCGTGCCGGGCATCGTGGCGGAAAATCGCTGGCCGTTGCAGCGTTTGGAAAAACGCATCCCCGCTTTGTTGCCCGATGAGGATGTGGTCACCAATCATATTCACGCCGATGATTTGGCGCGGATCATTAAACTGGCGCTATTCAGAGCGCGCCCTTGCCGGGTGTATCACGCAGTCGATGATACGCAGATGAAAATGGGCGATTATTTTGATGCAGTGGCGGATGCGTTTGCGTTACCCAGGCCACCACGTTTATCACGCACAGAATTGCAATCTGTGGTGACGCCTTTGCAATGGTCTTTTTTATCGGAGTCGCGCCGTTTGTCGAATCAGCGCATGAAGTCTGAACTGGGCGTGCGTTTGCGTTATCCGACGATTGCTGCGGCTTTGCCAGCCAGACAAATTTCTCCAGCAACGTTGCCGGAATTCATCCTTGATACGCCCGATTTGCGTTATCCGACGCGCTTTAATTGCATTACGCATTTGTTGGATAAATGGGTGGAGGATGTTGATCATGCTGAGCGGCCAGCGATTTATAGCGAGCAAGGAAAGTGGACTTATCGCCAATTACAGCGAGCCGTTAATCAAATTGCGCACGTATTGCAAACTAAGCTGGCATTGCAGCCAGGCAGCCGTGTGTTATTGCGTGGTGGGAATACGTTCATGATGGCAGCTTGTTTCTTGGCCGTGATCAAAGCTGGCTGCATCGCCGTGCCCAGCATGCCGTTGCTGCGTCAGCAGGAATTGTCTTTTATGATCAAAAAGGCGCAAATCGATGCGATTTTGTGCTGCGCCAGCTTGAAGCAAGAGATTCCTGAATCTTCTTTATCTTCTTTACATAAAGTCGTCTATTTCCATGATGAATCACCGGATAGCTTAGAACAATTGATGGCCAATCAGCCGACTACGTTTACGGCCATCGATACCGCAGCGGATGACGTGTGCCTGATTAGTTTTACTACCGGCACCACTGGCACGCCTAAAGCGACCCAGCATTTTCAGCGTGATTTGCTGGCGATTTGTGATTGTTTTCCTCGTGCGATTTTGCGTACCGAGGCGCAAGACATCTTTATCGGCAGCACGCCGTTGGCGTTTACCTTTGGTTTAGGCGGCATGCTGCTTTTCCCTTTGCGTGTCGGTGCGGCAACCGTATTGCTGGAAAAAATATCGCCCGCCATCTTGCTGCAAGCGATACAGGATTTTCGCGCCAGTGTGTGTTTTTCCGTCCCCACGTTGTATCGCCAAATGACGAGCCTGGTGGCAAATTATGATGTCAGTAGCCTACGAGCAAGCGTTTCCGCGGGCGAAGCTTTACCTCTCGAAACGCGTGAAAGTTGGCAAAAATTAACCGGCCTGGCCATGATCGATGGCTTAGGCACGACGGAGTTATTGCATATCGTGATTTCCGCCGCCGGATCGGATATTCGCCCAGGTGCGACGGGTAAGGTGATTCCCCCATACCAAGCCTGCGTGCTGGATGAGTCCGGCCAAGCCGTACCCGCTGGCGTCATCGGCCGCTTGGCCGTCAAAGGCCCGACTGGCTGTCGTTATTTGGATGACGCAGAGCAGCAGGAAAAGTATGTCTACCAAGGCTGGAATATGACCGGCGACGTGGTGGAAATGGATAGCGATGGTTATTTTTATTACCGCGGACGCAGCGACGACATGATTATTTCCGCCGGTTACAACATCGCTGCGCTAGAAGTCGAGCAAGTATTAATCCGCCATCCCAGTGTCGCTGAATGTGCCGTAGTAGGGCGCCCAGACGCAGAGCGCGGCCAGATTGTGCAAGCGCATGTGGTGCTGCAGTCAGGCTATGAAGCGGATGCGGCGATGGTTAAGACGCTGCAGGATTTTGTTAAACACAGTATTGCGCCGTATAAATATCCGCGTGCTATTCAGTTTTGCGCTGCTTTGCCGCGTACGGAAAGTGGGAAGTTGCAGCGGTATAGGTTGCGGGGCGTATCGTTGGGTGACAGCTGAGTTTGTAAAAAATAATGACTGCTTGATATACCAAAATTTGGTATATTTTGGTACTTTAGTAGGAGAACATTTATGAGCCGAAATACATCCGTAGCCCTTGGGCAGCACTTCGCCAGCTTTATTGATGCGCAAGTTCAAGGCGGTCGTTATGGCACTGCAAGCGATGTGATCAGGGCAGGGTTAAGGCTGCTGGAAGAGCACGAAGCTAAAGTGAAGGCGTTGCAAGATGCACTAGACGCTGGCCTTCAATCTGGTGAGCCGCGTCCATTCGATAGCGCCGCATTTCTCGCCCGGATGCACTCGCAGCATGGGTAAGCCTTACCGACTGTTTCCGCTGGCTGAGGCAGATCTTGAAGAAATCTGGCTCTACACACTCAAACATTGGTCGATGGAACAGGCAGACACATACCACCACAACCTTGTGGCTGCTTTCGAGGGACTAGCCGCAGGCACCAAAAAAGGTTGTTCCACCGAAGTATTGCCAGGTTCTCAAAAATACCTGTGCGGCTCGCACGTGGTCTATTTTTTGGATCATTCCACCCATTTGGATGTCATTCGCATCCTGCATCAACGGCAAGACGCTGAGTACCACCTTTAGAATTAAAATCATATGAACATCCTATGCCTAGGCGGCGGCCCAGCCGGTCTGTATTTCGCTTTGCTGATGAAAAAGCACAACCCAGCGCATCAGATTACCGTACTTGAACGCAATGGCCCGCAGGATGTGGCTGGTTGGGGTGTGGTGTTGTCGCAGCAGACTGTGCAGGATTTGTTGCGGGCAGATGGGGCGAGTGCTGAGGCTATTTTGCAGGCGTGTCAGCATTGGAATGAGATCGATATCCATTTCAAAGGGCGTTTGGTACGGGCTGGTGGGCATGCTTTTTGCGGGATAGCGCGTAAGCGGCTTTTGCAGATTTTGCAGCAGCGTTGTTTGCAGCTTGGGGTGGACTATATTGCGAATGCCAATGTGCTTGACGATCAAATACTGGCGGTGCAATACGATGCCGATTTGGTGATTGCTTGCGATGGGGCGAATAGTCAGATACGTGCACGTTATGCCAAGCATTTTCAGGTGGAAATGGAACAGCGGCCTTGCCGTTTTATTTGGCTGGGGACGCGGAAAATATTTTCTGTTTTCACCTTTGCGTTTGCAGAAACCGAATATGGTTGGGTGCAAGCACATGCGTATCAACATGCTGCTGATACTGCGACGGTGATTATTGAAATCCCAGAAAACGTGTGGAAGTTGGCCGGTTTTGATCATATGTCGTATCGGGAATCGTTGGCTTTTTGCGAGAAAATATTCGCCCAATATTTGGGTGGTCAGGCTTTGTTGAGCGGGCCGGCGTGGATGCAATTTACTCGCATCATGTGCAAACAATGGGTGCATCAGCACGTCATTAATGGCAAAACAGTGCCAGTCGTATTGATGGGTGATGCGGCGCATACGGTGCATTTTACGGTGGGGGCGGGTACGCGATTGGCGTTGGAAGATGCCATGACATTGGCGCAGAACTTGCATGAATATAATCCGAACAACTTACAACAAGCCTTGACGGATTATCAGCAAACGCGCCAGCTGGCCGTTTTAAAGATGCAAAGTGCGGCGCGTAACTCCATGGAATGGTTTGAAAACGTGGCGCGTTATACCAGTTTGGAAGCTGAGCAATTTGCCTATTCCTTACTCACCCGCAGTCAGCGTGTTTCGCATGAAAACTTGCGTGTGCGGGATCCAGCCTATGTGCAGGGAATTGAAGAGTGGTTGACAAAACGTGCTTGGGCGCAAACTGAGCAAATTGACGAAAAAATGGACGCCATTCCACCCATGTTCACACCGTTTAAAGTCCGCGACGTACTGCTAAAAAATCGCATCGTGGTGTCGCCGATGGCGCAGTATTCTGCGCAAGATGGCGTGGTGAGCGATTATCACCTGGTGCATTTGGGCAGTCGTGCTATGGGTGGTGCCGGTTTGATATTGACGGAAATGACAGCGGTATCCGAGCAAGGTCGCATCACACCAGCTTGTCCGGGTTTATATGCACCAGAACATGCGCCAGCCTGGGCGCGCATCGTGGATTTTGTTCATGCTAATACCGATGCCAAAATCGGCGTGCAAATTGGTCACGCTGGACCCAAAGGTTCCACCCGTCGCGCTTGGGAAGGGATGGATTTGCCGTTGGAGCCGGAAGCCGATAATTGGCCATTGGTAGCGGCTTCTTCTCAGCAATATATTCCTGGTATTTCGCAAATTGCTTCAGCCATGACTTTGGCGGATATGGCAAGGATCAAACAAGATTTCATCGATGCGACCGAGCAAGCGGTGCAAGCAGGTTTTGATTGGTTGGAATTGCATTGCGCGCATGGTTATTTGTTGTCGAGCTTTATTTCTCCATTGGCCAATCAGCGTTCTGATACTTATGGCGGTTGTTTGGAAAACCGCTGTCGTTATCCGTTGGAAATTTTTGCTGCTATTCGTGCCATTTGGCCTGAGGAGTTGCCGATCAGCATCCGTATTTCTGCTCACGATTGGGTACCGGGTGGCACCACGCCGGATGATGCCGTCATGATTGCGCGTTTATTCAAACAAGTTGGTGCGGACATCATCACTTGCTCCTCCGGCCAAGTCAGTCAAGAACAACAACCCGTGTATGGCCGCATGTTCCAAACTCCATTTTCCGATCGCATTCGTCACGAAGTCAACATCGCCACCATGGCGGTAGGCGCGATTTTCGAGGCGGATCATGTCAACAGTATCATCTCTGCGGGGCGTGCTGATTTGTGTGCAATCGGACGACCTCATTTAGCCAACCCAGCATGGACGTTGCATGAGGCGGCGAAGATTGGGTATCGGGATGTGAAGTGGCCTGATCAATATGCTGCGGGTAAGGAGCCGTTGGAGCGGTATTTTGATCAAAAGAGATTGTAAATTGTTGTTTAGGAAAACATTACATTTGTATGTTTTGTATTAGTTCAGTTCAGATGAAACGCCAACCACTACCGGTTGGCGTTTTTGTTTGTGTCTATTGACTCATTGGAGTACGTAATGTTTTTAACCAAACAATATTTTTGTTAAACCTAAAGTCCAATCAAATGAAGCAGATGGGACGGTTTTAGTGCCTCCATTTTGAAATACTATTTTACCCTCCAGAAGTTCACCAGTTTGCCGATCAAACGTTCCTGATTCGATATTGCCATCGACATATCGATCACCTTTAACCAATATTCCTTGATCAAATTTTCCTTCTTCCATGGAGCCATCAACGTATCTCCGCAAACAATTATCACCATGCAGGTCGTCACCTTGGAAAGTTCCTTGATTCATTGCCCCATTTTTTGCAGTGGCAGTGCCATGTACCATATTGCCGTTGATATATGTACCAGTTGCTACGCCACCGTCAACGTACTTGATAGTGCAATTTTCACCATCTAACTTCCCATTTTGATTAAAGGAGCCTTCAAACACTGCTCCATTTGCTAAAGTAGCGGTGCCATATACCATCTTTCCCTTGATGTATGTACCCGTTGCTATATCACCGTTAGCGTACTTTATGGTGCAATTATCACCATGCAAACTTTTATCTAGAAACGTACCTTGAAGAGTGCGGCCATCTTGAGTGCTTACCGTTCCTTCGATAAGCTGTTCGTCTTGGTCAAATTTGCCTGTTATGTGTAGGCCATCAATATTTGTTGTTGTACCGTTGACCAATTTTCCGTTATGGCATATTCCTGTTTTTGTATGTCCATCAGAGAATTGAATGGAGCACTTGCCTTCTAATTCATCGTTGAGAAACGAGCCTTCCATCACTCTTCCATCTTCTAATGGATAAGTTCGTATGCCATGCCTAAATGCTCCATCATCAAAATATCCTACGTCTGTACCACCGTTAGGGTATGTTTTAAGAGCATCGCCATTTAATTTTCCATTTGGCATTAAACCCTGGATAGTCACGCCATTCGGATAGATGGTGGGTTTTATTTGCATTGCCGCGAATTCTGGTGGCATTTCTCCGTTTATCCAGTTTAGGCATCTATTATTTTCATGTGAAAATGGATAGGAGTTTGAAGGAGAGTAAGGTGTATAAGCTCTCATTTGGGGCGAACTAATCAGCGTTTTTGATGCAGCATTCGCCGAGAGTAGTCCGGTGATGCAGAATAGTGCCTTAAAAGAGCGAGAGAAAGTTGGGCCAACGTTGTTGCTATTTATTTCTTTTGATTGGGAATTGCCAATGCTCATAGCGTTGACAGTAGCATTATTAACAGGAGTAACCATTTTTTCCTTTGATGTAAATTTTACATTATTGTTTTT
>JAGKXB010000060.1 GCA_021151485.1 Oxalobacteraceae bacterium | reverse complement strand
AAATTATCTAAACACATTTGGATAAATACAAAACCACATTAATCCGAAGCATTTTAATCATCACCAAAAATTGAACGACAACACATCATCACAAAAAAACAATGGCTCCAAACGTGACACTTCAGACACACCAAAATTTGGTCGTCTACTACTTATATTGGCAATGGTCGTCATATTAATTTTGGCAATCACCTTGCTTAGCGAATCATTTTACGCATAACCAAACACTCAACAATGACAAAGCAAATTTAATTTGCCGAATTTGCTTATTTACAATCTATATAAGCCTAATTTGTTAGAACAATCGAATTACCTTAAAATATCGCGTTTTGCAGCTAAATAGATATCTCAAATTAGCGATCATTACGCTATTCAAAAATTATAGATAGGAATGTTATGACCCACGTTGTTACTGAATCTTGCATCCATTGTCGCTATACAGACTGTGTAGATGTATGTCCGGTAGATTGCTTCCGCGAAGGTCCAAATTTTCTGGCAATTGATCCAGATGAATGCATAGATTGCGCAGTTTGCGTGGCAGAATGCCCTGTGAATGCGATTTATGCAGAGGAAGACGTACCAGCAGATCAACAAAAATTTATCAAAATCAACGCTGATCTTGCACGCGCTTGGCCATCCATCACAAAAACCAAGAGCCCGCTCGAAGATGCCGAAAAGTGGAAAGATGTCAAAGACAAATTACAGTATCTTGTGAGCTAAAGCGTGCAACCAGCGCAACAATGACCACCAAAGATAATACAAGACAACAACTTAAACATTGAATTATTAAAACACAACAGGACACAAATAGTCGTATGGAAAACAATACCAACACTACATCAACCTCGGCTTCTAGCGCCGTTAACATAATAGATCAGCAAGGATTAATTGAAACTGATGCTGTCATTATTGGTGCGGGCCCAGTTGGGTTGTTTCAAGTTTTTGAACTAGGCTTATTGGAAATCAAAGCACACGTGATTGATTCCTTAGCGCACGTAGGTGGGCAATGCGTTGAACTATACCCAGACAAACCAATTTACGATATCCCTGCATTACCTGTATGTACCGGACAAGAACTGACTGATAATTTACTCAAGCAAATTGACCCATTTGGCCCAACCTTCCATCTTAATCAAGAAGTAACTGTTGTTGAGCAACGTGAAGATGGGCGGTTCAATGTGGAAACATCAATCGGCACACGCTTCTTAACCAAAACTATTTTTATTGCTGCTGGTGTAGGTTCATTCCAACCTCGCACATTGAAAGTGGATGGCATTGAGCAATTTGATGGAACACAATTGTTTTATCGAGTCAAAGATCCCGTTCAATTTCATAACAAAAATTTAGTTATTTGCGGTGGTGGTGACTCAGCATTAGATTGGGCACTTAACTTTGTTGGTAAAGCTGAGTCGGTCATCTTGCTACATCGTCGTGAAGATTTTCGTGCTGCACCTGCATCAGTAGCAAAAATGCATGCTTTGTGTGAAGAATTCGAAATGCAATTAATTATTGGACAAGTCAGTGGTTTTGAAACACGTGACAACAAATTGTCTGAAATTAAAGTTACTGGTGCTGACGGCGTAACACGTCGCTTACCCCTTGATGTGTTATTAGTGTTCTTTGGGCTGTCTCCCAAACTTGGCCCTATTGCCGAATGGAGTTTGGAGATCGAACGCAAGCAACTCAAAGTAATGAATACTGAAAAATTTGAGACCAATATTCCAGGAATCTTTGCTGTTGGTGATATCAATACCTATCCAGGCAAGAAAAAACTGATTTTATCTGGCTTCCACGAAGCCGCTTTAGCAGCTTTTGGTGCTGCGCCTTACATTTTCCCAGAAAAGAAAATACACATGCAGTACACCACAACATCACCTAAACTACATAAAATTCTTGGCGTAGAAAGCCCTGTATTTGACTAAAACAGCTTTTTTCGAACACTGATATTTTTAAGTACTTGGTATATCACGTCTAATACCAAGTACTTAAATACCACAAACAAGAAAAAGCCTGGATGCTCACTATTGAGAATCCAGGCTTTTTTAACGCACAATTATTTTTATAAACTGCACATTTTATGATGTGCGACCAATATTTTTATCACACAACTTTATTGATTATTGCGCAGCAACTTTCTTGGCGTGTGCTTTTTTATGGTGTTTTTTCTTAGCGTGTTTTTTGTGTTTCTTTGCAACCTTACCATGGTCAGCTTGAGCAGCAACTGGTGCGGTTGATGTAACAGGATCAGCGGACTGTGCAAAAGCTGTACCCATTGCAAAGGTTGCTGCGACGAGGATTGCGATCATTTTTTTCATGCTAATTCCTTTGAAAGTTATCCGTAAATAATCTTTTACGTACCCATATAACGTACTCACGTTTAACTTTGTTGACATGAAATACAATTTTCTGAAGATTTTAATTTAAGGCTCTAATTTAAAATCTTAAATTGTTAAATATAAAGATAATAAAGACACAATTTATTTTCGCAAGCTATTGATAAAACAGAAGTTTTTGTCTATACTCTTGTTTTTCCAAATTTAGGAACTTTTAAGGAGTCGCTTATGGCACGTGTTTGCCAAGTCACGGGAAAAAAGCCTATGGTAGGCAATAATATTTCTCATGCAAACAATAAAACCAAACGTCGTTTTTTGCCTAACTTGCAAAACCGTCGCATCTTCGTTGAATCAGAAAATCGCTGGGTCTCTCTGCGTTTGTCAAATGCCGGTTTACGTGTCATTGACAAAATTGGCATCGACGCTGTCTTAGCTGACATGCGTGCACGTGGTGAAAAAGTTTAATTAGCAAAGTAAAGGAATTACCATGGCTAAATCCGGCCGCGACAAAATCAAATTAGAATCGACCGCAGGAACAGGTCATTTCTACACAACAACAAAAAACAAGCGTACTACACCAGAAAAATTAGAGATCATGAAATTTGATCCTAAAGCACGTAAGCACGTAAGTTACAAAGAAACAAAAATCAAATAAATTTATTT
>JAGKXB010000059.1 GCA_021151485.1 Oxalobacteraceae bacterium | reverse complement strand
TCCCTGTATTTATTACGGGACTGAGCAAAGCCTGGGTGGGCCGGAATTACCCGAACGCATTTGGATTGAAAACTTTGGTTCCAATGATCGCTACCTGCGCGAAACTTTATTTGGCGCCGAGCACCCGCGCAAGAGTGGATTGGATGGGCTCAATTCACCGAGCCCCATGGATGAATCCTTACCGGGTTTTGGCCCCTTTGGCACCCAGGGACATCATTGTTTTGATGTGCAAAATCCTGCTTATGTACGTATTAGTGCCATGGCAAAAACGCGTGCGGCTTTTCCGGCGTTGCGCTTGGGGCGTCAATATCTGCGGCCAATTTCATTTTTTAATAATGCGTTCAGTGTTTACAGCAACGGTGAAATTATTGCCTGGTCGCGCATTTTGGATGATGAAGAATGTCTGGTGGTATTAAACCCTCACGGCACTGAAAGGCGCGGTGCGGATATTTTGGTAGACGCATCGCTGAATCCGGTGGCGAGCAGTATGCTGTTGGTGATGAGTACAGAAGAAGCGGCTAATCCACAGTTACCCCAAAATCGTGTTGGCGATCAATCGGTGGTGCATAAGCATCACAGCGGTGTGCATTTTATTGCAGTGCGCGACCTGGGGCCTTCGGAGCTGATGGTGTTTTGCAACAAGCCCTAGCGAAAATCAAACTGATCCAGCATAAAATCACAAATTTAAAAAGTGCGAACAAAAAGTTGTAAATAAAAAACTGTAAATCAAAAACCCATCATCGCGATGATGATGGGTTTTATATTTTTACGTGAATGGGTTATGCCGTATTATTTTTTGCGGAACAACAGGGTCACGCGATTGGATTCGCCAATTGCCTGGTATTTGGCTTTATCGGCCTCCGCCGCATTCAGGCTGGGCGGCAAGCGCCAAACCACTTCACCGGCCACAGGATTGTCTTTCGGATTTTTATTGATGTCGCTCTCGCCAATTAATTCAAAACCGGCTTGCTCCATAAATTTAATAATGGCGGAGCGTTTTAAATAACCGGTCTCGCCAGTGGCCCAAGTGTCTGGTTTGTCTTCACTAATCGCATGTTGTACTACACCAACCACGCCGTTCGGTTTTAACACGCGGTAGGTTTCCGCTAGCGCCTGGCTCAGGTAGCCGCCATTGCTTTCAAAGCGCGCGAGGTTGTGCAGGGCGCGAATAAACAATACTGAATCCACTTTTCCGGTGAGGTCTGCAGGCAAATTGGCAAAGGTATAGGCTTGTGCGGCAGCGCCATCGTTTCCACCCCAGGTTTTGGCATTACCAGTCCACTCGGTGGGCCAGCGCTTGCGTCCTTCCATAAATTCAGCATTGGCCCAACTGCCAAACTTTGGCCATAAATCCAGGTTGTAATCCACCCCGATTAATTGTCCGTTTTTACCCAGGTAAGGCACCAGAATTTTTGAGTACCAGCCGTCGCCTGGCAGCACTTCCACTACTGTATCGCCTGGTTTTACCCCGAAAAATGACAGGGTTTCCACCGGGTGGCGGGAGCTATGACGCGCTTGATGGTCTGCCGGCAGGCTCTGGGTTATTGCAGTCAACCGCTGGGTGTTTTCTTTGCCTATTGCTGTCGTCGATGTGGACTTTATGGCGCAGGCGCTGATCAGTAGCGAGCTAACAAGTAGGGCGAGCTTATTCATCTATAACTCCATTGTGTTATTAGTTCTGGATGAGTGAAGTGTGCCAGCAATTATCGGCATTGAGGATGGATGCCGAATTATTTTTTGTAAAGAATCGCTGGTTAAAATGGAGGCGATATGCCCCATATTGATGAATGTAGGGGGTAGCTACACGCGAGGTTACCCCCAGGGATTCTATTTCTATTTTTGTATATGTATTTGTGAGTTAATAAAGTCGTACGAGCGTTATTATTTTTTTGTCATCTGTATGTTTGTACTCTGCTTGAATTACTGTGCCTGCAACCAAATTTTTGCTTAATGTTTCATTGATATGCATATCAATGATCCCATTGCGTTGGTCTATGTTTGTTATGGTTACTGCTGAAAAATCAAAATACCAACCAACCTCCGCAAATGCTGCCTTGAAAAAGCTCTCCTTGACAGAAAAGGCAATCGTGAACAATGTTTGAATAACTGAATCGTTTCCTTTGAATATTATCTCGCATTCATTTCCAAAGAGAATTTGATTTTTTATCGTCTTGCAAGTCTTTAAATCAACCTCATATTGAATGTCAACGCCTATTCCTCGAGCACTTGTTTTCAGTGCGGTAACTGCAATGGCTTGATTGCCGCTATGGCTAATTGAGCCGACTACGTGTGTCGGCCATATCGGGTATCTTTGTGGGCTGATATGAATGTCTGAAACTGTGCCATCGAGTAACAATAGCGATTTTTTTGCGCAATATCGACCTGCGAAAAATTCTGCTCTGCGTTTCAAAACGGCCCGGTCAAGTTCAGAAGGGAAGTAAATACTATACTCTTCAAAAAGATTGTCGCGGTATTCAGAGAGTGAAAAACAACAACAATTGAGGGATATCGCGCCAGAGAAAATTGGCAAGCAATGGTTGGATGTGAAAAATGCGCCGTTTTTATATTCAGTTGGCTCTTTCGTGAAATCTGGTTCAGATAATTGCATTTTGGGCTCTTCGTCTTTTCCTTGGCGTGCGCAGTAATGGTTAGAATAATTACTAAATTATCATTTGGATAGCGAAATTTATTTTGGAATTTTACACTTTTAAAATGTCGCGGATTTTTAATGTAAAAGGAGAATTGCCTATGAATCCTGGAAAATATGAGTTTGGGATGACAAGGATGAGTAGATTTTTTGTGTGCTCTTCCCCAATAGTTGTCACTTCTAGCTGTAAATATTTCCTTGCTAAAATTCCTGTTTTTGTTTATTGAGATGGTTACTTTTTTGTCGTTTAAAGGCGTTTTTGGTGATACGCGTGTCGTCTGGATCAATTTTTTTGTCGTCTAAAACATAAAATTAATTACTTGGTCATTACGGTTTATAAAACTTTAAAAATTTATTTC
>JAGKXB010000058.1 GCA_021151485.1 Oxalobacteraceae bacterium | reverse complement strand
TGTTTGAATGGTTAGCCAGCCCGGAAGCCTGGGTTGCCCTGGCAACGCTGACGGCCCTGGAAATTGTATTGGGGATCGATAATATTATTTTTATTTCGATTCTGGTGGGCAAGCTTCCCGAACATCAGCGGAAATTTGCTCGAACTGTGGGGCTCGGCTTGGCCATGTTGACCCGTTTGGCGTTGCTGTTTTCGCTCGCTTGGGTAATGGGCTTGGTAGAGCCGTTATTCCATGTATTCGGCCATCCAATCTCCGGGCGCGATATCATTTTGATTGGTGGCGGGCTATTCCTGATTGCCAAGGCCACTCATGAAATTCACGGCAGCCTCGAAGGTGCAATTGAAACTGAGCGCAATGTCGCTGCTCATGGATTGATGGTTGTTCTGGTACAAATTGCAATTCTGGATATAGTGTTCTCGCTGGATTCGGTGATTACGGCAGTCGGTTTGGTGAGTCAGGTTCCGATCATGGCGCTGGCAATTGTTATCGCCGTGGGTGTTATGTTATTTGCTGCCAAACCGATCGGTGATTTTGTTGATGAGCATCCAACTATCAAAATATTGGCGCTCTCGTTCCTGGTCATTGTGGGTTTCACTTTAATGATCGAAGGTTTCGAGGTGCATGTACCCAAGGGCTACATCTATTTCGCCATGGCCTTCTCGCTGGGTGTGGAGATGATCAATATCAAATTGCGCAAAAATATGGACAAGCCGGTGGAATTGCGTAAAGACTACCCTGGGGAACAAAAGCCACAGGATTAATGCGTTAAGCGCTACCAGAAGAATAAAAAACGGGCCCATACTGGCCCGTTTTTTATTGGGTATTTTGTCCTGGCAATAAAAAAGCCGACAAGGTGTTAATCAAGTCAGCTTTCCAAATATGGTAGCTAGAGGCGGACTTGAACCGCCGACTCCAGCATTATGAGAGCTGATAACCTGCCCTCACTAAAACTCAATACTAGTAAAATCAATAACTTAAAACCACGGTGGGCCACAGTGCGCCACTATGAATTGTCCAATTGTGGACTTCAAATTGGTGATCCCGGCAGATTGATATCCCTTGAATATAATTTGTTACCGACTAATTAATTTTTCGAATATTTCGTTTGTTGCGAATATTTCACTTATTGATATACTAACTGTTATGTCAATTCCGGCATATTTAACCAACAAGGTGAGCCTGCAAGGAGCTGTGGGTGGGGTGAAAAATGACCAATCGCAAATATGAGTTACCTAGCAGCGAAGAAGTAGCCCTCGCTAGGGTAAGTGCTGCCGCACTTACGAAATTGCTTCAGGGATTGCCTGAAGATCATCGTGCCAACATAAAAATGGGAGGCGAAGACTTAATTGTTCCAAGGCAGGCTGTAGAGTTGCTACGCGATATTTTGGCGGGTATGTCAGCAGGCAAAACCATCAATATTGTACCAATGGCTAAGGAGTTAACTACTCAGCAAGCTGCTGACTTTTTGAATGTTTCTCGTCCTTATCTTATAGGGTTGCTTGAACAAAAAGAGTTGAATTACACGCTGGTTGGATCTCATAGACGAGTAAGGTTTGATGACTTGCTCGCATATAAAGAGAAGATGGTTAGTCGTTCTAAGGCTGCAATGGATGATCTCATAATGCTTTCTCAGGAGCTGGGTATAGGTTATTAATGAAATATATAGTTGTTTACGATGCGTGCGTTCTTTATCCATCAGCGTTGCGCAATGTGCTGATAGAGCTGGCAACCACTGATTATGCACTGTTTCAAGCTAAATGGACGGAGCGCATTGAGTCTGAATGGCTAGAAAATTTAATTAGTAATCGACCTGATCTGGATTCGACTAGGCTGCGAAAAACAGCGCAGTTAATGAGGTCTGTTGTTCCGGATTGCATGGTCACAAACTATGAGAAGTTAGAGGCTGGTTTGGAATTGCCTGATCCAAATGATAGGCACGTTTTAGCTGCTGCAATTAGATCCAAAGCGCAAGCAATCGTTACTCGAAACCTGAAAGATTTTCCTGTAGAAACTCTAGCCGAGTTTGACATTGAAGCTATTCATCCTGACGTGTTTTTGATAAACCAATTTGACCTGAGCAATGCAAAAGTACTGGATGCAATAAAAAATATCCGCGTCCGTATGCTCAATCCGAAATATTCTGCAAGTGAGTATCTTGATTCGTTATCCGTCGATGGGATTACGGCGTTTGCTCAACGGTTATCTAAGTTTGAGCATTTGATTTAAGTGCGTGAAGGCAAATCCGAGGCAATAAAAAAGCCAGCGAGGTTTTCACCAGGCTGGCTTTATCAATATGGTAGCTAGAGGCGGACTTGAACCGCCGACCCCAGCATTTGAGAGCTGATAACCTTCCCTCATAAAACCTCAATTTCAATAAAATCAATTGGTTAAAAACTCGCTGAACCTTGTTGTACCATGATGATTAGTGGAGTTATGGATTAATATAGTGATCACCGAGGATTGGTCGACTTCGCAGCATTTGGTGGAGGCTTCTGATTTTTGTTCAGTTTTTCAGCTACAGTTTTTAAGCCGAGCATATAAATTTTCTCCTTCTTAACACCTAGGCTAAAGTCCCATCTTCTCTCCATGAACTCCAAAAGCTTCAACCCTCGATCTAATATTTCTTGTGCTGTCCACTTATCGTTCTGAGCAACCTCAATTTCACTATAAGATCCATACTTAAATCCTACCGTGCTGTCAGGTAAACCGACTTTTTCTATAAATGCCTTATCCTGCAAGCTGCAATTCTTGGGCTTAGACAGCGGCAACAAATTCCCCAAGCTTTGCTTTAGTGCATTTCTTTCCTTTGTTTGAAACTCTCTATATTTACATGCCCAATGCTCTTTCTTTGAGTTTTGAGGGAATATATGCTCCACCGTGTAATGATCTTTGATATTTTCTGTTAGAGCTTTCCAGCTCAGCTTTTCTCTAAAAGTTTTTGAGGCGTTTTTTAATTCTAATTCATATTCATATAAAAAATACCTGATTTTGTTCCACTTATAAAATCCGGATTCTTTAAACTCCTCTCTTATAC
>JAGKXB010000043.1 GCA_021151485.1 Oxalobacteraceae bacterium | reverse complement strand
TATTTGCTACCAATCAACAACATAGTAACCAACAACAAAATCAAATGATGGTGTCGTTATAGAACAACAAAACTGTCCGTTAAAACGGGGTAACTCCAACTTCAGTGCGGCAGTGAACTGTTCGCCGGATGATAGCATCATGGAGGCATATTTCTAAGCTGCCTGTGCGGCAGTGAACATGCAATGGCCAAGATGGCAAAGGGGATGGCTTTTCTAAGCTGCCTGTGCGGCAGTGAACAAAAAGAAATCAAGATTTTCGCCAACCTTTGCTTTCTAAGCTGCCTGTGCGGCAGTGAACTGTTAGGCGGCTCAAAATCGTAGCGATAAAGCTTTCTAAGCTGCCTGTGCGGCAGTGAACCATTAGCGGCGGCACAGTCTATCCCAGCACGGTTTCTAAGCTGCCTGTGCGGCAGTGAACATGAGGCAACCTTGTCCGGCGTGAATGTGACATTTCTAAGCTGCCTGTGCGGCAGTGAACTGCGGGCTGCCTGGTCTGCAGCTATTTGGACTTTTCTAAGCTGCCTGTGCGGCAGTGAACCATTGACGAGTTTGCTGGCCGCCGCATTTGTTTTTCTAAGCTGCCTGTGCGGCAGTGAACAGCTACAGCGCTGCGCGTGGTGCTTTGCTGATTTTCTAAGCTGCCTGTGCGGCAGTGAACCGTCCCGTATCGTATTAAATTGGCAATTCGGCTTTCTAAGCTGCCTGTGCGGCAGTGAACTTAGTAAGACTAAAAAACCTGGTGAGCCTGCATTTCTAAGCTGCCTGTGCGGCAGTGAACTAAGGGGTCAATATGGCAAATTTTCATGCAACTTTCTAAGCTGCCTGTGCGGCAGTGAACTAGGTTGGGAAAATCTTCACGGTAGATGGGTTTTTCTAAGCTGCCTGTGCGGCAGTGAACGAAACAAAGAGAATGCCTTTTCGGGATTCGGATTTCTAAGCTGCCTGTGCGGCAGTGAACTTTGTTTGTTTGCTTGCCATGATTTAACCCAATTTCTAAGCTGCCTGTGCGGCAGTGAACTGCGTCGTGCGCGTACTCTGTCAGGGCTGGTCTTTCTAAGCTGCCTGTGCGGCAGTGAACCTTGACGCCAGGCCGACTGATTTTAACGATCTTTTCTAAGCTGCCTGTGCGGCAGTGAACATGTTGCGATTGCCGTTTTGCCGCCACCTGGGTTTCTAAGCTGCCTGTGCGGCAGTGAACAAGCTGAATATAGCGCTGAGAGACAAAAGACATTTCTAAGCTGCCTGTGCGGCAGTGAACTCTGGCACGCTATCCACGTTTTATGTCAGCACTTTCTAAGCTGCCTGTGCGGCAGTGAACCCGCACCAGCTGCAACGAGCAACAATGCAGGCTTTCTAAGCTGCCTGTGCGGCAGTGAACCGGTTTTCGGTACCGAACTCCCGCGCGTTTTATTTCTAAGCTGCCTGTGCGGCAGTGAACGCTGAAAGCATTTTGCATGATGGCATCGACTGTTTCTAAGCTGCCTGTGCGGCAGTGAACCCATCCGGACGTCATTTCCAGTATTTTTTGCTTTTCTAAGCTGCCTGTGCGGCAGTGAACTATAGTGATGCCAGGGAGGCTGTCGCGTTGATTTTCTAAGCTGCCTGTGCGGCAGTGAACCATTGATTTTAAAGGTAATTCATGGTGGAGGCTTTCTAAGCTGCCTGTGCGGCAGTGAACAATTAGACCAGGGCGTCTTTGATCAAATTATTTTTCTAAGCTGCCTGTGCGGCAGTGAACTTCCCTGATTTCAGGATGCTCAGAAATATCAATTTCTAAGCTGCCTGTGCGGCAGTGAACTTGCTGCGCGTGAGCATTTGATTGAATTGGCGTTTCTAAGCTGCCTGTGCGGCAGTGAACGATGACTTTTCCACCGTAAAACAAACCGCAGTTTTCTAAGCTGCCTGTGCGGCAGTGAACAAAATAAAGTTTATGAAATGACGCAGCAGGACTTTCTAAGCTGCCTGTGCGGCAGTGAACGAGGAAGAAATCGAATGGCAGGCAGAACGAGATTTCTAAGCTGCCTGTGCGGCAGTGAACGTATTAGGTTTTGTTTTTGATAAATCTGAGCTTTTCTAAGCTGCCTGTGCGGCAGTGAACTTGCTGTTGCGCTTTCTGCTTCAGAGGGAACGTTTCTAAGCTGCCTGTGCGGCAGTGAACTTTCCCATTGCGCCTTGCAACGCTCATCCAGATTTCTAAGCTGCCTGTGCGGCAGTGAACCGAGCTTTCTTTTCTGTACGATTGCACAATGATTTCTAAGCTGCCTGTGCGGCAGTGAACCCGGGGGCTTATCCTGCTGTCATGATCGGCACTTTCTAAGCTGCCTGTGCGGCAGTGAACGCTTCCCAAAAGCAATCCGGTTGCCGTCCAAATTTCTAAGCTGCCTGTGCGGCAGTGAACGATCAAAAGCGGGTCATTGGCCTCTTTTTTTATTTCTAAGCTGCCTGTGCGGCAGTGAACATCGAGCGCAGGCGATTAGAGCTAGCGTTTTCTTTCTAAGCTGCCTGTGCGGCAGTGAACCGCATCACCGTTCTGTTCGACCGCTTTGATGCTTTCTAAGCTGCCTGTGCGGCAGTGAACCCTTGGGGATTGTGCGTTTGCTCACAATGAGCTTTCTAAGCTGCCTGTGCGGCAGTGAACCGAGAAATGGAACCGCGACGATTATTTATTTATTTCTAAGCTGCCTGTGCGGCAGTGAACAAAACGAGAAATTTCCCGCTGATTTCCGTACCTTTCTAAGCTGCCTGTGCGGCAGTGAACTTGGAAATTGAACGCGAAAAGCAAAAGGTGCTTTTCTAAGCTGCCTGTGCGGCAGTGAACATACGTACCAAGATGTCGGCTTGTAGAAATCATTTCTAAGCTGCCTGTGCGGCAGTGAACGGCTCGTACACCGACAATTAATCTTTTCCCCATTTCTAAGCTGCCTGTGCGGCAGTGAACTAAATGCGATGCGATTTGTTTATTACCTGGATTTTCTAAGCTGCCTGTGCGGCAGTGAACAAGCTATCTGCATAAAAGCGGTCGAACAGAACTTTCTAAGCTGCCTGTGCGGCAGTGAACGACAGTATCGCCACGACGATGCGCCTGATGGTTTTCTAAGCTGCCTGTGCGGCAGTGAACCTTGGCGACGGCACATGGCGTAAACGCAGAGGTTTCTAAGCTGCCTGTGCGGCAGTGAACAAGCTATCTGCATCAAAGCGGTCGAACAGAACTTTCTAAGCTGCCTGTGCGGCAGTGAACACTATGACGAGCTTTAGACGCGTAATTATGCGTTTCTAAGCTGCCTGTGCGGCAGTGAACACTCCTTATACGTTACGAAAACGTGCTGCGTCTTTCTAAGCTGCCTGTGCGGCAGTGAACGGTATTATCATGATCATCGACGACAATACGATTTTCTAAGCTGCCTGTGCGGCAGTGAACTTGTATCGTAACACCAGCAACGTCTAGCATCGTTTCTAAGCTGCCTGTGCGGCAGTGAACAGAGTATGTGAACCAAATTCGTTAATTAAAGTTTTCTAAGCTGCCTGTGCGGCAGTGAACGTACGAGCCGACCCGTATTGCCAATTTAAAGGTTTCTAAGCTGCCTGTGCGGCAGTGAACCACGAGTTTCTGAGTGGATGCGAGCATCGTACTTTCTAAGCTGCCTGTGCGGCAGTGAACTTTTCAATTCAAACTTTGCCATAAATTTTACGTTTCTAAGCTGCCTGTGCGGCAGTGAACTGGCCACGAGTTGGTCAGAAGACGACCTGCCGTTTCTAAGCTGCCTGTGCGGCAGTGAACCACACTATTTGCGCTTAGCTAAAGGTAAATTGTTTCTAAGCTGCCTGTGCGGCAGTGAACTGTGCCAAAACAAATTTCAGGCACAGCATCGTTTTCTAAGCTGCCTGTGCGGCAGTGAACAAAAATCCGACTTGCGGTTGGCAGCATTGGATTTTCTAAGCTGCCTGTGCGGCAGTGAACTGCGATATGATTGCCCCGATGGTGTCCGATGATTTCTAAGCTGCCTGTGCGGCAGTGAACTTACGTGACCCAAAAGAATTGGCAGATTCAGCTTTCTAAGCTGCCTGTGCGGCAGTGAACCAAAATCAAAATACAATTTCTTGTCAGGTTCCTTTCTAAGCTGCCTGTGCGGCAGTGAACCGTCATGTAGTCGGTGAATTGGCGCTTGATTCTTTCTAAGCTGCCTGTGCGGCAGTGAACGATCAGAATGAGCGGTTCTGCAAATCTGAAATTTTCTAAGCTGCCTGTGCGGCAGTGAACTACTGTGCAACTCAGGTACGAGTGCGCCACGGTTTCTAAGCTGCCTGTGCGGCAGTGAACAGAGTGTACAAACAAAAATAATAAGCTGCAACAAACACTTAGCTCGATTTAGCCTTTTTAACCAATCGTTTTTAGCCTTATTGCAACCTATTGATTTTTATGATGATTTTTAGAACCAGGATTTTATTGGTCAAAACGTAGGTGATGAACAAACATGTAGCGCAAATTGTTCAACTATGAGAAATGATATTTGTATCCAGTCGCTTGCCAGATGAAGCGCCCAGCAATATCGTCATTTGCGAAACAGCTAACGTATTTAACTTTTGCAAACGCTGACTTTGCGGCAAACCCTCTGCAATAAAGTGTGCATTCCTCGATTCCAAATTGGCCAAACACACCAGCTGATGCATATTGGCGTGATCCCGCTATTACCTTTCAGAGTAGGATTTTCATCACGCCATTGTTGCGCTGTTACACCAAACAAAGCCACGTTCAACAAATCGGCCTCACTTGCATAAACGGCATTTATTTGTTGTTTGGAAAGAGTATCGGGGATCAGATTTTCTTTGATCGCGTCAGTGTGAATGTAATAGCATGTGTGCTTTCTATCCATTGCTTGGGCGTGAAGGTAAAACTATTCAACCCCGCCTGTTTTTTAAACCCATCGAATTCGATGGGTTTAAAATCGGCATTGTTCAATTGCTCCCATATCCCCAAAAACTCAATCGTATTTCGGTTGCGCAACCAATTACCAATCACAATATCTGTCCTATCACCACTTTTGAAACGAGCAATATCGGTGATGCAAATATACTCAATGCCGTTTTGCGTATAGGTGCCGACTTGTTGATCGAGGACTTGGAGTTTGTTTGTCATGATGTTCCCTAGCGATTTTCAAAACCATGGAATCGTAGCTTGTTTGGATAGACCAAAATGATCAAACGTCCCGCTCACTGGCTCATTCAATAATTCACCAAATGCGATGTAGCGACGATGCTTATGTCCGTTTGATGTGCTCTCCAATTCGAGATACGGATTGTCGAGTCCTTTGCTAAACATTTTGGCTTTGTAATCACGCACCTTCTCAGGTTCAATACTTCCGCGCTTGATCAAACGATTGAGCTTGGATTGAGTCATCGTGCTTTGGATGCGGGAGATGACGCGATATTGCACTGGACTTGGTGTAGTTTGAATTTCCGAAACCTTGCAGTACCCAAGCAAGCCACCCAACCAGTTAAGTTGCTGCAACTGGTGCAATCTTGTAGCACGGCTATGTAGGCGCAGCACGCGGCCTGGTTTGATTTGGAATTCTGGAAAACTTACACCAATGTCATTAGCCTGCAAATCACACAATGCTTTGTGGAATTTGCTATAGAGTTTGTTGAACAACAGGTTCTCACTCATTTCTTCATCTGGCAAAACGGTGATATTCAGGTAGCTATCCATGCTTACTCCTCTGCTTTTTCTTTTTTCTTTTTATCACCTTCACCTTGGAATAATCCACCACGCACCAGATTGGCAACTACGTAGTTTTTATTCCCATCACTGATCTCTTTATCGTTTAGCCAATCACACAGTAGCGTGTATAAATCGTTACCTGATTTTCTGAAGGCTTCACCAATCTGTGTCACTGAACCATAGGGTTCAGCAGCGATGGGAAATTCAACTTTTACAGGCTTGCTAGCCTTTTGGTCATACCAATCATCAATTGTACGAAGTGCATTACCAATTTTGACATTGTGAATAGCAGCACAGCCTTGCAATTGGAATAACACTTTTTTCTTTTCGCCCATATTCATTTCTTGTGATGGAAATACGTGCTGACCATCACCAAGCTTGGCATAGGCTTTTATTTTGAGAAAAATAAAGCTGCTATCGCCACCGTTCAGTCCTTTCAAAATAAAGTTCTTCAATTTAATCAACTCAGGTGAATCGGCCTTTTGTGTAAAGTCATTCATCGCATATTGAGTTGCATCAAATTCTAATGGATCATCCTTTTCACTAAAATAAACGTGCACTTTAACCATTGCAGCACAAACACGGTTACGCCATAAAAATCGTCCATTGGCAATGTTGTAGGCATAACGTAGGGCGAGTGTTTCTAGTCCACTTCCATCCTCCCCCTTAAATCTTGAAACAACATCTGTAATTTTTGACTGAAAATCTCGATCATTACAGGCAAATGGTTTACCAAGATTTCCGATGACGCGCAAAGTAAAACTCACCCGCAAGGTGTCTTTGTCCATCGGAAGATTCGCATCATCATTGTCAGCAGCAACTGGGTTAGGTTCTGATTTTTTTGCGTCATCTATGCCGTACGCACTTTGCGTTGATCGATTTTGTCTTTTGGTGATTGGTATTACTTTCCATACGTCTTGTTTCCCTAGATCACTCCAGTTACCCGAATGCATCAAGGCATCCGAAACTTCGAATTTTCTTTCAAAGGCAAGGAGACTAGGTAATTTAATGTCGTCTTTTTTTGCTTTAGTGTTCATGGTGTTCTCCAATGTAAATTATGGTGCGATAGATGGGTTAATAAAAATCTGTTTCCGATTCTGTCTCGGTCACAGTTGTGTTCGATTCTCGTAAATGATCGGTTATCTGAGTCAATTGCTTGCACAGATACCAATTCAGTTCATATTGATATTGCCAAAGACAGGCATTTAATTCTTCAATGTTTTGAATGCGATGTACGCTTTTCCACTCGCCTACGCTATGAACTGCTTCCACAAAATAAACGGGTGTTTCATTGTCGCGAGTATTTTTAACAATACCGGCTGGATACTCATCTGAAATAGCTTTATAACCCGTCATGATGGGCACAAGATAGCCCGGTTTTGGTTTGGGAAGATATGCCCAATCGGCATCTGTTTTTTCATTGGGGAAAAGATAATCCTGCCATTGTTGCAACAGGTCTTTGTTGGTTTTGTTTGCTTCAAGATTGGAAAAATATTCCTTCAAAATATTGGGGATAACATCTGCATGATAGGGGTGCATCAAGTGCTGTTGCCATTCATTTTGTAGCTCAGATACGCTTAAATCGTCGAGATTGTTTTTGGATAAAACGAGCAGATGTTTACCAATCAAATCAGATTTAGGTCTAGCGGTTTTCTTTAATGCAGCGAAATCCAACCAAGCATCTAATAACTCAGTTTCTGGGTTGATCTGGCATAAATTTTTGTAATGTTCTTGCAGATAATTGGCTCTATCAATCAAGACAAAACCGGGCAACAACTTCCTTTTGATGATGCGTAGATTGCTTGCATCATCCGAAAATATTTCAATATTTAACGCGTTATTTAGAATGCTGCCGCCAGCAAGCCGTTGTGTTAAGCAAGCTTTTTTTAGCCAATCAATAAAGTCGTCTTTTCTATTGCCTATTGCGCCATGACAGCCGATAAGCAAAGAAACTGTCATATTCAGTTTGCCTTCCTCAATCACGGGCGGCGTATCGGTTTTGCTGTGTGAAGCCAGATAAGGTGGATTACGGTTTTGTGTAAACTCAGCATCGAATTTTCCATAGGTGTGAACATGATGCTCGTGCGCAATCACTGCACAGCCCGACAAATTTATATCAGCAAACTCACTTATATTTTTGAGCTTGCGTTCAAGATTGTGAGTAAAGCCCAAAAAATGTGTAATGGCAGGAAAACCCCAAGTAAAGCCGGCAATGGCATTGGCGTTTTGTACCGTTAGACGGTTGATTAAAATGAATTGATTCATACGCTTACCCTCCCAGCTTTCATCTCCATTCGTATCAGCTCGTCATATTCACGCAGCGGCTCTTCTATCAACGCTACCCACATACGGGTGTGTTCTTGTTGCGGTGAAAACAGCTTTTCCTTTCCCGTCAAAGTCTTGTTCAGCCAAAGTGCGAAATCTGCGCAAACGGTTGCTTGCCAAGTATTGGCTTTTCGCATCGCCAGAAATGCTTCATCTTCACGATACGGGTCAAGAAATAACTGGTGCTCATGTTTCAGGCGAATGGCTTCTGTCGCAGACCAACCTGATTCCATATTTTGAATGATCGATGCATACGCCAGAACGTCATCCACGATCCTGCTCACCCAAGCATCGACCCATTTTTTGCGCTCAGGGTGTTTGATGCTGAGGTCAATCTTGTCAAAACGGATCAAAAAATCACGCAAGTAATCAATGTCGCTCTTTGACACAAAGTGACGCAGTTGCGAATTAAAAAAAGAACTTTGATAGATGGGGGGCTTGGCTTGGGATTGCCAAGTGGGTGGAGAGGATGAAAACAAATACAACTTACCACCTCGACTACCATTTAACTGTGAGGCGTTACTATGATTGCTGGCTGTAACACTTAACTTGCCTTTTTTTGGAAAATATCGGTTTTCAGCCTCTATAAATTTTCTCTCTTGAAGAGTTTTTTGAGTTTTTTTCGCTTCATCCGAAAACAACGCCTCGAAAATAGCTTGAGCCATTGAAGAGGACGTTACATTACACAGCAAGTGATATTGCGTTTCATATGAATCCAGTTGCTTAATCGGAAAATACACCTGCTTGGCCAATAAATGACTCGCCGGACTTCCTGCAACTAATGCTTTACCAAACCCCTTATTCCATTCTAAATATTTATCTGTTTTTGAAAATAGCTTTAAGGCTTCGCTGTTTGGGTCGGATAATTCAGCAGCCAATTTGACACCATTGCATTCCAACTCTAGCAATTGAAAAATGGGGGCAAACTGATTGCCTGCCACCGCGCCATCTATCGCTTTAACAGTAAGGGCTGATGTTGTGACGTATTCTGCTTTTGTTGCGCTAACTTGGTCATATATCGAAGGACTATCAATTTTTGAATGTGTTAACTTGCTGACGTGCGTTGCAAAACTAACACTTTCTGCCGCTTTAGATGCTTTTGCAATCCATTGTGCGGGCTCATACTTTTCAGCAATTTCTTTTATCTTGATCTCATAGCTGTCGCGCCCTAACTCTGCAATAGCACCACTCAAATCCAAATCCGCTAGCACATCTTTGATGCTTAACAACGCTTGTATTCGACGCCGCTGAAAACTGATGGATTCTTCTTGTTTCTGCTTTTTTAACTTACCGTCATTAAAATAATTCTTGATCAGATCGCTATTGAAATAGTCTTTCTTTTTACAATCCTCCTCAACCTCTTTGATGCGGTCTTTTATGTATTTTTCTTCTTCTGCGTGCATCTTCTTTGAGAAAAAGCTAGCAATGACTTCTGCCCAAGTAGTACCGTTATCCATTAACTCGTTCATCTCATACCTCTTGATAAATCCCAAGATTCGAGTGATGGCAGTGTGCCTGCGCATCACCTTCCCCATATTCGACAAGGCGGATTTCACCAAACCGCCGCCCCACTTCACTTAACTCAATACCGAAATCTTTCGCTAGTTCGGCATAAATTTTTTTTGCATCCAAATCAAACCAAAAACAATTTCCTTCAACTGATTTAACCAATTCAATTTTCTTAATTTCGACCTGGGGTTCAGACATTCTTGCAGGATAAACACTTTCATTTTTCCATTGCCATCTCGTGTCTGAATATTCATCTTTTAGTGTCAAATAATAAGCTTCGTCTTTTTTTGATTTTCTAAATCGCTGTTGACGTTGTACTTCACCACACCAGTGCGGATAATTTTTCCACCAAACTCTCGCACCACCTGAAGGTTGTTCACCTTTGGCTTTGTTACCAAATAGTTGTATTGCAGTTGCCTGATGCTCCAACCCAATCAGGTTTCTCTCTTCTTTATTATTTGAAAGCACAATTTTTGGAATAGCAGTAATGGACTCATACTGCTCTTTCGGAATAAGGTCTTCCAATTTGTGCGAAGTTTCAAATTTCAACTTACCAGATTCAAAGCCAGGCTTTTCAAAACACACACTTTGCTTGCAAAGAGAACGATAATTTTGATTGAGTAAGCAAACATTGGGTGTTGCTGGTATTTGCTTTCGATGTCGCAATATTCGTCCTGCCAATTGAATAATCGAACGCATTGAGCTAGGTTCAACTACCGCCCAATCGTAGTCATGGTCGCGCCCAACTTCGGCGACGGGTGAGGCCAATACTACAAAAATGTGATGTGATTGCGGATACGCTGCTAATGCGTCGGCAATGTCCGGATGCGACCAAATGGCTTCAGGATCGTGGCGCTTCAATAATTTGTCCAACTTTGATTCCAAATAAGAACGTATCGCCAACGGATAACGGCTGTGATAAACGCAATAATGAATCATCGTATTTTCGTTTGAATTCATTTGAAGCAGTTTTTTTGCTACTGCGACCAAAGGATTGATATTTGCCATCCTGACTAAACCGATCGAAATATTTTTTCCGTTTCGTTTTAAATGATGACTTTGATGCAGATGCAAAATGTTGTGATGAATGGTTTTAGCAAGGTTAAAAATTTGATCGCTTTCCATTTGCAGTATTGGTGCGATATACCCCTTCCTTTTTGGAACAGTGCGCTCTTGGAGTTTGTCAGCTCGTTTTTTAGCAAAAGCAAGATGCGTTTTTTTGTAGGCGATCAATTCATTGTGCTTTGCTTCCACGCAATCAAACTCATCAAACCATGCGCAAACAATGTGCTGATCCCAATCCGGAATGTTGGCAATCGCGTATTGTTTCCAACCAGCTTGATAGGCCTCAAATAAAGCAAAAGCTAAGGCAGGTGGCATAGTGGCAGTAGATAATAAAACTCGACTGCCTAGCATCCCTGCCCAATGAATCAAGCGACACAAAGCTGGTAAATCTTCTAATCCAAAATCATCCGGTTCATCCAACACCAAGTCGGAGCTTAATAACCGCAGCATCGGCGCAATTTGTTTTCCTCCCCGATTGCCTTCAGTGGCAGGGATTAAGTGGTCAATAGTGCTGACTAATACAGGGGCTTGCAGCAACTTTTCAATTCTTTCATCATGACTTATCCACTTACTTAAGCTGTGGCTATCCAGCTCGATTTTAGAGTTGACTTCAATGCCCTCATCGAGAAACAGTTCTTGTGATGCACTCCCCGTGATGATGGTGCGTTCGGCTTTTTCATCTTTAGCTACTAATTTTTTCCGCTCATTTTCAAAAAGCTGTTTAACTGACTGCCCTCCCACTAACAACGCTAAATCATCCTCTTCGATGTTGAGTTTTTCCTGATATTCAACGCCTGTTTGCAAGGTTAATGTTCGCAAACCCAGTGCTACGCTAAAACGTACCCGCTGCACACCTTTTCCGATGGTGTACATAATTTTGGCATTGGCCTGGGTTTTACCTGTCCCAGTTGATGCCATGTTGATACCAAAGAAACCTTGCTCTTTAGTGCTCGCACTGATTTTTTGTGCCAGTTTCCGAGCTTTATCTTGCCAGCCATAGGTATCTGATTTTTCTTTCTCAACACTACTTTCCAATACCACATTACGCTCTAACTGCTTCAAACTATGATTCAGTCGAGGTAATTGTTTGGCTATTTCGCTAGCATGGTGAGCAACGCCAATATGGTGTTCATCAAGTTTTTGTTTAAGTGATTTGGTGTCCCTATCGGTATTCGCATACGCCTCATAATTTTCATTGCGCCACTCTGGGGTGATTTCTTTTTGTGATGAATAATAGTGATCAGCCATCATCAAACAAAGACGGGCAATGTGTGTGGTGAAGAGTTGCTCGTGCAAATAACCGCCCTGTGTAATTTGCAGGCGGCTTAAGGCTTCAGATGCAAGCAAACATGCTTTGGAACGCCATTGAATACTTTTAACAGGCAACCCTTTATCGAATGCCCAGTTGTCTTGTAAACGTTGTAGCCTGTCAGTATCTTTGCAGTTACTTGAATTCCAATCGGCATCAAAAGCTTTTTCAAACCAATCATCCATCCCTCTCCATATAACTTTTTCCTTAGAAACGATTGGAATTATTGATGGGGGTGACTTTTCAATATGTATTGGATAAGTTGGCAGTTTGTGATGCGACACAATCAACCAAGCAACCAACTGCGCAAAAGGCGACAATTGCGATAATGGATGATTCTTACGAATGCCGCCATCCATGCCATCTCGATAGCAAGATGGGATTGCATCTCGCTCAATCTGGCTTAATGCCTTTAACCATTCTTTGTCGGACTGTGTTCCTACAAACGCTTGAAATAGGCGCATTGAAACCCATTCATGGCGATATGGCTCTGAAAAATCGCCCGACTCTTTTGGGTCTATTTTCTTTTGAAATAAATTATTTGCTTTACCAAAGTCATGAAACAAACCAGCAATAGCAGCCGCATATTCAATAAGACTTATCGTGTGCCACCGATTGTGATCCATAAATTGATCCAATTCTGTCCCCGTGCTATTCACCGCCACCCTCCCCACTTCATCAAACTGCCCCTTATTCCCCACAGCCCAAATAAACTCACTCCGCGCCCGACTACGTATCCAATGACACGCCACCGCCGTATTCTTACTCGCCGTCTGACGCAGCATTTTCTTCACGACAGCCAAACCATCCTCAGTAATCACCGTCTGCCACGTGTTATCGCCAATCCGATCGGCAAATGCGTCTAATACCCTGCGTGTTTTTTTGAGCGCATTTTTTTGGCATTGGGAAATGAAAGTGACCATCATGATGAGGCTATCTCTTCCGTTACTTTCTGCTCGGTCGGTTCTTCAGGATCGCCACGCAGTGCAATTTCTTTGACTTGGTCGAACATAAAATCCAAGGCTTTATGGTTGGTAAACGCTTGCAGGCATTGCTGGCGGAATTCTTGTTCGCTGGCGTTTTCTTTGGCGCAGACAAAGGCCCAGGGCAATACGATGGCATCTTTGATGAGGTCGGCGACGTCAAATACCAATGCGCCGCGGCGTGTCTTGCCGTGCATGACGGCAAAGCCGTGGGGTATGCCTAATACCCATAGTGTGCAGGCGGCTAAGCCATAGGCTAAATAATTGCCGTGATTGAGAAAAACATTGGCTTTGTCTGTTTCTTCATGTTGGCGTGTGAAGCCTTGGTGTTTTGTGTGCTGGGCGGCATGTTTGTAGAGCACTTTGGTGAGCTGGGCTTCGATTAATAGTAGGTCTGCTGATTTTTCAGCGTGTTCCAGTCTTTGCTTGAAATTGTTGAGGGCATGTTGGATGTCAGCATCGCTCACATCGAAACCTTCCGCTTTGAGGTCTTTATCTTTTTGCCATACCTGCAATAAAAAAGCGATGCGGGCTTGCTGTAATTTTTTAGCTGCTACCAACCTTTGGTGGTCATCAAACCAGAACGATAGCCAGCCTTGTAAATATTGGGTAGGACGATATTCACCCTGCGGCGTCATCCATTCAATTTCATTACCTACGTAAAGTGGCGTACCACCGCCACCGCAAAATCCAATCAACACGCCTGCATGCGCCAGCATTCTGACTGCTGCTTGCGTGATGGATGTGCCGGTTCCCAGCAATAACACGGTGGTATTGGCAATCGGAATGTTCCAATACTGGTTTTCATGCTTTGCCTCTTGGAGATACAGTACTCGCCCATCTTTTTGCATGATCCTGCAATGCTCCAGGTAATAGAGATTGGCGCGTTTTGAATGAAGGATGGCTTTTAAATCGGAGGGGGATAAATCATCCACTGCGTAACCCTGTCAAAAATTAATCAGCAGCAACTATATAGACTTCCACCACCGCAACAATACTGCACATAAAAACAGGTAAAATGACCAGCAGGTTTATTCTCTTTTCATCATTTATCCCTCAAACAACCATTGTTTTATGTCAGATTTATTGACAAGGACAAGTTGCTGGGCTTCGGGGGTGCCATCTAGCATTTTGGTGTGGACTTGCATTTCGCGCAGCAGGTAATTGACGAAACAACCTTTGGTGCTGATGGTTAATTGGCCATTTTGCATTTGATAATCGTTTTCTATGACGGCACGTTTTGCAGGAGATAAACGTGGATCGGGCTGTAAAACGATCATGACTTGCGTATTCCAGGCGGTATCTTGCGCTATGGTGTGGCTTGTTTTTTCTAGCAATTCCGGTGTGCCTTGGAAACGGCTTAATACGAAATCGCGGTATTCCTGGCTTTTTTCACACCAAGCTCGTAGATGCCAACGTAGACCAGTATTCACAAAGCTGTGGGGAGCGATCACGCGACCTTCACGATTGGGGTCGTTCAGGGATACGTAGTCCACTTCTATCCGACGTTGTTGGCTGATGGCGGCGACTAAACCGCGCATTATGTGAGGGGAGACTTGCCTTGTGGGTAGGCTTAAGGCGATGTCTTCTTGTGATGCATGCGGTAAAACTTGACCAGTACGGCGCCAATTCAAATATTCGACGACATCGCCGCTGATGAAGTGTCTTTTGAAATCTTCAGCAGGAAGATGCGCTTTTAGTGATGGATGGTATTGCAGGTTATCTGGCGCCAGTTGGAGGTAGCTGTTGATATCCGCACTACATTGCTGGCGCGATAAGCCAAATTGATTCACCAAATCACTTGTATTGATGCGCCCTTCCCAATAGGCAATCAGCTCAATAAAACGATGACGTAATGCGACGAGGGGCTTTTCCATCAATATTTACCTTTACCTTTACCGTTATCTTTACCGTTATCTTTAACTCAATATTTTTC
>JAGKXB010000042.1 GCA_021151485.1 Oxalobacteraceae bacterium | reverse complement strand
GACACAAAGCGGCCAGTATTTGCACGCTGTCGCTCAGCGGCTGATTCCACAGTTGAATCTGGCGGAAGAGCGCCTGCGCCAATACGCACAAGGCGAACGGGGCACACTGCGCATCGGTATGGAGTGTCACCCTTGTTATCAATGGTTGCTGAAGATCGTTTCTGGCTACTTGGCCGCCTGGCCTCAGGTAGATGTGGATGTCAAACAGAAATTCCAGTTTGGTGGCATCGGCGCATTGTTCGGTTTCGAAATAGACCTATTAGTCACGCCTGATCCTCTGTTAAAACCTGGATTGCGATTTGAACCTGTCTTTGATTATGAACAAGTGTTGGTAGTGCATAAGGATCACCCATGGGCTGGCCAGGAAGAAGTGCGGCCAGAACAACTGAGCGAAGAAACGCTCATCACTTACCCAGTTCCCATCGAACGTCTCGACATCTTTAACATGTTCTTGCTGCCAGCCAATGTAGCGCCGCGCAAGCACAAAACAATAGAAACCACCGACATCATGCTGCAAATGGTCGCTAGCGGCCGCGGTGTAACGGCATTGCCGAAATGGCTAGTGACAGACTACGCCCCGCATTTGCAGTTGCGTACCTTACGATTTGGTAAGACCGGTATTCAGAAGCATATTTACCTCGGTATCAGAGAAGGGGACTATGACACTGATTACCTACAATCTTTTATTGATATGGCGCGTGGAGTTGACCGTTATCCAGAGTAATAATCGAAGACAAAAATACCGTTGTCAGCGCTTGTTTCGGCATGTTTGGTGTTTTGGTTTTATAAAAACCGGTCACTGTCAGATCAGGTCTGGCTAGTACACATAATCGCACACCTAAACCATCTCACCATGCAGAGCATGATCAATGTCTTGCTTGGTTAAATTCGGCACAAATTGCTGGATAAAGGTATAGGCATACGACCGCAAATACGCACCGCGTCGTACAGCCAATCTAGTGGTGTTCATGGCGAATAAATGCGATGCCTCAATCGCGCGTAGACCTTGATCACGGTGTTGATCAAATGCCATAGAGGCGACCAGGCCGACTCCTAATCCTAACGACACGTATTGTTTGATCACATCCGAATCCATCGCGGTCAACACAATGTCGGTTTTGACATCCGCTTTGGAAAATGCATCATCAATATGCCCACGCCCAGTAAAACCAATGTCGTAAGTAATCAGCGGAAATTCTGCCAAATCTTTCAAGCTGATCGGCGTGCGACTGAGAAGTGGATGATTATCCGGCACCACGATTACATGGTTCCAGCTATAGCAAGGGAAAGAGATTAAGTCGGGAAATTGACTCAAACCTTCAGTCGCAATCCCAATGTCGCTTTTGCCTGATAAGACCCATTCCGCAATATGTTCCGGCGCGCTTTGTTGCAGGGCGATGCGCACTTCGGGAAATTTATTGCGAAAACCTTGCACCACTTTGGGCAGGGTATATCTGGCTTGAGTATGGGTGGCGGCTACTGACAGCGTGCCGCTTTCTTGGCCGCTGTATTCTAGGCTGGCTTGTTGCAGATTTTCTGCTTCGATCAAGAGGCGGTTGATGATTTTCAGAATGCCTTTTCCCGGTTCAGTCAAACCGGTCAGACGCTTGCCATTGCGCTCGAAGATGATGAGACCGAGCTCTTCTTCCAGTTCGCGAATCTGTCTGCTGATGCCAGGCTGTGAGGTAAAGAGAGCGTTGGCTACTTCGGTCAAATTGTAGCCACGCCGTGCTGCTTCGCGGATGGAACGCAATTGCTGAAAATTCATATCAAATCCAATTTTTTAAATTTTTCCAAAACTAATAGGAAGCAGGGTCAACAAATACATGTAGACGTTTTGGGCGCACTACCAGTGTTTCGCCTTCTTTTAGGTGCAATTCTTTAAAACGCTCGTTGGCCATGACAGCTTCGATCATTTCTTGATTATCGGCACGCTCTAAATCAAGTTGAGCCAGTGGGCCAATAGCATGTGCTCGACGCAAAGTTACCGCGATGCCTTGCGCGCCGGGTGTGTAGCGGTCGATTTCCAAATCATGTGGACGCACGTAGGCGATGCCTTTGGAATCTTGTACGTCGGTATGCTCAGATAATTCAAAACGTGCATCGCCAGTGGCCATCACGCCTTCATGTACACGGCCATGGAACAAGTTCACGTTGCCCAAAAATCCATACACAAAAGGAGATGCAGGGTGGTTGTAAACGTGGTCTGGCACGCCGACTTGCTCGACCTTTCCTTTATTCATCAATACGACTTGATCGGCTACTTCCAACGCCTCTTCTTGATCATGGGTGACGAAAATACTGCTGACATGCAATTCGTCATGCAAGCGGCGCAACCAACGGCGCAATTCTTTGCGTACTTTGGCGTCGAGTGCGCCAAATGGTTCATCCAGTAGCAATACGCGTGGTTCGACTGCCAGCGCACGCGCCAAGGCGATACGCTGACGTTGACCACCAGACAATTGTGGTGGATAGCGATCGGCTAGCCAATCCAGTTGTACCAGCTCCAGCAACTCTTTGACCTTCGTACGAATTTGTTGTTCCGACGGACGCTCGTTGCGTGGTTTGACGCGTAAACCAAACGCAATGTTTTCAAACACGGTCATGTGTTTAAACAAGGCGTAATGCTGAAACACGAAACCAACCTGACGTTCACGCACGTGGTGAGCGGAGGCATCTTTTCCGTCTAACCAAACTTGACCGGAGTCGGGGTGTTCAAGACCGGCAATGATGCGCAACAACGTTGTTTTGCCGCAGCCGGAAGGCCCTAGCAATGCGGTCAACTCACCAGCAGGAAAATTCAGAGAAACATCATCCAACGCGACAAAATCGCCGAACCGTTTTTTTATATTATTGACTGCTATTGTCATGATTTTCGTACTCCATTAATTCATTAACTTATTCGTTGATCGGCGTTATCGATTTGGTTCTCGTGTAGGCGCCATTCGATAAAAGATTTCACTGCCAATGTCACCAGTGCCAGCATGGCTAGCAGAGAAGCGACGGCAAATGCGGCGGCAAAGTTGTATTCGTTGTATAAAATTTCCACTTGCAGCGGCATGGTATTGGTCATGCCGCGGATGTGTCCGGATACCACCGACACGGCGCCAAATTCCCCCATGGCACGGGCGTTACACAGAATCACACCGTACAACAAGCCCCATTTGATATTCGGCAAGGTGACGTGGAAAAAAGTCTTCCAGCCGGATGCTCCCAGTACGATGGCAGCTTCTTCCTCTTCATTCCCTTGCGATTGCATCAAGGGAATCAACTCACGTGCGACGAAGGGGAAAGTGACGAAAATGGTCGCTAATACAATCCCAGGTACGGCAAATAAAATTTTGATGTCATGCTCTTGCAGCCAAGCGCCAAACCAGCCTTGCGCACCAAACAGCAAGACATAAATCAAGCCAGAAATCACGGGCGAAACGGAAAATGGCAAATCGATCAAGGTGAGCAAAATGCTTTTGCCACGGAACTCAAATTTAGCAATACACCAAGAAGCCGCCACGCCAAATATCAAATTGAGTGGTACCGCAATCCCGGCGCTGATCAAAGTCAGTTTGATCGCTGAAATCGCATCAGGATCGGTGATCGCTGCCACGTAGGCGTCCCAGCCTTTTCTAAGCGCTTGATGAAAGACTGAAATCAGCGGTACGAACAAAAACAGGGTCAGGAAAATTAAGGCAATAGCAATCAGGGCATAACGTACCCATCTCGGTTCCAAGACGCTTGATTGGGAGGTGCTTGTTCTTTGATTCATTTTTTTGTGCTCCCTATTTCCGTGCTTTGCCGCGTGACCATGCTTGCAGCAAATTAATCGATAACAACATGACAAACGACACCAGCAGCATCACGACCGCAATCGCAGTGGCACCCGCGTAATCGTATTGTTCCAGCTTAGTAATGATGAATAGCGGGGTGATTTCCGACACCATAGGCATATTGCCAGCGATAAAAATCACTGATCCATATTCACCCGTTGCACGTGCAAAAGCGAGTGCAAAACCCGTCAATAGCGAAGGAAAAATAGTCGGGAAAATCACCCGCACAAAAGTTTGCAGCGAATTAGCGCCCAAGCTGGCAGCCGCTTCTTCTAACTCGCGTTCCGCATCTTCCAGCACAGGTTGTACGGTACGCACGACGAAAGGCAAGCCGATAAAGGTGAGGGCGATGATGACACCGAGCGGAGTAAACGCGACTTTGATGCCGACTTTTTCCAAATAATGACCAAACCAGCCATTAGTAGAATAAAGAGCGGTCAAGGTGATACCGGCGACTGCAGTCGGTAAAGCAAACGGCAAATCGACTAATGCGTCAATCAGTCGTTTTCCAGGAAATTTGTAACGCACCAACACCCAGGCGACGATGCCGCCAAATACGACGTTGATCGCTGCGCCGATCAACGCGGCACCAAAGCTTAAACGGTAGGAAGCGAGTACGCGGTCAGAGGTGATGGCGCTCCAAAATCCTTCCCAAGTCATGGTGAAGGTTTTTAAAAAGATGGCGGAAAGGGGAATGAGAACAATTAGCGCCAAGTAAAGAATGGTAAAACCAAGCGATAAATTAAACCCTGGCATCACCCGAAACGGCGCTCCCTGCGCTGTTCTTGGCACTGATGTTGCTGGTGCAGCTGGCGTGGCAAAAGACATGTGGATTTCCTTATATTACATTTTTGAATAATGTACTGGGATAATCCCATCAAATAGTTATAAATCAAACGAAGAAATTGGCATTTGCTTAGAAGAAAATCGATTAAAGATCGGGATAAGTGAGTCATGACATATCACCATATCCCGTCTAAATCATCGATAGACTCTTTAAAGACTTGCCATTCTGTTGGACCAATTTTGTTATTTGATGATTGAGCAGAGGCATGCGTGGATGCTTTGCTCGGTTTGTGATTGATTGAATCACCGAATGTACTTTGACTTACATCCTCAAGAATTTTATTCAGTTGTTGATATAGCGATGTTCCCAGTTGCGAGGCGATTTTCGTAAAACTAGTTTCATCAAATTTAGCAATCAATTGTTCGGTTGCGCTGACCACAGAATGCGCTAAAAATGTCTCGGTATCCGATTGTATGGCGCTAACCTCCCATTCGTTTGGAGGTTGAATGTTGTTAGAAATTGATTGTGCAGATGATTTTTCTACTTGGGATAGCGCATAAAGATTGTAAGTACTAGTTGTGTGAACTATTGGCGTAAACATATTGATATCTCCGTAACGTAATGACTAATTAATAATGATTAATGATTAAGAAGTCATCAGGTTACGCAGATCGATATCAAAAGAGAACGAATGTTTCTGCGATTAGATAGTTAATTTTTACATAATGAAAAAAGCGTCTAAGGAAACGCGAATTTTATTGTTGCATTGTTGTTAACTGGAATTGAGGAAAAGCGTCGTTGCTTAGCTGATTAACGGGCTAACGGGCAGGTATTTTGCCGATGTTTGAAACGTCCATATATGTAAATTTATTTTTTGACAAGAAATTCGTTCAGTCTGCGTCCGACCAGGCCGGAGGCATAGTCGGATATATGATCTGTATAGGAATACATGAACCTACCATTTTTAACAGGTTCGCAAATTCGACGGTCTTTGTTGCAGTAAATATCGGTTGGATCAAATATTTCAACAGAATCGGGATGACTTGCTTGGAGTTTGGCTAGTAACTGGCGGTAGATTTTAATTTCGGCATTGAACACATCCAAAGGAACATAGCAATCCTGATTCACTTTGCCCAGAACCTTATTAACCAGAGTGATAGAGGTTCTCCTATTCATGCAATCTTCCGGATTAGGCAATGCGGGGTTATCGACTACTAAAACGACTTTTTTTCCAACGGCTACGAATTTGTTGATGACGCGATTCATCTCTTCATAGCCGATATCGAATCTTGTTGTAGCGTTTAATTTTTTCAAATAGGTGTAGTTGTACGTGGCACGGTTGCCGCTTTTCACATCATCGCTTAATAAAAAAATGGAACGGATGGCAGTGACCAATACCACTGTGTCGATTGCTTTGTTTTTCACTATGGCGTCGACTGCCAATACCGTTAAGCGATGATTGGGATCAAGATCTGAATCTAACAATGGTGTGGGCGCACCGTTGGGACCAAATCCGCCAATTACTAGCCAATGACCTTCTGGGGACGATGTTCTGACCAGTCCTGGATACATTGCATCGGCCTTACTATCTCCCATCAAGGCAAAACGGACGTTTCCTCTTTTATCTTCGGCACAGACCTGGAATATTTTTCTGACAGACTCTTCTTGAATTCCACATTTTTTAATCATGTGGCCACCGTCACCACCATCTTCACCCGAGGTCAGAGAAATATTGTTTTTTATCATTTCTCGGAATTTCAAGCCGTCTCTGCTGTAGATGTTGTATCCGGCCAAGCCGACTAACAAGAGCAAGACAATCAGACTACTGACTTTTGCTTTAATAGGTTTACCAAAGCGAATGGGTAACTCAACAAACTTGTAGGTCAGCCAAGCCAGCATAATCGATAGCAACACGGTTGCCATACGGATGTTTTTGTCTGGTGTCTGACTCTCAATCACTCGTGCAAAGGACAACAATGGCCAATGCCATAGGTATAAGGGAAAACTGATCAAGCCAAGCCAGACAAATGGTTTACTGGAGAGAATAGTTCGATTGGGCCAGGCTTTAGGACCTGCTGAGATGATCAACACAGCGCCGATTACAGGAATTAAAGCCCAAATGCCAGGAAAACTTAAGTCCTTATTGATTCTCCACAGTCCATACGCCAACAAGAACAAGCCAGAAAACGACAGGGCATGGGGGAGCATGTTGTTATCGACAATCTGTTTTTTCCGATTGCGATAAAGCGTCACCCAGGCTAGCAGGCTGCCGCTGAGCAATTCCCAAAATCGTGTTTGTGGCGAATAAAAAGTAGCAACGGCATCTTGCTTGAGGCCGTAGACGTTAAGCGCAAACGATACCGTAGCGACAAAAATGGTGATGATCAGCAGATTAAAATTGCGCCGCCATGCAAACCAGAGCAATAGCGGCCAGATAATGTAGAACTGCTCTTCGATACCGAGGCTCCATAAGTGCAAAAGCGGCTTACTCTCAGCGGTATTATCGAAGTAACCGACTTCTTTCCATAGAACGATATTCGATACAAAACTGGCACCAGCAAGAATATGTTTGCCTAGTTGTTTGAATTCATCGGCAAACAAGACGTTCCAGCCGAAGATAAAACAAGAGACCAATACCAAAATGAGTGCTGGAAGAATACGTTTGATGCGGCGAATATAAAACTCGGAAAGATTGAAGGTGTCTTGCTCTAGATTCTCGAAAATGATGGTGGATATCAGGTAACCGGAAATGACGAAAAAAATGTCAACACCGATAAAACCACCTTTCATAAAGCCGGGAAATGCATGAAACGCTACGACGGAGAGAATAGCAATTGCTCTTAAGCCATCAATGTCAGGCCGGTACTTGGGGTGGGATAAATGCGATAAATTCGCTAAAGGCGATTGTCGTGATGTCATTGAAATAGGCAAGGCTTTAAACCAGCCAAAAAAACAAAACGCCACAAAAGTGGCGTTTTGTTTTGTCATTCTCATTTTTGATCTGATTTGATCTGATATTTGGCGGAGGGTGTGAGATTCGAACTCACGAAGGACTTCCATCCTCGCCAGTTTTCAAGACTGGTGCCTTCAACCACTCGGCCAACCCTCCAAGCACGCTATTATAGCTCAAATTATTCAGTTGGTGGTACATATCCCACTGCTGCATCGGCACCATCACCGAAAAAATGTTTTTCCATTTGCTGGGCCAAATATTTGCGGGCGCGCGCGTCGGCTAGGTTGAGGCGGTTTTCGTTGACTAGCATGGTTTGGTGTTTGATCCAGGCGGCCCAAGCTTCTTTTGAGACATTTTCATAAATTTTTTTGCCCAGTTCGCCAGGGTAGGGGGGGAAATCCAATCCCTCGGCTTGTTTATTGAGTTTGATGCATAAAACGGTGCGTGCCATAGAGACTCCTAATAGTTTCTAATAATTTTTAATAATTGCTAATGATTTTTAAAGATGTTTGATCAAGACTAGAGATTTGCGTTGCCAGTTGTACATGTGTTGGCGGTCTTTGGGTAAGGCGTCGACGGTGGCGTTGACGAAGCCGCGTTTGAGAAACCAGTGTGCGGTGCGTGTGGTCAGCACAAAAAGTTTGGTGTAGCCAGCGGCGCGTGCGCGGTTTTCTACGTATTTCAATAAACGCTCACCATCGCCTTGTGCTTGTACTTCTGGGTTTACCGTTAAGCAGGCCATTTCTGCCATTTTTTCTGCGGCGAAAGGATACAACGCAGCACAGGCGAAGATGACGCCGTCGTGTTCGATCACGGAAAAATATTCGATTTCACGTTCGATTAATTCACGTCCACGTTTGACCAGCGTGCCATCAGCTTCCAGTGGTTCGATCAATTTAATGATACCGCCGACGTCTTCAATGGTGGCGGGGCGCAGGCTTTCCAGATTTTCGTGTGTGATCATCGTGCCAACACCGTCGTGGGTGAAGAGTTCCAACAAGCTGGAGCCATCAATCGCAAACGGCACAATATGTGCGCGTGGCACGCCACCATTGCATGCTTTGACCGCATGCCGTAAATAAAAGGCAATGTCAGTTGGTAAAAAACGGGTATTCAATAATACTTGCGCTTGTTGTGATGAAAGCTCGCGTACTTCTTGGTTATTTTTATCCATCATCATGGGAGTTTCGGTGATGAAAATCAGCTTGTCAGCATGCAGTGCCGTGGCGGCAGAGACGGCGACATCTTCCATGGTGAGGTTGAATGCTTCTCCAGTAGGAGAAAATCCCAGCGGGGAGAGCAATACCAAAGAACCTGTGCTCAAAATATGGTGAATGGTTTCCGAGGCGATTTTGCGTGTCACACCGGTTAATTCAAAGTCGATACCATCAATCACACCGAGCGGTTTTGCGGTGATGAAATTACCAGAAATGATGCGAATCGCCGCATGTGCCATCGGTGTATTGGGCAAGCCCTGGCTGAATGCGGCTTCAATATCCAGTCGTAATTCGCCAGCAGCTTCTTTAGCGCACTCCATGCCGGCGCTATCGGTAATACGGACACTGTTGTGAAAGCGCTCTTTGATATTGCGCAGCATTAATTGTTCCGCTACTTGTGGGCGTGAACCATGAACGATGACTACCTTAATGCCGAGCGCATGCAAGAGCGATAAATCCTGCGCCAATACTGGCAAGATGCCAGAGGTGACGAGCTCGCCTGGAAAAGCGACGACAAAGGTTTTGCCGCGAAAAGCGTGTATGTAAGGTGCGACGGAGCGCAGCCATTGAACGAATTGAAGTTGGGTCGGATTATCCATCTTCGCATTATAATTGTCTGTTCATTATCTGCAGCAAAATCTCTTCAAAAACTGATTGTCCATGTCTATTTCCCGTGATGTTGTAGTCAAGCAACCTAACCGTGTTGCATCTCTTCCTTTTCGTCATCCTTTGCCGATGATTACGTTTCCAGAAGAATTGCCGGTATCTGGCAAACGTCAGGAAATTTCCCAGGCTTTGCAGGCGCACCAAGTCATCATTGTCTGTGGCGAAACAGGTTCGGGTAAGACGACCCAGTTGCCCAAAATTTGTTTGGAATTGGGCCGTGGCCAGCGGGGTTTGATTGGCCATACCCAACCGCGTCGGATTGCAGCTTCTTCCACGGCTAAACGGATTGCGCAAGAATTGGGTTCCCCCCTAGGCCAACATGTAGGTTTTAAAGTGCGCTTTACCGATACTTTGACGCGCGGCGCGGCGGTCAAGCTGATGACGGATGGGATTTTGCTGGCGGAGACGCAGACGGATCCGTTATTAAAACAATACGACACCATCATTATTGATGAGGCGCATGAGCGTAGTCTGAATATTGATTTTCTACTGGGTTATCTGAAGCAGATTTTGCCCAAACGTCCCGATTTAAAAATCATTATTACTTCAGCAACCATTGATGCAGAGCGCTTTGCACGCCATTTTTCGACGGGAAGTGGTGATCACTTAAAGCCAGCGCCTGTGATTGAGGTTTCTGGTCGTTTGTATCCGGTAGAAATACGTTACCGCCCGGTTGATTCTTTCAATGCCTTTGAAAATAAAGAGAATAAGGAAGGTAAGGAAACCAATAAAAAGGAAACACGTGACCTAATTGATGCGGTGATTGATGCCGTGGATGAGTTGTGGCGGATTGGTTCCGGCGATGTATTGGTGTTTTTGCCCGGTGAAAGAGAAATCCGTGATGTGCAGGAAGCCTTGCGCAAACATCATCCAGCGCACGTGGAAATCCTGCCTTTGTTTGCCCGTTTGTCCGCTCAAGAGCAGGAGCGTGTTTTCAAATCATCCAATGCCCGTCGTGTAGTGTTGGCGACCAATGTGGCCGAAACCTCCTTGACCGTGCCCGGCATCCGTTATGTGATCGATGCGGGTTTAGTGCGTATGAAGCGTTATAGCTATCGCAACAAGGTGGAACAATTGCAAATTGAACCCATCGCGCAATCAGCGGCCAATCAGCGCGCTGGTCGTTGCGGGCGGGTGGCGGCGGGGGTGTGTATCCGTTTGTATGAAGAGCAGGATTATGCATTGCGTCCTCTTTATACCGAACCAGAAATTTTGCGCTCATCGCTGGCAGCCGTCATTTTGCGCATGAAATCCTTGCATTTGACCAGCATTGAGAGCTTTCCTTTTATCGAAGCACCTGCAGGTAGAGCAATTGCCGATGGTTATCAATTGTTACAGGAATTGGGGGCTATTGATGCATCAAATAAGCTCACTGAAATTGGTAAACGACTAAGCAAATTGCCGCTGGATCCGCGTGTAGGTCGCATGATTTTGGCGGCGATTGATAACGTGTGTTTGAAGGAAATGCTGATCATTGCCTCGGCATTATCGGTGCAAGACGTGCGCGATCGGCCAATGGATGCGCAGGCGGCTGCTGATACGGCGCATAAGAAATTTGCGGATGAAAAATCCGAGTTCCAAAGTTATCTCAAGCTGTGGGCATGGTTTGAAGATGCAATAGAACACAAAAAAAGCCGCCGCCAGTTGCAGGATCATTGCCGTGCTAATTTCCTATCGCAGATGCGTTTGCGTGAGTGGCGTGAAGTGCATAGCCAATTATTGACTATCGTACGTGAGCAAGGATGGCGCTTGAATGAGACGCCAGCGACTTATGAGCAATTGCATACCGCGTTGTTGGCTGGTTTGCTGGGGAATATTGGTTTTAAATCGGAAGAAGGTGGGCAATATTTAGGCGCACGCAGTATTAAATTTAATATTTGGCCTGGTTCAAGTTTGGCGAAAAAGCCCGGCAAATGGCTGATGGCAGCAGAACTAGTCGATACGAGCCGACTCTACGCTCGTTGCATTGCACAAATTCAGCCTGAATGGTTGGAACGCGTTGGCGCGCATTTGCTGAAAAAATCCTATGGCGAGCCGCGTTGGGAGAAAAGCAGCGCGCAGGTCTCCGCCTATGAACGCGCCACCTTGTATGGCTTGGTGGTGTATAGCCAGCGTCGCATTAATTATGGCCAGATTCATCCACAGGAAGCGCGCGAATTGTTTATTCGTGACGCTTTGGTGGGCGGTGAATTCGACACGCGCGCACCATTTTTTGCCCACAATCAAAAGTTAGTCAAAGAAATCGAAAACCTGGAGCATCAATCGCGCAGGCCAGACGTGCTGGTGGATGATGGCTTGATCGCCGCGTTTTACGATCACGTGTTGCCGCCGGATGTATGCAATGGGATTGCTTTTGAGAAATGGTACAAGCAAGCCAGCGCCGGCAATCCTAAATTGCTGTACTTGAATCGCAACGATTTGATGCGTCATGAAGCGGCAGGTGTGACCACGGATTTATTCCCCAAGCGAATGTCATTGAACGGCGTCGAGATGGCGCAAATGGCGCTGACTTATCACTTTGAACCTGGCAGCGTGCGGGATGGCGTGACCTTGACTATTCCTTTGTTTTTGCTGAATCAACTATCGCCTGAGCGTTGCGCATGGCTGGTGCCAGGCATGTTGAAAGAAAAAGTGCATTGCTTGTTGAAATCGTTGCCGCAAAAATTACGCCGCCATTGCGTGCCTTTGCCGACTTATGCCGCTGATTTTTGCGAGCGCGTTCCATTTGGCGAAGGTTCTTTGTTAGACGTGTTGATTGCTGATGTGCGTCAGCAAACGACGTGCGTGATTTCTGTCACCGATTTCAAATTAGAAACCTTGCCCGTTCATCATTTCATGAATTTTAAAGTGGTCGATGAACATGGGCGGCAGTTGGAAATGGGGCGCAACTTGATCGCTTTGCAGAGTGAATTTGGCGCGCAGGCAAGGGCGAATTTTCAGTCGTTGGCGAAATCGGGTTCGGATTTCAAGGCAAATTCGGCAACGGGTTCGACAGCGAGCAATATTGATAAATCACGCGTTGGCAATGTAAATGTAAGTGTAAATATAAACGCTACGAACCCAGCATCAACCACAACCACGTCGTCGCAGGGTGATATTGCCAACATTACCCATTGGAGTTTTGGTGAGTTGCCCGAATTGCTGGAAATCCAGCAAGGCAAAATCAAGTTGATTGGTTTTCCGGCTTTGGTTGATAAAGGCAAACACTGTGCCTTGGAAGTATTCGACGATCAAAACGCAGCGCTGCGCACGCACAGACTAGGTTTACGGCGTTTGTTTGCTTTGCAGCTCAAAGAGCAAATCAAGTACTTGGAAAAAAACATCCCAGGTTTGCAGCAAATGAGCATGCAGTTTATGACGCTAGCCACGCAGGAGGAGTTGCGCGAGCAAATTATTTCGCTAGCGTTGGAAATTTCCTGTATGCAAGATCCACTGCCGACCAATGCCGATGTGTTCAATACTCGCAAAGACGCGGGTAAATCAAGATTGAATTTGCTGGTGAATGAAATTGCCCGTTTGTTAGGGCAGATTTTGACTGCCTATCATGCTTTGTTGAAAAAGTTGCAAGGCGTCAAACAATACGCCGCTGCGCACAAAGATGCGCAAATGCAATTGCAAGGATTGATTAATAAACGCTTTTTGTTGGAAAACGAATATGCACAGTTGGCGCATTTCCCCCGTTATTTGAATGCGATTAATTCACGTCTTGACAAGTTGCGCACCGATCCAATGCGGGATACACGTTTGTTGGCTGAATGGCAGCAGGTGGCACATCCTTTTCAGAAAGCGATCCAGGAGCGTCAAAAAGCCGGGACGGTTGATCCAGCCATGATGCAGTTTCGCTGGTTGTTAGAGGAGTTGCGGGTATCGTTATTTGCGCAGGAACTGCGCACGCCGATGCCGATTTCGGTGAAGCGTTTGCAGAAGATATGGGAAACGATGCAGCGGTAAATAAAAAAGGCGGGTTCATGAACTGAACCCGCCTTCTAGGAATATCAATCAGCATTACTCGTTTCGTAGTCTAGGAACGCGCTTGCCACCCTGATAGGTATATAAAGTCAGAATGCCGCTTTTGAGATCACCTTTGTTATCAAATTCGATCATCCCAGTGACACCTTTGTGTCTGATTCTAGCCAATACAGGTAAATATTTTTCTGGCTCAGCAGATTTGGCTTGAATCATTGCATCTGCAAGTGTCATCACAGCATCGTAAGCATTAGGTGCCCAAATTTGTACATCTGTACCAAATCTGCCTTTGTAACGTGCTTTAAATGTTTTCATCGCATCTTCCAATCCAGATGCTTCCGCACAAACAACTTGGCCATCTGCAATTGAATTACCAGCAAGTGTAGGTAATGCAGATGAGCAAATTGCATCTCCACCCATGAGCATAGTGTTAATACCTGCTTGCTTCATTTGGCGCAATAAAGGACCTGCTACAGCATCCATGCCACCGAAAAAAATCAGATCAGGATTTTGACTTTTAATGTTATTCAATATGACGCTAAATTCAGTTGCTCTATCATTGGTATATTGATGGGAAACAATTTCTGCATATGGTGAGTTGTTCTTAACACCTTTGATAAACTCATCGGCTACCGCTTGACCATAAGTGGTTCTATCATCAATGACAGCAATTTTTTTTGATTTGTTGATAAGAACAGCATATTGCCCCAGTGTGTTGCCTAACTGCGCATCGTTGGCGAGTACGCGAAATGCTGTTTTGTAACCCTGTTGTGTGTATCTTGGCGCAGTGCTAGAAGGGGATATTTGTGGAATGTTGGCATCGTTATAAATTTTTGATGCTGGGATTGAGGTGCCTGAATTTAAGTGACCGACAACACCTTTGACTTTTGCTTCGACCAATTTTTGCGCAACGATAGTGCTGCGACCCGGGTCTGCGGCATCATCTTCACTAATTAATTTGAATACGGCTCTCTTTCCGGCAATAGAAATATTTTTGTTGTTTAATTCTTCAATTGCCATTCTTGCACCATTTTCATTGTCTCTACCCAGATGAGAGATCGGCCCAGACAGTGGTGCAGCATGACCAATTTTAATTTCTACTTTGGATTCTTGCGCACTCGCGGTGTTACTCAAAATTGATAAAATCGTGAACAGAGAGGCGTGCAGCAATGTGCAAATTGAGACGACCAAATTCCTTTTTTTATTGAATGGCATAAATATCTTTCTAAGTTTTTGGGGCCAAACAAAGTTGCCGTATATCAATTGTTAAAATTTACAAGCTGGCAAAGATACAACATAAAAAAGAGTAAGAAAAGCATTTTTCGATAATTTTTATGTAATTTTTTACATAATCTTTTTGCTTGACTTTGTTTTAATATTTGACAAGGGTTTTATATATAAAGTCTCTATACGATTGAATAATATTTTTTACAAGTATCTGTATAGG
>JAGKXB010000016.1 GCA_021151485.1 Oxalobacteraceae bacterium | reverse complement strand
ATAAATTAATGCATCAATATATCAATATATCAATATATCAATATATCAATAACGAAAGCATCATTATTATGAAAAAAACCATCCTATCCAGAGCAATTGCCGCCGTTCTTATTGCTGCACCAGTCAGTAGTTTTGCCGCTGAGGCAGATTTGCTGAAAAAGATTGAGCAACTTGCTAATGAATTGCAAAGTCTGAAGGCAGAACTGCAAGCTACTAAAACAAAAACTGAGACTGTGGAAAAAAAGCAGGAGGCATTAGCTAGTACCGACTCGCCATTTGTGTTGAAAAAAGATGCGACTTTGGCTGGTGCTTCGGGTGCGCAAACAACTATCGGTGGTTATGGTGAAATTAATTACAACCGACCAACTAAGAATACTAGTCAAGCACAAACTGACGTACGTCGCGCCGTGATTAGTATGCAACATCGTTTTGATGAAAAAACGAAGTTGGTCACTGAATTCGAGTGGGAACATGCCATTGCGTCTTCATCTGATCAAGGTGAGGCTGCAATCGAACAGTTATATGTTGAACGAGAATTCAATACTGGTTTGCGTGCTAAAGCAGGGTTGTTTTTGATGCCAATAGGGTTGTTAAACGATAATCATGAACCAACTAATTTCTATGGTGTAGAACGTAATTTCGTTGAAACAGCGATTATTCCATCAACTTGGCGTGAAGCCGGTTTTAGTTTGTCTGGTAATCATGAAAATGGTTTGTCATGGGATGCTGGTATTGTGACTGGTTTTGATTTGACTAAATGGGATGCGGCATCAACAGAAGGCATAGAGTCTCCTTTAGGCGCTATTCACCAAGAAGGTCAACTTGCAAAATCACGTAATTTAAGTTTGTATGGTGCACTTAACTGGCGTGGAGTCCCAGGGTTGTTATTAGGGGGATCTGCATTTGTTGGTAAAGTTGGCCATGATACGCCAGGCTTTTTAGCACCTGATTCACGTATGAGTTTATGGGATTTGCATGCACGTTACACGCCCGGAAAGTGGGATTTGTCAGCCCTGTATACACGTGGAACCATCAGCAATGCCGATGCGCTTAATGTGACTTTGGTTGGTAATCCTAGTCTCGTTCCGTCTTCATTCTATGGTTGGTATACCCAAGCAGCCTATCAAGTATGGAAATCTGCTGATTACAAGTTAACGCCATTTGTGCGTTATGAACGCTTTAATACTGCAAAGAGCTACTCTGATCTTCCTCAGGGACTGGGTGTGGTAACTGGCCCAACCGAAGGTGTCGTCACAGTCGGTGCAAACTTGAAGGTGGGTGAAGGCATTGTGTTGAAAGCGGATTATCAAAAATTCAAGGAAGACAGTACGCGTGATCGATTCAATCTTGGTGTAGGCTATGCGTTTTAAGTTATTTCTGAGATAAGTTTCCAATATGAAATTGCGACATATTCCAGCTCTTACTGTCACGGCGGTCACGGCTATTGCAAGCAATGCTTCTTATGCGGCGCAGTATTTGACGGTAGAACAGGCACAACGCGTGATGTTCCCCGATGCCAGCGTGTTCAAGGACAGTAGTTTGAAATTGTCGACTGAGCAAATGCGGAAAATCGAAAAGTTGTCTGGTTTGTCTGCACGCTCTGTTAATTGGCGTGTGTTTTCTGCTTTTCGCGCTGAGACTTTGCTGGGATATGTCGTATTAGATGATGTAGTGGGAAAATCCGAATTAATTTCCTATGCCGTAGCAGTCAATCCCGATGCCACCATCAAGCAGATTGAAATTTTGACCTATCGTGAAAGCCATGGGTTTGAAATTAAACATCCTGCTTGGCGCAAGCAATTTGTTGGTAAAAGCGTCCAAGGTGGTTTAACTGTTGGGGAAGGTATTGCCAATATCAGCGGTGCTACCTTGTCTTGCACACATGTCACGGATGGTGTACGGCGCATTGCTGCAATTGCGCAAGTCGTATTGAAATAATCTAAGTCTTAAAATAGTAGAAATAAAAAAATGATGCGCCGCGCGCAGCCTTGGTTGGGTACGTTAGTTGAAATTACAATTAACGATATTCCTGCACATATTGATCCAAGTTGTTTTGATGCGGCGTTTTCTGAAGTCGCTCTCGTTCATCGACTGATGAGCTTTCATGATCCAAACAGTGATATCTCACGCATCAATCGTGCTGTTGTAGGGCAGCGAGTTGCGATTCATGCACATACTTTTAACGTCATACAAAATGCATTATCGATTGCTGTTGCAACGGATGGCATCTTCAATATTCATTGCGCACCCAAATTGGTGGAGTGGGCTTATTTGCCAACTCCCCATACAGATCTTGCTGTACCTACTTATATACCAACGCAGCCTAGCATCGTATTGGCAGCGGAAAATCAGGCAGAAAAGATCCATGCTGGTTGGATTGATCTTGGCGGAATTGCAAAAGGATATGCCGTTGATCTGGCCATTGCGGCATTACAACGTTTGGGTGTTCCATCTGCTTGTGTGAATGCTGGCGGGGATTTGCGTGTATGTGGCGATGTAGCTTTTCCTATTGCGATTCGTGATCCTGCTGATCCATTAAAAATAGGGCGACAAATAGTCGTTTATGATGAGGCATTGGCAACTTCGGCTACGTATTTTTCTCGTAAGCGTATGCATGGTCACGAGTATAGCGCCTTGGTAAATGGAAAAAATGGTGAGGGTGTGAGGGCTGATTTTAGTGCGTCAGTATGTGCCCCGCTTTGCATGTTGGCTGATGCATTGACTAAAGTAGTGATGGCAACAGGTAATCCCCTGCATCCTGCGCTAGCGCAATTTGGTGCGCGTGGACTTATAATGACATGATGCGCCACCGAGAATCCCATTTACGCCATCCTTCTAGTAGGCAACGTCAGCCCGGTTTCAAACTTGAACGTTGGCATCGTCGTTGTATCTATGCTGTTAGTACTTGCTTGTTCATCACGGGGATGTTGTGGTTGCTTGCGCATTATTTCATGCGCGTTATGGGGGAGTTTGGTCCTAACATTCATCCACTGGAGCCTTGGTCGATTAAATTGCATGGAGCGGGGGCCATGGTGGGATTGTTTTTTATCGGTAGTTTGATGAACAGTCACATTCGCCGTGCGATCAAAGCAAAACGCAACGTATTTTCCGGTTGGACTATGATAGCGATAATGTTAATTTTGGTAATAAGCGGTTATGGGTTGTATTACTTGGCGGGTGAAAATAATCGCGCTATATGGTCTGCTGTGCATTGGATTATCGGTTTGCTTTTTCCTTGTTTTCTCATCTTGCATATCCTGTTAGGCCGCAAACCTGGCACGGCATTGACTTCTCAGTCGACTGGCAATCAGTAGACTACATCGCTAGTCGGCATTACATCGGAATATTGTCGTGCAATATCTTGGATTAATCCCCCATTAATCCTTCTTAATCTTTCATTAATTATTAATATTTTGTTCTTACTTTAATAACAGTCATTTGTTGTAGTAAGATTAATTTAATCATATAATGAGAATAATTATCATTATCACCATCATTATTGTTGTTGGCGTTATTATTTTTTGAGAGAGTCGGTATGTTTGCTGGATATAACTTAACAGATGCGGTCAGAGGAGCAGTTGATAGATTCTTACCTGTCGATCCATCATGGGCGGATCAACTAAAAAAAATGACGGTTAACCATGATATTGAAGGATTAAAAGCTTGTTTAGAACAGGTTGATCCGAATAATCAGACCCACATTGCTACCATTGATAGTTTGTGTCGACAAGCCATCGCTCTTGAGCGTCCTGCTCGTATTATTTGTGTCCTTATTTCGGCTTTACCAGACAATAATCGTTTGTCCTTATTTATTGATAAAACGGCTATCCCTTCTCCCGTAGTGCGGGAAAATCATGTTGAATTAGCAAATTTTTATTTGGCTAATGAATTTAAGCCGCAGGTTGCATCTTCTGATGTTCATTATGTTCAAGCAGAAATGAAAGCATTGGTTTTAAAACCTCAATTACGAAAAGAGTTGGAAGTGATGAACGCCAGTTTAGGTTTGTGGGGAGACGTGAAACATTCGCAAGCTCATGCTCATGAGCATTCTCACGATCATTTTCATATAGAAGATATTGAAGCTGAGTATTCAAATCATTCTGGGCATTCCGATCATTCCGAGTTGGCAGAAAAATTTGTGTTTGCACAGCAAAAAATGGCGGCTTCCATCAATGTTGCTTTTGGCGAAAATTTTGATGTGAATAATGCCGAACATCGGGATCAACTATTTTTAGTTGCTTCGTTGATAAAAATGTTGGACGAGAGCAATGGTGGTGCTCGCTTCATATCCCAACGTCGGTCCGATTTTTATGAATTATTTCAAATCAAAAATAACGGAGATGGTTTAAAGATAGGTTCTGAGACGCGTTTGATACCTGATGGAAAAGCTTATTTAATAGAAAATCTTGGTTTGGGGAGCTTGGTTAACGACGTTTTAGCCATAGGAAAATCAATTTTCGAATACATACCTGTCGGACATCCATTATTTTGGATTGTTGTTGCAGGGCTACCCATGCTGTTGATGCGACAAGTGGGGAATCAAGAACTTGCGAACACGTGGCGTGATAATGTTGGCGCTGTTGTTGAAGCTGGTGCGTTTTCTATGACGGTAGGTGGCCCTTTTGATCAACTGATTCATTCAGTAGTTTTGGTTGCACCTGCTTACTTTATTATTGGAATTTGTGAGTTATTGCATTTGGCGCGCAGCAAATTGTTTCTTGCTGAAAATCAATCCAATCAACGGAGTGATGCAGAGCCACTAGCTCTTGTTGAAGATGGAGTGACTCAGGCAAACCATGTAACAGATGCAGATGCTCCGGTTATGGAGATAGCACGGGATGTATCAGTAGTCGTTGGTCCTTATCATAAAAATCATGCTGCCGAGGCGTACACAACTTTAGAAAAGATTCGTGATTTATTGATGCAAGCGGCGATTTGGGGGCCATTGAATGATGCAAAATCAATTTATCAAAATAATGATATAGAAAATACATTAAATGTGCGCCTCAATATTTTGATTGAAAAATTAGAATTAATACTGACTTCCCCTGCTTCGTCGGAAAATATTAATCAATTAATACTCGTGGAGTTTAAGCAAGAGTTAAAAGATATTCATGAAATATTGACGGCTTATAAAGAAGTTTGTGACAAAAATAATCCAACAAGTCATATTTCTGATTTGTTTGATGAGTTCTCCGATATTTTTGGTCATGCCGATGTGTTGTCTGGGCACCCGTCCCAGAATGCAAAGGAGGTCGCATTTTGTTTGCGCTATGAAGCTGGTTTAATGACTTGGGTTGACCGCATCAATTCTTTGTTACCGGAGTTGCCAAGTAAAGGAGAGCTTGCTGGCTTTATTGTTATTATCGGTGCTTTTTTTGCAACTATTGAGGCGTACAAAGCCATAACAGGAGAGAAAAAAGATCCTTTTTCTCATTATGTACTCAATTCCATGACCTATATGTTCAAGGGACTGAAATTAGATCCGATGTATGACAATTTAGGTGGCGGGGCGGCATTCACAGAATGGTTTAAAGCATTTTTTAATGGGGCGAATGTGGTTGATAACCTTATGCACGTGCTGATTGCTTTTTTACCTTTTTTTCATTACAAAAGAGTTGGCTCAGATATATTTAAAGGCATACACCATGCACCGGTAAATGGTTTAGCTTATTGGGACAAAAAAATAACTAATGGTGCAATGAGGTATGCAATTAATAGTGTAAGGACGAACGTGGGCAATGTCGCCTCGTCAATCAAAACGATGAAGAGTGACGCGGAAACTAGATCCACGTCTACAACAATGAGTGCAACCAATCTTCAAGCTGATGCTGGTGTTGCATTGCCAGTTTAATATGGTTGCTGCATTAAGATTCATGGTGGCAGAAGGGTATAGATTAACTAAAAGCCTGTATTCCCGTTTGTGCTCGACCCAAAATCAAAGCGTGAATATCATGCGTGCCTTCATAGGTATTCACGGCTTCCAGGTTCAACATATGTCGGATCACACCGAATTCGTCTGAAATACCATTCCCACCCAACATATCTCGTGCCAGACGTGCAATTTCTAGGGCTTTGCCGCAGGAATTGCGTTTCATCATGGATGTGATTTCCACAGCTGCATTGCCTGCATCTTTCATGCGACCTAATCGTAAGCAGCCTTGTAAAGCCAACGTGATGTCAGTTTGCATATCGACTAATTTTTTTTGAATGAGTTGATTCGCTGCCAGCGGACGGCCAAATTGTTGCCTCTCCAACGTGTATTGGCGTGCCCGATGCCAACAAAACTCCGCTGCGCCCAACGCCCCCCAGGCAATGCCGTAACGAGCGGAATGCAGACAAGTAAATGGCCCTTGCAAGCCGCGCACATCAGGGAAGGCGTTTTCTTCCGGACAAAACACATTGTCCATCACAATTTCACCCGTGATAGACGCACGCAAACTGACTTTGCCATGAATGGTGGGCGCGCTTAATCCTGGCATGCCTTTTTCTAGAATAAAGCCGCGTATTTGGTCTGCTTCATCCTTTGCCCAAACGATGAAAATATCAGCGATAGGTGCATTGGAAATCCAGGTTTTGCAGCCTGACAGCGCATAGCCACCGGAGACTTTTTTGGCCCTTGTCGTCATGCCACCAGGGTCGGAACCATGATCGGGTTCAGTCAAACCAAAACAGCCGATAGTCTTTCCTGTTGCTAATTTAGGCAAATATTGTTGACGTTGTGCTTCTGTGCCAAAGGTATAAATTGGCAACATTACCAAGGAAGATTGCACACTCATCATCGAGCGGTAGCCTGAATCGACACGCTCAACTTCACGCGTGATCAAGCCGTAGCTGACGTAATTCAAACCAGCACCACCATATTGTTCGGGAATCGTGGCACCTAATAAGCCTAGCTCTCCCATTTCTCTAAAAATAATGGGATCGGTTTTTTCATGCCGAAAAGCCTGCAAAATTCGCGGTTGTAACTTGTCCTGGCAATAGGCGTGGGTGGCATCGCGCACCATTTTTTCTTCTTCTGTTAATTGCTCTGACAGTAACAATGGATCATCCCAGTGAAACGGAAATTTATGAGTTTTATCGATTTTATGGCTTGGCTGATTCATGTTTTTCATCTTAAAAATATGCATAAGAAGTTTTTATATTGCCTCATTTTGATCTGAAATTGTGTTTTGAAATTGTGCAGAATTTCTACTGAATTTCTACGCTGAAATTGAATTGAGATTTGCGTTTTCCATGTAAAATCGCACCACTATTTTCTCAGGACTTTTCATGATTCATTTGGCTGACCCTAATGCTGATTCCAGCGACGATTTAACCTCCGTTTCTTCACAAATTAAAGCGCAAATTTTGGCTGAGGCCTTGCCTTATATTCGTAAATTTCATGGCAAAACGATCGTCATTAAATACGGCGGTAACGCCATGGTTGATGAGCGTTTAAAACATGGTTTTGCGCGTGATGTAATTTTGTTGAAATTGGTTGGTATGAATCCAGTTGTGGTGCATGGCGGTGGACCGCAAATTGATAACGCGCTGAAGAAAATCGGCAAGCAGGGCACGTTCATCCAAGGCATGCGGATTACAGACGAAGAAACCATGGAAGTGGTCGAATGGGTGCTGGGTGGTGAAGTGCAACAAGATATTGTGATGTTGATCAATCATTACGGTGGCCAAGCGGTTGGATTGACTGGTAAAGACGGCGGCTTGATCCGCGCACGCAGGATGAAAATGCCGAATAAGGAAGCACCAGGTCAGTTTTTGGACATTGGTTTTGTCGGCGAAATCGATGCCATTAATCCAGCAGTCGTCAAAGCTTTGCAAGATGATGCGTTTATTCCCATTATTTCACCCATTGGATTTGGCGAAGATGGACAGGCTTACAACATTAATGCGGATTTGGTCGCCGGCAAAATTGCTGAAATTTTGAAGGCCGAGAAGCTCATCATGATGACGAATATTCCTGGCGTGTTGGATAAGCAAGGCAATTTGTTAACCAACTTATCCGCACGTGAAATTGATGGAATGTTTGAAGATGGCACTATTTCCGGCGGCATGTTGCCCAAAATTTCATCGGCTCTGGATGCTGCCAAATCAGGGGTGAATACTGTCCACATTATCGATGGTCGTATTGAGCATTCTTTATTGCTGGAAGTGTTAACCGAACAAGCGTTTGGCACCATGATCCGTTCGCAGTAATGAATGTTGATTGTTTTGCCCTATTAGATGACGTTACAGCCAGTTCATCTGATCCCAAGTCCCGCCTCTACACTGCGTACCTACGCACTCTGTCTTGCCAGCATGCATCGGAATTACCAGCCTTATTTGATTTGATGCAAGCTGCATTGCAGAGTGGGCAATACGCAGTTGCCTTGTTTTCCTATGAATTAGGTGCGGATTTATTGGCTTATCCCCAGCCTTCTTTAATCAATACTTCGCCCGCGCCTTTGGTGCAAATATTGTTGTTTCAAGATTGCACCTTGCTGTCTGCTGAGCAACTTGATGATTGGTTGAGTACGCAGCAAGCGAATACGGTAGATAACATGGCAGGCATTGCAAATTTATCCACCAGCATTAACCAGGATGAGTTTGATCAAGCGATGGCAGCCATCCATGCTTACATTGAGGCGGGTGATGTGTATCAGGTTAATTACACTTATCGCATTCGTTTTGATGCCTTTGGCGACGTAGCAAATCTATATCGTAAATTACGCACGCGGCAACCGGTGCCTTATGGTGCGCTGATCGCCTTGCCGGATGGTGGGGCGGTGCTTTCTTTTTCGCCAGAATTGTTCATGCGCCATCAGCATGGCAAATTAACTGTGCAACCGATGAAAGGCACGGTAGCGGCGACAGGCAATGTTCAAGAAGATCGTGAGCGTGCTGGATCATTATCAAGAAACGCAAAAAATTGCGCTGAGAACTTGATGATCGTCGATTTGCTACGTAATGATTTGGGGCGTATTGCCAAGGTTGGAACGGTGCAAGTGCCGGCTATGTTTGAAGTGCAAAAGCATGGCAGTGTGCTACAAATGACTTCGACCATTGAGGCTCAGATTGAGGAAGAGGTGAGATTGTTTGATATTTTCCGTGCTTTGTATCCTTGCGGTTCGATTACTGGTGCGCCCAAACGGCGGGCGATGGAAATTATTCAAGAATTGGAATCCGATGCGCGTGGTTTATATACTGGAGCGATTGGCTGGTTTGATGCCGTTAGTGATTTTTGCTTGTCGATACCGATTCGCACCTTAGTGTTGCAAGCACCGAATGAGCAAGGTGTGCGGCGTGGAGAAATGGGCGTCGGCGCTGGGATTGTGCACGATAGCGATGCGGCCGATGAATACAGAGAATGTGCATTAAAAGCACGTTTTTTAACCGGTTTACCGCATGACTTTGAATTGTTCGAAACCATGTATGCGACTCAAGCGGAGGGTTGTCATCATATTGAACAACATTTGCAGCGATTGTGTGGTTCCGCGGCGTATTTTGGCTTTACACATGACATCGCATTGCTTCGTAAAACAGTGCAGGATTATTGCTTTGCGTTATCTCCTACAAGTGCACATAGAGTCCGTTTAGCGCTCAATCAGGCAGGTGTGTGCAATCTGCAAAGCGCGCCTTTGATTCCTTTTGATGCGGGAAAGTTGCCGGTTAAGTTGTTGCTGGCAACGCAGCCTGTCATTAGTAATGATCTATTTTTACGTCATAAAAGCACGGTGCGGCAGCGTTACGACGAGGCATGGCGTGCAGCAGAAGAGCAGGGTGCATTCGACATGCTGTTTTGTAATACGCAAGGGGAATTGACGGAAGGCGGGCGTAGCAGTGTATTTGTCAAACTAGATGGTCGCTGGTACACGCCGCCGCTGAGTGCGGGTTTGTTACCGGGTGTGATGCGGGCGCAAATATTACAAGACCCGCTTTGGAATGCGCGTGAACGTCGTTTGACGTTAGCTGATTTGCATGCCGCGCAAGCCGTGATGATTTGCAATGCCTTGCGCGGTCCTTTGCCAGCGATTGTGATCAATAACGATTAAGCCGCTGCTGCTGCGTCTTCCACGATTTCGAAGGAATGAGTAATCTCAGCGGATTTTTCCAGCATGATGGATGCTGAGCAATATTTTTCATGCGAAAGATTGATCGCGCGTTCCACCAGATTTTGTTTCAAGGCTTTACCTTTGACAGTGAAATGAAAGTGTATTTTGGTAAATACCTTGGGATCTTTTTCAGCGCGCTCGGAAGTTAACGCAACTTCACAAGAGTGAATTTCTTGCCCGCTTTTACGCAAAATCAACACCACATCGTAAGCCGTGCAACCACCTGTGCCAGCCAAAACCAGTTCCATTGGGCGTGGCGCCAGGTTGCGTCCGCCACCATCTGCGGCACCATCCATCGCCACGACATGACCTGAGCCGGTTTCAGCCAAAAACGTCATGCCGGGCAAACCAGTCCAGCGTACTGTGCATTCCATGATTTTCTCTCTTTAAACGTAAAAAATACTAAAAATGTAATAAAAATATTTATGGCATCACCGGAATCTGAGTAAGTCCCATGGTTTCATCCAAGCCGAACATCAGATTCATACATTGCACCGCTTGTCCGGATGAGCCTTTCACCAGATTGTCTTGCACTGCTAATATCACCACGGTGTCGCCAGCTTTTCCTGGTCCTGTTGGGCAGTGCAAAGCCAAACGCAACATATTGGAGGCGCGTGTTGACCTTGTTTCTGGATGGGACCCAAATGGCATTACATCGACAAATGCTTCATTGCGATAGGTGTGCTCATATAAATTTTGCAATTCTTGATGTGAAATATCACGTTTCAATTTTCCATACATCGTTGAATGCATGCCCCGTATCATCGGCACTAGATGTGGCGTAAATAACAAGTTGACCTTATCTTTGGTTAGGTACTGTAGTTGCTCAACAGTTTCCGGTGTGTGGCGATGACCAGAGACACCATAAGCTTTGAAGTTGTCACTAGCTTCTGTGAATAGTAAATTAACTTCTGTCTTACGGCCTGCACCAGAGACGCCGGATTTGCAATCGGCAATTAAGTACGATGCATCAATAAGACCTTCTTTCAACAATGGATAAAATCCCAATTGCATGGTGGTTGGATAGCAGCCAGGATTACCGATGACTTGGGCTTTTTTAATTGCTTCACGATTGATTTCGGGTAGTCCATAGACTGATTGCGCCAGAATGTCCGGGCAACTATGTGGCATCCCATACCATTTCTCAAATACTTTGCTATCTTTCAAGCGGAAATCAGCCGCAAGATCGATGATTTTTACACCAGCGGCCAATAATTCTGGCGCTTGCGCCATGGCGACGCCATGTGGTGTGGCAAAAAATACGACATCGCAGTTCGTTAATTTGGCTTTTTCTGGTGTGGAAAAGGTGAGCGATACTTGTCCACGCAGTGATGGGTACATTTCTGCGACTGGTAAGCCATCTTCTTTGCGTGATGTAATTGCGTACAGTTCGACTTTTGGGTGCTGAGCCAGTAAGCGAAGCAATTCCACGCCTGTGTAACCTGTTCCACCAACGATACCAACTTTAATCATGCCTATTCCTTTTATTGTTTTGTGCTTCTTTGTGTTTTATATGTGTTCGTTTTTTATATTTTCGCTATTTTTATAGTTTTTAGTATTTTAAAAGGAAAAAGCCGCCAGGGTTGAACCTGGCGGCTTTTTGTAGAGGATAGTCCAGATTAACGCTTGGAGAACTGTTTAGCGCGGCGAGCTTTACGCAGACCGACTTTCTTACGTTCAACTTCACGAGCATCACGTGTCACGAAACCTGCTTTTGATAACTCTGATTTGAGTGTTGCATCATAATCAATCAACGCGCGAGTAATGCCATGACGGACTGCACCAGCTTGGCCGGATTCGCCGCCACCGTGTACATTCACTTTAATGTCAAAACGTTCGACATTGTTAGTTAATTCCAATGGTTGACGAATCACCATCAAACCAGTTTCGCGGGAAAAATACTCATTAGCTGGTTTGCCATTAACAATGATCAAGCCAGTGCCGAGTTTGATAAAAACACGAGCCACTGCACTTTTGCGACGGCCGGTTCCATAATTGTAATTACCGATCATATCGATTCCTTAGAGGACAAGTGCTTTAGGTTGTTGTGCTGCATGTGGATGAGTTCCTTCAGCATACACTTTGAGCTTTTTGATCATTGCATAACCGAGTGGACCTTTTGGCAGCATGCCTTTGACAGCTTTTTCAAGTGCGCGTCCTGGGAAACGTTCCTGCATCTTTTTGAAATTGGTTTCATAAATCCCACCTGGGTAACCAGAGTGGCGATAGTATGTTTTGTTGGTTTCTTTAGTGCCAGTTACACGCAGTTTGCCTGCATTGATAACGACAATAAAATCGCCTGTATCGACGTGAGGAGTAAATTCAGGTTTGTGCTTGCCACGCAACCGGAGTGCCACTTCGCTGGCAACACGTCCGAGGATCAAATCCGTTGCGTCAATCACGAACCAATCGCGCTGGACCTCATGGTCTTTAGCGGAAAAAGTTTTCATGCTGACTTCCTAAAAAGATTAAGCGCTCAATGGTGGTTCCGCTTTATCACTACTACTGCGGACTCTGCCTTATTGTACTTTCCTGAGCGAATGGAAAAGCCGCAGGATTATAGCCTAAATCGAATATGTGCGCATGAGGTTTTTTGTTGTTTTGTTATTTAGCTTAAGCAGTATGCCGTCAAGATGAATCCTGTACTAACTTTGACGGCAAAAGAGTTGCGTGCATTGATTTGAGACCGACCTATTTCTTTATCTTTATTTTCGCAAAGAATCTCGAATCTCTCGCAGTAACACGATGTCTTCAGGTGTTGGTACTGGTTCGGCCGGGGGGGCTTGCGGTTCTTCCAAGTGACGTGCTTTTTGGAGCAGGCGCACCATTTGGAAGATGACAAAAGCCAGGATGATGAAGTTCAAAAGTATGGTGATGAAATTTCCATAAGCGAATACAGCACCTAATTTTTTTGCCTCTACTAGACTTAGGTGGGGATTTTGTCCATTGAGTGGGAGGTAGTAATTAGCAAAGTCCAGGCCGCCAAGCAGTAGACCTATCGGCGGCATGATGATGTCTTGCACCAGAGAGTCGACGATGCGGCCAAACGCACCGCCTATGATGACCCCTACTGCGAGGTCAATTACATTGCCTTTCATGGCGAATTGTTTGAATTCTTGCAGCATTGGCATGGCGTTCTCCTTTAGTCTTTTAATCATCTAAATCTGATTGCAAAGCAGTCACATTTTTGCCGTGACCTTCTCGTGTTCAGTTGCGAGCGTTGTCTGCACTTGTTCAATGCTGACAGCATGCACAGAATTAGTTCTTGGCGTGTCGTAGGTTCGTCTTGCTATGATATACAGGCACGGGCGAAAAAAAAGCACTTCGATTTCTCGTAAGTGCTTGATTTTTTACATCATGTATTTTGGCTCCCCGACCTGGACTCGAACCAGGGACCTGCGGATTAACAGTCCGTCGCTCTACCGACTGAGCTATCAGGGAAAAGAGGGCCGTATTATAGGTTGGTTGGTTGGTTGCGTCAAAAATATTTTGATGTTTTTGGTAATTTTTTTCGTCTTCTTTAATTTTTATTGAAATTTTTGACGTCGTATCGTTTGTTGCAGTGCTTGAGGTGTGCAGATAATTTGGGTTGTGCCAGTATTTTCCGTACTTTTTGTATTGAACGTATTCGTCGTTTTGTTTGTGGCGCATGTTTTTGATGCGGAGGCGTCGCAGCCGGAACAGCCGCCGCAAGCGCTATTGCTGCTTTTTCTGACATAACGTCGTATGGTTGCCCAGGCTGCATAGGCGACGATTAAGGCGACGAGTATTTGTTGCCACATCATGCTCCTCCTAATAAAAAACGACTGGCGTGATAGGTGAAAAACGATGCCAGATAAGCCAGGATAAACATATAAATTGCCATTGCCAGAGGAGGAAGCCATGAGTTGGTTTCGCGTCTGACAACGATGAGAGTGGAAACGCATTGTGGAGCAAAGACGTACCACGCCAGCAATGAAAATGCTGTTGGTAAACTCCAGGTGGCGGAAATCATGGGAATTAGGCTGGCCGTCAGTTGGTCACCGCTTGCTGACAAGGCGTATACCGTACCCAGTGCGCCTACAGCGACTTCCCGCGCAGCTAAACCGGGAATTAAGGCAATGACGATTTGCCAGTTAAAGCCGATCGGGGCAAAAATGACCTGCAAGTGCTGGCCTATTTGTCCAGCTAGACTGTATTGAATCGCTGGGCCGACTGCGTTGGCTGGTGGTGATGGAAAGGTGGATAAAAACCACAGCAATATCATGAGTGTGAGGATGATCGTACCGACACGACGAATGAAAATCGTGACACGTTCCCATAAACCGATTGCCAGATTACGTAGGTTGGGTAAATGATAGTTGGGTAACTCCAGCATCAAGGGTTGATAGTTGTTTTTGCCCAGTGTGCGTTTGAAAATGTAGGCAACGGCCATGGCTGACACTATGCCGGCTAGATACAGCCCAAATAAAACCAATCCTTGTAAATTGAAAATGCCAACTGCGCGCTGCGGGATGAAGGCGGCGATGATCAAGGCGTAAACTGGTAAGCGGGCAGAGCAGGTCATGAGGGGAGCGATCATGATGGTGGCCAAGCGATCACGTGGATTTTGAATGGTACGAGTTGCCATGATACCGGGGATGGCGCAAGCAAAACTCGATAACAAAGGAATGAAAGCGCGTCCAGATAGGCCTACACTTCCCATCAAGCGATCTAGTAGGAAAGCGGCACGTGGTAAGTAACCACTTTCTTCGAGTGACAAAATGAAGAAGAATAAAATCAGAATTTGTGGCAAAAACACTAGCACGCTACCCGCGCCAGCTAGGATGCCGTTCACAATCAGGCTGCGTAAAATGCCATCAGGCAAAATGGTTTGGACGGCAGCTCCCACCTTGTCCAGCGTGAGTTTAATGAAATCCATCGGCCCCGCAGACCAACTAAATACTGCCTGAAAAATCAAAAACAAGATGGCGGCCAAAATCAGATAGCCTAGGATTGGCTGTAATACAACAGCATCAATACGATCACTGGTTTGATGAGCCGTTCCTTCTTGTTTGGTAATCACACGCAGAATGCGACGTACTTCATTTTGTGTAGATTCGAGCGTCGTTGTGTTGTGATAATTGAATTGCGCAGCGTCATTGACATCGTGGTTGGAGGTTGATATTGGTGTCGATGTTGTTTGCAGCGTATGTGCCATGGCATCAAGTTCTGCAATTAATGCAGCATCTCCACTCGTTTTGATGGCGATGGTTGTTACAACAGGAATGCCAAGTTCAGCCTGTAATTTTTCAATATCAATAATCAAACCACGCTTTTGTGCTACATCCATCATGTTTAACGCCAGAATGGTGGGGCGTTGTAAGCGTAAGACTTCCAGTACCAGGCGCAGATTCAAGCGTAAATTGCTGGCATCAGCGACCAATACAATCACATCTGGTAGCTCTGTATCGGCGCGTAGGCCAAACAGAACATCACGGCTGACGGCCTCGTCCGGTGTCATGGCATTCAAGCTGTAAATGCCGGGAAGATCTAATACTTGATACCGTTGCGCGCCGGACTGCGAACTGAAGTAACCCTCTTTGCGTTCTACGGTAACGCCGGCGTAATTGGCGACTTTTTGTCGTGCCCCGGTGAGACGATTGAAAAGTGCGGTTTTGCCGCAATTAGGGTTACCAACTAAGGCAAGACGAAGCGGCTTGGTATTACTCATGGCATGAATAGAAAAAAGGGAATTTAGGCAACTTGACTATCATTTTTAGCATACGCATGTTCATGGGTGACATGAATCATTGCGGCTTCTTTGCGTCGTAAGGCTAAGGTTGTGTTACCAATTCTGACTACCATGGGGTCACGACTTGGAAATGATTCAGCCAAGACGCGGATACGCTCCCCCGTGGAGAATCCGAGTTCCAGCAAGCGTGTGCTGATGGCATGTTGTTCTGCGTTTTCAGTGGTGGCGAGTCCTACAACGACAGCACATTCTCCTTTTCTTAACAATCCTAGATGATGGTGGGATATGTGCGTAGCGCGAGAATAATCAAACATGACGTTTTTTCCAGTGGAAATAAGGCTGCGACGATGAAATAAAGAATCGCTGACATCATATCATGCGAATGATAATTATTCTTATTGGTGAGGTGTGAAAGTACATCGAATGAATGTTATATTTGCAAAATAATGCAATATAAATAATATTTTTTTGTGAGGGAGGCGTAGAGCTGACAATATCAATCGCTTAACATATTAATCAGCAATAATTTTAGCAATCCGTTTCTTCTACTTGTGCTTGTTGAATAAGTATTAAGCATTTCAAAATAAATTCATACTCACTTATCAAACCCTATCATGCTAAACATATCTATTTCATCCTTTTTCCCGTTTTATTCTCGAAACAATGGACTGTCCAATGCGGACTTGCAATTAGCTACCCGTATGAAGGAAGGGCGTTGTACTCCAGCAGATGAGGCAATACTCGACACTTTTTTAATAAAAATCAACGATGCTTTCACATCGCCAGAAGGCAAGACATTTTTTGAAAATCCCACCGTACAACGCAGATTGATCAAAGGGGTGCTCGATGAAAAAATTACCGATCAAAGGATTCTGGATCGATTAAAAGATTGCGCTGTTTGCCTGACGCAAGATGATCAAATCGATTTGATCAAAAGCAGAGCAAATGTGATTCGCCATTTTTCGTTTGAACAATTTGTCCAAATAGGATTTGTGTTGCGTTTCTTCGATGCGGACCAATCCGCAGAATTTTTTAATGATCCTGCATTCCAGGTCATGACAGTAGACGCCTTGTTTCAGGGCAGGAAAGTGGATCCGTGCTTTGCTGATGGTTTGCAACGTTGCACTTCGAATTTGCCACCTGCGAGTCAAGAACAATTTGCTAGTTATTTATGCAATGATCCTTCTTCAATTTTTTGGAAATGCTTCAATTTGTTCACTGAGCTTTCAGATCAAAGACAACAATCGATTGCAGATGCGATTAGAAACGACAAATTTAACACTGCTTCAAATCCACTTCTGACGTTAGCTCAGAATTTGAAGAAATTTACTAATCCGCGTGTGCGACTAGCGATTGCAAATGCAATTGCGGTGAACAAGTTTGGCAAGGAGACAGCTGTGTTTCTGGCAATTGCTCAGAATTTGAGTATATTTAAGGATGCTAATCCAGGCGTGCAACAAGAAATTGCAAAGGCAATTCAGTGGCGTAAGTTTGGCACTGATCCAGTCGTACTTCAGGTAGTTGCCGAGAATCTGTCGATATTTACCGATCCGCAAGCGCGACAAATGATTGAATTGACAATTGAAAATGGTAAATTTGATAATGATTTGGCTCGCGCAACAATTCTATCTTTTCAGCAACAGGGAGGGTAGAGCCTGAAAAAAGGCCAATGATTGTTTGTGTGATCAGACATCAGACAAATAAAATTTATGCCAATTGCTCGTACCGAATCAAGAATCCTTCATGAGCAATTCAACATGTATTTTTCTTCCGCACGATGCGCCTTTTTTTTCGCTTTGGCTGCTGCTTGCATACTGCTTGAATTGCTTGTGAGTGCATCCTCCTCCGCCCATTTTTTGGTGAGTGCTAAGGAGGCGCATTTTTTCTGCTTGGCTGCTTTGGCGCGATTGGTTTGTCGTTGCTGATTTTCTTCTTTGGCAGTTTGTTTATGGCGTTCTTTTTCTAGCTGCTTGCTTTCTGCTTTTTGTTGTTTTAATTGTTCTTTAGCATCTTTTTCTTTGGGAAACGAGCTGACAGCCGTGGTATCGATAGCTAGTTGGCTGCCGCCAGGGCAGGGTGTGTCGCTATACATGACATCGGCATTATTGATGCATTTGTAAATCGCAAATGCCGGTATAGGAAGTACGAACAAAGCAGCAAATAAGGGAATAAATAAGGGCAATCCAAATCGCATATCACGTCTTTAAAAATCAGAAGATAAAAATGTAGGCGGCAATATCAATTCGAAAATATTAATAGATGCCTTAAATCACTTTACCTGGATTCATTAAATTCAAAGGGTCAATTGCATGTTTGATGACTTGCATCAATTGGATTTCAACAACGGATTGATATTGACGGATGGTGTCGCGCTTTAAAGTCCCAATCCCATGTTCTGCTGAAATAGAACCACCAAATTGGTGCACGCTGTCGTACACGATGCGGTTAATAGTAGTTTCTTGAGCGAAGAAGTTTGTTGGAGATATACCTTTTGGCGGTGCAACGTTGTAATGCAAATTGCCATCGCCAAGATGCCCAAATGTCACCATGCGGCAGTTTGGCACATATTTTTTTAACAAGGCATCGGTGGTGGTAATGAATTCAGGAATACGTGAGATCGGCAGCGAAATATCGTGCTTGATATTGCCACCTTCTTTGGCTTGCGCTAAAGGAATCGATTCTCGCAAAGTCCACAATGCGTTCGACTCAGCGATCGAGCGTGCCACAACAGCATCTTGAATAATGTCTTGCTCCATTGCGGTGTGCAGGATATTTTCCAGCGTGGTAATCGCATGCTGTTCGGATTCTGCATCGGATAATTCCAGCAATACGTATTGTGCGTATCGTGCGTATTGCGCATGTTGCGCATCAGCATCGGAAAAAGGTTTTTTTTGCTGCGGATAGTGTTGCAGCACTAGTTGTACGCAAACATCCGACATGAGCTCAAATCCAGTCAATGCCGCACCAGCATGTGTTTGCGCGATGGAAAGCAGCCTTAAGGCATCTTGCGGCGTCCGCATCGCCGCTAATGCGGTCAATTGTGCTTTGGGTTGAGGAAAAAGCTTGAGCACAGCAGCCGTGATAATTCCAAGTGTCCCCTCGGCACCGATGAATAAATCACGTAAGTCATAGCCGCTATTGTCTTTACGCAAGCCACGTAAGCTGCTCCAGATTTCGCCTTGTGGGGTGACGACTTCCAAGCCTAGGCACAGTTCTCGCGTATTGCCGTAACGCAATACAGCTGTGCCGCCAGCATTGGTTGATAAATTACCTCCAATGGTGCAACTGCCTTCTGCTGCTAGCGATAAAGGGAATAACCGCCCGGCTTCGCTGGCTGTATCTTGTATGTTACTGAGAATGCAGCCGGCTTCCACTGTCATCGTATTGTTGGCAGTGTCGATTGCGCGGATTTGATTCAAACGCTTGAGCGATAAAACAATGGCAGTCCCGCTGTCGTCTGGGATGCTGCCTAACACCAAACCCGTATTGCCGCCTTGTGCGACGATGGGAACGCTAAATTGATGACACAAACGTACTATGGTCGCGACTTCCGCTGTGGTCGCTGGTTGAACGATGGCCAATCCTTTGCCCGTAAAACGCTGCCGCTGATCGGTCAAAAAGGATTGCATTTCTTTGTCATCGCTGATGACATACTGAGCGCCGATTGCTTCTTGGCAGTGTGTAAGAAAAGCGCTCATGGCTTGGTTTGCGCAATCTTGGCTGCTTTAGCGGCTTTTGCAGCTTGTTTATACGGCTTCACATACAAAATTGCGCAGAAGAAATACACACACGCTAGCGCAGCTTCTCCCCATGCCAGCATGACAGAAACGTGGTTTTGATCGCTGCTGCCACGCACGATGCCTTCAGTGAAATACAGCAAAATCAGCATGGAAGTCCACTGCAAGGTATACACATCGCGTTTAATAATGCTGCGCAGCGGTGGTAGTAAAGGCAGAACTTTCAACATCATCCACGATCCACTTGGCCGTAGTGGTGCCAGCAGCCATTCCCAGGCTAGGCATAAAACAATCAGCGCTAATAAGCTGCTGATGGCGCCGACGTAATAAATTTGGTTATTGGTTTTCATTGCTTTTTATGCGCTTTGTAATTTCTTCGCTGTTTCCGCTAGCCGTTTCCCCATAGCGATGGCGAGCCGTTTTTCATCTTCGGTAATCGGTTTGTTCCCCTCCAAACCTGACCAATGTGTCGCGCCGTAGGGGCTGCCGCCAGAGTTGGTAGTCATTAATTCAGCATGCGTGTAGGGCAAGCCGAGAAAAATCATGCCGTGATGTAGGAGTGGCAGCATCATGGATAACAAGGTTGATTCTTGTCCGCCGTGCAAGCTGCCCGTGGAGGTAAACACGCAAGCAGGTTTACCTACTAGCGCGCCGGATAACCAGTGTGATGCGGTGCCATCCAAAAAATATTTCATCGCAGCGGCCATATTGCCAAATCGTGTGGGGGAACCTAATGCCAAGCCTGCGCATTGTTCCAAATCCTGCAGTTCAACATAAGGTGAGCCCTGCGCAGGAATGTCCGGTTCGCTTGCCTCGATCACGGTCGATACGGCTGGCACAGTGCGCAGACGCGCTTCGCAACCTGGTACGCTATTGATTCCTTGTGCAATGTATTCGGCTAATTGGCGGGTGGCGCCGTGGCGTGAGTAAAACAGAACGAGAATGGATAAAGGATGGGTTGAAGTCATTTCGGTATTATCCCTGATAGGGTGGTTAATCTAAAATTTTCCATTCACACCATCGTATCCGATTGCTTTAGTCGGGGATCCGTATCTTTTAGCAGTAAACAACGAAAGACGCTGGATTCCCGCCTAAACCCGCGGGAACGACGGGGGATTTAAGGTTGATGGAAAATCTGGGTTTATTTGAAGTTTGAGTAGTGTATCAAAGCCATCTTCCTTATTACCGTCATTCTCGCGCAGGCGGGAATCCAGTGGCTTTTAATTGGGAGCGACGGATGTTAATGGGAAATCTCGGTTTAATTAAACAAATCCTTGTAGTATCAGTTTTTTGAGCGCGCTGTTTATAGAGTAACCATATGTCTTCATTCAATTTATCGACCTTAAGCAGCACATTAACGAGCAAACTCAGTAAAAAAATAGGCAAAAAATTCAGTGCCAAATCTTGGCTTGGATTTTGCCATTTGCTGAACTTTGCCCAGCGGCGTCTGCGTGAAGAGCGCTTATCGCAAGTGGCGGGCAGTTTGACTTTTACAACCAGCCTGGCCTTGGTGCCGATGATTACGATTGCGCTGGCTTTATTGACAGCTTTCCCTTGGTTTAATACGTTTCGTGCGTCTTTGGAGAATTATTTTGTTCAGAACTTAATTCCCACCAATATCGCCAATACGATTTTTGGTTATTTAAATTTATTTTCTAGTAAGGCAACAGGCTTGTCGGCAATTGGGATCGTGGCATTGATGGTGACGGCTGTCATGATGATCAGCACGGTGGATCGTGTGTTCAATCAAATATGGCGTGTCAAAACGACGCGTCCATTGATGCAAAGGCTGTTGATCTATTGGGCCATTATTACGTTGGGGCCGTTGTTGGTCGGTGCATCGATTACGACGACGTCTTATTTTTTGAATGTCACGCATGGCATATTAGGCCGTTTGCCTTGGTTTAGTGTCTTGCTGTATGCCGTTATTTCGGTTGGTTTGACGGCGATTGCCTTTACTTTGCTGTATTTATCCGTCCCCAATCGCGCCATCAACACGCGTGATGCTGTCTTGGGTGGCATATTGGCTGCGATTGTCTTTGAGGTTGCCAAACGCTTATTTGCCACTTTCATTTTGCACTTTTCAAGTTACACCATGATTTATGGCGCTTTGGCGGCGGTGCCGATTTTTTTGATGTGGATTTATTTATCCTGGTTCATCATTTTGGCGGGTGCGGTATTTGTGGCAGCTTTGCCCACCGTCAAATATGAACGTTGGTGGCATGTCAGCATGCCGGGCACCACGTTTGTGGATGCCATGGCCTTGCTGCAAGTACTGTATCAAGCAAAAAAAACAACCTTGAATGGTATGGTTGATATCGCCAGTCTGCGTGTCAGAACGCAACTGGGTTTTGATGAAATGGATAGCTTGTTACAAAAAATGCGTGCCATGACGTGGGTGGAATGTATCAAGATCAACTCTCCCAAAGGAAAGTCTATGCCGTGGGGCAGGCGTGTTGTTGAAGGAGGTGGTAATGATCACTGGGTTTTGCTTGCTAATCCGGCGCATTTAACTTTAGCTAAGGTATATCGCTTGTTTATGTTCGATACCTTGCGCAATGAAACCCTGGCGCATCAGGTTGAAGAGACGATTGAACGCGGTTTGCAAGAATCGCTTGCCACCTATTTTTCTGATTAAAAAATCATTTTATGCTGACAAAAATTCATGCTGTTGCCCGACAAGTTGGGCAAATCATTGTTGGAAAAGATGTGCAAATCCGCTTATCGCTTACTTGTTTGTTAGCGGGTGGGCATTTATTGATTGAAGATATTCCCGGTGTGGGTAAAACCACGTTAGCGCATGCGCTGGCTATTTCGCTAGGTTTGCAATTTCAGCGCGTGCAATTCACCAGTGATTTGCTACCGGCGGATGTGATGGGGATTTCTATTTTTGATAGAGAAAAGAATGGTTTTGCTTTTCATCCAGGGCCGATATTTACCCAATTATTGCTGGCGGATGAAATTAACCGCGCCACGCCCAAAACACAATCGGGTTTATTGGAAGCCATGGAAGAGCGGCAAATCAGCATTGATGGCATCACGCGTGATTTGCCATCGCCATTTTTTGTAATTGCCACCCAGAATCCCACGCATCAAATTGGTACTTTTCAATTGCCAGAATCGCAGCTGGATCGTTTTTTGATGTGTTTGTCGCTCGGTTATCCAGACGCCAGTGCCGAATATGATTTGTTGATGGGGGAAGACAGACGCAGCATGTTGAAATCGATCGGGATGATGATGACTGCCGATGAGTTGATTGCCATGCAGCAAGCGGTTAGACGAGTGCATGCTTCACCGGCTTTGATTCAATACATCCAGGCTTTGGCACACGCTTCGCGTCAACATGATTTGTTGGCAGAGGGCTTAAGCCCACGTGCTGCGCTTGCTTTATTGCAAGCAGCGCGTGCTTGGGCGATTTTTGAAGGGCGTGATTACGTCATTCCAGAAGATGTGCAAGCAGTGTGGGCGCCGGTTGTGACGCATCGTTTGCGGTTATCAAAGTCTAGTCTGGGTGCTGCGGCGTTAACGAATCATGATGTCGTAGCGCAATTGATTCGATCCATTGATGTCAATGCTAAGGGCATTGCCAATGCGTAAGATATGGCAGTTTTACAAGCGTCGACCTTGGCGTTTGCGAGAACTGGAATCTGGTGAAGTCTTTCTCAATCAACGGCGTATTTTCATCATGCCAACTCGGGTTGGCTTGACGTTTTGCGTCATATTGCTGGTGTTGTTTATCAGTGCGATGAATTACAACATCAACTTGGGTTTTGCTCTAATTTTTTTTATTGCATCTTACGCAATTGTCGATTTGTGTTTGAGTTTTCGCAATTTGGCGCATTTGTATTTATCGATTGATACGGCGCGTCTTTACCCAGTCTTTGCCGGTGAACAGGCATATTTTGCCTGTCATGTCGCCAATCGTAGCCGTTACGATCGTTATGCGATTGAGTTGAATTTTGAGATTGCAGATCGCCATCCAACATTGATCAATGTTGCCGCGCAATCTAGTAGAGCGGCCTTATTACCTATCAGTACGACAAAACGTGGCTGGCTGGCCGCGCCTAAAGTACGTTTGCGTAGTCGTTTTCCACTGGGTTTGGTGCGTAGTTTGAGCTATTGGCGGCCCGATGCACGTATTCTTGTCTATCCGCATCCTGAAGAAAATTCTCCTCCTTTATCAAGTAAGGCATTGCATCCAGGTAGAGAAAAGGGCGAGGAAGAGGCTGATATGCGCATGGACGAAGGCGATTTCGTGGGGATTCGTCCTTATCAAAAAGGTGATCCGATCAAGCATCTTGCTTGGCGCCAAATGGCAAAAGTGCCTTTTGATCTAGGTGTGACTTTATTAAGCAAGCATTTTGAAGAAGATGGAAATGGGGCGATTTATATCGATTTTGCCAACTTACCCATTGAAATGGATAAGGAAATGAAACTGTCGCGTATGACTAGTTGGGTCCTCATGGCCGAGGCGCAAGGTGTCCCTTATGGTTTTTCTTTAGGCAATGATGTTTGGGCACCTGCGCTTGGTGTGCCACATAAATTAGCTTGCTTGCGGGCATTAGCGTTGTATGAAAGTTGATTTAATCAAATTTGCTTTAAGCATGATGCAAACGATGTTGGTGTGCCTACTATCTAGTTTGCGTAAAGCCTTGTCTTTATTTTTCTCTTTCTCTTTTTTGTCTTCATTATCATTTTCGTGGTTTAGAGAGCCAGTGAAGAATGGCGTGCAAGATAAGGCAAGCATTGAACTAGTGTTGCTCTCTTGTTTGCTAGTACTTGCACCACATGCCATGCATTTTCCCTTGTGGATTTCGCTGCTTTGTTCCTTGTTATTGCTCTGGCGCGCGTGGATTACGGTGCGCGGCAAGCGCTTGCCATCGCGTTGGATACTGGTGCCCATGCTGATGTTGTCCATGATGGCACTCTATGGAACCTATCAAACATTCTCCAATCGTGAGGCGAGTGTGGCGGTGTTGGCGATTTTGCTGGCATTTAAATTGATCGAAATGCAAACACGGTTCGATTTATTCGTCGTGATTTATTCAAGTTTCTTTTTGATGCTGGCGAATTTTCTTTATTCGCAAACCGTCGTAGTGGTACTGATGATGTTGTTGGCCATCATTTTGTTGTTTACGGTGCAACTATCATTGCAATATAGCGGCGCTATGGCTGCTTTACGACGACGTTTCTACCTGAGTGCGTTGATGGCTTTATTGGCCATGCCATTGGCTGGCATGCTTTTTCTATTTTTCCCGCGGATACAGGAAAATTCTTTTTGGAATTCATTGGAAGATGCGCATGCTGCCCAAGCCGGTTTGCCGACTAGCATGGCACCAGGAACGATTTCAAATTTGGCTTTGTCGGACGATGTGGCGTTTCGGGTGAAGTTTTTTGATTCTGTGCCATCTGCTAATAATTTGTATTGGCGCGGCGTCGTTTTGGGAAATTATGACGGTCGTACATGGACGCAGATACAGAATCCAAACACACAGCAAAGTGTCTCGTTGACGACACGTGGTATGCCAATTCGGCATCAAATTACCTTGGAAGCCAATCGTCGCAATTTGTTATTAGCTTTGGAAACACCAAAAATTGCCCCTGAAGTAAACGGTCACGCTGCCAAAATCATGCCAGATCGGCAAATTGTACTGAGTGTACCGATTGATCAACGTGTGCGTTATGAAGCAGTCTCGTATCTTGATTACAGTTTGCAAGCGAATGCTTCTCCCTCGGATATGCAGGATTGGCTAGCGATTCCACCCGGTTTGAATCCACGCACATTGCAATTGGCTGAAAAGTTACGCCAGCAATTGAGGTCTTCGAATCGTGCCAATAAGGTTCATAACGTTAACAACGAGGAATTGATATTACTAAATGCAGTTATCCACTTTTTCCACCAAAACAAATTTCGCTACACCTTGGAGCCGCCGTTGCTGGGAGAAAATGCGGTAGATGATTTTCTTTTCTCAACTCGTTCCGGGTTTTGCGAGCATTATGCGGGTGCTTTTGTCATCTTGATGCGCGCGTTGCATGTACCGGCGCGCGTGGTGACGGGGTATCAAGGTGGTGAGTTGAATCCAGTGGATGGCTATTTGACAGTGCGCCAATCCAATGCCCACGCCTGGGCAGAAATCTGGGTAGAGAAGCGCGGCTGGATGCGTGTCGATCCCGTCGTTGTGATCGCACCAGAGCGCATTGAAACGGATTTGAAAATGCGTGGTTTGCATAGCGTTTTGCAAGCCATTTATGACATGACCGAACATGGCTGGCTGGCAAAAGTGCGTATGCAAATTCACATGTATCGGGATACCGCCGTCAATGCGTGGAATCAATGGCTGCTGAATGTGAAGTCCGTATCAGGATGGGAAGAGGAGTGGGGCAATATATTTAATCCCTTAAATACATTTAATACATTTAGTACATTTAATAAATTCACTACATTTAATGCGTTAGATAAAGCGGAATTCAACTGGCGCAAGCCGATGATGTGGATAGCGATTCTGCTGATTGTTTTGCCTATCATTTTAATTGGATTGAGATTACGTAAAAAAACGGATTCAATCGATGTCTTATACGTTTCCCTATGTCAACGCATGGCTTTGCGTGGCTATCCAAGAGAAATCAACGAAGGACCACAAGCTTATGCCAGTCGCTTAAGTAAAATCTTGCCTGCTGAAAATCCGAAAAACATCAAAAAGAAAGCCGCTGTCGTGGATTTTTTACGCATCTATGAAGCGATGAAATACGGTAGTCATTTGAATAACAACAATAACAATGACAATAACGATAACAACAACGATACAAGCACGCGTACCCTTAAATATTTATTGTCACAATGTTAAATTTCACACAATCTTTGCCATCTTTTTACCTTCATTTTCTTCCTCACCGTCTCCAATATTGGATGTGTCGAACACCTTGGACAGGTTGGACGTTTTTGACATGTTTGTTTTTTCTTTGTTTGCTTTTATCAAGCAATGCGCAAAGCCATAATCATGACCATCAAACTGATCATGTTGTAGATGCAAAAACCGTAAGCAGTAAAAAACTTCAAAAAACAACTAAAACAAAAGTACAAGCCAAGGTAAAAGAGAAAGCAAAAATAAAAGCCAAGGCGAAAACAAAGCCCAATACAAAGAAAGTGGTAGATCACCACAAACCCAAAGAAGAGCATGGCGAATTCGCTAATTTTGCACAGTGGAAAGAAGTCGCCGACTTTATCGACTTCATGGTCACCAAACACGGCTACGACAAAGCGGAATTGACATCGATCATGAGCAAAGTTCGATATGTCGATACCAGTGTGCAATTGATTAAGCCCGCCGCACTAGGGCGCTTAAAAAATTGGCAGGCTTATCGCGCACGTTTTGTCGAACCGATACGGATTGATGCTGGCGTCAATTTCTGGAATACCTACGCTGATGCATTGTCACGTGCCGAAGCACAATATGGCGTACCAGCCGAAATTATCGTCGGCATCATCGGCGTGGAAACGGTTTATGGCCGCAATACAGGCAATTTCCGTGTGTTAGACGCCATTACGACCTTGGCATTTGATTATCCTGATACGCCAACCAGATTGGCCAGGATGACGTTTTTCAAGAAGGAATTAGAAAATACTTTCTTGTTCATTCGAGATTCTGGGATTGATCCTTTTTCACTCAAAGGCTCCTATGCCGGCGCCATAGGTTGGCCACAATTTATGCCGGGTAGCATACGTCGTTTTGCGGTTGATTTTGATGGCGATGGCAAGATTGATTTGCAAAACTCACCCGTCGACGCGATTGGCAGCGTGGCAAATTTTTTAGTTCAACATGGTTGGAAACGAGATGAGAGCATTGTTTTTCCCGCAATCACAACAAATTTAACGCCTGAAAATGAATTAAAACTGTTGACGATGCAAGGAGCAAAAGCCGTATTTACTATCAATGAACTACAAGAAAATGGAATACAGTTGCGCGATTCACAAGCAAGGAGTGATTTCCCAACAGCAATGTTATTAGGATTGATAGATTTGCAAAATGGTTTGGATCCTAATGAATATTGGTTGGGTACCAGTAATTTTTTTTCCATCACGCAATACAATCGCAGCTATTTTTACGCCATGTCTGTCATTGATTTGGGTCACGCCGTGCGAATTGCCTCCCAACGATAATACGAAAACAAGAAAGGTTCTGAAATTGATTTAGTATCTTTTTCGCTACATTATCTTTATAAAAAATACATTAACTTGCGTATATTTCATTGATGTTATGAAACTAATCGTACTTTTTAGGGTTGCTTTTGGGAATTAATCCTTTCCATATTGTATAATTAAGAGTGTTTTTTAACCAATCTTGTCAAGAATTAATATTTAGTGTTACTCATGCTTTTCCTGATGCATTTTTGAAATAAATATTAAAACGCTTTTACATCTTCGATAAAACTTCCTTTTTAAAACTAGCAAAACTATGACTACTAAAGCAGATAATGAATCAAGTGCCGAAATTAATGCGGCTCAAAATCCCTATAATCCAAACAGATTGTTGGATACTTTAATTGAAAAGATGCACTTGAAAAATGACGCAGCCCTTTCGCGTGCGTTGGAAGTAGCTCCTCCCGTCATCAGCAAAATTCGTCATCACAGATTGCCTGTTGGGGCATCTTTGTTAATTCGTATGCATGAAGTGAGCGATTTGAGCATACGTGAGTTGCGTTTCCTCATGGGGGATCGCCGCGATAAATTCCGTATCAGCGACAAGCAGTTCAAACCTAAATAAGCGATGCTTTTGTAGGAATAGTGATAGTCGGTTAGTTCCGCACAAATTCAAAAAGTTATTAAAAACGCCAGCGAAAATACAATTTTCACTGGCGTTTTTGTTTTGATTGATAGTGATCTTTGAAAGCTTACATAAGTTCAATACGACCTAATGGCTGAACAGTAATTTCTTGAGAGAGCTCTTGATAGGACACGACAGGCAATTCGAAAAAATCTTGTTCTATCATTTTGCGTATGTAACGGCGTATATCCATACTGGTTAATAAGACCGGCATTTGACTCACTTGTGATAAATCACCAACTGCATTTTTGATATTTTCCAAAATAGTACGTGACATTGCAGGATCGAGTACTAAATAACTTCCAACAGATGTTTGGCGCACAGCATTGCGTATTGCATCCTCTACATCGGGCGTAAATAAATAAGCAGGCAAAACTGTTTGTCCTGAGGCGCATTTATAAGAAATTTGGCGTTTCAACGCAGTGCGTATGTGTTCTGTCAGCATGACGGTGTCTTTTTCTTTTTGTCCCCATTCAATCATTGCTTCAGAAATTGCACGCAGATTACGTATAGATACACCTTCAGAAATTAAGCGCTGAAGAATTTCACCAATTTTTTGCGGTGGCATCAATCGTTGTAATTCCTTAATTAAATCTGGAAATTTTTCTTCCATTTTGGAAATTAAGAAACGCGTTTCTTGTACGCCAATAAACTCACTAGCATAACGTTTGAGTACTGCTGCTATGTGATGAATTAAGCTTTGCAATGGTTCTAAAAATGGGACGCCATAGGAACGCATCTTTTCACAATATTCAACTTGTACCCAGACGGTTGGAATATTAGGTAAAAAAGGTTTATCTAACTCATACGGAATACCTAGTGCATCCAAATTGCTTGGTGTTTCTCGTGCCAAAACATAGCCAGGGCGCATTCGCCCTTGGGTAACGGGTATTTCATGAACTAACAGGGAATAGGTTTGGCTAGGAATATTACTGTTATAACGTAAATGTATCCCGGGAAATGGAACGCCAAGATCGAAATAAAGCCCTTTACGAATCGTGCCTAATTCAACATTAAGCAAATCTGCATCAAATAATGACTCTAGATCTTGTGCAACATCCATCATGAGAGGTGCTGTAAGGGAGAAACTTTCTTCTTCTTTCCCTGTTTCTGATTCGGATTCTGGTTTTGTTCCAGTTAGTTGATTGCCGCCAGATCCCATGGCGGGCACAGATTTCCCTTTGCTATTCTTTTTGTTGACTACAGCAGGGCGTAATAAAGCAATCCCAGCACATCCAGATATGAGTGCAAGTGGTAGAAAAACAAAAGTGGGCATGCCCGGAATAATCGCAAATCCACATAAAATCCCTGAAGCAATCAGTAGCGCCTTGGGTTGCGCCATAATTTGCCCAACAATATCACGCCCAATATTGCTTTTTGTGTTTTCTCCTGTGGTGACACGCGTAACAATTAAGCCTGCTGTAATAGCAATCAATAATGCAGGAATTTGAGCAATGAGGCCATCACCAATAGTCAATACTGAATATACGTGCATGGCCTCACCAGCAGACATGCCGCGTTGCATCGTGCCAATCAGTAATCCACCTAATAAATTGACGGCAACAATAATCATGGAGGCAATCGAATCGCCTTTGACGAACTTCATTGCGCCATCCATAGCTCCATATAATTGACTTTCTTTTTCAATAACAGAGCGTCGTTGTTTTGCCTCATGCATGTCAATTGTTCCGGCGCGCATATCACCATCAATAGACATTTGTTTACCAGGCATCCCATCAAGTGAGAAGCGTGCCGCGACTTCGGCCACCCGTTCTGCACCTTTGGTGATCACGATGAATTGAACAATGGTCAGGATCAAAAAAACGACCAAACCAACTACTAAATTCCCACCAACAACAAAGTCCCCAAAGGTTTGAATAATGTGTCCAGCATCACCTTGTAACAAAATCAAGCGCGTTGTGGCAATAGAAAGTGCTAAACGAAATAGTGTGGTGATGAGCAGAACTGATGGAAAGGAACTGAAAGCCAACGGATTGGGTAAATACATCGCCAGCATTAATAGCAACGATGAAATTCCGATATTAAATCCAATCAAGGTATCAACCAGTGCTGTTGGTAGCGGCAGAATTAACATGAACACTACCGCCATTAACATCACGGAGAGGACGATGTCAGCACGATGTGCAGCAGCGCTAACCAAACGTTGAAGAAATTGCAACAAATATGCCATGGAATCTTTTTAATTTGATTAAATTAAACGATAGGTTCTAAAGAAAGTAACAAGCGATAACGATCTAGCGCTGCTTGTGATTCGGAAGTAAGTCCGGCTTGAGAAAGTGCCTTTGCACGTACAAAATGCACCAATGCAAGCGGAGAGTTTTCAAGAGGGGCCAATGCTTGTATGGCTGCCTCTGCCTTTTCCATTCGCAGAAGAGCGTAACCCAGCGCTAGACGGAATTCTTTATTATCAGGATTTTGGAGCGTGAGTAATTCTAATAAAACTTGGGCTTTTTCAACTTTTCCTTGGCACAAATATTGATGTGCTAACGTGTGTAATGCATTTTGCGAATCAGCCGAAAGTCTCTCCATTACTTAGCCTGCGATTAAGGCATTGCTATGCACACTCAGCAAATCAAAGAGAGTAATGTTCTCTTTTAAAATGTTACAGACCTCTTGCAACTTTTGTGCATCGTTGCTGTTGGGGTCAAGTGTCGCCAATGTACTTTTTGATGTTGCTAATTCACTTTGCATCTTTTGCAGTTCTTTTAGTGCTTTCGCAAAAGCATCTGATCTTGATGTTTTACCTGTTGATAGTTGAGTTACAACCTGTTCTTGTATGTTTTTATTGTCTACAGGAAGTTCACCAACAATGAACTTTGAGAAAATTAACGACGCAGTTCCACTAATTAAAGAGGAGGTCTTATCTATAGGGGCATCATTGGAACGCAGTAGCGACTTACTAAACGGCTCCCCACTTGAATGAAGCGCGCTAATTTGTTGAGATTTGTATAGTTCGATTGCCATATTTTCCTCCTAGCGATGCATCCTTCACACTCTTTGTAACGATCTATATTTGGCATGATTCTAAACCAAAATTGGTGTTAAAAGTGTGAGTGGTGTTAATAAGACCAATAGTGCGAATAGTGCGAATAGGAAATAGTAAATGCTAAGGAATAAATATTATTGATAATGTCAAGATGCACCAATGCATAAATCGCTAAAACGAATCAAAGTCATAGCAGACGCTTCTATGGCATTTGGATCTAGACGATGAGATTGGAGACGTAAGCTCACTATTAGCGCATTTTGATAGGTTCCTAAAGCAAGAGCCGGGCTAGGACTTTCACGCAAATTTATGCGTCGCAGGCCGCGCTCAGCTGCTTCGTAGAGATTCCATCTGCAATTCGAAAATAAGGACACAATATAGCCGTCATGTTCAAGTTTATCAATTGTGAGCCAGCGATCGTCGTTCAGACTTAAGGTGATACTTTCAGTGCCAGACCAACTTTGTATGCGGTTAATTAGATCGGGATTGATAAGGTTCATATTGTTTATGTTTTTATGTTCCGTCAGTTTCGTGTTGTTCTGGTAGTAATGTCGCATCAAGAACTTGTTGTATTGCTGTCATTGCTTGTAAACGATGTTCTGGTGTAGCGAATATTTTGACTGGTAATGTCCGCAAGATATCCATTAAACCATTCAAAAAGCTTATTTGAACATCGGAACCTGAATCATCTATTGATTCGTCTTTATCGATTTCTTCCTCTTGGTCATTTTGATCTTTGTCTTGATCAGTTTTGTCTTCTTGATTGTTTTGTTGTTCTCGATATTCATCTAGGTTGTATTTTTCTATTAATTGCATTGCATGATAATTGATAACCCAGGATTCCGAGGTCCATTTGACGATGTCTTGCATGAGTTCTAACGCTTCCAGTTTCGCTCCTGGATAGCCTCTTTCTAGTCTGTCGACCATTAACCGACAACGTTGTAGTACGGTGATGGCAACGGTTAACTGGTACAAATCTTCTAAAATTGCATGTAGTTGCTCGGGTTGACGGGAGGGTGCTGCTGCAGCCAAATCAGCGCCAAGAGCTTTGCGTAACAAAGCAATACCATTTTCTAATTCATTGCCAAAACGCTGAATCAAAATCATCAGCGTATCGGCCAGTTTTGCCTCGCCTAGAACGGCATCACGGTAAGTCGTGCGAAATAAGTCGACTGCTGGCTGCGTATCACCAAAGGCGGCAGCTTGTGCAACGGTATTAAGGCCAGCGCGAATGGCTGGGCCATTTTGTGCCAATGTACTTTCGAGGGCATCCCGCAAAGCCTCTGTCGCACGCTTGTCACCACCTTCTGATGAGTGAAGTGCATGTGCTAGCGCTAAATATTGTTTGCTGGGATCGCCGCTCCAATTGCGTATTGCTTGTAGCAGGCTATTTCGTGATTGTGCAGTTTGAATTAATCGTTTTGCAAAAGAAGCAATATCATTCGCTGCTGCTTCGTCTTTCATTTCACGCAGCAATGCCATGATTTCTTCTACATCCGGTATTTTGGTTTCCGAATAGTTACTGATGTTGCGTTCTTCTAGTGTTTTATCTTCGACTTTTTCGGCTAAGGCAGAGGTAATTTCTTCTGCTATATCAGTAAGAGAGAACATTGTGTCTGAAATTTGTGTTGGTTTCAGACTGTTGTCCATCCAATTGGGGAGGGCAAAATTGGTGGGTATATTGTTGTTTGTATTGATAGACATAACGTTTGTGTACGCAATCTATATGTAGAGTTTATGAGTCGAATGGTCAATTCATTTTATGCTGAATTGATTTTAACTTACAATAAATTTGGAAAGTGTTGATCGTTCTAGAATTATTGAATTTTTGTTAAAATTTTTGTCGCAAAGGAATTGTGTAACACTCTATAATAATGTTGATTTTGGTTAATAATTAGGTGCCAAGAATATTGTTGTAAGGCTTATGGTTTGGATAAAAAGTGCTGAGTGAAATTGCAGAATTGAGTATGACTACCCTATATGAATTAAGAATTCTCAGCGGATTACAGGCGGGTGCTAGATTACGACTGACAGATGGTGTTTACCGACTTGGGCACAGTGAGGATTGTGATGTCGTCATAGCGGGGCATGGTATTAATGAAGAAGCCATGGAGCTTGCTATCAATGGTGACAGTATCGTTGCTACGCCATTGCAACATGGTTGTGGTATATCCCTGACGGATAATTTAATTGAGCCATTTTCTTTGGCTCCTGGTCAAGTTTTTCATCTGAATGAATTGTGGCTTGTGGTCGATAAAGAAAGTGCGCCATGGTTGGAGCAGCGCGTCTGGCTACAAATGGCCGAAGCGCAAGAAGAGCAAAGCAAAGTCAAACATGATGTACAAACTTCCTCTGTTGAGGATACTGTTCTTGCGGATCAATCTGCTCAAGCTACTGCACCTGTTCAGGCTGCGATACCGGAACCAGATGTTGTTACTCGTCCTGCTGTTGTACAACGGACATCTTATGCTGGGTGGTTGACTATAGGGTGCATGGTGACGCTAATCGGGGGCTGCGTATGGGCTTATATGCTCAAGCAATCGAATGATGCATCTGAGTTGAAAAATGTTAATAATACTAATCTTCCGATAAAAACAGCAAAAACTCCTCAGGGTAATGCATCTGCCATTGATAAAACATCGCTGAATCTTGCGAGTGTGGCTGAGCTTGTGAAGCCAGCGCATAAACATGTTTTGGTGTTGCAAACATCTTCATTGCCGGTATCTATACCAGCACCTGAGGCGTTGGATGAATTGAGGCGGCAGTTGAATGCGAATCAGCTTGGTGGCCTTCTCAACGTCGCGCGCGTAGGTAATGCTATTGATATTAATGGCGATCTTGATACGGTACAGTTACGTCGTTTTGAGGAGGTATTGCTCCCTTTTGTCAAAAAATATGGTGAGATTTTGTCTATTAATGCGCAGTTTTTGCCTCCAGAGAGACATTTGCCGTTTACCATCAAGCAAATTGTGTCGGGTGCGATGCCGCATGTTGTTACAAGTGACAATGTCAAAATTTTTGAAGGCGGTGAACATAAAGGATATCGTTTGGCCGCTATTAGAGAGCATAAGCTTATTTTCAGTGGTAAGCGCTCAATAGAGTTGGTATGGTGAATAAATGACACATTCCGATGTTGATACACTCGTCCGCACACCTTCTGTATTTGCATCGGCGCTCAATCATGCTTTGGAAACAGCGCCTATCCTTAATACCCAAGGAAGGGTTAAAGAAGTTGTTGGAACGATTATTCGTGCAAGCGCACCTTCTGCGCATATTGGCGAACTTTGTGTGCTACAAACGCCGGGTGAAAAATTTAGGTTGGAAGCAGAGGTCATTGGTTTTGTTGATGGTGATGTGTTGCTTTCTCCTATTGGTGATTTACAAGGCATTTCATCCAATAGTGTTGTAACACCTTCAGGACAATCGCATCAGGTTGCCGTTGGTCCTCATTTGTTGGGGCGCATTTTGGATGGTTTTGGTCGTCCACTAGATGAGGAAGAGCTTGGGCCGCTTCAATTTGAGACGCACTATCCTGTTTATTCAGTCTCACCAAATCCATTAACCCGTCGTTTGATTTCTCGCCCACTTTGTTTGGGGGTGCGTGCGATTGATTCATTGTTGACTTGTGGTGAGGGACAGCGTTTAGGTATTTTTGCTGCTGCTGGTGGTGGAAAAAGTACGCTATTGGGTATGTTGGCTAAAAATGCCGATGCCGATGTGATTGTGATTGGATTGATTGGTGAGCGGGGGCGTGAGGTACGCGAATTTCTTGAGCGTGAATTGGGACCAGAAGGACGTGAACGTTCAGTTATCGTGTGTGCCACATCGGAGCGATCGCCGATGGAGCGTTTGAAGGCGGGCTTTATTGCGACGGCTATCGCTGAATATTTCCGTGATCAGGGTAAACGAGTTTTGTTATTGATGGATTCTGTGACGCGTCTAGCCCGTGCTCAACGTGAAATTGGTTTGGCTGCTGGTGAGCCACCAACCAGGCGTGGTTTCCCACCTTCGGTGTTTGCAATATTACCGAAGTTGATGGAACGTGCGGGTATGAACGATAAGGGTTCAATTACTGCTTTCTATACGGTATTGGTTGAAGGGGATGATATGAACGAACCCGTTGCAGATGAAACGCGTTCCATTCTCGATGGGCATATCATTCTTTCTCGCAAGCTTGGTGCGGCTAATCATTATCCAGCTATCGATATTTTGGCCAGCGTTAGTCGTGTGATGAATGCGATTGTGACAACTGAGCAGCGTGCTTGGGCAGGGCGTTTGCGTGAATTGATGGCGAAATATGAAGAAATCGAACTCTTTTTACGTTTAGGCGAATATAAACATGGTTCTGACCCAGTCGCTGACAAAGCCATTGAGCGAATTGGTGCAATCAAGACTTTTTTGTGCCAAAAGCCAGAAGAGTGTTCTGATTTCCAGGAAGTAATCACAAAATTAAAAATGCTTGCATCATGATGTCTATCAAGCGACTGCTTGTCTTGCATCAGCGTCGTTTGACGCAAACCGAGCGCGTTTTGTATGAAATGCGACGTCAATTGGCGACTGCTGAATCCGAAGAGGCACGATGTAGGGATGCGCTCAATATTTATCGCACTGAGGCGTTAGAACGTGAGAATGCAATTAATGCCACTTTATTCGGTTGTATCGTGAAGCGAGAAGCGATTTATGTTGCTAAAGAAGAAATCGCCGATCTTAAACGAAAAGAGGTTGAGCTAGAGGAAGCGTTAGTACAAGCTAGCAAAGTCGTGACCGAGTTAAAAGAACAAGTGGAAAACGTGCGGCTTTCTTATTTGAGACAAGGAACTCGGACTGAAAAATACATTGAATTATCCAAGCAGGAGGATATGACGGCAGAGCAACTCGTTCAAGTCAAAGAGGAAATGGAGATTGAAGATCTTCTAATGTTTAAAAAATGATAAAAAGTCCATGTATTTTTGCTTGATTTTTTGATAATTAGGTAATAAATTAATAAAAAAATAATTAATTCAAGTTGAAGGAGCTGAATAATGACTGCGATCGGACCGAAACAGTATCAACAGACCGCAGTCACTTCTAATGCTGCTAAAAAGAAAAAAATAGCACAACAACATGTCAAAATGGAACGAGCACAAGCGAATCAGCGTGGTTTGGCTTTGTTAGCTGAAAAAGCCAGTAAAGAACATCAAGAAGAAATCGTTCAAGAAACCGATCGTCTTAGTTTGTTCAATTTGCTTTCTCAAATCAATCGACCAAACTCAAACTTAAAAGAACAAGAGCATGAAGTACAGACATTGATTACCGCAGAAAGTGACATAAAAAACGAAGATAAAAAGAGCATTAAGGACGATGACAAAGAGAGTGAAAGTGGTGATGCTTCTGATAAGCCAATTACTAGTGCCAGTTACCAATCTCTTGCCGTGCTTAGTGCCTCTCTTGTCAGTAATGCCTCTTCCCAGTCTGGGGCTGCTGCAGGTGACATGACTGAAGCAAAATTTCAGCAATTGCAGAATTTATTAAGCCAAATGGCAGCACAAGTGAGTGTGGATAATAAGCGTTCTGAGTTTACCGTAACCCTAGATCCAGCTTTATTTGTTGATACACAATTGAAAATTCAGCTAGATGAACAAGGCATGCAGGTGAATTACAGCTGTGGCCATGCAGCAGAGACAGCATGGTTTGGTAACAATGCGACAGCGCTGAGTAAACGTCTTACTAAGGCATTGAATTATTCCGTTAAAGTTCAATCGTCAGAGCGTTGGTCTAGGGCATCTGAATAAGCATTTACATAAAAAAGAAGCAAAATAAAAATCAAAATATTAGGGGAGGCGCTCTATGGAGATGCATGCTTATGAAAGATTGATTAAGGATTTGTGTGAATGTGTCGGAATTGAAAACTGGAGGGACATTCTCCAGGGGCAACACATCATGGTTGGTGATTATGTGGTTGGGCTAATCAACGAAGAAAATGATATTTATGCCAATGAGTTATCGGTATATATCGAATTAGGCCCTATATTTCCAGAGCGTGAACCTGATTTATATCGGCGTATGTTGGTTGCTAATCTTGAGCGGAATCCCGCATTGACAGGTTGTTTTGGAGTGCATCCTGATACAGGAAGTGCTGTCTATTACATCCGTTTGGATACGAGTCAGCATATGGATGCGAATGCTTTGGTTGAGATTTTAAATACGCAGGTTAATGCATCTGTTGCGCTGTTTAATAATTTAAAAATCTAAATTTTTTTGATATTAATGTTTCGTTTTTGATAATTAATTTAATGATTAAAAATGTATGAAAAATACAAGAATTATTTGTGTTTTTTATTTTGTTTTTGTTTAGCATCATTAACTAGCTTGTCGTGAGCAATACTTACTCTGCATCAGTTTTTAAAAAGGATGATTATGTCGAAAGTGTCAGGTTCTGGAGTCGTTCCAGCAAGTCTTTCCGTAAATACGCAACCAAGTGTGATGCATCCGTTGCAGAAAGCGATTGGTGAGCAAAATTTTGACCATGTCGTACAGTTTTTAGCGACGACTCATTCAACAGGAGCTGAATCTGAGGCAAATCAGTGGGAGGAAGTGCCTCAAGATGTTAGGGACATAATACAAAATGCCCTTTTGATGGAGCCGGGTAAGCTTGATTTGGCAATCAAACAAGAGCTGGTGAAGTACATGGCAAAAAATGGCTACGATTTTGATCAGTGTTTTGATGAAAAAAAAACATGGTTTGATGTAGCGGTTATAGAGAATGATCTTGATTTTGCGAGAGCTTTGGTAAAGTACGCGGGGCCTCCGAAAAAAGTTGCTTCGCATTATGCGACGTCGGAGATGGCGAGTATCTTAGGCAGCTCTAAATTAGTTGCTTTCACGCAACCTCATAATGACCCAAATGTTGATAATTTGTTGGGATCTAAGTTACAGATTTCTCGCAGTCTTAAAGACCAAATCTTAACAGTTGCGAATAATACTGCTGCTTGGGTGTTGTACGCCGGATTCACTGGTTCGGCTACACAAGGAGTGGCGCGATTGTTTTTCGAAGAAAAGACCGTTTTAATATCACGTTCGATGATGTTTGCCCGCCTCTGTTATGCCTTTGGTTCATCTGTGCGTTCTGGTGGACGTATTTTGGGAAGTGATGTGGGAGCGTGTGAAAATTCGGAGGCTAAAGAATATGCAAGGACAAGTATTGGATGGAGTACGTTATCCTTGTTATCTGGTATAGGCGTTTTTGCTGGGCATGTTATTGGGCCAAAAGGATTACAGTTGTTTATGAAAGGCCCTGCCTTTAATGTCGCTGGTGGGTGCGGCACTATTGCAGCTTATAAAAATAATGAAAGTGAAAAAAAAGAAAATGAACATACTTTTGCTCTTGCTTCTGCCGAGCTTGCTGCGCAACACGATATTCCAGTAGGCAAAGCGCTTGAATTCATTAAAGAAACTGTGCCACATATTACAGATGGGGAGTATCGCGCTAAAAAAACCGTTTATACAGCAGGTATTCTTGCTGCTGCTGGTGGATTGTTAGGTGGTATACCACTTGTTGAACAACATTATCCAACTACGTATTCAAAATTTGCAGGGAAGTTTGGTGGTAAGTTGGGAAGTTTGATGAAATTTGCAGGAAAGTGGGGCGGGGTAGTGAATGGTGTCGGTTATGCTGGTTGGGTGTTTTATCCCCTACTTGTACCGAATAATGTATTTTTCAGCAAAGATCTACGATTGCCGAAAGATCGGGCAGGTACTTGGCAAACTTTACGGACTAATGCTATTCCTGAAGCTCTTTTTGTTGGAATCGCAGTAACTGGCGCAAGCTTGGCTATGAGAAAGATGGATTCTTCTTTGATCAAAAAGGCTGGTGAAATAGTTTTGAACAAAATGGATGTGGCAACTGGTGTATTTTGGGGTACTGCCGCGCTAGGAAAAGAGTTATTGCATTCTGGTGGTGTATCTGGAGACTCTTTACTTTCCAGTCCATTTTATTCCCGATCATTTTATGCAGGGCTGCGTGAACCAACTGCAAAAGATTTTTTACGTTATATAAGAGGCACTAATCCTAAGTTGCCTCAGGCTCAAATCAGTGATTTTGTACGTACTTTAGTCGAAGAAAAATCATTGCGATCAAAGTTAACGTTGGATCAATTAAAGGATGTCAGAGCTAGTCTTGAAACGGATCACTATATCGAAGAAAGAGTGGATGGTAATTTAATAAGACATATAGTAGATCCAAACCATGCTGGTGATGAGTGTAAGCCATATTTCCGAGCAGCATTTTATGCAGCCCAAGTGCGTCAAAAAATTGAGACGTATAAGGCAAATTTGTCAGGTAAATAACAGTGGGCTCTTTTGCAACAAATTCATAGCCCCAAATAACGCCTGCATATCAGTATTGTTAATGAAAGAAAGATTGTAAGGATGTTCGGATATCGCCTGCGGGAAACATGTTGTGCTAGGCAAAGCACGCAGGCGTTCAGCAATTTTTCCCCATAAAATCAACGTTGGTAATTGGGGTATTGGCTTTGCATGATTAGCCATCGCTTTTAATACAACTTCCAGAAATGGTTGCCATGCACGTGCTTCTTGCGTAGGCGGCACGTGAGGCCGATAAACCAGCGTTGCATTCAGTAATAAAAAACCATGTCTGGTTAAATTTTCCTGCAGATCAGCCAATGTTTGTATTTTTGTCATAGATGAATCAGGTGCTTGCATTTTTGATGCAACCTTGATCATGGCGTCACCTGTCGTTTGATCGGGCAACAAATGTCCATCCGCGACCAATAACATTTTCATAAAATTACGTAATGACGTGGCGCGGTTGACGGGTTTTGATAAACCAGTTGGTGACCACAGCGCGTCCACTGCGCCATCCATGAAGCAAAAACCAGTCGCGCTGGCTGGGCGTGGGTAAGGGCCTTCGCCTACCAGCACGTAGCGCACGGCGTCTAGTGGTTGGCTAAATGCGGCGAATAATCTTCCTTGGTTGGGCAAGTATTCATCTTTGCCTAATGCTGCTAAATAATTGGGATCACTGCGCAGCATGGCTTCTAAGCCTGCGGTCAAGCCGGCGTGCCAAGACGGATGGGCGTATTTCAATGCATCAAGAATGGTGTCGGGAATAGCGGAATGCATGAGCGATATTGGTGTGCGGGTTTATGTTTAATCTTCAGACGTGTTTGCTTTTTCTGCTTTGCTCTGAATTTGCGCGTGGTAAGCCGCAATTAGCTGCGCCCGGCTGTCTGGTGTTTCCAGACTGATGCGGCCAATGCTGCCGCTGCGATAGTCTTGTAATAGGACATGGGCTGCTTTTTCAAAATCCCAATCACCGCCTTTTAAGCGGAATTGACGTTTGGCAGCAATTGCTTCGACGACGGCGATACCATCCATGGTTTCAGTATTAGAAAAACCATAGCGAGCACGCAATAAAGCAGGGTAGCGTTGTAATAACACTTCGGCCAAAAAGCTGGCTACTTCTTCCTCAATCAAGGCATTGACCCCAATTGCATGGCTGGCGGCTAACATCAAACCATCGCTTGGGTGTTGGATTTTTGGCCATAACATGCCGGGTGTATCGATTAACACCATGTTTTTATTGAGATACAAGCGTTGCTGCACTTTGGTGACGGCTGGCTCATCGCCGACGGCGGCTACACGTTTTTTTAGCAAGGCGTTCATCAAGGTCGATTTGCCAACGTTAGGAATGCCCATAATCATCATGCGCAGCGGTTTGGTAGGAACACCACGATGGGGGGCTATTTTTAGGCATAAAGAGGGCACTTTTGCTGGATCGCTGGCTTGTTTGCAGCTGAGGGCGACTGCGTGCACATTTTCTTGATTGTTGTAGTAAGCAATCCAGGCGGCGGTGGCGGCTGGATCGGCCAAATCGCTTTTGTTCAATATTTTTAAACAAGGGCGTTGGCGATGCAAACGCAGTTGTTCGACCATAGGATTGCAACTGGCTTGCGGTAGGCGGGCATCCAATACTTCAATCACGACGTCGGTATTTTCCATGCTTTCTGCCGCTTTTTTACGGGCAGCGTTCATATGGCCGGGGAACCATTGTATGGACATGTTGTATATTTCCAGGTTGAATCAATCAGGCCGACATTTTAGCTGCCTTTACAAATTTTTATGCCGGCCTTGTTGTGCCTTTATTGTTGCTTGTTATCGTTTTCGGTAACTGGATTTTTCGTCTTGCTTGCGCTACATTTTCATTCCCTGTCCCAATCCTCTTATAAGGAAGCGCTATGAAAGTCTCTGAAATTTTGCGGATCAAAGGAAATATTTTGTATACGGTAACGCCTGATACCTTAATGGTGGATGCGATCAATCTCATGGCTGAAAAAGATATTGGTTCCGTGATCGTGATGGAAAAAGGGGATTTGGTGGGGATATTGACCTTTCGCGAGGTGATCAATACTTTTCATATCCATAAAGGTTTCAGCGTTGAAGGCCATGTACGTGCGCATATGAACGATCGTCTGGTGACGGTGACATCAGAAATGGATGTCAAAGAAGCATCGCAAATTATGTTGGAAAAACATGCGCGCTATTTGCCCGTGATGGATGCAAAGGTATTATCCGGCGTGATTTCATTTTATGACGTCGCTAAAGCCATGTTGGAAGCACAGAATTACGAAAATAAAATGCTTAAAGCCTATATTCAAGACTGGCCAGTTGCAGTTGATGAATAGATGGCTGCTTAGTTATTGTGTATTAAAAATTAATTAACCTTGAAAAGATCTATTTTGGCTGAATTGACTGTGTTACCTCCTCAAAAATTAATCATCGCTTCTCGTGAAAGCCAGCTAGCCATGTGGCAAGCAGAGCAAGTGCGTGCGCAATTGTCCCAACTCTATCCACAATGCCAAATAGAAATTCTTGGTATGACCACTCGTGGTGATCAAATTCTTGATCGAACTTTATCGAAAGTGGGTGGAAAAGGCTTGTTTGTCAAAGAGCTGGAAGTGGCGATGGCAGAGGGACGTGCCGATCTGGCGGTGCATTCATTGAAAGACGTACCCATGACATTGCCAGAGGGTTTTTCTTTGGCAGCAGTATTAGAGCGTGAAGATGCACGCGATGCCTTTGTGTCCAATACCTACGATAGTCTAGATTCCTTACCAGAAGGAGCGGTGTTAGGTACTAGCAGTTTGCGGCGCCAGGCATTAATCGCGGCGCGTTATCCGCATTTACGCATTCAACCTTTGCGAGGTAATTTGCAAACACGGTTGGCTAGACTGGATAAGGGGGAATATGACGCCATTATTTTGGCAGTCGCAGGTTTGAAACGTTTGGGATTGTCAGAACGGATACGGATGTCACTTGCTTCAGAGCAAAGCTTGCCAGCAGCTGGGCAGGGCGCGATGGCGATTGAAATTTTGTCGCAACGTGAGGACATGCAGCAATGGTTGGCACCATTACATCATTGGCAAACTGGGCAAGCGGTGCTGGCTGAGCGTACACTTTCTAAGATATTTGGTGGCAGTTGCCAGGTTCCTTTAGCCGCCTACGCGACTATTAAAGATGATGGGACGATGCGTTTACGTGCGATGGTCGCGACGCCAGATGGACAGCGTATGGCCACTGCGGATGTACAAGGATCTGTTGATGCACCTGAAGCATTGGGTGCCTTGGCGGCAGATAGCTTGAAAGCACAAGATGCTGCTGCTATTTTGGCGGCTTTCTAATGATGTTAAATCCCGTTGTCATCACGCGTCCCACCGCGCAAGCCGTGACTTTGGTTGCGCAAGTGGAGGCCCTAAAACGTGAAGTGGTTCTTTTCCCTTTGTTGGAAATTCAGCCTTTGTTGGACTCCAGCTTATTACAGGCCACATTGGAAGATTTGAACACCTATTCCATGGTGGTATTTATCAGTCCTAATGCCATTGATGCCAGTTTTTCTGAGTTACATCGTCGGCATGACAAATATACTTGGCCCAATACGGTTGCGATTGGTGTGATGGGTGAAGGAAGTCGGGCTGCGTTGGTAAAGCATGGAATTAGTGACGCCAATGCAACCATCATCAGCCCGAATGATGTGGAACGTACGGATTCGGAAACTTTTCTGGCATCGTTAGATGCAACGGCATGGCATGACAAAAAAATATTAATTGTGCGCGGAGAAAATGGTCGCGAGTTTCTGGCGCAAGCTTTACAAACTATGGGCGCACAGGTGCAGCAAGTCGCTGCTTATCGTCGTTTGATACCGGCTTTTGATCGTGCTTTTTGTAGCCAGTTACAGAATTTATTAGTGACGCCACATGATTGGATTGTGACCAGTTCAGAAGCTTTGCGTGTTTTAATGCAGAGACTGGTCGAAATTGGTAATATACGCGATGTTGCAAAAATGCAACGACAAAAAATCATCGTTCCACACCGGCGCATTGCAGAAACTGCGCAACAATTAGGATTTTTAAATATCACACTCACTGGATCAGGCGACGAAAGACTACTCGCCGCGTTACAATCTTGCCCATGAACGAATCATTAAGCTCCCCACAACCTGATGCCGTAACCGGCACACAGACAGTCAATTCGGAAGCCACCCAGGCTCCTGCTAATAATGTCAATAATTCTGGCAATCCTAGTAGTTCCAACATTACCGAATTGGCATTGACGCACAGATTGCAACTTGCTGTGGCTGCATTGGCTTTGTTATTAATTGCCCAATGGTGGAATGCCCGTAGTGACATCACGCATTTACGAGAGGAAATGGCGCGCCGTCTGCAAAGCAGTGATAGTACGAATACTGCGACTAATTTGTTGGCTAAATCGGTTCAGGAAACTATGCAGGTCTTACAAACCAAAGTGAACCAGGTTGAAAACAAACAAACTGAAGCGCAAAGCCAGCAATTGGCGCTAGAGCAGCTGTATCAGGATTTATCTAAAAATCGCGATGAATGGACGTTGTCTGAAATTGAGCAGGTCTTGTCCACCGCCAGTCAGCAATTACAACTTTCCGGTAACGTTCCAGGCGCGTTAATTGCACTACAAAATGTGGATAAAACCCTGTCGCGTTCGGATAAGCCACAATTTATTACCATTCGTCGTGCCATTAGTAAGGATATTGAGATTTTAAAATCTTTGCCTAATGTTGATTTGGCCGGGATGACTTTACGTTTAGATAGCGTGATCAATCAAATCGATGATTTACCCATGTTGTCGGATGAAAAACCCACTTTGCCAGCGATGCCACCTAAAAAAGAACATAAAGAAAATGTTAAAGGTGCAAAAGACACTGTTGCTAAGGTCAATGACACTTGGACGACTTTAAAAAACCAATGGCAAAGCCTGGTATACGATATGGGTAATGAAGTCAGACAATTGATCAGGGTACGCCGTGTGGATACGGCGGATGCATTGTTAATGTCGCCCACACAGGCTTATTTTGTGCGTGAAAATGTGAAATTACGTTTGTTGAACGCGCGCCTGGCTTTATCGTCACGTAATGAGTCGGCTTTTCGTTCCGATATGACGATTGTGCAGGATGCAATCGGCCAATATTTTGATGTCCATGCCAAGCCAACGCAGACCGTGCAAACCTTGTTGAAGCAAATGCAAAACAGCAATTTGTCGATTGAAATGCCGACTTTGTCTGACAGCTTGAATGCTGTGCGGAATTACAAAACCAAGCCTTGATATTTCCCTACCGACTTTATCTATTTAATAAGTAATTATTGTCATGCGCATATTTCTTTGGATCTTGGCATTGTTGACGACCGCCATCGGCCTGGCTGTCACCGCGCGCTTTAATCCTGCCAACGTTGTTTTGTTTTATCCACCGTATCGAATTGATTTGTCACTGAATTTCTTTCTGTTACTGCTGGTTTTGTTGTTTGTATTGATTTACGTGATCCTGCGTGGTATCAACACCACCAGAGAATTACCAGCTCGCGTGGCAGCTTATCGCCAACAAAAGCAAGAGCGTGAAAGCCATAAGTCTTTACGTGAAGCATTGAAAGCATTTTTTGAGGGGCGCTTCGGACATGCCGAGAAAGCGGCTTTACGCGCCGCGGAATTGCCAGAAAATGCCGGTTTAGCTGCGTTAATTGGTGCGCGTGCGGCACATCGTTTGCGTCAGCCAGCACGACGAGATGATTGGTTAGCTAAGATTGAGCAAGACAAAAATTTAAAAATTGCTCGTTTGATGAGCATGACTGAGTTGTTGGTGGATGATCATCAAGCGAATGCTGCATTGGAGGCTGTAAAAGAATTAAATGCGAATGGTGCGCGTCATATTTATGCCCTGCAATGGGCTTTGAAGGCAAATCAGCAAGCCAAAAATTGGCCAGAAGTATTGCGTTTGGTTAAAGTGCTGGATAAGCATCATGCGATTCACCCGGGTTTATCTAGTCGTTTGCGTGAATTGGCGTATGAAGATTTATTCTCCAACCCAGCACAAGACGACACTGCTATCCGTCAATTATGGCAAAGCATGCCAGCTGAGGACCGCCGACAAGCGTTTATTGCCGTGCGTGTCGCCAAAGCATTCAACGACAGAAATTTACATAACGAAGCGCGCATGATTGTCGAACAAGCGTTGCAAGACGCTTGGGATGAAAGACTAGTGCGTGCCTATCGTGCATCCGCTGCAGAAGAGGGCTCACCAGCATTGTTGGCGCAAATCAATTGTTGCGAAGCATGGTTAGCCAGCCGGCCTAGTGATGATGAGCTAACCTTGACTTTGGGCACTTTGTGCCTGAAGCAAAAACTGTGGGGAAAAGCACAGCATTATTTGGAACAGGCTTTAGCCACCGCAACAGAGCCAAAGCTGGTACGTGAAATACATCTGAACCTGGCGCAATTGCACGAGGCCTTGGACAATAACGAAGAAGCCAAAAAACATTACAAGCAATGCGCTTTAATCGCCGTAGCATAAAACCCCAGTATCTCAAGTATCACATTTAATATTTAATTATTTTTTACGATAAGAAAGCACCATGAGCCTAAATAATGTTCCTGCCGGGCGTGATTTGCCCAACGATTTTAATGTCATCATCGAAATCCCCATGCATGGCGACCCAATCAAATATGAAGTCGATAAAGAATCCGGCGCCATTTTCGTCGATCGCTTCATGGGCACCGCCATGCGTTATCCATGCAACTATGGCTATATCCCTAACACCATCGCCGACGATGGTGACCCAGTCGATGTATTAGTCATTACACCATTCCCATTATTGCCAGGCGTGGTTGTCCGTTGCCGTACCATCGGTGTCTTAAAGATGAGTGATGAGGCCGGCAATGATGCTAAGTTGTTGGCAGTACCCGCCGATAAGATTCTTCCAATCTACAGCCACTTGCAAAAACCAGAAGACCTCAACGAATTGCAATTAAAACAAATTCAGCATTTCTTTGAGCATTACAAAGACCTGGAAAAAGGCAAATGGGTCAAAGTCGAAGGCTGGTTCGGCGCTGAAGACGCAAAAGCTGAAATCATGTCTGGGATTGCGGCTTACCAAAAAGCGAATTCGTAATTTTTTAGCCTCGATCCGAAATCGAAAAACAAAAAACGCAAAAAAGCACACTTCGGTGTGCTTTTTTGTTGGACTAAATAAATGTTAAAAGATAAAGAAAAATAT
>JAGKXB010000015.1 GCA_021151485.1 Oxalobacteraceae bacterium | reverse complement strand
TTATTAATTATTGATGATTAGTTATCAGACAAAGGCAAAGCACTCTCCACCCCATTCGCCCCAAATACCTGTTGCTTCAATTTCGACAGCTGATCACGCGCTTGCGCGGCTTGTTCGAATTCCAGGTTTTTTGCGTGGTCATGCATGAGTTTTTCTAAGCGCTTGATTTCTTTGCTGATTTGTTTCTCGCTCATAGCCTCGTACTTAGCTTGTTCTTGCGCTAGATGTAGGACTTCTTTTGCTTCTTCTGGGTCATATATGCCATCGATTAGCTCTTTGATTTTCTTTTGAATGCCAGTCGGCGTGATGTTATTTTCTTGATTAAACAATAACTGCTTAGCACGGCGACGCTCAGTTTCATCAATGGCGCGGCGCATGGAGTCGGTAATTTTATCGCCATACAAAATCGCCATGCCGCGCAAATTACGCGCAGCGCGGCCTATGGTTTGGATCAAGCTGCGTTCTGAACGTAGAAAACCTTCTTTATCAGCATCCAAAATCGCCACCAATGAGACTTCTGGAATATCCAAACCTTCCCGTAATAAATTGATCCCAACCAAAACATCGAACACACCGAGGCGTAAATCACGCAAGATTTCTACTCTTTCCACCGTATCAATATCGCTATGCAGATAACGCACTTTGATGCCATGGTCGCTCAAATAATCAGTCAATTGCTCGGACATCCGCTTCGTCAGCGTCGTCACCAAAACACGCTCGTTAATCACAACGCGTTGCTTGATTTCAGAAAATAAATCGTCCACTTGCGTCACCGCAGGACGTACCAAAATCACGGGATCCACCAAGCCGGTTGGGCGCACCACTTGCTCTACGATTTGATCGGAATGCTCTTTTTCATATACGGCAGGTGTCGCGGAAACAAAAATGGTTTGCCGCATTTTTTGTTCAAACTCATCAAAACGCAGAGGCCGATTATCCAATGCGGATGGCAATCTAAAGCCGTAATCCACCAAATTGGTTTTACGTGCTCGATCACCGTTGTACATGGCGCTCAATTGTCCGATTAACACGTGCGATTCGTCTAAAAACATCAGTGCATCAGGTGGCAAATAATCAACCAGTGTCGGAGGCGGTTCACCTGCTTTAGCACCACTCAAATGACGTGAATAGTTTTCAATGCCTTTGGTAAAACCAATTTCCTGCATCATTTCCAAATCAAAACGCGTGCGCTGTTCTATCCGTTGCTCTTCGATTAATTTGTTTTCTTTGCGAAACCATTCCAAACGTTCCCGCAATTCGATTTTGATGTTTTCAATCGCATTGAGTACCGTGGCACGCGGCGTCACATAGTGCGAACCGGGATAGACCGTAAAGCGGGGAATTTTTTGCCGCATACGACCAGTCAACGGATCAAATAATTGCAAGCTTTCGATCTCATCATCAAACATTTCTATCCGCAGTGCTAATTCGGCATGTTCGGCAGGGAACACATCAATCGTATCGCCACGCACGCGAAAGGTGGCGCGTGCAAAATCGACTTCATTGCGTGTGTATTGCATTTGTACCAAACGCGCAATCACATCGCGCTGGCTGACTTTGTCTTTGGCACGCAAGGTCAAAATCATTTGATGATATTCGTTCGGATTACCGATACCGTAAATCGCCGACACCGTGGCAACGATAACCACGTCGTTACGTTCCATCAGCGATTTGGTACAAGACAGTCGCATTTGTTCAACGTGTTCATTGATCGCAGAATCTTTTTCAATGAACAAATCCCGCTGTGGCACATAAGCCTCAGGCTGGTAGTAATCGTAATAACTGACAAAATATTCCACCGCGTTTTGTGGAAAAAATTCACGGAATTCGCTGTACAACTGCGCGGCTAGCGTTTTGTTCGGTGCGAAAACAATGGCGCAGCGACCCGATCTGGCGATCACATTCGCCATGGTGTAAGTTTTACCAGAACCCGTCACGCCCAATAAAGTTTGATAGGCCAGGCCATCTTCAATACCTTCCACCAATTTTTCAATCGCCTTGGGCTGATCACCCGCTGGTGGAAATGGCTGATGCAATTTAAATGGAGAGTTGGGGAAAGTGACCACTTGCGATGAATTTGCATCTCGATTGTCAATTTTTGACAAATCAACCGTGCCTGTCAGACCTTCGCTAACTTTGTTAGAATTGCTTGTTTCCTGCTTCATATTCTTTTTGTACTTTTTTACGTTACTTTTGCATCGTTTTTTATTGCCTTATAAGCAACAAACTTAATATTTTTCCCAACCTTTTATACTATCATGACGAACGCACATCTTCCTGACTCCCTGTTCAGCGCTATAGAAATGGCGCCCCGCGATCCTATCTTGGGCATCACTGAAGCATTTAATGCCGATAAAAATCCCAACAAAATCAATCTTGGCGTAGGCGTGTACTCCGACGACCAAGGTAAGGTGCCGCTACTGGAATGCGTACGCAAAGCAGAAGCTGCGTTGATGGAAAAAGCCACACCAAGAACATACCTGCCAATTGATGGTTTAGCCGCATACGATAAAGCTGTACAAGAGCTGGTTTTCGGCGCTGATAGTCCTATCATCCAGGAAAAACGCGCTGTCACAGCACAAGCCATCGGTGGCACTGGTGCGTTGAAACTCGGTGCAGATTTCTTGCAGCGTTTTGCTCCTAACGCACAAGTCTGGATCAGCGATCCAAGCTGGGAAAATCACCGCGCATTGTTTGAATCTGCTGGTTTCGTCGTTAATCAATATCCCTACTACGATGATCGTACCCATGGTGTTGATTTCAATGGCATGTTGAATGCATTAGAAACCATGCCAGCAGGTTCCATCGTATTGTTACACGCTTGCTGCCACAACCCAACTGGCGCTGATTTAAGTTCAGAACAATGGGATACAGTCATTCAGGTCATCACACAACGTGGGCTCATTCCTTTCCTCGACATGGCTTATCAAGGCTTTGGTGAAGGAATTGAGGCAGATGGGCAAGTCGTGCGTCGTTTTGCAGCAGTGGGTGGCCCATTGCTGGTCTCTAACTCCTTTTCAAAATCTTTTTCCTTGTATGGTGAGCGTGTCGGTGCATTAAGCATTGCCACCACCAGTGCAGAAGAAGCAGCACGCGTGTTGTCACAATTAAAACGCGTCATCCGCACCAACTATTCCAATCCACCAACACATGGCGGACAAGTCGTTGCCAGCGTGTTGTCTACACCAGCATTACGAGCATTGTGGGAAGAAGAATTGGCTGCTATGCGCGTGCGTATTCGTGAAATGCGCCATGCATTTGTACAAAAATTAAAGGAAAAAGCGCCAAGCCATGATTTTGAGTTTGTCAATCAACAATGCGGCATGTTTTCTTATTCCGGTTTAACTAAAGCACAAGTAGAACGCCTGCGAAACGAGTCCTCTATTTATGCTGTCGATACTGGCCGTATTTGCGTCGCAGCGATCAATAGCCGCAACATTGATCATGTAGTCGAGGCGATCACAAAAGTGCTGTAATTATTTTCGTATTTTTGTTGTAACAAAGTTTTGACAAATAGCAGCTTAGTCATATAAAATGCTCGCTCTTTTCCCTGATAGCTCAGTCGGTAGAGCGACGGACTGTTAATCCGCAGGTCCCTGGTTCGAGTCCAGGTCGGGGAGCCAAAATACAAAGGGCTACGTGAAAACGTAGCCCTTTTTGTTTGGTTTGTAGCGCAAGCTGGTTGCGCTATAAAAACTAATACAACTAATAATACAAGTACATATTGAGGTACGCCTGTTGCTTTTTCTCTTCAATTCTTTCCTTTTCCTCAATTCTTTTCTTTTCCTCAATTCTTTTCTTTGCTTTTGCTTCTGCTACTTCTGTGTTTTGTTGTTCAAATTTAGCTTGAACATTAGGGGCAATATCCTTATCAAAAGCGAGAGGATTTTTATGCGGGGAGGCATCATTCAAATTTGCAAACAAAAAAGAATCTTGTTGCGCATAAGCCACTACATCAGGCAAAGAACACTTCAAATACTCGCCCACAAAAGAAGGAGTTCGTGTGCCGACAATCTTTTCATAACTTAAATCTAGCGGGGTATGGCCGTGTTTGGTTATATCGGATATGGAAAACCAAATGCTATCAATCACTTTTTTATGAAAATCTTCATTTTTATACCCGATGTGCATGAGCTCTGCGCCCATACGGCTTACCAAGCCTAATGCACCTCTGGCTAAAGCTAGCATGCCATTTGCTGCATATGCAGGCATTGCGGCAAATTCACCCAATCCTTGGGTCACATACAATTTATCATTTCCGCAAGCTTTATCAATCGCATAACCAACTGTCCAGGCAACAAGTACAGGAGCAGCAAAAGGGAGATAAATCATCGTCGGAACAGCAACATTGGCAAACATTCCTAGACCATACATCAGGCTACCTACTCCAAAAGCCAGCATTTTGGGCGGTATTTGGGACATATCACAAAGGCGTTGTCCTAATGTGCGCTCAGATACTTGAGCCACGTTTGCTTCAATTTGAGTGTTTGGTGTTGGTGAACCGGCTGTCGCTGGAGGGCTTTGAAGTGCGGATGTCTGTGATGCCTGACTTGCAACATTTTTACGAATAGGCTCTGGCGTGACAGAGCAACCAAAAAATGTAGTAATTGCATTACCTGAAATATTAAACATGGCGTATAAAAGTTGCAATATCAATATTGTAATTATTGCAACCAAATCTGCGTTTTGTAAAGGTTAATTTTTACATTTATTTTTACGTCTGCCATACCTCTGTCGATCTGAGCAGTTTCCTATATCATGCAAAACCTTTGCATCCCCACCCCTACATTCCCAGTTAACTCATTCATCACTCATTTAACGACACTCATGTCCCACCCTAAATTTGTTGTCTCCATCTCCAACCTCACCAAAACCTACGCCTCCGGCTTACACGCATTAAAAAATGCCAATCTTGAGATCAAAAAGGGGGAGATTTTTTCTTTACTAGGCCCAAATGGTGCGGGTAAAACGACGTTAATTAGTATCATTTGCGGCATTGTCACACCCAGCGCTGGCACCGTGCTGGTGGATGGGCACGATATCTTGAGTGACTATCGCACGGCACGGACCAAAATTGGTTTGGTGCCGCAAGAATTGACCACCGATGCGTTTGAAACCGTCTGGGCAACGGTGAGTTTTAGTCGTGGATTATTTGGTTACCCACCTGATCCGGCCTTTATCGAAAAATTGCTGCGCGATTTATCGCTATGGGATAAACGCCAAAGCAAAATCAAGGAATTATCCGGCGGCATGAAACGCCGCGTCATGATCGCCAAAGCCTTGTCGCATCAACCGGAAATTCTATTCCTAGATGAGCCCAGTGCTGGTGTAGACGTCGCACTCAGACGCGATATGTGGGCATTGGTACGCAAACTGCGCGATAGCGGCGTCACAATTATTTTAACCACACATTACATTGATGAAGCTGAAGAAATGGCAGATCGGATTGGCGTCATCAGAAAAGGCGAAATCATTCTCGTGGAAGAAAAAAACGCTCTGATGAAAAAATTAGGAAAAAAACAACTCACACTCAACCTTACGCTTCCCATGACGACAATTCCACCTGAACTTAGTGAATGGAATTTGCAACTAAACACGCAAGGTCATGAACTGATTTATAGCTTTGATACCAAAACTGAACATACCGGCATTCCGACGCTGTTACGTCAACTGCATGATTTGGGTATTACTTTTAAAGATTTGAATACGCGCCAAAGTTCGCTCGAAGACATTTTCGTTAACCTGGTGCATGAAAAAAAGAAGGATTAATGATGAAATCATCAACATCAATAACACCATCAAGATTTAACTTGCATGGCATCTGGGCAATTTACAAATTTGAAATGGCGCGCGCCCTGCGCACTTTGTGGCAAAGCCTAGTGACGCCAGTGATCACGACTTCGCTGTATTTCGTTGTGTTTGGAGCCGCGATTGGATCGCGTATGACGCAAGTCAATGACATTACTTATGGCGCATTCATTGTCCCTGGTTTGATTATGTTGTCGCTGTTTACGCAAAGTATTTTCAATGCGTCTTTTGGCATTTTTTTTCCCAAATTCACCGGGACAATTTATGAACTGCTTTCCGCACCTATTTCGACTTTTGAAATCGTACTCGCCTATGTCGGCGCAGCAGCGACTAAATCCATCATACTAGGTTTGATGATTTTAGCGACTGCTAGTTTATTCGTACCAATTCACATCCTGCATCCTTTTTGGATGATCACATTTTTGCTCTTAACTGCCGCAAGCTTCAGCCTGTTCGGCTTTGTGATTGGTATTTGGGCCAAGGGATTTGAAGAGCTGCAAGTCATTCCCATGTTGATCATCACGCCTTTAACTTTTTTGGGCGGTGCATTTTACTCAATCGAGATGCTGTCACCCACCTGGCGCGCCATCACACTATTCAATCCCATCGTGTATTTGATCAGTGGCTTCCGCTGGAGTTTTTATGGCACTGCAGATGTTAGTGTTGAAATCAGTTTGGCAATCACGCTGATTTTTCTCTTTTTATGCTTGGGCGCAGTGACCTGGATTTTTAAAACTGGATATCGCTTAAAAAATTAATCAATCATTTAATAACGACTTATTACCCTACCTTACTCCGTACTCCGTACTTATTGTTCATTTACAAACAAGGATTATCATGATTTCTTCAACCGGTGCAACATTCCGCCCTGTCTTACAAGTGGTTTCAGAAAATAAACCGCTCGTTTCAAAGCCAATCAACTTACTCGTGATTTCAGATGACTCTGACAAAGGGCGTGCTTTTATTCGAAACTTCGAATCAACAAGCGTCACTGTTTATTGCGTTGACGATATCAAGAATGCCGAAAAAGCACTAAGGGGAAGAACATTCAACGCCTCACGTACTGGCGAAAATGCTAAGCCAACTTACAACGGTATTCAGTTTCAAGTCATTCTTGTTGATGACGGCCTGAACCACATGGTAGAAGCTGGTGTTGATCTCGTAGAAGAGTTTCAAAATGATCCTCATACCAATAAAGAAGGAATGAAGTTTTTCTCGTGTTCAGATACGTATGATGAAAAAATGTTTGGAGCAAAAATAGAATTGCCAAGCATCTTCAGTGGTGTCGTTTTAACACGGCATGATGCGCCTAAAGCCATGGAGCTTTTTGAATCTAAAAAATAACCAAACGGTGCAATGCAATGCGCTTTGCACCGTTTGGTTATTTGTTATTTATTATTTGTTATTTGTTATTTTGTTACAAAGTTACAAATAGAATAAAAAAAACGATATGCCCGTTTTTCCAACCGTACTATGATAAATACTCCACGGCAACATTCTTATAAGCGAAGGAGATCAATATGAAAACGGGCTATATCAAAATTTCATTCTTCCTGGCATTGCTAGCCGCTAGCACCACTTTCACCACAACGTCTGCACTGGCCGCGACTGATACCAACTTTGGTTTATCGATCAGTGTGGGGCAACCCGGTTTTTATGGCCGCATAGACATCAACGACTATCCGCAGCCACAACTTGTCTACGCCAAGCCAATTGTGGTGGAACGTGTCGCCGTCAATCGCCCACCTATCTATCTGTATGTTCCTCCCGGCCATGCAAAAAACTGGCGGAAACATTGCGCTAGATATCATGCTTGTGGCGAACGCGTCCTATTTGTGCAAGATCGTTGGTACACAAATGAATACGTACCACGCTACCAAGCACGCCATCGAGATTATCGAGACTACCGCGATGGTCGCTATGAATATGAGCATAGAAATGATCATCATCACGGTCATAAAGGCAGACACAACGACTAGCATGACGAACATCGTCGTTGAGGATTTCCAAGTTAAGGGGCAATACAAATACATCAGCATGGCGCTTATTGTCCCTTACCAACCTACCAACTCTTAAAAACCACATCCCCATGATCCTCGGCTTACGCACAGCAATTTATCCCGCACCAGACCTTGCCGCTGCTAAAAAATGGTACGCAACCGTGCTCGAACAAGAGCCCTACTTCGATGAACCGTTTTATGTTGGATTTTCAGTGGGAGGTTTTGAGCTCGGTCTGTTGCCTGATGCCCAACCTGGGACAATCGGCCCGCAACCATTATGGGGCGTGGCAAACATCGAATCCGCTTACGCCCGCTTGCTAACCTTGGGCGCTACGGCGCTTGAACCTGTAGCAGATGTCGGAGGTGGAATCAAAGTTGCTGCCGTGCAAGATCCATTCAGCAATCGCTTGGGGATGATTGAAAATCCGCATTTCAATCTGAATGCTGTGCGTTAAGGGTTTTTGCCTCTATAAAAATATGAAAACACCCTCTTCCCCCTCGCAACAATCCAAAAACGATTTACACAACCTACTGCCCTACATCGGCAAATGGCTGATGTTGGCAATCATCATTGCTGTTTTAGCAGGTACCGCATCCGCACTATTTTTGTTTTCACTCGAATGGGCGACAAGCTGGCGAGAGTCGCATGGTTGGATAATTTGGTTATTACCAATTGCTGGTTTTGCCGTTAGTTGGATGTATTTAAAAATCGGTAAAGACGTCGAAACGGGCAACAATCTACTACTCAATCAAATTCACAATCCCAGCAAAATCATTCCGCTGCGTATGGCACCACTGATTTGGATTGGAACGGTGATCTCGCATTTATTCGGCGCATCGGTGGGTCGTGAAGGCACTGCTGTGCAAATGGGGGGGGCGTTGGCAGATCAGCTGACGCATGTATTCAAGATAGAGCAGCAGCAACGACGCTTGCTCATCATGGCGGGGATCAGCGCGGGATTTGCTTCGGTATTTGGCACGCCGCTGGCGGGTGCCATTTTTGGGTTGGAGGTGTTGGCGATTGGTCGTATGCGTTACGACGCTATCTTGCCGTGTTTTATTGCGGCGATTATTGCCGATCAAGTTGGTCTTTTATGGGGCGTGCATCATACGCATTACAACGACATTACGTCGGGGATGCTCCCTATTCCACACTTCACTGCATGGGTTTTTCTGGCAACACTGATTGCTGGCGTCATATTTGGTTTAGTCGGCATGGTGTTTGCCCGCACAACACATGGTCTTTCTGATTTTATGAAAAAACACATCACTTATGCGCCTTGGCGTGCGTTTATCGGTGGTGTGTTAATCGCGGTAGCGGTTTGGATGATCGGCAGTCATCGTTATATCGGCCTGGGTATTCCGGTGATTGTGGAATCGTTTCAGCAACAACTATCGGCATCGGACTTCGCCAGCAAGATGATCTTTACTATCACATCAATAGGAACGGGGTTCAAGGGAGGTGAAGTGACGCCATTGTTCTACATAGGTGCCACATTGGGTAATGCTTTAGCACCACTGCTTCACATGCCATTCCCAATGTTGGCAGCCTTAGGGTTTGTCGCTGTTTTTGCCGGTGCCGCCAATACACCGATTGCATCTACGGTCATGGCGATTGAGTTGTTTGGAACCGAGATCGGTATTTACGCCGCAATTGCCTGCGTGATTAGTTACCTATTTTCAGGGCATACCGGCATTTATCACGCCCAACGTGTTGAACATGCCAAACATCAACATGAGGTCAAAAACAAAGCGCCTTAATTTTTTCTAGGCGGGTTAGCGACTAAACCTGCCAAAAATATCTTAATCATCACTTCCGCATGACGTTCAAGATCATAAGCCGTAGGTTCGATCAACCATTCATGCAACAATCCAATCAAGTATGAATGCATCGCATGGACCGATACGCTCGTATCCGTATCAGATGGAAGTTGCCCATGCCGCACAGCTTCTTGCAAAATCTTTTCCACTTTTGATAGACATTCACCCCGCTTTTCCATTTCATTAGCCAAAAATGCCATTTCATCATTTTTTTCACAGTGATGAAACATGATGGTGAAAACCGTTCTTTGGCGTGGATTTTTAGCCACTTGCGTCAACATGTGTACACTTAATTGGCGTAAAGCATCCAACGGATCTTTATCCGATGCCGCCATAATTTCATTGAGCAAAGATTGCATTGGTAAAAAGGCACGATCGCACATTGCTTGAAAAAGTGCATTCTTATCCTTGAAATGCCAATAAATTGCACCTCTAGTCATACCTGCAGCTGTCGCCACATTAGCCAAAGTAGTACGTGCAACGCCATTTTGACGGAATTCACGTTCAGCAGCATCCAATAAAATGGTGACCGTTTCACTCGCTTCCTGCTTTGTTTTTCTTACCATGATGTCATGATCTCTCTACACTCACCCAATTGCCAATATTGTAATTAATTGTAATATTATATTAAATATCAATGAGTTATAAGTGCATTGTTTTTTAAAATACTTTATTTTTCATACTTACAAACATTCATGTATGTAAGTGTATATAATAGCATTTTGTTGGTTCAATCATAGAAAAAAATCATGACTCTTCTAAACATTGTTTCCCCTTCCGGCTCTACCCATACCACGGTAACCTCTCACTCCGCTACGCATGCACTCGCTGCCTTGGCATTTTCCATTCCAGTTTTGTTATTGGCCGGGTGTGGCGAAAAATCTGGTCACGCCAATGCCAACAATGCTCCGATGCCACCGCCAGAAGTCAATGTAGTGGCCGTACAACCTAAGGACATCCCTTTGTCTTTTGAATATGTTGGACAAACTGCCGGCTCTCGCGAAACGGAAGTACGCGCACGTATTTCTGGAATTTTAGAAAAACGCTTGTACGAAGAAGGTAGCCGCGTTGAAGCAGGTACCGTTTTATTCCAAATTGATCAAGGTACTTACCAAACACAACTTGCATCAGCAGAAGCCGCTGCCGCAGTCAGCCAAGCCAAATTGAATCAAGCGCGTCGTGAATTTGCTAGACTTTCCCCACTAGGTGCAGAAAAAGCCATCAGCCAGAAAGAAGTAGACGATGCAAAATCTGCTCTTGAAACCGCAGAAGCCAGCTTCAAACAAGCACAAGCGCAAGTGAATGAAGCAAAATTAAATCTCAGCTATACCAAAGTTGTTGCTCCAATTGCTGGGGTGACAAGTATTGCGAATAAATCCAACGGTAGTCTGGTGACACTAACCGATAGTTTGTTGACGACTTTGGTACAAACCGATCCTATGTACGTCAACTTTAGTGTGACCGAAACAGACTTTTTAAAACTTAACAAAGATGTTGGTAACGGCAAAATCACTCTGCCCAGCAAACGTGCCGCAAATGGCAGTCTGGCATTTGCAGTGCAAATCAAATTGGCAGATGGCAGTATTTTCCCTACTGCTGGAAAAATGACCTTTGCTAGCGAAAAAATCAATCCTGCTACAGGTGGTTTTGATGCACGTGCTGAAATTCCGAATCCCAAAGGAATCTTGCGCCCAGGACAATTCGTGCGCGTGATGTTGAATGGTGCAACACAAGCCCACGCTTTGTCTGTGCCACAACGTGCTGTGATTGATGGCCCAATGGGGAAAATGGTCTTTACCGTTTCACCAGACAACAAATTAGCACCGCGTCCTGTCGAATTAGACGGCTGGTCAAATGGTCAATGGATTGTGACCAAAGGGTTACAAAGTGGCGAGCGTGTACTAGTTGATGGTTTTATTAAAGCGCATACACCTGGTATGACAGTGACACCAGTCACAGTAGCCAGCTCTGGTGCAACACCTTCCCCGAGCTCTGCAAGTGCAGCAAATACCTCTGCTTCCGCTGCTGCTCATGCAAACGATGTAAAAAGCCCAAAATAAAAACCAGGCATTAAGGATTTTTCATGTTTTCTAAATTTTTTATTGACCGGCCCATTTTTGCGACCGTGCTGTCGCTCATTATTGTGCTGGCTGGTCTGGCCGCGCTAAATGTGCTGCCAATTGCACGTTATCCAGAAATTTCACCACCAGTAGTCAACGTCACTGCCATGTATCCAGGCGCTTCGGCTGAAGTGCTTGAGCGCACCGTTGCTGCGCCGATTGAAGAACAAATCAACGGGGTGGAAAACATGTTGTACATGGACTCCACCTCTTCAGCAGATGGTCGTGTTTCCATCAACGTGACATTTGAAGTTGGTACCAATCTCGATATTGCTGCGGTGAACGTCAACAATCGAGTGCGTCAAGCCGATGCCAAATTACCGCAGGAAGTACGACGTCAAGGCGTGACGGTGTCAAAAAGTTCGGCTAATTTTCTGGTTGTCGCTGCACTTTATTCACCCGATAACCGCTATGACGCTTTGTATTTGTCGAACTATGCGACACAAAATATTTTAGATGCCATCAAACGCGTACCAGGCACTACCAATGTGCAGATTTTCGGTGCTAAGGATTACGCGATGCGGATTTGGATGCGTCCAGATCGCATGGCGCAGCTCGGCATTACTGTTGCGGATATTTCCAACGCAATTGGCGAACAAAACGCTCAGTATGCAGCCGGTAAAGTTGGTGCACCACCCAACAATACTGAAGAGTTGACGATGACGATCACAGCAAAGGGACGTTTGCTAGAACCCTCTGAATTTGCCAATATCATCGTCAAAACAGCTAGTGATGGTTCCACCATCCGTATCAAAGACGTGGCACGAGTTGAACTTGGCTCCAAGGATTACAACCTGTATGGCCGCGTGAATGGTCATCCTTCCGCCAACATCGGTGTGTTCTTGCAAACTGGTGCCAATGCACTGGATACACGTAAAGCAGTTGAAGCCACGCTGCAAGAACTCAAAACCAAGTTCCCAGAAGGCATGACGTATAGCACGCCTTATGACACCTCACCTTTTGTGACGGAGTCGATTAGGCAAGTTCTGAAAACACTCACTGAAGCCATGATCTTGGTATTTTTGGTGGTGTATTTATTCCTACAAAGCTGGCGTGCTACGTTAATTCCAACGCTGGCGGTTCCAGTTTCGTTAATTGGTACGCTAGCTGGTTTGCATTTGTTGGGCTACAGCATCAACACCCTGACCTTATTCGGAATGGTGCTAGCAATCGGAATTGTGGTGGATGACGCGATCGTGGTGCTAGAAAACGTGGAGCGTCTCATCAATGAAGAAGGTATGACCCCACGTGAAGCCGCGATTGAGGCGATGCATGAAGTCACTGGCCCTGTCATCGCCATCGTATTGGTGTTGGTAGCAGCGTTTGGACCCATCGCCTTCTTGGGTGGTTTAGCAGGCGAATTGTATCGTCAGTTTTCTGTCACGATTTCGATCGCGGTTATCTTGTCCGGTATCGTTGCGTTGACGCTCACACCTGCTTTATGCGCGGTATTACTCAAACCAGGTTCGGAAAATCACAATCGCTTTTTCAATTGGTTTAACGGTGCATTTTTACGTTTGACCAAACACTATACCGACGGCGTCACCTTTTTCTTGAAGCGCGCAATGCTTGGGCTATTGCTGTTTTTGGGTATGGTCGCACTGACGGGCGTATTGTGGAAAATGGTACCAGGCAGCTTAGTACCAGAGGAAGATCAAGGTTACTTTATTAGCGCCGCCATCTTGCCCGAAGGTGCATCCTTAGATCGTACCAACAATATGGTCAAACAAATCGAAGCAACAGTCGGTTCCAATAAAAATATTGATACCACGTTTGCGCTGGTTGGCCTGGACTTCCTAGGTGGTGGTGGTTTGAAATCTTCCGCTGCAACGATGTTCTTCCCACTTAAACCATGGGGCGAACGTTCGCAATCCGCAAAAGAACTGGTGGGTGAAAGCTTCATGAAAACAGGTGGTATCAAAGAAGGTTTGCCCTTGTTCTTCACTCCGCCTGCCATTCAAGGTTTAGGTCAGACAGGTGGTTTTGAGTTTTACCTGCAAAATAAGGGTGAAGGTGGTGTCAAACGTCTGGCCGAGTTGTTACCGACCCTACTGGCAGAAGCCAATAAGCAACCTGAGTTAGCTGGCGTGCAAACCTTGTGGCAAGCTAAATCACCGCAGCTTTATGTCGATGTCGACAATGAAAAAGCACGTGCTATGGGTGTCAAACTCTCCGATGTTTACAATACATTGGCTGCCACTATGGGTAGTTATTACGTGAATGACTTTAACAAGAACGGTCGTATTTACACTGTACAGTTGCAAGCTGAAGGCGAATTTCGTGCTAAACCTGATGACTTAAGCAATATGTATGTACGTTCAGAAAACGGAAAGATGATTTCCGTCAGCGCCTTCACAACCGTGAAATTTACTAGTGGGCCAGATACTATTCAGCGTTTTAATGCCTTACCCGCCATTAAATTATTAGGTAATGCCAAGCCTGGTTTCAGCTCAGGTCAAGCGATTGCGGCAATGGAACGTGCAGCCAAAAATGTCTTGCCTAGCGACGTTGTTTACGATTGGGGTGGCGCGTCATTCCAGGAAAAACGCACCAGTAACGCCGCTGGTTTAGCTCTGGGTGCCGGTGTCTTGTTGATGTTTTTGATTTTGGCAGCACAATACGAAAAATGGTCATTACCGTTCTCCGTTTTGCTATCCATCCCATTTGGTATCTTCGGTGCCTTGTTGGCAGTGCACCTAAGGAATTTTAATAATGACGTTTACTTCCAAATTGGTTTGGTGACCTTATTGGGCTTATCCGCGAAGAATGCCATTTTGATTGTGGAATTTGCTGTCATGAAAATGCATGAAGGCTATGCGCCAGTCGCAGCTGTCTTGGAAGCTGCACGCTTGCGCTTCCGTCCAATTTTGATGACATCATTGGCATTTATTTTGGGTGTGGCACCATTAGCATTTTCACATGGTGCGGGTGCTGCGGCACGGCAATCACTCGGTACGGGTGTGTTGGGCGGTATGTTGAGTGCAACGTTCCTCGCTATTTTCTTTGTTCCACTGTTATTTAAGCTGATCAACGATAGACGCCTAAAGACGACAGAACAGGATTTCGAGCATCCAGTCCATATTTTGCAAAACACCTTATACAATCCATCACAAAATGCACCAACTAATGCAGCCAAGGAATAAAGTTATGCAAAAAATTAGCCTCTCTATTATTGCAGCCAGCTTATTACTGGCCGGCTGCACCACGCTAGGCCCTGACTATCAACGGCCGGCCTTGGATGTTCCTTCCACGCTGAACCTTAGCGCGGTTGGAAACAATCTCAAAAACAGCCCTGTCGCTGACTGGCGGCTCTGGTTTAAGTCATTCCAGGATCCAGTTCTTGAAAAATTGTTAGATGAAGCAGCGGCCAACAATCAGGATTTAGCCCTGGCAGCGGCGCGAGTCGAAGAAGCACGCACGGCCATTACGGTCGCAGCAGCCAATCACTCCCCTTCAGTGGATGCTACCTTTAACAGCACTAAATCACGCACTAGTGAGCAAAGCGGAAAATTACCGAGTGGCGTCAACCCAATTGCCAAAGATTTTCAGCTTTCTTTGGGCGCATCCTACGAAATTGACTTTTGGGGTAAATTTAGTCGTGCTGATGAGGCGGCTCGTGCACGCATGTTGTCACAAGAAGCCAATCGTGGCGTCGTACTTACCAGCCTGTATGCCAATTTGATACAAAGCTATTTCGCATTACGCGCTTTTGATGCACAGCACAAACTGGCTGAAACAACGCTGCAAACCCGTGTAGAAAACTTACGCCTGCAAAAACAACGTTTTTCAGCAGGTGTAATAGGTGAGCTCGATTTGCATCAAGCAACATCCGAAGTCAGTGCAGCAGAAGTGGCGACAGCTCAAGCAAAACAATCAGTTTCCAACATGGAATCGGCATTAGCGGTTTTGTTAGGACGTAGCCCTGTCAATATCGCGAAACCAGTGATTGCACGTGGCAGCGACATTAACGTTTTGTATCAACGTTTGAGTTTGCCTACAGATTTACCCTCTGATTTGTTAAACCGTCGCCCAGATATTTTGGCAGCGGAACAAACCTTGATCGCAGCCAATGCCGATATTGGACAAGCAAAAACACAGTTCTTTCCCAGTATTAAACTAGTCAGTGGAATCGGCTATGAATCACCGGCTCTGCAAGATTTGGTGAGTCCAACTGCCATGTTGTGGAGTGTCGGTGCCAACTTGGCACAACCAATCTTCCGCGCTGGCGCAACTACTGCTCTGGTTGCTGGTGCTGAAGCACGGAAAAATCAAGCCGTGTCGCAATATGTACAAACAGTACAAAATGCCTTCCGCGACGTGCATGATGCTTTGGTGAATTTATCCGCTAACGGACAAATTCAAGATGCGACCAAGCGCCGTATCACAGCATTAAGAGACACACACCGCTTGGCACAGCTACGTTATCAAAATGGATATAGCAGCTTTCTTGAAGTACTCAATGCACAACGCGATTTATTCCAAGCGGAGTCATCTTTAATCGACATCCAACGTGCGCATTTATCAGCGGCTGTTAGCTTGTATAAGGCAGTGGGGGGTGGTTGGGAAGTGCCGCAAAGTTTAGCGACAGCACGGTAACAATCAATCGATACAACAAAATAATATTGACGTCACTCCCACATCAAACCGTGGGAGTGACGAAATTGAATACATCAACGATTAAACGTCTTTTCTAATTGATTCGAGACCATTTCAGCAAACACGCGCATCATTCCTATATCCCGCTCATTCATCGATTGATCGGCTTTGCTGCTAAAACAACAATACGTACCGTATACCTCACCATTTTTCAAAAAAATAGGCACACTCAAATGTGCTCTGACAGGCAAAGCTTGGGTAACAGGAAGGCTCATCGCATGTGTATTGAGGAATGCATCTGGCATTAATTCTGGCAAACGGCCATCAATAACGCGCTGACAAAAACTATCTTCTAGTGGGTCAGCACCACCCACTACAATTGGCGAATGAGGGTTGGATGCGTCAACAAATCGGAATATGCGTTGCCCCTCTTTAAACTCGGAAATAAACGCCACATCCATTCCAAGATGGATACGAATCGAATGCAAGGCATCCTGAAGCAAATCATTTACGTCCAATTCTTTCGTAGCAGGCAGGCGCTCAAAAAATTTTGCCATCGAACCTGATACTCCACTCTGCTTAGCTGGTATTTCTTCTTCACAAGCAATACGGAAAGTGTTGCGGCCCGATCGTTTAGCTTGATACATCGCTTGATCTGCGCGCTGAATCAACGTATCCACTGATAGATGCTCACCAGCATACGATGCGATACCAATACTAGTGGTAATGCGTAGTTGGTGTTCGTTCACTTGAAAAGGTTGTGCAACGCTCTCAATAATTTTTTGTGCAAGCGTAATCACGTTATCTAAATGAGCCAATTCTTCAGCCACAACAATGAATTCATCCCCGCCCAAGCGGGCAATAAAATCAACCTGACGCACGCTTGCTTTTAAACGAGAGGCAAATTGCAACAGCAATGCATCGCCCACGTCGTGACCTAAGCTGTCGTTAATCCGCTTAAAATGATCAATGTCCATGAACATCACTGCCATCAAACGGTGCGTCCGATTCACACGGGCGAGTGTCTCTTCCAAGCGCTCATACAAATGACGACGATTGGGTAAATCTGTCAGGACATCGGTTCGAGCCAAAGCAGAAAGCTCTCGCTCAATTTTTTCATGCTCACTCTCGTCATGTATGAAAGTGAAGAAAGTTTGATTCGATGCTTCACCAAATACGGAAATTGTCATTTCGATCGGAAAAACCTCTCCTGAACGCCGTAGTGCTTGCATCTTGACACGTGAATCAATGACGCTACCTCGACCTGTTGCTAAATAGCGAGACAATCCAAGTTTGTGTGCTTCACGATTATCAGCAGGAATAATCAAATCAGCCAAATATTGGCCAATTGCATCTGAGCGCAACCAACCAAACATGCGCTCTGATTGTCGATTCCAATGGGTAATATAACCGTCCGCATCCATAGCAATGAATGCATCAAGCGATGTTTCAATAATGGCATCTAATAATTTTTTGCCTTCTTGCTCTGCTTGCGCTTCTTTTTTCTTTTTTACTTGTTCACTCATCTTATTCTGCCTTATCAATACAAGCCGATGTAGTAGCTTAGATTATGAGGTCTAGTTTGAAGCGTAAATCATACAATGCTACAAATTGGGATAGCCCGTCATGCTGAGTTGAAATGAATCTTTTTGTGCAATAATTTCCGCCTGACAACCAATAGCCAACGTCACTTTGTCACGTGTATGACCAAAAGGTAAACCAGTCAAAATCGGTAACGATAAATGCGCTCTAAGGTAGGCCAGCATCGCATCAAAATCATAACCGTTGTCATAATCGCTCAGTCGATAGCGAGAAAAATCCCCTAGCAACAAAACCTTTTGCCGATCTAATACGCCTGCATGCAGCAATTGCAACAACATGCGTTCGACTCGGTACGGATGCTCGTTGACATCCTCCACAAACAAAATACCACCATCAATTTGCGGAAAATAAGGCGTCCCCAGCATATGCACCAGCATAGTCAAATTGCCGCCCCATAATTGGCCGGATGTTTGGAATACGGAATTACCCTCTTGTTTTTCTTGTTCAACCACAATCACATGTTGAGAATGCGTCAAACAATTCCACATATTTTGAATGGTGAAATCGCTGACATCCTCACGTGTAAAATCATCACACACCATTGGACCAGCAAAACTCATCGCACCAGTTTGCGCCAATAACCCCATTTGAATCGCTGTGAAATCGCTATGCCCGATTAACAATTTGCCACTCTCTGCGATTGCCTTCCAATCCAGTGCTGGCAAAATCCGGCTAGCGCCATATCCACCACGCAAAGCCAGAATGACTTCTACGTCGGGATCACGCACTGCTGCCATAAATTGACTAATCCGCGTGCGATCATCAGCCGCAAAACGCTGATATTTAGATGCAGGATCGTGATAATGATGAATACGACAACCCTGTTGCTCTAACAAAGCAATGCCACGCGTTAAGGCAACAGTATCTTGGGCATAAGCGCTAGGCGCAACGATGGCAACGTTCATACTTTTATTCATGACATGGTTCAGCACGGCGCTTTTGCGCACGCCGTTCAGCAAAAAAGTTCTTCAGTAGCACACCACACTCCTCGCCTAGCACCCCACCTTGTATATCTGTTTGATGATTTAACTTCTCTTGTGTAAAAAGATTCACTACCGAACCCGCAGCGCCCGTTTTAGGATCAAACGCACCAAACACCACCCGCGCCAAACGTGCATGCAACATCGCACCAGCGCACATCACGCAAGGCTCCAAGGTGACGTAAAGCGAACAAGCTGGCAAACGATAATTCCCAACAATGCTGGCAGCCGCACGCAAGGCTATGATTTCGGCATGTGCCGTCGGATCGTGTTTTCCTATCGGTTGATTACAACCTGTCGCAATGACTTGCCCATCTTGCACAACCACCGCACCCACTGGGACCTCACCTAAGGTCCAAGCATTGCGTGCCTGCTCCAAGGCTTGCTGCATAAAGATGGCGTCTTGTATATCCAACATACTCAACTTATTTAATTAATTATTCAGCATCACTAATTTCGGCCCAACAATTAGGTGTCTCATGCAATACCAGTTTATGCAGGCGCAAACCCGTACCAAAACGATCTTGATAAATCGGTTTTAAAATATCAAACGCGGTGCGTGCTAAATTTTCTACGGTAGGAATGCAATCAATCACGACCGTTTTATGACCCGGCAAAGTATGTAAGAAATCGTGTACCACGGTGTCTTTTTGGTACACCAAAAATGCATGATCCCACACATCCACCAAATGCTTTTTTGCCAACGCCTTGATGTCTGAAAAATCCATAATCATGCCGTTATCGGAATTACCCTCTTCTTCAATCACCTTGCCTTGCAAGGTAATTTCCAGTGTATAGCGATGCCCATGCAAATTGCGGCATTGACTTTTGTGATCGGGAATACGATGACCTGCATCGAATTCGAGTTTTCTAGTAATAGTTAACATGAGTTGCTTTTTATTAATTTATTATTGATTTATTATTAATTTTTATGGGATTTGCAATAACTTATGCGTCTGCAAACTCAGCTTCCACTTGGGATTGCGCTTACACGTCTCAATAGCCAGTTGTATATGACGCTGCTGATCTGGTCCATCCATCGCTTGAAGATAAAAATGCTCAAAGGCTAGCCCTTCATACTCAGCCAAAACCTGATTTGCTTGCGGAATCACGAGTTTTAACTCATTCCCCCGCAATACCACCAATTCCGAGCCCATTTTAGGGCTGACACAAACCCAATCCACGCCATCTGGTACCGGCAAAGTGCCATTGGTTTCAATCGCAATCGTAAAACCCAAACGATGCATACTGGCAATTAAAGCTGTATCTAATTGGAGCAAGGGCTCACCGCCGGTAAACACCACGTATTTGCGGGCGGTATAGGTATCGGGCCATTCGCGATTAATCGCTGCTGCCAGCTCATCACTCGTAGCAAACTTACCGCCCCCAACACCATTCGTCCCTACAAAATCGGTATCACAAAATTTACAAATCGCCGTCGCGCGATCGCTCTCCCGGCCAGTCCAAAGGTTGCAGCCCGAAAAGCGACAAAACACCGCAGGTCGGCCAGCTTGCGCACCTTCTCCCTGCAGGGTATAAAAAATTTCTTTGATGCTATAAGTCAAGGTTGATCCTGAGTTTGGGTTTGAGTTTGAGTTTGAGTTTGAATGTTGGTCTGATCGCAAGAACGCATTTTCTCATTGATTGAGATTCGTTGTGATTGAGATTGATTGAAATTGATCGAGTATGCATGATGGAATTTTTACAAAGTAAGCAATTGTTCCAGCACTTCAATACGATGTCGACGTGGCGTGGTTATAGCGTAGAAGCGCTCTTGCAGCACAGTCGAATGCCCCACAACAACGAGAATTCCAGCACCCAACTCGTCCTGCACAACCACCTCTGGCAATACAGTCAGCCAACCACTATCGCGTGCAATCAAACGTAGCATTGCCATATCATCAACCTCAGCTCGTACCTTAGGGCTGACTCCTGCAGCGGCACAGAGTGCATCAAATTGAGCACGCAAAGCATGACGTGGTCCAGGCAAGGCAATGTCTACTCCATCTAAGTCTTCTGGAATACGTACATTTTTCGATTTCCATACTTTGGCTGGACCAACCAGAGAAATGGATTGGCTACCTAAAAATTTACAGTGTAAAGGTCGATCAGGGTCTGCTGGAACAGTTTCATTCGTTAACACCACATCCAATTGGTGTTGTACAAGTCGATTCAATAACCCTTCCATCAGTCCTGATTCTAAAGTCAGTACAACAGTTGGATCAGAGAGTAATGGGCGTATCCAGTTTTCTTGGTAATTGCGCGATAGTGTAGCCACACTACCCACTCGCAAACGAGTGATCCCCGCTGAGTGTCCTTGCAAACGCCCCAACATTTCTTGGCCCAAACCAAAGATATTCTCAGCATAGGCCTGCACCAATTGCCCCGTATCAGTCAGGATCAAACGACGGCTTTCACGCATAAATAATTCTTCACCAATCCGCTCTTCCAGCTGACGAATTTGCGCTGAAACCGATGATTGTGATGTATGCAATTCCTCCGCAGCACGAGTGAGGTGCCCGAGCTTTGCCACGCGCCAAAAATAAAAAAGATGGTGAAAATTAAGCTGATTGAGATTCATTATTCTATTTTTAGTATTAATTTATTCTTATCAATCTATTTTACATAAAAATCTTTTGAAAGCATGATGACATCAATCATTTTTAATCTTTTTTCAATTATTTTCAAAAGGCCATGGAATGGATATTACCCAAATGTTGTATTCGATCTGCGTCTTAGCACCGATCATTTTCATGTTGTTAGCAGCACTAATAGCACTGACAAATCCACTCTCTACGACCAAAATATGGCAAATTTTTCAAGCTATTTCATGTAGTTCATTATTTTTTATTGGCACTTCTATCTTTCTTCAAGACATCGGCGCACTTTGGCCTGGTACTGTGACAACGACTTCCTTAGGTTTGATCCTTGCGTTCCTAGTGCAGTTTCTTGGTACTGTCATCGGGAGCTTCTCTTCTCGTTATCTACAAGGAGAGGCACGTCAACACCATTACCTTGCAGCGTTGGCTTGTGTACTGGCTAGCGTTCATTTACTGCTGATTGCCGATCACTGGCTTATTCTGATAGGAGCCTGGACATTGATAGGTTTCGCTCTGCAATATTTGCTCTGTTTTTATCAGGATCGTCCCTTTGCATTGCTGGCTGCACACAAAAAGCGGCTTGCAGACTATGTGGCAAATGTCTTGCTACTCGTGGCATCGGCCTTGGCCTGGATAGAGGTTGGTAATGGGTCGCTGTCGAACTTGTGGCAGTACATCGCTTTGCATGGGATGTCTATATATCTACAAACAAGCGCCGTATTGCTGGTATTGGCAGTCATGCTGCGCACAGCCTTGCTACCTGTACATGGTTGGTTAACCCAAGTGATGGAAGCACCAACACCAGTCTCAGCATTGTTACATGCTGGCGTCGTCAATCTTGGCGGCTTTGTGCTCATTCGTTTCATCCCCATGTTAGAACAAGCGAGTACTGCTCGTATTTTGCTAGTGGTGCTCGGCCTGGTGACAGCCATACTAGCTGGTATGGTGATGCTCACCCGTATTAGCATCAAAGTGCGGCTGGCCTGGTCCACAATCGCGCAGATGGGTTTTATGTTGCTTGAGTGCGGCTTAGGTTTCTACAAGCTTGCGGCAGTACATTTGATTGGGCATTCACTTTACAAGGCATATGCTTTCTTGACAGCATCAGACATCGTACGTCAAACGCGTTTGCAATCTTTACACATGGTTTCGTTACCAAGCTATTTAAGTTTGATGATGGCACCGATACTGTCAATAACAGCCATATCCTCAGTTGTTTTGTTTTTTACAACGCTGACAGGTCATCCATCCTGGCCTTGGTGGTGGAGCCTTGTGCTAGGTGTGTCTTGGGGGCCACTGCTTTGGTTGCCAGCGACACACAATGACCTGCCTATACGCGTTATGCAAACCATGAATGGACTTTTGATCATTGCTGGTCTAACTGGTGCCACTATTTTCCTCCACACACTTCCAATGGGCGTACAAGATATGCCCGATCAAAGGATTGGACTAATTGTCCTGGTTGGTATGGTGTTCTTGTATTTTTTCCAAGCATTGCTGCAACGACAACCACAACGAATGTCACGTTGGCGTCGTTGGAGCTATGCAGGGTTTTATCTGGACGAAGCCTATACACGTATCGCTTTGCACATTTGGCCTACTTGCTGGACTCCCGTCGCATCCCAACACATCACCTCGAAAGAGGCAACTGCAATACTGACCGACATACCACGTTGATGTACCGAGTTGAACTAACAAATAGGAAAACATCATGATAGAAACACTCACCAACACATCAATAGAAAATACTGCGAATCTGCCAAACCACACGACTGATCTAAAAACTATGCATGCTGAAATTGAGCAGGCTTGTCAGCAGGCATGCAATGCTATTGCACCAACCTGGCCACTAGACCAAGCTATCGCCGTCAATCCACACTGGTCACGCATCGGCATGCCATTACGCAAAGTCGCTGCTCGGATGGCTGCGCTAGGCAATATTCAAGTTTTTCCACCACGAGAAATGCAACTACGCGCATGGCAACAAGGTCGTATCCAAATCGCTGATTTGGAGCATGCACTACAGCAACTACCAGAAGCGCTAGCGATAGGTCTGACAACTAAGCAATGCACAGATGCTCTGCAAAATAATTGGCTGCCAGAACAACCACTACTTCTACCCATGCTACCGCTTCTGATTGATGTACTAGACAACGATCCAAATCGATTCACACGGCTGTCCTGGCGACAAGCAATTACCCATCAAGTAAGCCAAACCTGTGCCGCTTACTTCGATGAGCAACAAGCAAACTGGCAACCAGAACGCACACAAGGCTTATACGCTTTTTGGCTTTCAACCTTGCGGCATGACCATGGCATTGGCTTGTTGATGGGATTACCACATATAGGTGCTGCTATAGACAATCTGCCAAATAACGCAAAAGATGCGGAGCGCTGGGTCATCCAGCGTCTTGGACTACCTCAGTCAGTATGGGCTGATTACTTAGAAGCCGTTCTACTTACCGTCAATGGCTGGGCTTCATGGTGCGCTTACCTCAGTTGGCAAGCTGCTCTAGCTGGCGGCAAAGATGCGCATCTACGTGAATTGTTAGCTATTCGACTAGCTTGGGGTGTTCTGCTGTTGGATTGCAAAGACGATACAGCAACGCACCATGCATTACTATCATTACAACAAGCTTGGAGTAACTCACAACATGTATTGAATCAAATAGAAAATGCCCTACTCATTGACGAAGTGTGGCAGTTAGCTTTGGAGACAGGATACCAACGCGACTTGGCCAAGCAATTGACCTCTGTTGACCAGCAAAATATCACCATAAAAAAAGCACAAAAAATAGAAGTACAAGCTGCCTTCTGTATCGATGTGCGCAGCGAACCTTTGCGCCGCGCTTTAGAAAACACATGGTCAGGCATTCAAACCATTGGTTTCGCAGGTTTTTTTGGCCTGCCAGTGGCATACACTCCTATTGCCACATCATCCAGACGCCCCCAATTACCTGGTTTACTGTTCCCATCAATGGAAGTTGGCGATTGCATCGTCAACACCAAATTTTCAGGAAATAGCACAGATTCAGTTTTGCAAAACGCTGCCATCAAAGCACGCCGAACCAGATTAGCTTTATCTGATCAATGGCTAGCTACCAGTCGATGGCCTGGAGCGTCATTTTCTTTCGTAGAAGCAGCTGGATTAAGTTATGTCGGCAAGCTAGTCAATTTGATGCTACCCGGCAAACAAGATCGTGCCAGAGACGATTTAAAAGGATTGCCCACACGTTACCGTGCTATCTGCCGCCCACAGCTACTAGGGATCGATCTTGAAACAAAAGTGAATCTGGCGGCACGCATACTCCATGCTATGGGCTTAAAACAAAACCTCGCTCCGCTGGTACTGCTTGTCGGTCATGGTAGTCAATCTGTCAATAATGCTCATGCAGCGGGATTAGACTGTGGCGCTTGCTGCGGACAAACAGGCGAAGTGAATGCACGTAGCCTTGCGCAATTACTCAATGATCCAGAAATTCGCAAAGGTTTGGCAGCACACGGGATCACCATTGAGGAATCAACCACATTCATCGCTGCATTGCACAACACCACCACCGATGAAATCGAAGCATTTGATCTAGACCTGCTACCATCAACAACACTGGCTTATTGGAAACAACTAGAAGCAGTGCTTTCAAAAGCGTGCGACCAAGTACGCCGTGAACGAGCACCCAATCTTCAATTAAACCCGAACACCCCACATAAAGCGCTATTGGCACAGCTGCGTCGTCGTGCTAACGATGGCGCACAAACTCGTCCCGAATGGGGACTTGCCGGCAATGCGGCTTTTCTGATTGCTCCTCGGGATAGAAGCCGAGGCCTTGTACTTGGCGGCCGTAGTTTCCTACACGACTATCACGCCAATCAGGACATAGACGGCAGCGTGTTGGAATTACTGATGACAGCACCCATGCTAGTTACACATTGGATCAACTGGCAATACCATGCATCGACTTGTGATCCACTACGACTAGGCAGTGGCAACAAAGTGCTGCACAACGTAGTAGGTGGCCGCATCGGTGTCTTTGAAGGTAACGGTGGAGATCTTCGAATCGGTTTATCCCGTCAATCGCTTCATAACGGGGATCGGTGGGTGCATGAACCGCTGCGACTGACCGTCATTATTGATGCGTCTCAGACTGCGATCGAATCCGTCATTGCCAAGCACACGACAATTCAACAACTACTGAATAATCGCTGGCTACATCTATGGCGCTTCGAAGAAGCTGGTTTTCAATCTTATCAATCTGGCGTTTGGTCTTCGGTCTTTGGTCTTTGGTCCTGATGAGGCAATCCATGAAATTAGTAAAAATCAGCGATCTGACAGATACCCTGTAAAAACCAGTAACTGTCAGATCTGTTTTGAGCTAGTACATCCGAAAAAGTCATGCGTCAACCATCTACCCTTGGCCACGGGTCAGTATGCAAGGATCACTGTTTTGCCTGGTACCACCCACGAGTCTGGTTGACCACGCGCACTACCAGCAACATCACCGGCACCTCGATCAATACGCCGACCACGGTAGCTAAGGCTGCGCCTGATTGGAAGCCGAAGAGACTGATCGCAGCAGCCACCGCCAGTTCGAAGAAGTTGGACGCACCGATCAGGGCCGAGGGGCAAGCCACGGAATGCTTCTCTCCAAGCTGGCGGTTGAGCCAATAAGCCAGCGCCGAGTTGAAGAACACCTGGATCAGGATGGGCACGGCCAGCAAGACTATGACCAGCGGCTGCTTGAGAATGGCCTCGCCCTGGAAAGCAAAGAGCAGCACCAGCGTTGCCAGCAGCGCCGTGATCGACCAGGGTCCGATCTTGGCCATCGTCGCATCAAATACTTCCTGCCCCTTGGCCAACAATGCCTTGCGCCACCACTGAGCAAGTAGCACGGGGATGACGATGTAGAGCACGACCGAGGTCACCAAAGTGGCCCACGGGACGGTGATCGCGGAGATGCCCAAAAGGAACCCCACCAGCGGCGCGAACGCAAATACCATGATCGTGTCGTTGAGCGCGACCTGCGATAGCGTGAACAGCGGATCACCATTCGTAAGACGGCTCCAGACAAACACCATCGCCGTGCAGGGGGCTGCCGCCAGCAGGATCAGGCCAGCGATGTAGCTGTCGAGCTGGTCTGCGGGCAAAAGCGGTGCAAACCAATGGCGGATGAAGAGCCAGCCCAGAAACGCCATTGAAAACGGCTTCACTAGCCAGTTGACGAACAGGGTCACTCCAATGCCGCGCACATGCTGGCGCACCTCACCCAGCGCACCGAAGTCCACCTTCACAAGCATCGGGATGACCATCACCCAGATCAACAGACCTACGGGCAAGTTGACCTTGGCGACTTCCATAGCTCCGACGGCCTGGAACACGCCGGGCAAAAACTGCCCAAGCGCAATACCCAGCAAGATGCACAGGAACACCCACAGCGTCAGGTAACGCTCGAAAAGGCTCATCGGAGCCTGGGCCGCAACCTTTGCCGTGACTTCACATTGAACGCTCATGGTCAACTCTTGGCCAGATCGCGGGCGTTTTTCTCGATGGACATCTTGGTCAAGCTGCTCTGGGGCAGATTCACAAAAATGTCCAGGCGCTTGCGCATCATGTGCAGGGTCTGCTTGAACGCCTCTCGCTTTTTGTCGTCGTCGCCGTCAACCTCTGACGGATCGGCATAACCCCAGTGTGCCGTCGCAGGTTGGCCTGGCCAGAAAGGACACACTTCACCAGCGGCGTTGTCACAGACGGTGATCACCAAATCCATATGAGGGGCATCAGGCTTACCGAATTCATCCCAGCTTTTGCTGTGGAGGCCTTCCACCGGCAAGCCCGCCTTGGACAGCGTTTCCAGTGCCAGCGGATTGGGCTGCTGGTTCTCGCGTGGGCTGCTGCCAGCCGAATAAGCTTTAAAACGCCCTTGGCCGAGGTGGTTCAGCAGGGCTTCGGCCAAGATACTGCGAGCAGAGTTGTGCGTGCACAGGAAAAGGACATTTAAAGGTTTAGATTCAGAGGTCATGTTGTTCTTTCAGCAGCAAGAGGATTTAGAGGAAGTAGCGGGGCCGCAGCAACCGACTGTTGCAACCGTGTTCGGGGCGCAGCATGCTGCAGCAGTTGGCTGTGTGGGTGCGCAACATGCCGCGCCAGAAGCGGGTTGAGAGGCCTCGTTAAAAACTGGGATGTCTCCAAGGGTATGGAACTGCTCCCAGGCGACGCCTTGCGGGTCAGTGATCCAGTGTTTGTCGCTGCGGGCATAGCAACAGGTCGTCTCGCCTTCGTCGAGCACGGCCATGTCGGCGTTTTGAGCAGCCGCCTTCATCTCAACCAACTCCTCGGCACTATCGACTTGGAAGCCCAGGTGGTCGAGGCCAGGCTTGCTGCCTCGCGTTGAGATGGCGAAGTTCACCCGAGGGTCTTCAAGCATCCACTTGGCGTAGTCAGTTTCGATCCGCGCAGGTTGGGCAGAGAACAAGCGTGAGTAAAACGCGATGCTCGCTTGCAGATCTTGCACATGGATGTGGACATGGAATCGTTTCATATTGGCTCCTTTCAGCATTGGCAATTGGTGGATGAGGCATCAAGGCAGGCCTCGGCGCCCTGGCAGCAGTTCTCAGTGAGGTAGGCAAGCAGACCATTCATCTGCTCAAACTCGACGCGGTAGATCAGGTTGCGCCCACTGCGCTCCTGGCTGATCAGGCCCGCGCCCATCAGCTCTTTGAGATGAAACGAGAGCGTGGCGTTAGGCACCCCGAGCAGCTCGCCCAACTGCCCTGGCGTCGCACCTTGTTTTCCCGCAACCACGAGGGAGCGGAACACCTGCAGGCGGTTGGGCTGGGCCATGGCGGCTAAGGCTTTGACGACGTCTTTTTCTTCCATATTTCTATTATCGTCGAAATATATGACAAAACCAAGACATCGGCTTTCGGCGTCAAGCAACAGCAGCACGAGAGACCAAGCCGGAACCACTACTGCAGGCTCAAAAGGTCCCGGCCGAACCTGGCCGATCATCAGCTCAGCCGTGGTGTCTGGCGAAGTGGTGGACATCTTTGCGGCTGTGGGTCTGGACAAGCCCAACATTGGTTTGCTTGACGACGACTTTTTGGCGCAGGTGAATAACTTGCCCGAGAAAAACCTGGCGGTGGAACTGCTGGAGCGTTTGCTGCAAGGAGAGATCAAAAGCCGCTTTGCCAGCAACGTGGTGCAAGACCGCAAGTTCAGCGATTTGCTGGCCGATGTGATTCGCCGCTATCAAAACAGGAGCATCGAAACCGCGCAGGTCATGGAAGAGCTTATCGCCATGGCCAAGAAGTTCCGCGAGGAAGCGACACGTGGTGACCAATTAGGCCTGCGTGAGGACGAAGTGAAGTTTTACGACGCGCTGGCCAACAACGAATCGGCGGTGCGCGAACTTCAAGACGAAACGTTAAAGAAGATCGCCCAAGAACTCACGCAGAGCCTGCGTGAGAACCTGACTGTTGACTGGTCAGAGCGTGAAAGTATGCGGGCTAAATTGCGGCTAATGGTCAAGCGCATTCTGAAGAAATACAAATATCCGCCTGATCAAGCTGACTTTGCAGTTCAGCTAGTACTTGAGCAAGCTCAAGCTCTTGGCGAAGAATGGATGCCTCTAGGAGTAGAAGTATGAATACTCATCTGACAACTGTTTGGAAAAAAGTCGGAAGCTTTCAACAACAAAAATCATCAGGAACATTTTAATTAATTTAATAGTTTTAAATTAGATCGTGTCGGCTAGCTCGAAGCTCTTAATTCAGAAAACAAACTAGCTCGAGTGAGGGATGAGTTTCATAACCGATTTCAGATCAAAACGATCTGAACAACGAACTTGCATTCGTTAAGGTTCAAAGCCTGTTTTACCAAGGCCAGCAAAACTACGGCTCTGAACCAAGTCTGAAAAAGTCATGAGGTCTTGAGACAAACGAGGTTTGAGACGACTTTCATGGGCCACAGCCACAAGTCGAAGTCAGGAGCCCAAAGCAAAAAGCCCCGCGTGGTGCGGGGCTTTTTGCTGCCTCAAGGCCTGCTCAGCAAGTTTGAGGTCTTTGTACTGGCGGAAAGGGTGAGATTCGAACTCACGGTACACCAAAGATGTACACTGGATTTCGAGTCCAGCGCATTCGACCACTCTGCCACCTTTCCTAAATCGGTCTATGTACTACGTGCTGCGAAGCCGCGCATTGTAGCATGATGAAATTACTTAATCCATCCCATCCTGCTCAGGATTTTTTCGTAATGCAGGGATAAAATATAGACGTCCCTGGCATATGCTGCGTTTCTGCTTGGTGTGCGGCTGTGATAATTGCCAACGCCACGCCAGAAATTCCCTACTCGCTCAATTTCATAGCGCACAATATACGCCGTTGCACGAATGCCGAGACAAGCATCATTTGCCAACCAGTACGGATGCACGCCCTGTTTTTTATAAAAAGTCTGCATCCATACATCGTTGATTTGTGTTTGATTGTAATCACGCGTGTTGTTGCTATTGCGTGAAGACTGCCCTACTTTACCCCCCTCTTTTTTGCGGATGGCATACAAAATAGCGGGGGGAATGCGGTAATCAACAGCTGCCTTAAATACACACTGATGCGGCATATCATTCGGTAATTGTGCTGGCATGGCAACCATCGCATTGTCCTTTGATCTTTTATCCGTCCTCGTTCAGATTTTGGTTATTTTTGCAGCTGTTTCAAGCCGCCCATGTAGGGCCATAACACTTCTGGAATCGCCACGCTGCCATCGGCTTGCTGATAGTTTTCTAGAATCGCAACCAGCGTACGCCCAACCGCCAAGCCAGAACCATTGAGCGTATGCACTAGCTCAGGTTTGCCCTGTGCATTACGGAAACGGGCTTGCATGCGACGTGCTTGGAATGCTTCGCAATTGGAAATCGATGAAATTTCGCGATAGGTATTTTGTGCTGGCAACCATACTTCCAAATCATAGGTTTTAGTCGCACCAAAGCCCATGTCACCGGTACACAACAACAAGACGCGATACGGCAAACCCAACTTTTGCAGAATGGTTTCGGCATGCCCAACCATTTCATCTAATGCTTGGTAGGAAGTTTCTGGGTGCACGACTTGCACCATTTCCACCTTATCAAACTGATGCTGCCGTATCATGCCGCGCGTGTCGCGGCCGTAACTGCCGGCTTCAGAACGGAAAGAAGGCGTATGCGCAGTCAATTTGATAGGCAATTCATTCAACGCAACGATTTCGTCCCGCACGATATTGGTCAAGGAGACTTCTGCAGTAGGAATCAAATACAAAGCCTCGCCCTCGCCTTCTTGCCCGCCTTTTTTGACCGCAAACAAATCCGCTTCAAATTTAGGCAATTGCCCGGTACCACGCAGTGAATCTGCATTCACGATATACGGCGTATAGCACTCGGTATAACCATGCTGCGCTACATGCGTATCCAACATAAATTGCGCCAGGGCACGATGCAAACGCGCGATGCCACCTTTCATGACGGAAAAACGCGACCCCGTCAATTTTGACGCCACATCAAAATCCAGACCCAAGGTAGCGCCAACATCAACGTGATCTTTTGGCTCAAAACCTTCTTGGGAGAAATCACGCGGCACGCCGTGTTTACGCACTTCCTGATTTGCTGTTTCATCTTTACCAGCGGGCACGGATTCATGCGGCACATTCGGTATCGTCAGCATGAAATGGCTTAACTTTTCTTGCAAACTGGCCAATGCTATTTCGTTTGCTTTCAACTCATCACCCAAGCCTGCCACTTCCGCCATCACGCCAGCGACATCTTCACCTTTGCTTTTGAGAATGCCGATTTGTTTGGAGAGTGCATTGCGCTTGGCTTGTAATTCTTCGGTACGTGTCTGCAACGACTTCCGCTCGGATTCCAGAGCGTTAAAAAGCGTGGCATCCAGTTGAAAATTGCGCGTCGCCAAGCGAGCAGCAGCGACTTGTATATCTTTGCGTAGGGTTTGAATATCTATCATGGTGTGATGGGTGATGAATGATGAGTTGCGTTTTTTAGAAAAGCGCCATTGTAACAAGCTCGGGTTTAATTATTTTTTACTTATTTTTTAAAATGGGACGTTAACTGGTTGCAAATAGACAACTTGCGCACCAAACTCCAAACGACGCATGCCCGTAGTATTGAAGGCTGTTTTTGAATTTTCGTAGTGATAGGCGTAGTAGAGCCCGTTCTGTTCTTCCACCGTATAAACAAATTGATCCTTTTTCTCTGTCAATGCATAACTGGCTTGAGTTGTACGTAACCGCGCTTCGTAAAGGGCATACTCGCCTCGCGTAAGATAATAAACATTAAAAGCCTGCCTTTTTCTCATTTGATAAGCGTTAATTTGGGAACGAATATGCGCAAAATCAGTCTCACGTATTTCCTTGCTTAACTTTTCAATGTCTCGGGTTGTAATAACCGTCTCGATAGGAATAGCACGCCGTTTTGCCCCGTCCAACAAATATTTATTACGCCCACTTGTACTTGAAAAATCTACAACATGGTCAAGAATGAATTTTTCACTGATATGCGATGTCGCGCTGATAGGAAATTGGGGATCAACATATTCCCGAATACCATCAACCAATGTGCCCTCGCTAGCAATGCGACACAACTTATACAAATTTTTATATACCTGAATGTATTTGTCTTTGATAAGCAGTGCCTGAGCATTTTGCGCGTCAATACCGATACATCTTGGATTAGCACTACTAGGAATGCGTCCCTCTATTTCAAACAACATGTTGCTACTCATATCAAACAGCAAATCGTCCGAGTACGGCAGACCATTCTCTGCAAATATCTCGTGTATTTTCATATTGATAAATGCGTCATCGTAATCAGCCAAATAGCGCGTCAAATGATTCATCCTGATAGCATATTTTGGCCTGCCATATTGGCAAGAACCCACAAACGAAACACGATTCAAAAAAACTGAAAACTCTTCTCTCGCCGGTCGACGTGCTTCTGGAATAACATCATCAGGCTCCAAAGCAATAGTGGAATTATTCATGTAACGCATCTCAAAATCAGGGATGCTCAACTGCTGAATAATGTTTTCTGCAACCTCTTTGTGAGAGCTAAGTGCTTGTTCCAGCGTCATGATCATTTGATTGATGGTAAAACCTGCTCGCTCACCTTGATGCATACTTTGAATGCACCCTGAACTCATACTAAGCCGCGGCCCACCACACTCGCCTGCTTGCGTTGGTGCTGTTATCCAATCCGCATTGGTGGCGTAATGCTCCGCCTCTTGTTCATAAACCTTAACGTATTGACAACTTGATTCATCGTAAGAAAATTGTATGGATCGACCAAAACCACCTGCACTCACACTGAGCCGAGCTGGGACTCGATCTGTTATCGGTTGAATTTGAATAATTTTGAAGTCCGTTTGAAATTGACTATCCCTTGCGCCATCAAACAACAATCGACCATGCACATTCCTTCGTAACTCTGGAAATTGAAAATAAACGTCAGAACGTGTTTCATCAAATGAATGGCCAGCGACCAAAACCAAGGTGGGTGAAATCAACACCGCATTAGCAACAATTTTCTGGCCAACTCTAACCACACCCGTTGCGTAGGATGTCCGGTTAAATGCTGAAAGTGAAGCATGATCAAGGTCGGCCATCGACAAATATTGATCTGTCGGAATAGGTTTGGCCATTTGCCCGTCAGGAATTGCACCACGGCCACCCCAACTTGATATGGGCGCCATGTTAATAGAGGAAAAAGAAAACATCTAAAAGTTCCTTTGAAGAATTTACAGCATATGACATTGAGAACCTATGAACTGCGCTACTTCTTACCCGCTTCCTCATCCCACTTCCGTAGAAGAGCCAGCTTCTCACCAACCTTAATCTCTAACCCCCTAGCCACCGGCTGATACCAGCCTGGCTCCTGCATCCCATCAGGCAAATAAGTTTCCCCAGCGGCATACGCATTGGGTTCGTTATGGGCGTAGCGGTATTCGTGGCCGTAACCCAATTCCTTCATCAGCTTGGTAGGAGCATTGCGAAGGTGAACAGGTACCTCACGGCTTTTGTCTTGTTTGACGAAAGCTCTTGCCTGGTTATAGGCGTTGTAGCCGGCGTTGCTTTTGGCCGCAACGGCTAGATAAATTACCGCTTGGCCGAGCGCTAGCTCGCCTTCTGGACTTCCTAAACGCTCATAAGTCGTAGCGGCATCATTGGCTATTTGCATCGCTCTTGGGTCGGCGAGTCCGATGTCTTCCCATGCCATGCGAACGATGCGGCGGGATAGGTAGCGAGGATCGGCACCACCATCCAACATGCGTGTCAGCCAATACAGCGCGGCATCGGGATGCGAGCCGCGCACCGACTTATGTAAGGCGGAAATTTGGTCGTAGAAGTTGTCGCCACCTTTGTCAAAACGCCGGCTATTCAAGGTCAAGGCATTTTGCACAAAGTCGGCATCAATCTTTTTAACTTTGGCCACGCCAGCAGCCGTTTGGCATTGTTCCAGCAAGTTCAAAAACCGTCTGGCATCACCATCCGCATAGCCGATGAGGGTGTCTCTTGCTAAGTCGTCAAACTCCAAGCCAGCCAGTGCTTTTTCTTGCGCGGTAAGGAGAAGTTGCTGCAACTCTGCTTCTGTTAGTGATTTCAGCACATAGACCTGAGCGCGTGACAGCAGCGCCGAATTGACTTCAAAAGAAGGGTTTTCTGTCGTGGCGCCAATAAAGGTGACTAAGCCACTTTCGGCATAGGGAAGCAGCGCGTCTTGCTGGGATTTGTTGAAACGGTGAATTTCGTCGACGAACAAGATGGTGTGCTTGCCCATAGCCAGGTTTTGCTGTGCCTGCTCCATGGCAGCACGGATATCTTTGACGCCTGAAAACACTGCGGATAGCGCGATGAATTCGCACTTGAAAGCAGTAGCCGTAAGGCGGGCCAAGGTTGTTTTGCCTACACCTGGCGGGCCCCACAAAATCATGGAATGGGCTTTGCCGGATTCAAATGCGAGTCGTAGCGGTTTGCCTGCGCCTAGCAGGTGTGTTTGGCCAATTACCTCATCCAATGTTGTTGGGCGCAGTGCTTCTGCTAGAGGTGGCGTGGGCGTGAGTTGGTTGGTTGGTGTTTCGGTGTCGAATAGGTCGAGCATCTATTTATTCAATAAAACTTAAAACCGTCGTCCCCGAGTGCTTGAGTCGGGGATCCAGTGTCTTTTAGCTGAAACAACGAAAGACGCTGGATTCCCGCCTAACCCCGCGGGGACGACGGAGGCTAATGGACAATCTCGGTTAATTAGTTACTCGCTCAACACATCCACGCCTTTGGGAATGGCGAACTTGAATTGATTGGGCGTAATCGCAGGATTTTTTTCTATGTTTTTGAACGTTAGCAAAGACACGTGACCGAAGGCGTCGCGTAGTTCCATGGCTTCCGGCACGCCGTTACGTAGGCCGATGCCGATTTGTTCGAAAGTGCTGTCTTTGTTGATGGGTTTGGCTGCTAGCCATTCCAAACCGTCTTTGTTACCGTTGTCTTTTAGCGTGAAGTTTTTTTCCAAATCATTGCTGCCGAACAAGATGGCGGCGGGGCTGGAGCTTAAAGCATTGCCTAGTTTTTTCACCGTGACTTGATTCAAATCTTTATCGTAGATGTAAAGCTTTTCACCATCGGCTTGCAGCAATTGCTCATAAGGCTTTTGATAAGCCCAGATAAATTTACCAGGGCGGGCGAATACAAATGTGCCGCTGGAAGGGGCAGAAATTTTGGCTTTACCTTCTGCCGTGCTGACCTGACGCTGGATAAATTCGCCTTTGGCGGATTTGGTGCTGGTGACAAACGATTTGAATTGCTCCAAAGCACCAGCGATCGCCCAACTTGGCGTAATGACAGTGGCAGCGATCAGGATAGAAATGACTACCGAGCTTAATTGATTAATATTATTTTTATTATTCATTTTGACTTCCTGTAGGAACGAGAATTTCCCGATTACCGTTTGACTGCATCGAAGAAACGATGCCGCTGCTTTCCATTTGTTCGAGCAAACGCGCTGCGCGGTTGTAACCGATGCGCAAATGACGTTGCACCAGAGAAATCGACGCGCGGCGATTTTTTAATACGATGGCGACGGCTTGATCGTATAAGGCATCGGCTTCGCCATTCTGCCCATTTTCGCCCACTGCCATGCCATCTGCGCCCTCTTCCAGCACGCCACCTTCTAAGATGCCTTCTACATAATTTGGTTCGCCCTGCTCCTTCAAATGTGCCACGACGCGATGCACTTCTTCATCGGAAACAAAAGCGCCATGCACCCGCATCGGCAAACCAGTACCAGGCGGCATGTAGAGCATATCGCCCATTCCCAACAGTGTTTCAGCGCCCATTTGATCCAGAATGGTACGCGAATCAATTTTGCTCGACACCTGGAAAGCAATACGCGTCGGTACGTTGGCTTTGATCAAGCCCGTAATCACGTCGACCGAAGGACGTTGCGTGGCTAGAATCAAATGCAAGCCAGCGGCACGGGCTTTTTGTGCGATACGGGCGATTAATTCTTCTACTTTTTTACCTACGACCATCATCAAATCAGCCAATTCATCGATCACAATCACGATGGTTGGCAGTTTTTCTAATGGTTCGGGCGCATCCGGTGTCAGGCTGAATGGATTGGGAATATGTTCTTCCCGCTTCGCTGCTTCACTAATTTTGGTGTTGTAACCCGCCAAATTGCGCACACCCAATTTGGACATCAATTTATAGCGCCGCTCCATCTCATTCACCACCCAATTCAGTGCATGGCCAGCTTGGCGCATATCAGTCACGACTGGCGCTAACAAATGAGGAATGCCTTCATAAACCGACATTTCTAGCATCTTGGGATCAATCAAAATCAATCGAACCTGGCTGGGATCGGATTTGTATAAGAGAGACAAAATGGTAGCGTTAATCCCAACCGATTTACCCGAACCAGTCGTACCAGCAATCAGCAAATGTGGCATTTTGGCTAAATCCGCTACGACTGGATTACCCGCAATGTCTTTGCCCAGTGCAATCGTCAGGTTGGAACTGCTATCGCTATAAACTTTGGAACCGACAATTTCTGTCAAACGTACGATTTGGCGTTTAGGATTCGGCAATTCCAATCCCATATAATTTTTGCCTGGAATGGTTTCCACCACACGAATCGATGTTAGTGACAAAGAACGTGCCAAATCACGAGCCAAACCAACGATCTGACTCCCTTTGACGCCGGTCGCGGGTTCGATTTCATAGCGCGTAATGACGGGACCAGGATGCGCAGCGATGACTTGCACTGTCACACCAAAATCGGAAAGTTTCTTTTCAATCAAACGACTGGTGAATTCCAGGGTTTCCACACTCACCGTTTCCTGCACAGCTGGCGCTGCATCCAGCAAAGATAAAGGTGGTAAATCGCTGTCTGGCAAATCGGTGAACAGTACAGCTTGTTTTTCTTTTTCGCTACGTTCCGATTGCGGCACATGCACGACTTGCGGCGCAATTTTAATCGGCGCGACTTCCACATGTTTGGCGCGCTCTTGCAGCACGACTTCTTCTCTTTTTACAGCAGCCACATGGCCCACTTTGCGATCTTGCTGCGCTACGTATTGATTTCTTACCCACACAACGCTGTTTTCTATTACCGTGCCGATTTGCTCGACCAAGGTCATCCATGACACGCGAAAGAACAGACTAAATCCTAGCGCAAATAGCAAAAGCAACAACAAAGTCGCGCTGGTAAAACCTAATGCACTTTGAACGACGGTGCCGAATTCCCGCCCCAACACACCACCCGGAGCAAGCGGCAATTGCACATGTAGGCTATACATGCGCAAATATTCCAGTCCTACACTTCCTAACAACAACAGGAAAAAGCCAAATCCACCAATCCAACGATCGTATTTGGACGCACAATCAGCATTAGAAATGTTTTTACATGGCTCTTCGTTTGAATCCAAATTCACATCAGTATCTACAGTTGATCTTGCGGGTAGCAACGTTGAATTTAAGGTCAATTGTGTATACCCTCGCCACAGGGTGCGTAAGAACAACACTCCCCACCACCAAGCTGAAAAACCAAAAATATATAAAAATATATCGGCCAACCACGCGCCAAGGCGTCCGCCAAGATTTTCAAATTTAGGTAAATTGGTGTTATTTGACCAGCACGAATCAAGTTTGCTATATGTTGCCAAAATCAGAATGAAATAAGTAGCAAGCGCTAGCAACACTAACCAACGTGCTTCATACAAAAGATGTAACAAACGATTATTAGGTACGGCTGGAGAACGATTAAAGTCGCGGGTATAAGTTTGGTTTTTTTTAGACATAAATACAGATACGGTACAAATAAAGCAAGTCCGCATAGTGCTCATATATTGAGCACACATACTGACTTGAATGCTTAGGTCTATAATCTTACCCAGTTTTCAGGTCTTATTTACAATATTCTTCTACTAAGATTTTATAAAGCGGTTGAATTCTTCAGTCTATTCCCCAATATCTGCACTATTCCACTCGTTTTTTAGTTTTCCTCACATTTTTTATATTTTTTATATTTTTCATATTTCACCAGGTAAAACTCATGTCCAACACTAAACACGCACGTGTCCTTATTCTCGGCTCTGGCCCTGCAGGTTATTCCGCTGCCATCTATGCAGCGCGCGCTAACTTACAACCTGTTTTGATTACCGGTGTTGAGCAAGGTGGTCAATTAATGACTACTACCGATGTAGAAAACTGGCCAGCCGACCCCATGGGCATACAAGGTCCTGAGTTGATGCAGCGCTTCTTGCAACATGCAGAGCGTTTTAATACCGAAATCATTTTCGATCATATTCACACTACCAAGCTAGATGAAAAACCGATCCGCCTGATTGGCGATGCCGCTGAATACACGTGCGACGCCTTGATTATTGCAACTGGTGCATCCGCGCAATATCTCGGCCTGCCATCAGAAGAAGCCTTCATGGGCAAAGGCGTATCAGCATGTGCGACTTGCGATGGCTTTTTCTATCGTCATCAGGAAGTTGCTGTCATCGGTGGTGGCAATACGGCGGTCGAAGAAGCCTTATATCTATCCAATATCGCCAGTAAAGTCACCATCGTGCACAGACGTGACAAATTCCGCGCCGAAGCGATTTTGATTGATCGTTTAATGGCAAAAGTCGCGGAAGGTAAAATCGTCGTCAAGTTCAACCACGTTTTAGACGAAGTCGTCGGTAATGAAAGCGGTGTGACAGCAATTAATGTGAAATCAACAGAAAATGACGAAATAACACAAGTACCGGTTCATGGTGTTTTTATTGCTATCGGTCATAAGCCCAATACCGATATTTTTGCCAATCAGCTAGACATGCATAACGGCTATATCAAAACCAAAACTGGGCTCGAAGGTATGGCAACAGCCACTAACATCGCCGGTGTATTTGCTGCTGGTGATGTGCAAGATCATGTGTATCGCCAAGCCATTACTAGTGCTGGTACAGGTTGCATGGCGGCATTAGACGCGCAACGTTATTTGGAAAATATCGAAGCTTAATCAGCGATGAACGATCACATGGACAAGATGAATGACATGCATGCCTTGCAGCAAATTCGCACCGCCCATTCATCCGCCATGGATCCACGTCAAGCGGCACAAGAATTCCACGCTAAGGTGATGCAAGCCAACACCACGCTGGTGGTGTTTTTTTGCTCTAGCCAATATGACCTGGCAATACTGGGCCAGGAAATGAATCGCTTGTTCGGCGAAATTCCAGTCGTCGGTTGCACCACGGCAGGAGAAATTGGCCCTAATGGATATTGTGAACGCAGTCTGTCAGGAGTCAGCTTTACCAGCGATACGTTTACTGCCGTCACCGGATATATCAAACATTTAAAACATTTTGATGTTAATAAAGTAAAAACATTTGCCCAACAATTGTTACAACAATTAGAAAGCAAAGCGCCCACCGCCGAACCCAAAAATAGCTTTGCTTTTTTAATGATTGACGGTTTGTCTGTAAGAGAAGAAATCACCACCCGTACTTTACAAAATGCCTTAGGTAAATTTCCGATGTTTGGTGGCTCTGCGGGTGACGATTTACAGTTTGAAAAAACCCATGTTTTTTATGATGGCCAGTTTCACTCAGATAGTGCCGTATTGGTTTTGATTTCGACTTCTCTTCCTTTTAAATTATTTAAAATTCAACATTTCGCTTCAACAAATGAAAGATTAGTTGTCACTGAAGCGGATGCGATCAATCGTATTGTCAAGGAAATCAACGGCTTGCCCGCCGCCTCAGAATATGCGCGACTATTGGGTATCGATACCGATGACCTTGATCCAATGCGTTTTGCCACCTCGCCTCTTGTGGTGTTGATTGATGGAGTCGATTATGTGCGTTCCATTCAAAAAGTGAATCCTGACGGCAGTTTAACTTTTTATTGTGCAATTGAAGAAGGCCTGGTGTTGCGCATAGCAAAAGGTGTTGATCTAATCGAAAACATGCAAAATGCCTTCGACAACATTCAGGCAGAAATTGGCGCACCACAATTAGTTCTTAGCTGCGACTGCATATTGCGTAATTTAGAAATCACACAATCCAACATCAAAAATAAGGTTGGTGAAATTTTTAAACGCAATCACACAGTAGGATTTTCAACCTACGGCGAACAATTTGGCGGCGTCCACGTCAACCAAACTCTGACCGGTATTGCGATAGGTAATCTGGATAAGAGTGGTCAATCAAAAAATTAAAAATGCCTACTTCTGACTTACCTCAAAAATCTCCAGAATCTCCAGAATCTCAACAAGCATTACACGCTGAAATTACGCGTTTAAAAAAAGTCATCGAAGCATTGATGAATCGTGCTGAGCGCAGTGCCAGCATACAAGGCTCGGATTTTGGCTTATTCCAAACAGCGATTGTGCTCAAGCAGGAAATACAAAATCGTACCCAAGATATGGAAAAGGCATTGCGTGAAAACGAAAAAATTAATCGCTCTCTGCAACACGCCAAAGTACAAATGGAATTGGAAATTCAGGAAAGAAAGCGTGCTGAAGATGAAGTGTTGCAACGCAATATCGCTTTAACTGAATTAAATAACAAGCTATCTGAGGCTCATCGCCAATTAAAAGAAAGTGAAGAACGCTTTCGTCATCTCGCGGAATTGTCGTCAGACTGGTATTGGGAACAAGATGAAAATTTCCGTTTTACCACCATCTCCAGCAGCGTCATGACAAAAAGTGGCATCCCTACTTTTGAATTCTTAGGTAAAACTCGTTGGGAATTGCCAAACGATCTTGAGCAATCAGAATGGTTAACGCATAAAACCCTCTTGGAAGGACATCAGAAATTTACCGATTTCGAATACAAAGTCACCTTCAGAAGCAATGCGCCTCTTTGGTTTAGCACTTCTGGAGAACCATTGATTGACCCTAATGGAACATTCAAAGGTTATCGTGGTACAGCAAAAAACATTACCGATCGCAAACAAACGGAAGAGCGTATTCGCCACATGGCGTTACACGATCCATTAACCGGATTACCTAATCGCGCTTTATTGGCAGATCGTTTGAGTCAAGCCATTTCCTACAGCAGCCGTTACAACCATTTGTTGTGGGTTTTGTTTCTTGATTTAGATCGATTCAAATTTATCAATGATAGTTTGGGGCACAAAGCAGGCGATCGATTGCTGAATATTATTTCGAAACGCCTACAGTCAACCATCAGGGAAACCGACACAATCGCTAGACTGGGTGGCGATGAATTCGTTTTAGTTTTACCTGAACGCCTGGATGAAAATCTCACTACTTACATCGTGCAGCGTATCATGAATGCAGTGGCACAACCTTTAGTATTAGAAGGACAAGAATTCTTTTTAAGTTGCAGTATCGGCGTAGCGGTCTATCCGATTGATGGTAGCAATGCAGAAACATTGGTAGAACATGCGGACGTGGCTATGTATCGTGCCAAAAAAAGTGGACGAAATAATTTCCAGTTTTACACCCAAGCAATGAATGAAGAGGTACTGGAACGTTTACGGATAGAGCGCGCACTGCGTAATGCACTCGAACGTGATGAATTTTCGTTGTATTACCAACCACAAGTAGATTTACATAGCGGGAAAATAGTTGCTACGGAGGCGATGTTACGCTGGCAACAACCAGAATTAGGCGTCATGTCACCAGCACACTTCATCAGTTTGGCAGAAGAAACTGGGTTGATCATACCAATCGGTGCCTGGATGCTGCGCGCTGCTTGTACGCAAAACAAAATATGGCAAAACGCTGGTTTTCATCATTTACGAATCGCCATCAATTTATCAGCACGTCAGCTCTTGCAAGAAAATTTTGCGCAATCGATTGTCAAAATACTCAAAGAAACAGGATTGGCTCCCGAATATTTAGAAATCGGATTGACAGAGAGCGCGATCACAACAGAGATGGATCGCATTATCAATATCTTGCAAGAACTCAAAGAAATTGGCGTACAGCTATCGATTGATGATTTTGGCAAAGGCCCTTCAAATCTGGCTCACTTAAAGAAATTTCCCGTTAACACACTCAAAATTGACCCTTTGTTTGTGCGAGACATTACGTTGAATCAAAACGATGAAGCAATCGTGACGTCTATTATTTCACTCGCTCACAATTTGCACATGCAAGTTATTGCAGAAGGCGTAGAAACACAAGGCCAATTAAACTACCTCAAACAACAGGGCTGCAATGCAATGCAAGGCCCTTACTTTAGCTCTGCCGTCTCAGCTTCTGTATTTGAAAAAATGATGCACAAAAACATGGAAGAAACAAAAAACATGCCAACTTTGCCCAATGTTGCGTGTACTTAAAGTGCATACATAGTGTGTTGGATCAAACCGCATCCGTCCCCGTTTCACCGGTGCGGATGCGTATTACTTGTTCAATATGTTGCACAAAAATCTTGCCGTCACCGATTTTTCCTGTATGCGCGGCTTTGATGATGGCATCCACCACGCGGCTTTCATCCTGATCATCAACCACGATTTCGATTTTTACCTTGGGTAAAAAATCCACCACATATTCGGCACCACGATACAACTCGGTATGGCCTTTTTGACGGCCAAAACCTTTGACTTCTGTCACCGTCAAACCCGCCACGCTGACTTCAGCCAACGCTTCGCGCACTTCATCCAATTTAAATGGCTTAATGATTGCAGTAATTTGTTTCATGGTTTTCCTTTATTTCTGTATTAACAATTTTGTCGATCACCCTACCGTCGTTCCCGCGGGGGTAGGCGGGAACCCAGTGACTTTTTTAATTATGCTTAGAGTCACTACGTAAGACGCTGGATTCCCGCCTACCCCCGCGGGAACGACGAGCGACGAGAATTTATGCCCGAAATTTCGACGTAATCGGATAGCGCCAGTCACGCCCAAATCCACGTTGCGTCACCCGTACACCAACCGACGATTGGCGTCGTTTGTATTCATTGATCTTAAGCAAACGCGTAATTTGGTCGACGTCTTTAGCTTGATAACCCGCCGCCAGAATGTCGGCGATGCTTTTATTCTCTTCCATATACAACTGCATAATCGCATCCAGTACTTCATACGGTGGCAAAGAGTCTTGATCCGTTTGATCCGGGCGCAACTCAGCCGAAGGTGGGCGCGTCAAAATACGAGAAGGAATAATTTCAGCAATCAGATTGCGATACGCGCATAAGCGATACACCCAAGTCTTGGCGATATCTTTCAGCACCGCAAAACCACCCGCCATATCACCATACAGCGTGCAATAACCAACCGCCATTTCACTCTTATTACCAGTCGTCAACACGATGGCACCAGATTTATTCGACAAAGCCATCAACATCGTGCCGCGTATGCGCGCCTGGATGTTTTCTTCCGTCGTATCACCAGGCAATGTTGGTAAAGCGGACAAGACTGGCGTCAAAGAGTGGCCGAAAGCCGTAAAACATTCATGAATCGGGATTTCGTCATACGCCACACCCAATCTCTGCGCCATGTCACGCGCATCCAACCAGGAAATTTCAGCCGTATAAGGCGAAGCCATCATGACAGTCCGCACTTTATCCGCGCCCAAAGCATCGACCGCAATCGCCAGCGTCAGGGCAGAATCCACACCACCCGACAAACCAATAATGGCGCCTGGGAAGCCATTCTTTTGTATGTAATCCCGCACGCCCAACACCAGAGCTTGATAAATTTGCCCTTCCAACGTCAACTCTGGAGCAAATTTTCCAGGCAATGGCGTAGCGCCATCGAATGTAACGATCTGCAAATCCTCTTCAAAATGCGGCAATTGCGCGCAGATTTCCCCTTGCTGATTCATCACAAATGAATGGCCGTCAAACACCAATTCATCTTGTCCTCCCACCAAATTGGCGTACACAACACTCATGCCCTGCTTCACCACGTTTTTGTGTATCACCTCATGACGCGTGTGCTGTTTATTCATGTGGTAAGGCGAGGCATTCGCCACCAGCAATACTTCAGCGCCCGCCATTTTTGCCTTTAAAGGCGCATCGCTAAACCACACATCTTCGCAAATATTGATGCCAAATTTGACGCCTTTGACTGTAAAAACGCAGGCGGGTTCGTGCTCTGCTGAGGTGAAATAACGTTTCTCATCAAACACGCTGTCATTGGGCAAATGCTGCTTGCAATATGTCGCCACGATCTGCCCATTCACAATCACAGAACAAGCATTAAAACGTGCGGCATCGGCATCACGCAAAATGGGATAACCGACAATCACATGCAACTCTTGTAGGTTTAAAGCCGCCAGATTCAGCGCCAATTCCTGCAACGCTTCTAAAGTTTTTGCGTAAAATGCGTCGCGCAATAATAAATCTTCTGGTGGATAACCAACCAATGATAATTCTGGCGTCAACACAATATCCGCCCCCTGCTGTGCAGCACGTTGGCAAAACGCAAGGATTTTTGCGCTGTTACCAGCAAGATCGCCAACCGTGCTATTGATTTGAGCGAGCGCGATTTTAATTGTCATAGGATTTCAGATTTCTCGGATGTGAAAAAGAAGTGGGCCCGATGATACTGAGTGGGGGGTAACTTATCAAGGTTATCTACGAATGATCGAAGAATGGCGAAAAATAAATTTACAGGCTCTTTTACAAAAACATCATCAATGTCCGTTAATCATTACGAAAACTTCCCCGTCGCTTCCATCTTATTACCCCGCCGCCTGCGCCCTGCCGTCCATGCCATCTACGCATTCGCACGCAGCGCGGATGATCTTGCCGATGAAGGCGACGCCAGTCCAGAAGAACGACTGGCAGCACTAAATCAATATGAACAAGCATTAGGATGCATTCAGAAGCAACAAAAAATACCTTCTTCTTCTCCGTCTTCTCTTTTTTCACCTTCTTTGTTTGATGATTTAGCCAAAGTAATACGGGATTACAAACTACCGTTGCAACCTTTTTATGACTTGTTATCCGCATTCAAACAAGATGTCGTCACCAAACGCTATCCCACTTATGACGCCTTGCTGGATTATTGCACCCGCTCAGCGCAGCCAGTAGGTCGTTTGATGCTGGCGTTGTATGGCGCGGATAATCCGCAAAATTGTCGTGATTCAGATGCCATATGCAGTGCCTTGCAATTAATCAATTTTTGGCAAGACGTCGCCATCGATCAGCAAAAACAACGTATTTATCTACCGCAAGAAGATTTAGAACATTTTGGCGTAACGGAAAGCCAAATCGAACAAGGCATCATTAACCCTGAATGGTGCAACCTAATGCACTTTCAAATCGCACATGCGCAACGTTTAATGCTATCCGGCGCACCGCTGGCATTACGTTTGCCCGGTCGTATTGGTTGGGAATTACGCCTGGTCATACAAGGTGGCTTGCGCATATTAGAGAAGATTGAAGCGGTTGATTATGACGTTTTTCAACGACGACCAAAGCTGGGTTGGCGCGATTGGACGCTGATGCTGTGGCGTGCTGTGTGGATGTCGCGTAGCATGCCGGCTACTAATACAAATTGTATAAGTTCCGATTTGAACTGACAAAAATTTTAATCATTTTTTATTCTTTTACTTCCCAGTAACCAGCCTTAGTCGAACCAATCCGAACAATCCAACCCTGTTCCTGCAACACTTTTAAATTGTACTTAATACCATTTTCAGTAATACCGTCCATATTCTCAGCCAATTCTTTTCGGTTTGCTGTTGGATGTGACTTTAGGTATGCCAAAATTTCTCGTTGCTTTTGACTAAATTTTTTTGCTGTTTCTTGGGTAGTTTCTTGGGTAGTTTCTTCGTCACTCGCCCCCCAAGTCAACGTCATCACAGTTTGCTCAAAAGGTTCCGTACTATCAAACAGGCTAAGGCTATGCCCCTGCGCTGCCCAACCCTGATGAATCTTCGGCACACCAGAACCTGCGCGCTCACCCTGTCCAATCAACAGAAATAATTCATGCAAAGTGCGATTGCGGCAATCACTTTCGCCACCTTCTAATGCAACTTCAGCAGGTACACGCATCAAACCTGGTACACAGGGCGTTGCTTACAACTCCCTCTCGGCACATGAATTTGGATCAGCGATTTACCATCAATATCAATCACTTTCACCCAATGCTCACGCAATACATTGCAACTTACTTTTTGTGGGTTATGCAGGGTATTCCATAATTCATCCAACACTTTTTGCATGTTGACTTATTTGTATCAGTACCATTACGGCTTACTGGTGATTATCAAAAAACGCAGTATTTCTCAGTTAAGCAGATACTACAAGCACCAAGCTAATTACAGGCATGTTATTGGCACTTGCTTTAAACTCCACCGCCTTGATATCTAGGAAAATCCAATGACAAATCCTACCCACACCCCCGACATACAAGCCCTAATCCACCAGCTAGAACGCCTAAGCTGTGCTGTAGAAGCCTTGCTGCCATCCAAGACGACAAGCGAGCAAAAGTGGATAGACGCCCCAGCCTATCGTTGGGAAAAATCAGCTAACAATCGCACCACTTCGTTTTTGTCGCCGATATTGCAACCGTCACTGATTGCATTTGACGATTTGCGTAATGTTGATCGGCAAAAAACGCTGATCGAGCAAAACACACGTCAGTTTGTGGCGGGATATCACGCGAATAATGTGTTGCTCACGGGTGCGCGGGGTACGGGCAAGTCGTCACTGGTCAAGGCTTGTTTGCATGCTTTCAAAGATGACGGATTACGTTTGATTGAGGTCGGTAAGGATCAATTGCATGAGATACCGTTGATCATGCATGCAATTGCCGGTCAGCCTGAACGCTTTATTATTTTTTGTGACGATTTGTCTTTTGAAGAAGGTGAAACTGGTTACAAAGAATTGAAAACCGCGCTGGATGGTTCGCTTTCTGGGCCGGCTTCGAATGTGCTGATTTATGCCACGTCAAATCGGCGCCATATTGTGACGGAAAAGACCAGTGACAATCGCAGCTACACCATGTCGGATGATGGCGAGTTGCATCCTGGTGATGCGGTGGAGGAAAGGATTTCGCTGTCGGAGCGATTTGGGCTGTGGATTACTTTTCATAACTTTAGCCAGGATCAATACTTATCAGCAGTGGAGCAATGGCTTTTGCATTTCCAATTTTCTAACCAGGAAATCGAACAAGCGCGTCAGGAAGCGTTGCAATGGGCACTAGAACGCGGCGCACGCTCAGGTCGGATTGCCTGGCAGTTTGCTTGTGACATGGCGGGGAAAAAAGCCATGAATCAACGTTCATGCGATGCACGGCAATAAGCAAGTGATACCGATACCCGCAATAGCCATCATGACCACCCTGCTCTACGCCTGGGCTGGGGTGGAGCATATCGACCCCAACAGCCGCGCTGATAACCGGTATTACGGCAACGTCATTGGCGATGCGCGCAAGTTGGCGACGTTGGAATGTTTTTTGGGGGAAAGCTATCTCGGGACTTGGTGGTTGCAAAACCACCCCACAAAAACTCCCGCAATCACCCTGCATTGATCTACATCAAAGCCCAATCCTCGCCTGACGCCAAAA
>JAGKXB010000041.1 GCA_021151485.1 Oxalobacteraceae bacterium | reverse complement strand
CGCCAGCGAAGTTGGCGAAGGTACAACTATTACAATTACCCTGCCACTAAACAAGGATTAGCGGGATCGCATGAGCAAATCAACCTCCACCAAACCTATCCTACTAATTGTCGAAGATGACACCGGCTTGCAAAGCCAATTGCGCTGGCACTTTGACCAATATGAAACGGTCGTTGCCGATAATCGCCAGGACGCCATAGCCGCACTACGCCTGCACGAAGCGCCGGTAATAATTCAGGATCTGGGCCTTCCACCTGATGAAGATGGAGTCGATGAAGGGTTTAAATGTATCCAGGATATTTTACGCATCGCCCCTAACAGTAAAATTATTGTGATGACCGGCAAGACGGATCGCGACAACGCCCTGCGCGCGGTAGCCATGGGCGCCTATGACTTTTACCAAAAACCGGTAGACCCCAACACCCTGGATCTGATTGTTCAGCGCGCCTTCCATATATTCGATCTGGAGGACTACAACCGTCGCCTCAATATCTCGCAGCAGGCGCCGCTCGAAGGCATGATCACCAACGATCCGCAAATGCTGAAGATTTGTCGCCAACTGGAAAAAATTTCCCCTACGACCGTAACCTGCACACTGCTAGGTGAAAGTGGTACCGGCAAGGAAGTTATGGCGCGCGCTATTCACCAACTCAGCCCGCGCAGAAACAAACGCTTTGTAGCCATCAATTGTGCTGCTGTACCTGAAAACCTGATTGAGAGCGAGCTCTTTGGCTATGAAAAGGGCGCATTTACCGGCGCCAATAAAACCACCATAGGCAAAGTAGAAACAGCGCATGAAGGCACCCTGTTTCTCGACGAAATTGGTGACATGCCTCTCAATTTACAAGCAAAGCTTTTGCGCTTTTTACAGGAAAGGGTTATTGAACGTGTCGGCGGCAGGAGTGAGATCCCAGTAGATGTGCGGGTCATTTGCGCCACCAATAAAGACCTGGAGGCCATGGTAGGCAATGGAAGTTTTCGCGAGGATCTGTTCTACCGCATTTGCGAAATGACAGTAAACATACCTCCTCTTCGCAATCGCCTGGGCGACAAGGTCTTACTGGCGCGCCACTTTAAATTGCAATTCGCCAAGGAGCACGGCCAAAACGTAACCGGATTTACACCAGATGCAATTGCCGCCATCGAAAACTATTCATGGCCAGGCAACATTCGCGAAATGGAAAACAAAATAAAACGCGCCGTGATTATGGCTGACGGCAAATATGTCACCCGCGAGGATTTAGGCTTGGCAGAAGCAGGCGAGCTATCGCTCAACTTACGCCATGTTCGCCAAGAGGCAGAACGAGGCGCCATACTGCGCGCCCTAAGCATGACAGACAACAACATCTCAGCAGCTGCCAAGCTATTGGGAGTCACCAGACCAACGTTTTACGACCTTATTAAAAAATACGATGTAAACCAAAACTATCTTGAAAGCGGTAATGATCACGAAAAAAATGATTCTACAATTTAAAGAACCTAAATAGGGGCCAGGAAATTGCTACATATAACTAAAGACAATAACATTGCACGCCTCATACCGACACACTCATCACAACCCTTGAAGTATTTGTCGCGTTTTTTAAAAAAGGTCTCTTGGCAACGAGCGATTAAGGCATTGCATGCTACAAAATAATTTTTAGACTGATGAACTAATGCCAACCTAACCAGAGCCTTCCGGATACCAAGAAAGATGTTCAACGCTACATACCATGCCTTGCGCTCGCTACTATTACCAATAGTTCTTTCTCTATTTTTAGTAGCCTGTGGTGGCGCTGCCGGGGGGGATACAACACCCCCAACACCAAATAAACCCGATGACAGCAGTTCGCAACCTATTCCAGCTAGCAGCTCCTCATCAAAGCCAATCGATGGCAGTACAGCGAGCACATCAACTCAATCATCGAGTTCAGCTAAAACTTCATCCGCCCTCAGCTCATCATCCATCTATCAACGAGCGTCACGCAGCAGTGCCAATAGTAGTGAAGATGGAGCTCCAGCAGAAAACGCAGAAGATATTACCCCACCCGGCAACACCAAGCTCTTTTTGCAATCAGCCACCGAAACCAACATCACATTGATATGGGGGCACGCCGCTGACGATACAGGGGTTTATCAGTATAAAATTGAGCGAAACGAAAAACCTATTGCTACGCTGGAGTTTCCGACCTACACATATTCGGACACAAACCTGACACCATCTACCTACTATAGCTATACCATCCAAGCAGTTGACTTCAACGGCAATGTTTCCGATAAATCAACCATCCTTACCATTCGCACCCTGGCAGCGACCGATTCATCCGTAGCAACCAGTAGTCAGCCATCCTCTGCGAGCAGCACCTCAAGCAAAGCCAACTCCAGCAAGAGCAACTCCAGCTCCTCGACTAAAAATAGCACCGGCTCATCAAAAAGCGCCGCAACATCATCCCGCTCCTCCAGCAGCCTATCGGGAGCACCAAAGACTGTTCAATTAAAATGGAGACACCCGACTCAAAGAGCCAATGGCAGCTATCTGGAGCTGGATGACATTGGCGGCTATGAAATAAGAAAAAAGACAAGTATTTCAATTAGCTACATAAAAATACCAGGCAGCGCAACAACTAATTACACCCTAACCGACATTACAGCAGACGATAAAATTGATATTGCGGTTTATGATACAAATGGCTTCTACAGCGATTTTATCCAAATATATCCATACTAAGAATTGTATTTGTTAACCGAAGCAGTTTCTGTCGCTTTTTTTTACACTAGCCGTCTAGTCAGCCCGAAATGGTTTGACAACTCTTTGTTTTTCATGGACTTTAAATAAGTGGCATCATTTGTGCTAATACGCTAAAGCGTTATCTCATCACTCACATCCACACGGAAGGATATTGTCATGAAATCTTTTAAAACCCTTTTGGCCGGTGGCGCTTTAGCTATCGCCTCAATGAGTTCCCAAGCCGCTCTTCTTAGCATCAATTTCAGTACAGACCCAAATGCTGAAGCGGATTTCCTCTCTTCTTTAGTCGGCACCAAAGCAACCGAGAACTTCAACGGTCTTGGTGGTGCCTATGAGAGCATTGGAGCAGGAGATCAAAACAAATGGGAAAACCGCAGCAGTGTTTTTAACACAGCGGTAGGAACATTTGAGCTGGTTACCGCAGGGCAACTTACCGGAAACCCTCACAATGACCAACTAATGATAGAAAGCCGCAGAACCGGCGAATTTGGTCGCCAATCACTTGCCAGCAATAGCAAGGATTACTGGCTTGACAGCAATGACGCCGAACTCGTCACTTGGACTTTTGGCGCCCCATTGAGCGGAAGCTTCAATGCTTTTGGCTTCTACATTGCTGATGCTACCGATCAGGGCGCAACCCTGACACTGAAATTCACCAACGGCACATCAACACAAGTAGTAATCCCTGCATTTAACACCAACGGCAATGTCGGTTATGTAACCATCAAAAGCGATGTCAATGTAATCGGTGGTGTTCTTGAATTTATCAACAGCAACAACCATGATGGCTGGGGCATTGATGATGTAACAGTAGGCACAGTTCCAGAGCCAAGCACCCTGCTGCTGATGGGCCTGGGCTTGTTGGGATTGGGCGCTGCGCGTCGTCGTAACGCTGCGCAATAACTACCCACTGCTCCACGCTAAAAAGCCGACCACTGGTCGGCTTTTTCTTTGGCGTCAAAAACCATATCTATAAAAAATCATGCACTTAAGGTAATATTCGAAAAAATTTGCCTGGATTGCCAGCATGGAAGATAACAACAATCATCACCTCAAACCGCACGACGTCTACCTAAAACTGCTTCCAGTTTTTCTGGTTATCCTGATCTCACTGCTTCATCAGGAAACCATTCAATCCCTATTTGTTCGCTGGATAAAATGGGACGAAAGCCTATCCCACGGCTTAATCATTATTGGCCTATTTTTATATTTTCTTTTTTCTATTGCCCCCATCAGAGTACAACCACAATCAAAAGGACTTCAGATCTTTTTTTTAGCCACGCTCGGGGCATTCTCAATAATTTGGTACCTGGCCAACCTAATAAATCTACAAATTATTGAGCAGCTATCTTTGTTGTTTCTTATTGCCTGTACTTTTGTATGCGTTTTTGGAGCGCAAATTCTAAGGCAGGAGATTATATTACTGCTGCTACCGATCTACGCCATTCCAATATGGGACCAATTAGTAAACCCGCTAGTAAATCTTAGCGGTTTTATGGTCGGAAAAATGGTGCAACAGATTAATATCGCGGCAGTGATTGACAACAACAGCATATTTATCCCCTATGGGGAAATAATTATCGCCGATGGCTGTTCCGGCCTCAGGTATTTTACCATCTCCCTAGCGATCGCTTATATAATCAGCTATTTAAATGGATATTCAATTAAAAAAACCCTCGTCGCACTCTGCTTTGCAGCGTTGATAGGTTTACTTTCAAACTGGATTAGAATTTTTATTCTCGTCATCGTCGGCTATGAGTCCCAGATGCAAAGCTCGTTGATGAGCGACCATGAATATTTTGGTTGGGGGCTGTTCGCGCTTATTGTATTTCCAGCTATTTATTTCGCGCCAGTAATCAAACGCGAAACACCAATATCTACGCAAGGACATATTGCACCATCAGTAGCAGCAATAGCCGCCCCCTTGCTTGTTCTCTGTATTGGGCCAGCACTTTCACATTTTTTTCACATCACCCCTTCAGAATCAAAGATCCCGGATAAAATTCCTCACGAATATACACCGATACTCACCAAAAAAATGCCCATTAGTATCGAGGCAGGAACCCCAGCAAAAATCGAAAGTGCCTTAGATGGCAATCAGGTATTTGTACAAATTAACCATTATCAACGAAAGGATAGCAACGAAAAACTCGTCCCGTATATTGCACGGCTTTATGACAACACTCGCTGGTCAATAATTAGCGAACACTCCCATGAAACAGACGCTTTTTCATTTAAAATCCAAATCTTTCGCAACAAACATACCGGTATAATCGTGGCACAAACACAATGGTTTGATGTAGCGGGAATGACTACAAGCAACTATTCGACAGCGAAGCTGTTGCAAATCCCAGCCATCATTGGTGGGCATAATAATTTTTCAATGTATACGTTACAAAGCATCTGCGCATCCTCTGACTGCAAATCAGAAACAGACAACATAGTGAATCTTGGTAAAATACTTACCAACAGTAATTAAGGAGTTACCTTGGAAATTTTTTTTTGGTTAAGTAGTTTGGTGATTCTCTATATTTATATAGGCTATCCGTTACTTCTTAAGTGGCTTCCACACCACCCGGAACCTTCGATTAATCAGGAAACACCAGCCCCAAAAATCACGGTTATTATTCCCGCATTTAATGAAGAAAAATATATACAAGCAACAATACAGAATAAGCTGACCTCAAACTATCCCGAACATCTGATACAAGTGATAGTTGTTTCTGACGAGTCAGAGGATGCAACAGACACAATAGTCTCGGCAATCGCTGAGCAAGATTCAAGAGTCAATTTAATTAGGCAATCTCCTCGTCAAGGTAAAACCTCAGGGTTAAACCTTGCCTTGCCCCAAGCAAGCGGCGACATCATTATTTTTTCTGACGCCAACAGTCATTATCATCCCGATGCAATCAGTCATCTGGTAGAAATGTTTAACAACCCTACTATCGGTTATGTAACTGGAAAAATGGTGTATGTTAATGAAGACGGGAATTTAATTGGCGACGGCTGCAGCGCATATATGAAATATGAAAACCACCTGCGGGCACTGGAGTCCAAGACAGGATCAGTTGTCGGAGTAGATGGAGGTATTGATGCAATCCGCAAGGAGCTCTACCAACCAATGAATCCAGATCAATTGCCCGATTTTGTCCTACCTTTGAAGGTAGTAACACAGGGAAAACGCGTAGCCTATTGCGAAAGCGCACTTCTCAATGAAGAGTCACTAAGTTCCGCCCCATCTGAGTTCCGTATGCGCGTGAGAGTCTCCTTAAGAGCATATTGGGCCATGTGGGATATGAAACACCTCTTTAATCCCTTTATCTACAAATGGTTTACTCTGCAGTTAGTATCACACAAACTCTTACGCTACCTTGCCTTTATTCCTTTGTTTATAGCGTTTGTAAGCAACGGATTAATTACCGGCGACAGCATTTTTTATGCGGTGACATTTATTGCCCAAGTGGCTTTCTATTCAATTGCCGCATTTGTGGCACTTAATGATGGCAGCAAAAATAAATGGTTCGGCTTGGCGCACTACTTCTGCCTTATCAATACTGCATCGGCAATGGCATTTATTAAATTTCTGAAAAAAGAAAAAATAATCCTGTGGAAGCCGCGCGTCGGCTAGACATGAACAACGATACCAGTAAGGAATTACGATTGAGCTATTTTGATAAACTGCTGGGCAGACTCGCTTATACAGCTTGGGACTTCAAGGAAGGTTACGTACGCCTGAGTGAATATAAAAATCTAAAAAAGCAAGGTTATTTAAACGCGCAAGCGCTTACCGAGCTACAAACAAAGAAACTGAATGCACTCGTGAAGCATGCTGCAATTACGAGCGCCTGGTATAAAAAAGTTATTGCCGATATCGGATTGAATATTAATCAGGACATTAGTCTTGCCGACTTATCCCGATTCCCTATTACCACTAAACTTCAGATACGAGAAAATACCGAACAATTTATTAGCTCCGCTTTTGATAAAGCTAAAATGCCAACGGCAAAAACCGGCGGTTCGACAGGAGTTTCCTTAAACTTGTTTTTTGATGCCCACTGCCAAAAGCTACGTAATGGGGCACAAATATATGCCGACTCGTTTAGCGGATGGACGCCGGGCATGAGAGTTGCTGCCGTTTGGGGTAATCCTCCGGTTCCAAAAACACTCAAGCAAAAAATACGCTGGTTTTTATTGGAGAGAATGATTTATCTAGACACAATGAATCTTGATTCAACATCAATGAATGAATTTGTTGCAAAGTGGCGCCAGTTCAAACCTGAAATGATTTTTGGTCACTCGCACTCCATTTATATTTTTGCCAAATACATACTCAACAGCTCCATACGGGACTTACGTCCTCACGGCATAGTTGCCACCTCGATGATGCTGCTGGATCATGAGCGTGCAGTAATTGAAGAAGCATTCCAATGTAAGGTCAGCAATCGCTACGGCTGTGAAGAAGTGGGACTCATTGGCGTTGAGTGTGAACAACACCAGGGAATGCATATTAACTCCGCTCACATTATCCTTGAGTGCCTGGATGAAAATAACAATCCTGTTCCTTACGGCACTCCAGGCAAACTGGTTATTACCGACCTCAACAACTATGGCATGCCATTAATTCGCTATCGCGTTGAAGATATGGGCGTCTTGAGTGAACGTCAGTGTAATTGCGGTAGAACGACACCTATTCTGGAGCGTCTTGAAGGTAGAATTGCTGACTTTCTGAAAAAAGCTGATGGCGGCCAAGTTGCCGGAGTATCTTTAGTTGAGCGCACTCTCACTAAAATTCCAGGCATCGAGCAAATGCAACTAGTACAAGAAAAAATCGACGAAATTATTATTAACCGTGTAAAGGGCCCTGAATATACAGACCTCACGGATAAAAATTTATTGGAAGAATTTCGTATTGTATTTGGGGAAAAAGTTTCTTTTGATATTCGCGATACCGATAAAATTCCGCAGGAAAAGTCGGGCAAATACAGGTTTTCTATATGCAAGGTGTAACAAATACCCAACCACTGGTTAGTGTTGTTATCGCAACGTACAACATGGGGCAATATATTGATCAAGCAGTTGATTCAATATTGAATCAAACATGGACCAATATTGAAGTAGTTGTGATTGATGATGGGTCTACCGACAACACCCAGGAAACAATGGGGAAGTACAACGCAGATCAACGGGTCATCTACATCAGAACACCTAACCAGGGGCAACCAAAAGCGAAGAATTGTGGAATTAATAATACTCACGGCGAGTTCATTGCGTTTTGCGATGCAGACGATTTATGGGAAAGCAATAAATTAGAAGTACAAATGCCGCTTTTTTCCAACCCTGCTGTTGGGGTTGTTTACAGTGAAGTTAGCAATATTGATGAAAACAATATTCGCTACATCAAGCCCGCCATAGAGACCCGACATACCGGCCGGGTCACCAATCAAATGCTCATTGAGAACTTTGTCCCCTTTGGAACGGCCATTATTCGCCGCCAGTGTATTGAAAGAAATGGCATTTTTGACGAAGAATTTAGAATGGGTATTGATTGGGATTTATGGCTCCGCTATTCGCTAAATTGGGAGTTTGCATACACCCCTGAAAGAACCTATATATACCGGGTATGGTCCGGCCAGATGTCCAATAATTATCGTGGCCGCTACGAGTTTGCCAATCGAATTTTGAATAAATTTATTGCGCAACACAAAGACCACCTCGATCCTAAATTTGTTAAAAAAGCTTGGGCCGATATGTATATGCGCGAAGCCGTAGTGTACGCCCGAAATGAAAAGCTCTTTCTAATGCCGCTGCGAAAAATCATACACGGATTGTGGCTTGATCCACTTAAAATCTATGGCTGGAAATCACTCGCCAAACTGATTCTCGGCAAATATTAATTATGCAGCGCTATAAGCAATTTTTATTACGACTGGTAGAATCTTGCGGTGGCCTGAAATTTTTGCGATGGCATAACCGCTTGCGCCCTCAGGTTATTATGTATCATCGCATCACTGAAGCAGCGTACACCTCAGGGCTTCCGCCAACGGAATTTGAAAAACAAATTAACTATCTGAGGAATCATTTTAGAGTTGTATCCATCGAAACGTTACTGCACGAATTACGCACTAACAACCTGCAACCTTACACCATAGCGATTACATTCGATGATGGGCATAGGGACTTTTATGAATATGCCTGGCCAATCCTAAAAAAATACAATCTTCCAGCAAGCCTTTACATTACCACCGGATTTGTAAATGGGGATGTTTGGCTTTGGCCAGACAGATTAAAATACGTAATGATCAATAGCTCCAAAAAGCAAATATCTATAGCCCCCCTTGGGCATTTGTCTTTTGAGGCAAATAAATTTTCCTCAAGCTGGAATCTTTTAGGCGACTATTGCCTCACACTTACCAGTGAATTGCGTGAATCCTTTATCGACAAATTAGCTCAAGTAGCAGTATGCGAAGTTCCTATCCAACCTGCTGCACCTTTTTTGCCTGTCACTTGGGGCCAACTGAAAGAGATGGTAGCTGAAGGACTTGATGTAGGCAGTCACACAGTTACCCACCCAATACTAAGCGGATTGGATTACAAAATAATCACTCACGAACTTACCAATTCTGCTCATATAATTAATCGGGAATTGGGTTATAACGTTCATGGTATTTGCTACCCGAATGGGCGCCTTAGTGATATTAATGACGATGTAATTCAATGCGCAGCGCAATGCGGGTATAGCTATGGCTTACTCGCCCGGAATTATCCAATAGCTGCCAAGAGCCAATATCTTATTGGGCGACTTGCTACAAACACTGATTTTAACTATTTCAAATGGATATTGAATCGTCATTCAACAGAGCAGCAACAGCAGTATTTCAACTAAATATTATTCTGTTTCTTTAGGGTTATTCAGTGACTAGCCAAAGTAAATATTTACCCTTCCTGGTGCTTGCGATAATTGCAGCTATCTCTATCGCATTGAAGCTACATGTTTTTTACGTGGGCGCACCCTATGTCACGATTGATGACAACACTCTTTATGAAGCTGGCTTTCTTGTATGGTTTGGTGAACCGCCGCCACAGAGAACTTACATTGAAAGCTGGCTGGTTGGGCTAAGCTCAATTCTAACTTATGTAGCAAAGCTAATCGCCACCGGGAATCTCGATTCAATTGGCATTAATTTGGTTGCGGATGCATATCGAGATTTTATTAACGCACCTGATCAATACATATATAGCTATCGAGTACTTATGTTGGTAGCTGACTTCGCAACAGCGCTCATCTTGTTCTTTTTTGCTCGCCATATTTTCCAGGAGGAAAAAAATGCAAATTGGTGGGCCGCCGCCGCTACCAGTTTATTCTTACTCAGTTACAACACACTATGGTGCTACCTGGTTGCCCGACCCGACACAATGACAACATTCCTGGTTGCATTGGGTACGCTACTTTATTACCAGTCCAGCTTTGGAGAGCGTAAAAATTATTTTTTTGCATCGGCAATCATATTAGGAGCAGCAACGGGCTTTAAACTGCACGCATGCTTGTTCGTTATATTTTTTTCAATGGATCTGATTCGTCAACTGGGCTTTGCAAACGCCATCGGAAGAATAATTCCATTCGGTTTCTCCGCCTTACTCACATTTTTTATCGCAGCGGGCTCGCCCTTATTCGACCCATTACTCTATATCAAACTGCGTGCACTGAATATTAAGGATGATGAATCACCCTGGATACAGTGGGGAGATCAAGTGATTACCGTATTAAGGGGAACGGGCTATATACTTGCGCCGATAATTATTGGCGGTGCTGTTTTCAGCTTTATTAAAAGTAGAAACAGCATGCCGCCAAAGATAAAAAGCGTGCTTTTTATGTCTGTAATTTTACTTGCCACATTCCTGAGTATTCGCCAACTGCGAGCCTATTGGATGCTGCCGGTATTGCCTCTTTTTCTGGTCGCAGGCACCTATCTGGTAACCCGGATGCCGATAACTATGATACGGATTGCCGCCCTCCCCTTAGTCGGAGTTATATTTTTCTACCAGATGTACAACCAGTCACATGAATTCGACAACGCGAATTATGGGGAGATGAGCCAATGGGTAAAGGGAAATGTTAATAGTGAAGATGTTATTTACATTATTGGTTACGACACACTATTTCTTCCGTGGAACACAACCAGCCTCAGAAATCGAAAAAGTGCCTATGAATATTTAATTCAAAAGTCGCTGGACGAAGGCGAAAGCTATACCAATCGCCATATTCGTCTCTGGGAAGAACGTGCGCGACTCGAATTAATCCATATGCTTAATGCGAAGTCTGACAACGGCTTTAACTATTACGGACTAAACACCTCCCCCCTTGAGTCCTTGCACGGCAAGGTAGAATTCAGCGATATCAAGTATGTTCTATCCATGCAAAATTATCGCACCCCGGAAGCTGACGAACTGCTAGCGAAGGTACAACAGGAATTTATCAAAATTACAACCGTCAATGCCCCAGGAGGAAAAGCAGGAACAGGCGGATTACCCTATGATGTTTACGTGAGAAGGAAAGATGATTCCAAGTAATAAACGGATACTGCATTTTATCGAGAGCGAAGGGGTTTACGGTGCCGAGCGTGTCATTCTGAATTTGTCACAACAGCTGATAGCACAAGGCGAGTATATCCCTGTAGTAGGCTGTATAGTCTCGAGCCCGAACGCCAAAAGCGCGCTCTATGACGCAGCCATAAAGCTTAATATAGAAGCAATAAAGATTCCGATTGCCAATAGTCGCCTTATCGTTGATCTCTATAGAGCCTCAAAACAACTCACGGATGAAAAAATTTCACTCATTCATTCCCATGGCTATAAACCTTCGGTTTTCGGCTATCTATTAAAAAAGATAACGAAGATTCCGGTAATAGCCACTTGCCACCTTTGGTTTGAACCCTCCAAAGGACCGCTTAAGATGCGTGTCATGATTGCGCTGGAGAAATTTTTCTATCGTTGGTTTCCGAAAATCGTTGCCGTCTCTGAGCCCATCAAACAAATATTACTAGAAAGCAAATTACCGCCAGACAATGTTGAACTCATTCGCAACGGTGTTGATACTCCCGAGAAAAAATTAACCTCCGAAGAAAAATTCGCATTGCGCAACGCACTGGGCTTGGCCCCTGACGACTATTGTATACTCAACAGCGCGCGATTAAATCGCCAAAAAGCGCAATGGGTTCTCATTAAAGCGGCAAAATTAATACAGCAGCAGGGGCATAACGTAAAAATACTGATCGTGGGCGAAGGTCCTTTGCATCAGGAATTAACCGAATTAATCCACCTCGAACAAGTAGAAGACTACGTGAAACTTTTAGGCTTCCGCAATGACATCGATCAGCTGCTTGGCATTACAGATTTATTTGCACTCCCATCTATCGATGAAGGGATGCCAATGAGCCTACTTGAAGCGGCGGCCGCATCAACGCCAATAATCGCAACTGCCGTTGGCGATATAGGAAAGCTGATCCAACACGAAAGTACCGGACTAATAATCCCGCTAGAATCGCCTGAAGCGCTCGCGACAGCGGTGATCAAACTTAAAGAGGATGAGTTACTCGCGCAAAAACTTGCCGCGAGTTGTCATGAAGCAATGATAAAAAATTATTCGAGTAGGGCAATGTGCCTGGCTTACCTTCCAATCTACAGCGCCCTTATTCCCTAATAACCAACAAGTACTTCGATATGCAACCGGTAAAAATTATTTTTTGTATCGATAAACTCATTCGTGGTGGTACGGAACTGCAACTCATTGGTTTGATCAACCAACTGGATCGCAACAGATATACTCCCTATTTATTAACCATCAGAGAATCATCGCCAGACTTAACACCGGCCAATTGTGTACACCTGAACTGGCAAGTAAAAAAATTATTTTCGCTCTCCGGAATAATGTCTCTTATCAAGTTAGTTCGTTTTCTTCGCAATGAAAAAATTGATGTAGTTCAAACGTTTTTTCAAGATTCAACCTTGTTTGGTGGAGCCGCTGCATTTTTAGCAAAGACCAAAGTCCGTATCGCCTGCTTTCGTGACCTCGGTTTTTGGCACTCCAAAAAGCAAGCCGTCGTGCTGAAATGGGTTTATGGAAAGATGACGGGCTTTATTTGCAACGCAGAGATAGTGAAAAGTCACTTTAGTAATAGCTTTTCGTTACCGCGCGAGAAAATGGCGCTGCTCAGAAATGGAATTGATGTCGCGGCGCTACCCTACGTGGAACACACTGGGCCAATCCAGCATATTGGCATAGTAGGTAATATGACCCGGCACGTTAAGCGGACTGATCTGTTTATCAGAGCAGCCGCTATTGTCCATAAAAGTTACCCGTCGATCTGTTTTCATATCATCGGGGATGGGCACATGCGGCCAGAGCTTGAAGCCATGGCTAAGCAACTGGGGGTATTTCATCAACTACACTTTGCCGGCAGGGTTGCTGATGTTACCGGTTATCTTGGAACCCTCGATCTGGGCGTTATCTGCTCTGATTCCGAGGGGCTGAGCAACGCGCTATTAGAATATATGTTTAGAGGTGTAACTGCGATTGCAACCAGTGTCGGAGGCAATCCGGAACTTGTGGAAGACGGTGTAACTGGATTGCTGGTTCCACCAGACAATGAGGAAGCACTCGCCAGGGCAATGGAGACATTGATCGAGAATCCGCTGCTTGCAAGACAGCTTGCAGCTTCAGCACGCCATAAGGTTGAATCTGAATATAGTTGGGAAAAATGTATTGCGATGCATAATCATTTTTACCAGGAGCAACTCGCTGCATTCCGAACATGAGCGACCACTACACGATCAGCGCCGTGGTCTAATTAATTTGTTGCCAATTTGGGTAGTATGATGAATAACCTGGATCGCAAACTCGAAGCTCCAAATATCAATACTGCGGCCTATGAAATCAGATCGTTTTTCAGGGGGCAGCCGCTTGCCTATTGCGTTGGCTTTTATATTTTTGCCTTTTATTTGGAGCTGCACTTTCGTATTCCCGAATTGCAAGCCATTCGTTTTCAATTTACGTATGGCGCTTTTGTTGGAATTTGGTGCCTGGTTAAATATTTCGGAGATTCAAACAAGCAAACGCAGTTTAATTCAGTAACCAAAACTACTTTCTTGCTAATTTTTATTCTTGGAATCTACACGATATTTTCCATGGACAGGCAAGAATCCATTAGAGTTTATAATGACAGAGTTATTAAATTCGCATTGATTTCATTTTTTATTTACGCGGCTACCGAAAAGATCGAAGACTTGCGAGTAATTGTTGCCTTTATGTTATTGGCCTGGTTAAAAATCGGACAAGAAGGCTTTTTCGGTTGGCTGACTGGCAGCCTTATGTGGGAAAATCAGGGAATTCAACGCTTGCACGGATCAACAGCAATGTACGGACATCCAAACTCCTTCAGCGGATTCGCGGTTGGTTGCCTCCCGTTTGCCGTTTACATTTTGATGTGCGTAAAAAGTAATTTGTTAAGGGTTGGGCTGTTAACACTTATATTATTTAGTCTAATTATCATCGTGACAACCGGGTCTCGTACCGGCTATGTCGCTGTTGCTCTAGGCACATGTTATTTTTTAATGAAATTAAAAACAGGAAAGTTCAAGATTTTTCTTTTAGGTATAGCGATTATCGCAGCGACCTTCAATTTTGTACCAGCGGAGTATAAAGAACGTTTTGGGTCTATTTTCACTGGCCAGGAAAAAGAAGGTGGCTCGAGTGAAAAGCGTAAAGAAATCATTGCCGATGCAATAAAGCTATATATAGAACACCCAATGGGTGTTGGTGTTCAAGCGTTTTCCAAAGTCAGATATGAAATGTTCGGAAGGAGCCAAAATACCCACAACCTCTACCTTGAAGTGCTAACGAATATTGGTCCAATTGGCTTTTTTGTATTTTTCTATTTTGTCTTCAAACTAATTAAATTAAATGCAATGAACATAAAAAACTTGGGGAAATTTGATGCGGATTCGTTGAATAATCACTTCCTGATTAACTTGAGCAAAGCGGTTATTGGTTATCTTTTTATTCGATTGTTACTTGGCCTGTTTGGCATGGATTTGTATGAAGTGTATTGGTGGGTTGCGCTTGGCATTGCTCTCGCTGTTACTAAATTAATTCACATTGAAACCCGGAAGAGTCACGAATAGCGATGAGTATGAGCAAGCAAAATAATGCGGGTTGGTTTACATGGGAAGTTCAACCTAGAAACAGAAGTATGAGCGCATCGCTAGACGTTGATCTTTATGAACTGACGTCAAAAAAGCCTCGTTCGATTAAATATATAATTTTACTCGCAAAGACTTTATCTATTATTTTTTCAAAAAAAATTAGTGTTATTTACACGCAAAACCCTTCGATCGTTTTATCCTTCGTTGCCGTGTGTCTTAAACTCTGCTTGCGTCGCATAGTTATTGTTGATGCTCACAATGCCGGAATTTACCCACTGGAAGGAAAGCATAAGTTTCTAAATTCAATCGCGAGATTTATATCGCGCAATGCCAGCTTGGTGATAGTTAGCAATAAGTATCTTGCCGAACAGGTTGCAACCTGGGGAGGAACGCCTTTTGTTTTTCCTGACCCCATTCCACCGATCCCCAATCACCCGTCTTTAGCTCCCTTACCCGCCGAGAGAAATTTTGCTCTTTTCATTTGCACCTGGGCAGCGGATGAGCCCTACTTTGAAGTTATTAAAGCCGCGGAACAGACACCCGATATCGCTATTTACATCACAGGTAACTATAAAAACAAGTTATCCCAAGAGCACATAAACTCGCTGCCCAGTAATGTCCGGT
>JAGKXB010000014.1 GCA_021151485.1 Oxalobacteraceae bacterium | reverse complement strand
AACCAAATGCCGTTGCATCGCCACGGCCTTGGCGTAGCAATACGGGTATTTCATCCGTTAAATCAATGACTGTCGTGGCTTCTAAGCCGCAAGGACCACCATCAATCACCAAATCGATTTGGTGTTCAAGTTTTTCTCGTATCTCTTCTGCATCAATCAAGGGATCTTCTTCATCAGGAAGAATCAAGCTAGTGCTTAATATAGGTTGTCCCACTTCTTCTAGTAAAAGTTGAGCGATACGATGTTCTGGTATGCGCAAACCTATGGTTTTTCGAGATGGATGACTTAAACGACGAGGAACTTCTTTAGTAGCCTCCAAGATAAAAGTGTAAGGACCTGGTGTCACAGTCTTTAGCATTCGAAATTGCCGGTTATCAATTTTTGCATAAACAGCAATTTCACTTAAGTCCCGACATAAAAGGGTTAAGTGATGTTTCTCATCCACATTGCGGATACGCCGCAATTGTGCCACTGCATTTTTATCATCTAAGTGACAAATCAAGGCATAACAAGAATCTGTCGGCAGGGCAACAATGCCACCTGCATGGATGATTTGCGCAGCTTGTTTGATCAAGCGTAATTGCGGATTGTCCGGATGAATATGGAAAAATTGACTCATTAAATTTGTTTTGAAAATTAAAGATTACGCAAAGCAGCAATACGTTCTTCCATTGGTGGATGACTGGAAAATAACGCAAAAACACCTGATCCATTAATGCCAGAGGCATTCAAAGATTTCGGCAAACTTCCTGAATCCAAGCCTCCCAAACGTGCCAAGGCATGGATCATCGGCTGTTTATTACCGAGCAATTTAGCGGAACCCGCATCTGCACGAAATTCACGTTGACGTGAAAACCAAGCAACGATAAGTGATGCCAAGACGCCAAACACAATTTCACAAACAAATACTGTAATCATGTAGGCAGGACCACTGCTGCGTTCATTGTCTCCACCACGAGAAAGCGCTTTATCTACCATGTAACCAACAATTCTTGCGAAGAAAACGACAAAAGTATTTAACACGCCTTGAATCAAAGTCATTGTCACCATATCACCGTTCGCGATATGCGCAACCTCGTGTCCCAATACAGCTTCCACCTCTTCCTGGGTCATGCTTTCTAATAAGCCTGTCGATACAGCGACGAGGGCTGAATTTTTGAATGCGCCGGTGGCAAACGCATTAGCCTCACCGTCAATTTTTACCAATAGTGCGATCAATGCCAAAAATGGAGAGCACCAATGACATCATCAGCATGACTGCAATGTTGGTGGCAAGAAATAAAAAAACACGTTTCATTAAAAACTCCCGAATTGAAAAATGGCGTTGTAAAAGTGGTGTTGTATCTTGTATGCGATTCGTTTTTTAACATTTATTAAATTGATCAAACAAACGTTATGCTAAAACGCTAGGGTAGTTGAGGTTGATACCTAAAAAATCAAGAAGGTATAGAAATCAAAAAATAAAAAATTCAAAACCAATCATGCCAAACTGGGGTGAGGTTTTCAGGCAGTGGCGGTAGGGCGCCTAAATCTACCCTGGATTCGCTTGGGCTGTGAAAATCCGAGCCGCGTGAAGCAAGAAAGCCGTAGTGTTGTGCCACTTTGGCATATTGCTGATATTGGTCAACTGTGTGACTACCCGTGACAACCTCAATTCCCGAGCCACCCAATTCTTTAAACTCACTTAAAAAAGTATTAAACGCGATCGCATCCAATTTATAACGACCGGGATGCGCCACAACAGCAATCCCACCAGCATTGCGTATCCACGTGATGGCATTTTGCAATGTGGCCCAACGGTGAAGCACGTAACCTGGCTTGCCTTTAACTAGGTAGTTACGAAAAACACTACTAATATCGGTACATATGCCTGATGCAACCAAATGACGTGCAAAGTGAGTACGTGAAATAGATTCTGGGTTCGATACATATTGCAATGCTCCATTGAGCGTGTCGGGAATACCTACTGCGGCCAATTGTGTTGCCATCTCACGGGCACGCAATAGGCGACCCGCTCGCGTATCAGCTAAGCCCTGCACTAGCGTTGTTTCAGTTTCATCAATTTGTAAACCAACAATATGGATAGTTTGTGTTGCCCATGTGATTGAAATTTCCACACCAGACACATAATCCATACCAAGATCCAATGCCGCTGCACGTGCAGACGATAAGCCGTGAACAGTGTCGTGATCAGTCAAAGCCCAGGCGTTTACACCATTTTTTTGTGCACGTGTAGCGACAAGTTTAGGAGTAAGCACGCCATCTGAAAAATTAGAATGGGAGTGAAGATCAATGTTGAGCATACTGAACAGTGTAGTGTAATTAATTACTTTAAAGAAATTGCAATATGTGGCCCACATTCTACGCCGCTTCTTTAAATGAAGTAGTTGACTTGACACTAGGCTGTCTGACTTGTCTAATGTAGGGTGCGATTTTTTTGATCAAAATAATCAAAAAATCACCCAATAAGAGCAAACATAGAAGCCGTATTTTTAGTTTTAGGATTGTGAGGGGAGTGTCAATGAATAAAAGTGAGTTAATTGAAAATATTGCTATCAATGCGGAAATTTCGAAAACGGCTGCGGCACGCGCGCTTGATGCGATGATTGATATCATTAAGCAAACGCTAAAAGAAGATGAGAGTGTGACTTTGGTCGGTTTTGGTACGTTTTCAGTTGGCCAACGCGCTGCTCGTACTGGTAGCAACCCACGAACAGGTAGTACCATTCAAATTAAAGCAAGTAAAGTGCCAAAATTTAAGCCTGGCAAAGCATTAAAAGATGCAGTAAACTAGTTTTCAGTAATCGGAAAGGCGAACGCTTGTTCGCCTTTTTTTGTGCCTCTTTTAAAGAGCGTATTTGTTGTAAAGTGTATCAATTAAAGTGAATTAATTATTCATTTATCGCATTATTGCATTGTTATTTTATTATTTTATTTAGACTATGTTTGAATTTATTCGCACTCACCAACGTTTAATGCAATTTCTTTTGTTGCTGTTTATTGTTCCCTCTTTTGCATTAGTTGGCGTTCAAAGTTACAGCGGTTTTGGTGATAAAGAAAACGTTATTGCAAAAGTTGCTGGCCAGTCCATTACTCAACAAGAGTGGGATAACGCGCAACGAGAGCAAATGGCGCGTTATCAACAAATACTGGGAGAGCGTTTTGATCCACAATTGTTTGATACACCTGAAGTAAAGCGTAACTTATTAGATAGTTTAATTGTCCAGCGCGCATTACTCGCAGAAACAAATAAAAAACATTTATCAATTGCTGACGCGAGTTTGCAACAAAATATTTTAGATAATCCCAGCCTAGCGAATGCTGACGGAAAGTTTGATTACGAACGCTATAAGTCATTATTAGCAGCACAAGGTATGACGCCCACTACGTATGAAACAAAGTTGCGTGAAGAATTGATTTTGAGGCAGCTGAACGGTGCGATTCAATCTACCGCTTTTATTCCTCAAACTGTACTTGCTCGTTTATCCGATGTTTTAGGGCAGGAGCGCGAAGTACAAGAATTGACGTTAAAAGCGGCTGACTACGCCTCCCAAGTTAATGTTTCTGAAGCTGCATTGCTTGCCTATTACAAAAAGAACGATGTTAACTTTGAGGTGCCTGAACAAATTAAGGCAGAATACGTTGTGTTAAATACCGATGTAATTGCTACGCAATTGGCTGTGACAGATCAAGAAGTAAAAGCTTATTACGATCAGAATTTGGCACGTTATACGTCAGAGGAACAAAGACGTGCCAGGCATATTCTGATCAACGTTAAAAAAGATGCGCCAGCAACGGAAAAAGCGGCAGCAAAATCCAAAGCGCAAGCTTTGTTGTTACAGGTACGTAAAAATCCAGCTGACTTCGCTAAGCTTGCAAAAGAAAATTCTCAAGATCCAGGCTCAGCAGAACACGGCGGTGACTTAGGATTTTTTGGTAAAGGAATGATGGTGCCGTCTTTCCAAGATGCTGTATATAAACTCAAAAAAGATGAAATCAGCGACTTGGTAGAGTCTGATTTTGGCATTCACATTATTCAATTAACGGATGTTAAACCTGCTACAGCCAAGCCTCTAGATGCAATAAAATCAGAAGTTGTTGAAGAAATAAAGAAGCAAAAAACAGCAAAAAAATATGCCGAATTGGCAGAAATTTTTACCAACACGGTATATGAACAAGCTGACAGTTTGAAACCAGTGGCTGATAAGTTGCACCTCAAGATCGAAGTCGCCAATCACTTGACGCGGCAAGGTGATGCTAACGCAGCACCAAATGCAACTTTTAATAATAAAAAACTGTTAAAGGCCTTGTTTTCTGACGACGTAATCAAAAACAAACGTAATACAGAGGCAATTGAAGTGGCGCCCAATACATTGGTTGCTGCACGTATTGTCGAATACAAGCCGACTACCAAACAAGCATTTGAACAAGTAAAATCGATTGTTCGCGACCAACTCATTCAAATAGAAGGAGGCAATATTGCCCAAAAAGCAGGGCTTGCGAAATTAGCCGCATTTAAAGCAAATACTGCCAATACGGCTGATACAAACGGTTTTTCTGTTCCCAAAATGGTGGGGCGTGGCAAACCGGCAGATTTGAATGATGCGGCACTTGCTGCTGTGATGGCCGCAGACGTCAGTAAATTACCCGCTTATGTCGGCGTTATCATTCCATCGAAAGGCTATAGTTTGTATCGAATTAACAAAGTTACTCAATCAACAATAGAAAAGGCACGCAAAGAGCAAGAAGAGGAGCAAATCCGTACCACCTACGCACAGCAAGATATGTTGTCATATATTGATTTCCTAAAACAAAAAGCCAAAGTCAAGATATTGAAGCCAGTATCTTCGGTAACGGTGATGACGAGCTCACAAAACGATTAATAAACATCCTCATCCATCGCTTCTATCAAGCGATGGATATTAACGCTTTATGCAAGGTCATCTCAACCATCTTATTCATCGCTTTGTTCATACTCGTTTTAGTCTCACTATTTCGATTTTTCTCGGCGTTACAACGGCTTTAATTTGTCCAACCCAATGGGGCTTAGTTAGCAAAGTAATCGTTGGTTGGAATGCTGCCGTGTGGTTTTATCTTTGTTTAATTGTGTCGATTATGATGCACGCCAGTCATGCGAAGGTGAAATGTATTGCAGAACAGGAAGATAAAGCAGCGGTGCTAATTTTGGCGATACTCTCTCTTGCCGCAGTCGCGAGTTTGGTTGCGATTGTATTTGAATTGTCTGGCGTCAAAGAATTACCTCTGAGCCATCGTATGTTGCGTTACGCATTAACGGCGTCGACAGTATTTGCGTCTTGGTGTCTAGTCTCAATTTTGTTTACATTGCATTATGCACGTATTTTTTATGCATCATCAGTTGATAATCGCGCACTACGCTTTCCTGATGATGAGAAAAATCCAAATTATTGGGATTTTTTTTATGTCTCATTTACTATTGCAGTCGCTGCGCAAACGTCGGATGTTAGCGTGATGACGCGCTCTATGCGCAAAGCTGTCATGGCACAATCTATTCTTAGTTTCTTGTTTAATGTTGCCATTCTTGGTTTTTCTATCAATATTGCAGCTGGTTTAGTAGGATCTTAGATCATCATTTTTGCTTTGCAAACATAAATTCTTATTAGTTATTATCATTACCTTTTCGGGAATCGTGGTTATGTCTTTTTATAAAAAACTAGAAGCTTTAAATATTACTTTGCCTGTTGTTGCTACGCCTGTTGCCGCGTATGTGATGTATACCCAAACTGGCAATACGGTTTTTCTATCCGGCCATATTGCTAAGAAAGACGGTAAACCATGGGTGGGGCAGTTGGGTAAAAATATCACCACAGAAGAAGGGCGTTTAGCTGCACGTGCTGTAGCTATCGATTTGATCGCGACCTTGCAAGCTGCTTGCGGTGGTGACTTAAACCGTGTGCAGCGTATTGTGAAAATCATGAGTTTGGTTAATTCTACCGGTGACTATACAGAACAACATTTGGTGACAAATGGCGCTTCTGAGTTGCTTCTTGATATTTTTGGTGAGCAAGGCAAGCATGCTCGTTCTGCATTTGGCGTGGCCCAAATTCCAATGGGAGCGTGTGTTGAAATTGAATTAATCGCTGAAATTGCTTAAACACGATTTAAATTGTTATTTGATTCCTTGTTTGATTTGCAGTTTGAATTTTAATTATTTTGGAAAATTAAAGGCTTTTTTATGAGTCATCAACCTACCAGCCAAATGGAATGGCGATTTGCAGAGCGTGCCGAGCAATTGCAAAGCTCATTTATTCGTGAAATTTTAAAAATCACAGTGCGCCCAGAAATTATTTCATTTGCTGGTGGTTTGCCATCGCCAGAGACTTTTCCAGTCGAAAAAATGCAAGCCGCATTTGATAGAGTGTTGTCACAACAAGGCAAAGCAGCATTACAGTATGGCCCAACCGATGGTTATGGGCCATTGCGTGAATGGATTGCCAACAGACTGTCTCGTGACGGTGCAAAGATTATTCCTGAGCAAATTATGATGACTTCTGGTTCTCAGCAAGTATTGGATTTGTTGGGAAAAGTTTTGATTGATGAAGGTAGTCGTGTTTTAGTTGAAACACCTAGTTACCTTGGTGCTTTACAAGCTTTTTCAGTCTACAGACCCGAGTTTGTCTCTGTCAAAACTGATGATTTAGGTTTGGTGCCGCAATCAGTGCCAGAGGTCGCATCTGGTGCACGTTTATTGTATACATTACCCAATTTTCAAAATCCTACTGGCCGTACCTTGTCAACCGCACGTAGGACGGAATTAGTTGAAATTTGTGCTAGTTTAGGTTTACCACTCATTGAGGACGATCCTTATGGTGAACTTAGTTACCATGGTGAGCCATTGCCGAAAATGCTAAGCATGAATCCTAATGGCGTGATTTACATGGGTTCATTTTCCAAGGTATTAACACCTGGCATACGTTTGGGGTATGTTGTCGCGCCCGTACAACTATTGCGTAGATTAGAACTGGCCAAGCAAGCTGCTGATTTACATACTTCTCAACTAACCCAAATGGTAGTCTATGAGGTCGTGAAAGACGGTTTTTTGGATCAACATATTCCGACCATTCGCACTTTGTATAGGCAGCAATGTTCAGCCATGTTAGATGCATTGCAAGAATATTTTCCGTCTTCCGTAATCTGGACTAAACCAGAAGGGGGGATGTTTGTCTGGATTACCTTGCCCAAACACATCAATAGTTTGCATTTGCTGGAGGAAGCAATTGCACAAAACGTTGCCTTTGTTCCTGGTGCACCTTTTTACGCCAATGCAGCAGAATCCAATACTTTGCGTTTAAGTTTTGTCACAGTGCCACCTGAAAAAATTCGTGCTGGTATCGCCAAATTAGGCGCATTGATTGCTGCGAAAATTTAAGGTCACCATTTCAAAAATTGGCTACGAAAGGCCAGCGTCTAAAACCAAACATCGTTATTCCCGCATGCTTCGATTGAGAGTTTGGTGCTGCCTTTCTTATAAATCACAGTAATTGATAGTGTTGCAATATTGCATTAGGACCACGTCCGCAACAAACCAACAGCCAAGCCTTCCAAAAAAAAATCATCACGTTCAACATCGACACGTATTGTTTTGAAATCGGGATTTTCAGGCAATAATTCAATGATTGCACCGGACCGTTGATAACGCTTAACTGTTACCTCATCGCCCAGACGTGCAATGACAATCTGCCCATTTTTGGCGTTGCTCGCTTTTTTAACAGCTAACAAATCACCTTCTAAAATGCCTGCGTCCTTCATTGATAATCCGCGCACTTTTAATAAATAATCTGGCTTTTCCGAAAAAAGCCCAACGTCTACTTGATACGTGGTTTCGATATGTTCTTGTGCCAATATCGGTGAACCTGCTGCGACGCGTCCGATCAAGGGAAGGTTGAGCTGCATGGCCGCATGATGATAAACATCAATTGAGGGCATGGTTTGTGTAAGATTATTTCGTTCTTTCCCCCATTTTTGTGCTCCTTCCTGCGGGCGCAAGCGAATTCCACGTGAAATACCTGGCGCAATTTCAATGACGCCTTTGCGTGCTAATGCTTGTAAATGTTCTTCTGCTGCATTAGCTGAACGAAATCCTAACTCCTTTGCAATTTCTGCCCGCGTAGGCGGAAATCCCGTGTTTTCGATGGCATCTTGGATCAAATTAAGGATTTGTTCTTGGCGTGCGGTAAGTTTCAACATGACTATTGTTTTTAAAGGTAGGAGGGCGAAGGAAATATGTAATTTTATACAGTATTTGTGCGAATGCAAGGGAATTGAACTTTTGCACTTAAGCATATTCAAAATACTTAATCAAAAATACTTAAAGAGTTACGGAGTTACCACATTAAAAACAATCAGCTAGATATGTCATAAAACCGTCATATTTTCACCTTACTATCTCGTTAGTTTAAAGTTATTCGAAAACCAACTATCTAATGTCGGAAACATTCGTTTTCTTTTGATATGAATCTACGTAATCTGATGACTTTCTAATAATTACCAATTGATTGTCAATTATTTATTAATTTTAAAGAAATCAAAAGAGATCAATTTAAGGAATGGTGCATTGATGGAAACAAAAAGAATATTGAAAGATTGGCTAAGTGCTTATGCACGTCAATATGATATTCCATTAAATGCATCTGCTTTCGATACATCAAATGCTAATGGCGTTATGGGAATACGTTATGGTGTTTTCGATATTGTGATTGAAGTAGACAGCAAAAATTTTGTTTACTTTCATGCACGCCTAATGCGATTGCCAACTATTGATCAATTATCATTTTTTCAATGTTTGTTACGCCTAAACCTATCTTGTTTATGGACAAAAGGAACAACATTGGCGCTGGATGCAACGCAATCTTTTGTATTGTTGTGCTTTAGACAAAGTCTGAAAACGATGGATGAGCAAAGCTTTGCTTCGTTACTGTCTTCTTTTGCCTTGCATGCGGAAAAATTATACGAAGCATTAACTAAAAACATCAATGTAGAAGTAAGTACAGCAAGTGCAAACAAAATTAGTGTACAAAACGACATTTCTTTTTTTTCGCATCAAGGAATACGGGCATAGAAACGACTTTATTGGATCTCATCTATGCTGACTAAAATATTGCCAAATGCACATTTTCTTTTTCCTTATGAAAATGAAGTAAATCATCTTGCTTCTTCTTTGATAGAAGGGATTGGTAGTCTTTTTCACGAAATAGATAAGGTTTATCAAGAGGAATTTTTTGCGCTGGATGAAGTGGAAACTTCACCCACAAAATTTGACACAATTTCAGATGAAGCAAAGCCCATTGGTAAGTTGGCAGAATTAAATAGTTTTTGGCAAGATTTATTCGAATGCTACGAAGAAATACTGTATGACGGAGTAGCACCAGAAGTAGTTTCACAAACAGTAGTGTTGCCATTTGTAACGCCAGCAACGGTGGTATCAGAGCCCCCGGTGTCAACGGTAGCAACAATAGGGGCAGTAGCAACGGCTGATCTGGCGATAAGTGAAAGAGATGAGAGGTTTTCTTTTACAAGTGATGCTTCAAACGGTAATTATTGGGATTCAACCTTCAATTGGTTTGCTGCTAACCATGATCCAATTTTTGGTATGAATTATTGGACACGTGTTCCTCAAAATGTTTTTTCAATACTAAACAATCTTCATAAAGTGTTGCCACTTGAAGTTGCTGGTAGCTTTACTGGAATCGTAGGTGTTGGAGGTGTGCTGGATACTTACGTCGTTGGAAAAAGAATAGCTCACACGGCAACAGCTCTTTATAACAGTAAGAAAACAAAAGATGGGTTTGTAAATGTCCAGCATGTTCTTCAAGAAAAAATTACTGCAGCTTCACCAGAGGGTATTGATATTGTTGCAAAACAAGCATGGGCTTCACGCGCCGCGCTACATAAATTAGAGGAAGCTAACAAACATACTGCTGAACATATGATAGATGGTGTGCGTTACACATTGGCAGCTTGGACGGCGCGAACATTTTTTGCTGTAAGAATGTTTGTACACACAGTCACATGGCTTGCACGTGCCTCAGGTATTCTTGGCGTGGTTGCTGGTGGGCTACAAATGATTTCTGGCTTGCTGAAATGGCGTTCAGCACAAAAAGCATCTTCTCTTGTGAAAGAAGCATTGAAAAATTTAGATGCGCTAAGCACACTAGAACGAACCGGTGAAACGGAAATCAAGCGAGATCTAATTAGTCACATTCGAGAGAAACGTGAAAAGGTATTGCATAAGGCTAGAGAAAAAAGATTGAGAGCAAAGTGGGAAGCCGCTTCTGGAGTGACGACTCTCATTTTGGGGGCACTGTCTTTTGCTTTTCCTCCCTTGGTCTTTGGTGTGATTACTGTGGGCTTAATTTACGCAGGTTTTCGCGTCTACAAAGGGATTCAACTTTATTATTTAAACAAACAACAAAACCAGCAAAAATTAGCTTGGCGTATTGAAATCGATGAGCTCAAGCCTGATGCAACAGCTGATGAAAAATTATTGTTGGTTAAAAATAATCCTTATTATGCAGTACGTTATTTGGTTGAATCGATATACCAGGATCAAGTTCAAGGTGATCAAAATAATTTGCCATGGTTGAAAGACTTCCTTAAAAACTTAGGCATTCCTGAGGTGGATATCGAAGCCGTGTATTTGATGGCACGGAATGGAGCTGATATACCTGATGTCTGTAAGGCATTGGAAGATATGTTTTTTAGTGAGGCTTGGTTTATGGAGGCCAGTGTTTAAGGCAGTGTTTGTGTCAATGCCTAATGTTGTTAATTATCGCCTTTTTACTTTGTTTTAATTCTGCTTTCAGTTATACTTGCGGGTTTTCCTCTTCCCACACTCGTCTTGACGCCGAGGTGGGCGATTTTTAATCTGTCCAAAAGGAGTTTTAGATGCGTCATTATGAAATAGTATTTATTGTTCATCCTGATCAAAGCGAGCAAGTACCTGCGATGATCGAACGCTACAAAGCCAGTGTGATTGCACGTGGCGGTCAAGTACATCGAATTGAAGATTGGGGCCGTCGTCAAATGGCTTACATGATTCAAAAGCTTGCAAAAGCACATTATGTTTGCATGAATATTGAATGCGATAGCGAAACACTGATTGAACTCGAAACCGCATTTAAGTTCAATGATGCTGTGTTACGTCATTTAACAGTTAAGATGAAGAAGGCTGAAACTACTCCATCACCAGTTATGAAATCGACCCAACGCGATGAAGTCAAAAATAATCGTGCTGAGGCAACTGCATTGACAGAGTGAAAGATTGTCGGTTAGTACGCTATTTTAGTCATGGTTTTTTGAGGTGAATCAGCTTCAAATTTTTGCAAATATTATAGAGCGTGACATTTTACGTTATACGCCTGCTGGCGTTCCAGTTGTTTCTGCAAAATTAATGCATAGTTCAAAACAAATGGAAGCGGGTATTGAAAGATTAGTCGAGTTTGAAATGACAGCTTTGGTTGTAGGTGAAATTTCAGGGCGATTCAATCATGCAGAATTAGGAAGTGCACATCAATTTACTGGATTTTTGGCGCGTAAAAGCCGCAATAGTAAAAGCCTAGTGTTTCATATCATTGATTTTTAATATTTAGTTACTACATATACAGGAGCCAACAATGGCATTCGGTAAAAAATTCGATAAAAACAAGCTCAAGCTTAAAGAAAAACGTAAGCAACAAAATCCTTTATTTAAACGTAAAAAATTCTGCCGTTTCAGTGCAGCACATGTTGCACAAGTTGACTATAAAGATGTTGACACATTGAAAGATTTCATTCAGGAAAATGGCAAAATTATGCCAGCACGCTTGACTGGGACTAAGGCTTTATATCAACGCCAAGTTGATACTGCGATCAAACGCGCGCGTTATCTTGCATTGCTGCCATACACTGATCTGCACACAGCCTAAATTCTGGAGAGAAATATGCAAATTATCCTGTTAGAAAAAGTACTTAATGTTGGCAATTTCGGTGAAGTTGTTCGTGTTAAAGATGGTTATGCTCGCAACTTCTTGATTCCAAAGCGTTTAGCACGTCGTGCTACAACAAGCGCTATTGCCGAGTTTGAAGCAAAGCGTGCTGAGCTTGAAAAAATAGCCGCTGAGAAATTAAAAGTGGCGCAAGGTTATGGTGAAAAATTAAGCACATTGACAGTGCAAATTTCACAAAAGTCTGGTGTTGACGGTCGTTTATTTGGTTCAGTTACTAATGCCGATATCGCCGAATCGCTCAGCAAACAGGCGTTTCCAGTTGAGAAAAACCAGGTGCGTATGCCGCAAGGTCCACTTAAAACTCTTGGCGACTATACGGTTTCCGTTGCTTTGCATACCGATGTAGTAGTCGACGTTAAAGTGGTAGTTTCAAGCCTGCAGGCTTAAGTCTCTCTACGAAACAAAGAAAAAGCCGGCATTGTCCGGCTTTTTTATTGCCGATGTAATACTGATAATACGAATAACATAAAAACCAATAATGTCATTAAATAAAAATATAGATGCGCAATTAGATGCATTACGCGTCCCACCTCATTCTATTGAAGCAGAACAATCTGTTTTGGGCGGTTTGCTGTTAGATAATGCGGCATGGGATCGAATTGCTGACTATTTGTCCAGTGAAGATTTTTATCGTTATGATCACAGATTAATTTTTCAGCAAATTAGCAAATTAATTGGTATTTCGCGCCCAGCCGATGTGATTACTGTGTTTGAAGCATTGAATGCAATAGGAAAAGCAGAGGAAGTAGGCGGTTTATCTTATTTAAATGCGTTGGCACAAAACACGCCGTCTGCTGCCAATATTAGACGCTATGCCGAGATTGTGCGTGATCGTGGTGTACTTCGTAAGCTCATCACAGTATCGGATGAAATTGCGAGTCAGGCATTTAGTCCGCAGGGCAAGGAAGTCAAACAAATGCTGGATGAAGCCGAGGCAAAAATTTTTGCTATTGCCGAGGAAGGTGCGCGGGGTGCGCAAGGTTTTCAGGAAATTCAGCCTTTGCTAACGCAAGTCGTGGAGCGGATCGATGAGCTCTACAATCGCGAAAATCCTAGTGATATTACTGGAGTACCGACAGGTTTTATTGATTTGGATCGCATGACATCTGGCTTGCAAGGAGGGGATTTAATTATTGTTGCTGGTCGTCCATCTATGGGTAAGACGGCGTTTTCTTTGAATATTGGGGAAAATGTTGCGATTGAAAGTGGTTTGCCGGTTGCTGTTTTTTCCATGGAAATGGGTGGTGCTCAGCTTGCTATGCGTATGTTGGGATCAGTTGGTCGTCTTGATCAACACAGATTACGTACTGGGCGATTGGTTGATGAAGACTGGCCGCGTTTGACACATGCGATCCAAAAAATGAATGACGCTCAATTGTATATTGATGAAACTCCAGCACTAAACTCAATTGAGTTGCGTGCTCGTGCCAGGCGACTATCGCGCCAATGTGGCAAATTAGGCCTCATTATTATTGATTATTTACAATTAATGTCAGCCAATAATGCAGGGGAAAATCGTGCTACCGAAATTTCTGAAATTTCACGTAATTTAAAAGGTTTAGCAAAGGAATTAAATTGTCCTGTGATTGCCTTATCGCAGCTCAATCGCTCATTGGAGCAACGTCCTAATAAGCGTCCTGTCATGTCAGATTTGCGTGAGTCTGGTGCGATTGAGCAAGACGCAGATGTGATTATGTTTATTTATCGGGATGAGGTATATAACCCGGATTCTCCTGACAAAGGTACGGCGGAAATTATTATTGGTAAGCAGCGTAATGGTCCCATAGGTGGCGTGCGCTTAACTTTCCAAGGTCAATATACGAAATTTGATAATTACACAGGCAGTGCAGGTATGCCGGCAGGTGATTAATTTATTATTCCCAAAACCTTCAATGAAAGAGCCTATATCGACATTGATATCGATATAGGCTCTTTTAATATTCAGTTTTTATTTTTTATTTTTTCAATTTCTTTTCAATGATTTTGAACGTCTCAGACGTATCAATGCCACCTTCTATCATTTGCTGCTGCGCTCTAATGTTATTTAGGCTGTCTTTGACACTATCTTTGTAATGCGGTTTGACATACTTGATTGCTTTTCGATAATAAAAATTTGGCAGTTGTTGGTCCATCATATCCTCCTTGCCATTTCATCAATTTCTTTACTTTAAACCGACGTTGTCATGTACCTGATAGTCGATGTTGAAGAGGGGGGTAAGGTATAATTGCCGGTTTGCCGACGACCTCGTTTGGCCGTATCCGTGTCACAGTAATTTTATTATAGTAAAAGAAGACAATTATGGAAGCAGAACGCATTAACTCCCTAACTGCCTTGTTGGCAGATTTGACAAACCGTGAAGTTGAATTACGGAGGTATCTTTGACTTCGATATCAAGTCAGAGAAACTCGAACAAGTTAACGCTGAATTAGAAGATCCTACCGTTTGGAATGATCAAAAGCGTGCTCAGGATTTGGGCAAAGAAAAAAAATCCTTAGAAGCGATCGTTTTTACGCTGCAAAAAATCGATGCCGATTTGCGCGATGCCAGCGATTTGTTTGCCATGGCAAAAGAAGAGGGCGATGAAGACACGTTGCTCGCCATTGAGCAAGATGCCGATGGATTAAAACAATTGGTTGAAGGCATGGAATTCCGTCGCATGTTTGCCAATCCCATGGATCCAAACAATTGTTTTATTGATATTCAAGCGGGTGCTGGTGGTACGGAGGCGCAGGATTGGGCATCGATGATTTTGCGGCAATATTTGCGTTATTGCGAACGCAAAGGTTTCAAAGTCGATATCTTGGAACAATCGGATGGCGAAGTTGCTGGTATCAAAACTGCTACGCTAAAAGTGGAAGGTGATTACGCTTATGGTTTTTTACGTACAGAGACTGGCGTGCATCGACTGGTACGTAAATCGCCGTTTGACTCTGCCAATGGCCGCCATACTTCTTTTTGTAGCTTGTTTGTGTATCCCGAAGTTGATGATTCGATAGAAATCGATGTTAATCCTGCCGATGTGCGCGTCGACACCTATCGCGCTTCTGGTGCCGGTGGGCAGCACATCAATAAAACCGATTCAGCCGTACGTTTAACGCATACGCCAACTGGTATCGTGGTGCAGTGCCAAAATGACCGTAGTCAGCATAGAAATCGTGCTGAAGCGTGGGATATGTTGAAATCCCGTTTGTTTGAGCTCGAACTGCGCAAACGCATGAGCGAGCAGCAAAAACTGGAAGATTCCAAGACTGATGTGGGTTGGGGGCATCAAATTCGCTCTTACGTGCTGGATCAATCCCGCATTAAGGATTTACGTACTAGTTTTGAAACTGGCAATACCAAAGCGGTATTAGACGGTGAGTTGGATGAATTTATCGCGGCCTCACTCAAGCAAGGCGTTTAATATTCTTGCACCAATGATCAAAATTACCCAAGTTATTAAGTTATTAAATTATTAAAATTAAGAAATTAAAAACACATCATGACGATTGAAAATCAGGCTATTCCAGTCGATGAAAACAAAATTATTGCTGAGCGACGCAGCAAGTTAGCGGCACTGCGCGAGCTTGGCGTTGCTTTCCCGAATGACTTTAAACCACAACATAAAGCGGCCCATTTGCATGCGCAATATGGCGAATTAGAGCGCGAAGTATTAGAAGCGGATCCAGTCAAAGTCGTCGTTGCTGGCCGCATGATGTTAAAACGCGTGATGGGCAAGGCTTCATTTGCGACTCTGCAAGATGCTTCTGGTGCGCAGGCGGATGGTCGTATCCAATTATTTATCACTAATGAATTGATTGGTGAAGCTGCACATGAAGCGTTCAAGCATTATGACTTAGGCGATATTTTGGGCGCTGAAGGTGTGTTGTTTAAAACCAAAACGGGCGAATTGTCGGTCAAAGTATCGCAGCTACGCTTGATTACCAAATCGTTGCGCCCATTGCCAGACAAGTTTCATGGTTTAGTAGATCAGGAAACCAAATACCGCCAGCGTTATGTCGATTTGATCATGAACGAAGAAACGCGCCGCGTTTTTAAAGCGCGTACAGCTGCGATGTCATCGATTCGCCGCTTCATGGAAAAAAACGATTTCATGGAAGTCGAAACGCCGATGTTGCACGGCATTCCTGGTGGTGCCGCGGCTCAGCCGTTTATCACGCATCACAATGCGTTGGACATGCAAATGTTTTTGCGCATCGCGCCAGAGTTGTATTTGAAGCGTTTGGTAGTGGGTGGTTTTGAGCGTGTATTTGAAGTCAATCGTAACTTCCGTAATGAAGGAGTGTCACCACGCCATAATCCAGAATTCACCATGATGGAGTTTTATGCTGCTTATGTGGATTATCAATGGCTGATGGATTTCACTGAAGCCGTCATACGCCAGGCAGCGATTGATGCGCATGGCACGGCGAAATTGACTTATCAAGGACGCGAACTCGATTTAAGCCAACCATTTCAGCGCTTGACGATAGTCGGTGCGATTAACAAATATGCCCCACATTACACGCATGAACAATTGCACGATGTTGATTTCTTAAGGTCAGAATTGAAGAAATTTGGCCTGGATGTGCAACATGCGCCACTAAGCATCGCTGGTTTGGGGGCGTTGCAATTGGCTTTGTTTGAAGAAACGGCTGAAGCGCAATTGTGGGAGCCTACTTACATCATTGATTATCCAGTTGAAGTCTCACCACTTGCCCGCGCATCGGATACTGTGCCTGGCATTACTGAGCGTTTTGAACTGTTCATTGTCGGACGTGAAATCGCCAATGGTTTTTCTGAGTTGAATGATGCAGAAGACCAAGCTAGTCGCTTTTTGGCCCAAGTCGCTGCGAAAGATGCGGGCGATCAAGAGGCGATGTATTACGACGCGGATTACATTCGTGCTTTGGAATATGGCATGCCACCTGCTGGTGGTTGCGGCATAGGCATCGACCGTTTGATGATGTTGATTACTGACACGCCAAACATTCGTGATGTGATTTTGTTTCCGCATTTGCGGCGGGAAGATTAAGTAGAAATACTGTCAAATATGTCAAAAATTCCCCTCCAATGGAGGGGAATTTTTTATGTGCCTTTATTTTATGTACCTTTACATATCAAACTTCAACTCAGCCACATAAGTCCGTTGTGGATATGGATGAAAATTCCAGTACTGGTAATTGTTCAAATTATCAATCCCAAACGATGCAGTCCATTGCTTGGCAATTTGGTAACGCACGCGCAGATCCGTGGTGAAGTATTTGCTGGCACCTTGGTAAGCAAAACCGTTGGGATCAGAATTGTTCAACGTTGAATACTGATTACCGCTGTAGCGTGCACCGAAGCTTGCCATCCATTGTGGATTAAAGCGATAAGTGGCGAGCGACGTGGCACGCCAGACCGGAACACGGGGTTGGTATTTGTCGATGGTGTCGCCTGGAACGCTGACAAAACCGGCATTTTCCTTGATGCGGGAATCGGCATACGTGATGCTACCGGACAGGTCTAGGCCTTTTCTGAAGATGTCATTGCCATTGAAAGCCAACTCTACGCCATTGGTTTGAATCCGCCCCACGTTTTGTACGCGGCTGATATTTTTGTTGGCGGTGGGGTCAAACGTGGTTTGTGAATAGAGCGAGTCGTGCACATTTTCGGTAAAAAATGTCAGACGTAGCAGGGCATTGCCTAGGTCTTTTTCTACCGTGAGTTCAGTTGTCCAGGATTTTTCAGGGCTCAGGTTAGGGTCATTAATAAACTGTGAATTGGTGGTCGACGTCGCGCCATACAATTCGGCGACTGTTGGCATCCGAACTGCTCTACCAGTGGAAGCTTTCAATACGGTATCGCCAGCCCATTGGTAGGAAAGTGCGGCTTTGGGTGAGATGAAGTTCTCATCACGTGCGGCATACGTTGCATTGCTGGTCGCGGAAAAACGGGTAAAACCATTCCAAGCCTGCCAGTTTTCTGCTCGGGCACCAAGCACAGCCTGCCATTTGGGAGAAAGCGTCCAACGATCTTGCGCGTAGAAGCTGCGTAACTGCGTTTTACCACCGACTTCGTTCGCTAATGTGCCAGCATCATCATTCATCCAATTACCGGCAATATTGGATTTGAGGATGTGCAGCTGATAACTTTCTTGCTGCAATCCGAAATCAATAATATGCTCGCCTTTGATGCCTTGTGGGCGCCAAGTACCTTTGAACGCTAGCGTGTTCCAACCCGTACCATCTTGATCCTGGATGGTGCCACTGCCACCAGATAAAGCGCTCGGCAATGCAACCGTTGCCGTACGCAATTGATCTTTGCCGTAGGAATACATACTGGCGGCGACTTCCCAATCCCATGTTGCCTGCGTATTCGATTTAACCGACAAACCGTGCATCATATGTTGCAGCGATTCATTGCTGAGATTGAAATCACTCGCTGCTAAGGTATATCCCTTGCCATTAATACTGATTGGGCCGTTGTAAACAGGGGCGCCAGTTAAGGCGTTAGTCAGGTAGCTTTCTGGACGACCTTCTGATGTATTTTGCCAATAACCGAAGGTGTAGCTGGCACGGATGGTGGGAGAAAAGTCATACGCCAGTTTGGCTTTGAAGTGATCTTGCACGGTATGGTAGGTCGTTGCTGTACCCAAAATCCACCAAGGCGTATTGGTGCGATCCAATCCAGCGACGGCGCCATTGACGGCAACGGCTCCTGCGGCGGGCGCTGTGGTGCTGATGGCACGGGTAGGAAATGTGAGTGGCTGACCATGACTATCGGTGTGATTTGCATTGAACCACCAGGACCAATCGCCACTTTTGTTGCCTAGCGACGCGCTGCTTTGCAAGCCATGCGCAGTCGTGCTGCTGTTGTAAAGATCGAATGGTTCTGAGAAATAACTGACCTTGGCATGCGCTTCCAGTTTGGTTGGCATACGCGTCACATAATCCACGACAGCACCGACTGAGTTGCCTGAGTACGCTGCTGAAAACGGGCCATACATCACATCGACACGATCGATTTCTTCAGGTGTGACCAAGCCCCAACGTGGTGCGTAAGTGGCGCCATTTCCCAAATAATTGGAGAGCAAAATGCCATCGGCATACACCGCAGAACGTGCGCTATTGCCGGTACCAGAAGCTCGGCTGGACAGCACGGCGTGGTTGTAATCCGCTACGTAGCGCTTGCGCACCAGCAGGCTGGGGAAGTATTTCAAGGCATCTTCGCTATCAGTGGCGTTGATGGTTTCTTCAATTTGTTTGCCTGTGACGCCTTCCATGGTGGTGGGGATTTGCGAAGGCAAGGAGCTAGGTTGGCCACCGGTTACAGTCACCGTACCTAAGGTTTTGACTTGTGACTGTAACGGTGACTCTGATTCTGCTAATGCATAGGTGGAAAAAGCAGCCAGCAACGATGCGGCGATGGGTGTTAAACGAAATTTCATACAACTTCCTGATATTTTTATTAAAACGACAACAAAATAACCTTGTAAAGATACAAAGCTATTTGGACTTATTAATGCTTAGCAATAATCAGGAAGCAAGCGGAGGCGCACGTGATTGTGCGATTGTCCAAATGAAAAGAGGACGGTGAGATTGATAAAAAAGAGGAGGGAAGACATTAGCCACAGTAACGATGGAAAAAACAAAGGATGCCGTAGGTGGAAGCGCGAACGATCCTGCGTGTGTAGAGCAAAATGCGCAATTCTCGGAATGGATGTTTTTCTTGGCTGGCGAAGTAGGATGAGAAGAAGAATCATCCGCCACTTTGATCAACTTAGCACCAGCTGCTGAACAAATTTCCATCCAGGAAATGTTAGAACGTTCCGCAGCATGCAAAGTTTGAGAAATCGATGGCGCCAGTGCAGCTAATAGAATCGCAAAACATGCGATCCAGGCAGCAAACTGTCGTGTGATTTTATTCATCCTCATAGGAGAATTTTATCATTGGTGCAAGGATCGATGTCAATGATAGGTCAAGCAGCATGCTTACCATTTCAACAACCATCTCCCCAACCACAAACCAACTACGCCAACGACTAGCATAGGAAAATAATGCCAAGCGATGACATGCATAATCGAATCATTGGACTCATACAAACGCAACCACAATGCGCCGACGCTAAAAGCTGATAACAAGGTGGTACTGCCAGCAATCGCATTATGCGTACTCGCATAATGACGCATGGAATAAAACATCCATGTCGCAGGCAATAAAGCCATTGCTGTGATTGCTAAGGCACATTCGCTACCGTGTGCTGGAAGTGGTGCAATCGGGACAAGGCAACAGGCTGCGATTAAAAATAATAAAAACAATAAAAATACGCCAGCTGGAATAAAAGCTAGATAGCGTTTTTGATGTAAATCTGGAAATCCCAACAAAGCGGTGCTCAATGATGTGCTAAGAAAAATAGCGAGTAGTGTGACGATTTCAGCGACAAACCATGGATCCTGCAGTTTTTGCCATACGTCCGAACGTAAGCCGAGCACTGTAAATAAGATGACAAGATAAATAGCCGACGCACACATCCATTGCAAACTTAATACAAATGGATGGGATACAGGCTTGGTTGTTGCCGTGTCTTGTGCGAGTTTTTCAATTAAATCATCGATATTTTTCATCGACATTCCCCATTATTTTTTACTATCTTTGCAACGTTTTCTTTAATATTTTATAAGCTCGATGCGCCGCTACTTTGACGGCAGACTCCTTCATGCCTATCTTTTCTGCGACTTCTTTGGCTGTGTAACCATCTTGATGCATTAATTGCAAGATGGTTGCTTGTTTCTCAGGCAGCTTTTGCACCTCTACATGAATAGATTCGTAAGTCATGTCCGATTCGGTTACAGGCTGTGACAAATTATTTTCTAGCGTATCCACATCAATAGCTTGATGCAGCTGATCGGCGTAGTGCGTGCGTAGATAATCTTGCAATCGAAAATGCGCAATTGCATAAACCCAAGGTGTGTAAGGACGATTGCCATCATAGGTGTGGCGGGCTTTGTGAATGGAAATTAAGATTTCCTGTAGAACATCATCCACATCGCTAGTAAAGCTTAAGCGCTTCATCAAAAATGGGCGTAACAAACGTGCCGTTTTTTGTAATAAAGCAGCATAGGCATGCTGGTCACCCGCTTGGGACTGTTTCATCAAACTTTCTAAATCGTCACTTTTTTGGTTTGACATGGGCATGATGAAGACAAATTTATTTATTCAGGTAGCGATTGCATGGCAACTAGCGGTACGGCACTATCGTTATTTAAATTATTTGGATTGTTGTCGCTTGTTTGCGTGTCAGGTGTGGCGGGTGATGTTGCATCGCTCCAAACTGGGACAGGAATATCTTCAAAAATCCTCTTCAGTTGCTGACCCCAAGTATTGTGGATCATTTGGAAATATTGATTTTTTTCGTCGATGGTGACGAAACGGTTGACGGTCAATTCATTCGTTTCATAAACCAGTAAATCAAGCGGTAAACCGACTGAAATGTTTGAACGTAAGGTGGAATCCATGGAAATCAAAGCACATTTCGCCGCTTCATCCAGGCTAGTGCCAAAAGTAACGACGCGGTCGATAATGGGTTTACCGTATTTGGATTCGCCTACCTGAAAATAAATATTTTCATTAGTGGATTCAATGAAGTTACCTGCTGAATAAATTTGAAATAAACGGCAGCGTTCACCTTGAATTTGGCCGCCAAATATCATGCTGGCGTTAAATTCAACCCCAAATTCTCTTAAAGCGGCAGCGTCTCTTTCATACACAGTGCGCACCGCGTCGCCGACAATTTGTGCGGCTTCGTACATGGAAGTTGCGGTCCAGATATTTTTTTTACCTTCGCCAGGTTCGGCCAAGATTTGTCGTATTGATTGTGAAATGGATAAGTTGCCCGCTGTCATCAATACCATCATTCGATCGCCTGGGTTTTCAAACACGCTCATTTTACGGAATGAGCTGACGTGATCCACCCCGGCATTGGTTCTAGAATCTGATAAAAAAATCAGTCCAGCATCAAGATGCATTGCAACGCAATAAGTCATAGTTTTTTATTAAGTTTTATTAAGTTTTATTAAATTTATGTAGTCGAATGCACCAAAAAATCACGGCTGATACGTTGGCCCAATTCAAAGATTTTCTCTAAAAATTGCGTCAAATAATCATGCAATCCGGCTTCCAAAATATCGTCTATCGAATCAAATTGTAATTGCGCGTGCAATTTGCCAGCCAGGCGTTCGGTCTCGCTGGATAAGTCATTGCGAATTTCTTTTAAATTGGCGACCACTTCATCCATAGAAGCCAACAAAGAACGCGGCATGTCGGCGCGCAACATGAGCAGTTCAGCGACGCGTTCTGGTGTAATCACGTCGCGGTATACCTTGCGATAAATCTCAAACGCAGAAACTGAGCGCAAAATCGCGGTCCAATAATAAAAATCGAATTGCGTATTGGCTTCAGTATTCACGTTTTTATTTTCTTCTGCGCCATAAAACTTAACGTCAAGCAAGCGCGCCGTGCTGTCTGCGCGTTCTAAAAACGTACCCAAGCGAATGAAATAAAAAGCCTCATCCTTCAACATCGTACCGATGGTGACACCGCGTGATAGATGGGAACGGTATTTCACCCATTCAAAAAACTGGCTGGGATTTTGTTCCAGCAAACCATCGTGCAAGCGATCTTGCAGCAAGAGCCAAGTCGTATTATGCGATTCCCACACTTCCGTCGTGAGCTGGCCACGTACTGCGCGAGCGTTTTCTCTTGCGCTCATCAGGCAAGAATAGATGGAAGAGGGATTGTTGGGATCCCGCACCATAAAGTCCAACACGTTTTTAGGCGTGAGGTAGTCGTACTTTTCATCAAACTTTTCTTGCAGTTTGGAGATGCCCAACATGGCACGCCAACCTTGCTCGGCAATTTCAATCGGTTGAGGGATTAAAGAAGTTTGTACCGTGACATCCAGCATGCGCGCTGCATTTTCTGCTCGTTCAATATACCGAGCCATCCACAATAAATGATCCGCTGTGCGACTCAGCATGTTAAACCTCCAATATCCAAGTATCTTTGGTGCCACCGCCTTGTGATGAATTGACGACTAGCGATCCTTCTTTTAATGCCACACGTGTCAAACCACCAGGCACCAGCGAAATAGTTTTTCCCGACAATACATAAGGTCTCAAGTCGATATGGCGCGGCGCGATGCCAGATTCGACAAAAGTAGGGCAGGTTGATAGCGCCAGAGTTGGTTGCGCAATATAGCCTTCTGGATTGGCGAGTAATTGCTGGCGGAAATCTTCAATCTCCTGCTTGTTAGCCGCAGGTCCAACCAGCATGCCATAGCCACCAGCGCCATGGACTTGTTTAACCACCAAATCTGATAAGTTGGCCAACGTGTAATCTAAATCTTCTTTCTTACGACATTGGTAGGTAAGGACGTTTTTCAGAATTGGCTGCTCTGATAAATAAAACGCAATCATGTCAGGCACAAAAGGATAAATCGACTTGTCATCAGCAACACCAGTACCAATCGCATTGGTGAGTGTGACATTGCCTGCGCGATAAGCTGATAACAAACCAGGCACACCTAGACCGGAATCAGCGCGGAAAGCCAGTGGATCCAGATAATCGTCATCAATCCGTCGATAAATGACATCCACCCGCTTAGGGCCGCGAGTGGTGCGCATATACACCACGTCCTGATCGACAAATAAATCCTTGCCTTCTACCAGCTCAATCCCCATTTGTTGCGCCAGGAAGGTATGTTCAAAATACGCCGAGTTATACATGCCAGGCGTCATGAGGACGACGGTAGGATCGACGATGCCGAGCGGTGCGACGGAACGTAGATTGTCCAGCAACAAATCAGGAAAATGCGCGACCGGTGCGATCTTGTTTTTGTTAAATAGCTCAGGAAAAAGTCGCATCATCATTTTGCGATCTTCCAGCATATAAGAAACACCAGAAGGTACGCGCAGATTATCTTCCAGCACATAAAACTCACCAGCACCAGCGCGTACGATATCAATCCCGGCGATATGGGCGTAGATATTGGCCGCCACATCAACGCCTTGCATTTCTGGTCGATATTGACCATTTTTAAGAATTTGTTCAGCGGGAATCACGCCTGCTTTAACGATATTTTGCTCATGATAAATATCGTGAATAAACATATTCAACGCCTGCACGCGCTGTATCAATCCAGCCTTGAGCTGCTGCCATTCCATGGCGGAAATAATGCGTGGAATGATGTCAAACGGAATCAATCTTTCCGTACCCGCATCATCGCCATACACAGCAAACGTGATACCAACACGACGAAACATCAAATCCATTTCAGTCCGCTTTTGCGCCATCGTTTCAGGCGCCTGCACAGCAAGCCATTTAGCAAATTCTTGATAATGCTGACGCACAGTGTCAGTACCATCCTGGTACATTTCGTCGAAAAATTTAAGCATGGGGGAGATTTCCTGGTTCCTCGTGAGAGCGGCGTAGTGTAGCAAGGAATTTGCTTTATAGAAATAAAAACGAGGGGGGATTGGGCTCTGGGATGATCACAAAGTGTGTGTGCATCAAAACTAGAGTGATCAATTTGTGCTAGCATGATTTTCGAAGTATTTGTGCGTCGGGCAAGATTCAAGTTATCCGGGCGAATGCTTCAAGTCTTACCGGGGCCGCTCTCGTAGCGGCTTTTTTAATGCAAACTAACATGACTGAGCCCACCATGTTTAATCCCTTAACGCTTCAGCCCAACGAGCTGGCCGCATATCAAGATTTGCTCAACACTATTAAGCAACGTATTGCCTCCGTTCGCTTGCGTGTGGCAATGGCGGCCAGCCGTGAGTTGATTTTGTTTTATCGGGAGTTGGGGGCGTTGATTGCAGACAAACAGGCTCAAAGTCAATGGGGTGACAAACTCATTACTCAACTGTCGGCAGACTTGCAAAAAGCCTTTCCTGACTTGAAAGGTTTATCGTCCTCTAACCTGAAATATTGCCTGCGTTTTTTTCAGTTCTATGCCAGTGAGCAAGAAGCATTCAAAGTCGGCGGCACCTCCACACCATTTGGTCAACAGCCTGTTGACCAAATACCCTGGGGGCACAACATCCTGATTTTCACCAAGTGCCGTGACGTGGCCGAAGCCAATTTTTACCTTAGTCAAACGCTTGAACATGGTTGGAGTCGCGACGTGCTGGCGCTACAACTCAAATCTAATTTATATGCTCGTGTAGGTAAGGCTGTGACCAATTTTTCCCGTACTTTGCCTCCACCACAATCAGATCTGGCTCAACAGACACTCAAAGATCCATACACTTTCGACTTCATGGCCATGACAGCACCGTACAACGAGCTGGATGTGGAGCGCCAGCTTACTCAGCACATCACCCAATTTTTGCTGGAACTGGGCAAGGGCTTTGCTTTCGTTGGCCGACAGTACCACTTGGAAATTACGGGCAACGACTACTACATCGACTTGTTGTTCTATCACATCACACTGAAGTGCTACGTGGTGGTGGAGTTGAAAAACCGCAAATTCATCCCTGAATACGCTGGCAAGCTCAACTTTTATCTATCAGCAGTGGACAGCCTGCTTAAACGCGATGACGACCAGCCCACAATTGGCTTGTTGCTGTGCCGCGATAAAAACAACATTGAGGTCGAGTTTGCCCTGCGCGACATGAATAAGCCGATGGGTGTGAGTGAATACAATCTGGTCGAGGCATTGCCAGACAATCTCAAGGGCGCATTACCAACTGTAGAAGAGATTGAAAGCGATTTGCAGCAGTTGCAACAGCAAGAAGGGGGGTAGTGAATGATTTCTCTTAAAAACCTCGGGATAGCTTATCGAAAAACCAAGGTTGATCTTTATTACTCATCCAATGCGTCTCTGGATGCAATTGCAAACTACGAGGAAAATCTTCACACACACCTGTCTTTCTTGCTGGCACGGATCAATGGTGACGACGAATCTTGGGTGACGTTGCCAGATTTCATTGGTACTTGGACGCTGAATACAAAGTCAGTGAACATGGATGGTTGGAAGCAATATAAGGAAAAAAATGGTAATGGCTTGATCTTTTCTTCTCCGGCAGAGGAGTGGACGTATGCCTGCGCCTTGTTAGCAAGTCAGGATGATGTTGCAAAACCGAAAGCCGAATTTAGGGTGATGGCCCAATGCAGTCTTGATTTTCATGTGCTGTCCACGTTGTGGATACTAAAAGTTGGTCATTTATTTGATGAAAAATTGACAGACTGCGCTAAAGGCAATCGTTTGCGTCGTACTCAAAATGGCCAGATCCATGAATTCTCACTAGGGTCATTTGAACCCTATCTGAAACCTTTTCGCGATTGGCGTGATAACGGGATCAATTCCATGCGCACGGCGCTGGACGCAGGCAAAAAGATCGTTGCGCTCACAGCAGATGTCACTTCGTTCTATCACGAACTTAATCCCCAATTCATGCTCGATCCGGCTTTTGTCAAGGATGTGCTGGGATTAAGTCTCAACGATGAGGAGGCTAAACTTCATCGTCTCTTTATAAATGCCTTGCAGGCATGGGCAGCAAAAACTCCATTGAAGAAGGGACTTCCGGTAGGGCTTCCTGCATCTGCCGTGATCGCCAACGTGGCATTGATTGATCTTGACCGGGCTATTGAGCAGCAAGTGGTGCCGCTGTATTACGGTCGCTACGTTGACGACATTCTGCTGGTAATGGAAAACGGCGCAGACTTTCGCTCCACAGATGAGTTATGGGCATGGCTATTTGATCGAGCGAATGGCAATCTCGCCTGGGTTAATGAGAAAAAAACGCCAAAGGAAATCGCTTTCCAGCCTGGCTATTTGCTAGGCGAGTGTAAGAGTCAAATTCGCTTCGCCAATGCCAAGAATAAAGTGTTCATGCTGGCAGGTGACTCAGGCAAGACACTGGTGGATGCTATCGCTCATCAGATTCATGAACGTGCCAGCGAGTGGCGAGCCATGCCTCGGCTACCACGCTCACCTAACCATGTCGGCACAGACCTACTAGCCGCAACACAAAGCGATGGCGAGGTTGCTGACAACCTTCGCAAAGCCGATGCGTTAACCATGCGTCGCGCAGGTTTCGCCATCAAGTTGCGCGACTTCGAAGCCTATGAACGCGACTTGCTTCCCGAAACATGGCAGGAACATCGTCGGGCCTTTTTTCTTGCTTTCATCCAGCATGTTTTGGTACTTCCGCAGTACTTCGATTTGGCGGTTTATTTACCGCGTGTGATTCGCCTGGCAACAGCTTGCGAAGATTTCTGTGATTTGCGAAAAATCATCAATGCCTTGGATGAGCTTTGCAAGCAAGTCAAAGAAAACTGCATCATCGGCATCAAAGCTTGTCCATCGGAAAATCAACTATCTGAAGATGAAGCAATCGCCAAGTGGCGGGCGCAACTCTTCAATAGTGTGCTTGAAAACATTACGGCCGCATTTCCATCACGACTTTCTAAACCAGGTAAGCAGGGATGGGAAAGGCACATGGCCAATTGGCATGATGGACTAGTCCCAGGGGCCGAATTTTTACCTCGACAGTTTTCTGTGAAAGGCTATCAGACCTATCAGGCATGATTGTTCTCTTTTGATCTGGCGCACATGCCATTCCGTTTCATCGGTTTGCCATCGGAAATGGTCGCCCAACGCGGCATTCCAGCCCGAAATACCATCTCCAACTGCCATGAAGTGGCTGATCTACTGCCAGACATCGTGCTAGATGGCACCTTGCAACTTGCCAAGTGGGCTAAGCTCAGTGAACGGCCACATGGACTGTTCTTTGCCACGCGTCCTTTTGATGTGTCCGAACTGTTCATCTTGAACAAGGATGCATATACCGCAAAAGGACAGGCATCAATGCGGGCTATGGTGCAGGCATTGCGCGGTTTCAAATTCGAAGAAAAAACGCCATGTTTTGACAAACATGGCGTGTTGCAGATCCCAGGCGATGCTATGTCACGTAAACACGGCATTGCAGTCTCCAGTTGGCAAACAGATTTGAATAGCTGGACCGCAGCCGTTACTCGTTCTATTGATCCAGATGCAGATCGTTACGCCAGACTGAACCGGTTATTGGATGGTGTAATCGCCCAGCCGCATGACAGCCGCTACCTTATCTTGCCGGAACTGGCGCTACCAGCACACTGGTTCATTCGCATTGCACGCAAATTACAACGCCGAGGTATTTCGTTGATTACTGGTATTGAATATTTGCATGCTGGCAAGTCTTTGGTGCGCAATCAGGTGTGGGCAGCTCTTTCGCATGACGGATTAGGCTTTCCATCACTCATGATCTACCGTCAGGACAAACAGCGCCCGGCTTTGCACGAAGAGCGAGAGCTTTTACGTCTGGCAGGACTTGAGATGAAGCCAGAAACGTGTTGGAAAAACGGCATTCCACCAATAGTTCAGCACGGTGATTTCCGATTTGCCATGCTGGTGTGCAGCGAGCTGACCAATATCAGCTATCGTTCCGCACTGCGTGGCAAAGTTGATGCTTTGTTCGTGCCAGAGTGGAATCAGGACACCGAAACCTTTAACGCATTGGTCGAATCTGCAGCTTTGGATATGCACGCGTATATCATTCAGTGCAATGACAGACAGTATGGTGACAGCCGTATCCGTGCACCCTTCCAAGAAAGCTGGAAGCGTGATGTGTTGCGGGTCAAAGGTGGTCTCACTGACTATTGTGTGATCGGCGAAATCGACATTCAGGCACTGCGCCAGTTTCAGAGCAGCTACCGTTCCCCCCGTAAGCCATTTAAGCCAGTGCCGGATGGTTTTGAAATCAGTTATGAGCGCAAGGTATTGCCATTAGGGGAGGCAGAATGAGTAAACACAAGCCGAGTTAGGTATTGTGATCACCTAACCAATAAACACCGTCACCTGCACATCCAACTCATGCTCACCACCGCCAAGGACCACCCCGCGCATCGGTGTGACGTCGCTGAAATCGCGTCCCCATGCCACGGTGATGTGTTCTTGCTGCACCAGGCAGGCGTTGGTGGGGTCGAAATCAATCCAGCCTAAATCAGGGCAAAAGACGGAGACCCAGGCGTGGGAGGCGTCGGCGCCTATCAAGCGGGGTTGGCCTGGAGGAGGCATAGTCAAAATGTAGCCGCTTACGTAGCGGCAGGGCAGGCCAAGGCTGCGTAGGCAACCGATCATGAGATGTGCGAAATCCTGGCAAACGCCGCGGCGACCTGACAGAACTTCGCTTAAGGGCGTGGAAATGGTGGTGGCTTTGGGGTCAAACTCAAACTCATGGTGAATGCGATAGGTCAAATCTAATGCGGCTTCTAACAACATGCGCCCGGGGGTGAAGCTGGCGGCGGCAAATTGTGCTAGTTCAGCATTGCAAGTGATATGTGGTGAGTCGTATAAAAAATGTAGGGCTTCCGATAAATCTGGGGCAATCGGGCCACGGGCATTTTTGAGGTAATCACGCAAGTTTTCCCATGAAATCGAATAGCCAGAATGACTAGAATGTGTGATTTGCTCTAACGACAAACGTGGATAAACCGCGACATTGGATTCTGCTTTGATCAACAAGCTTTGATGCGGCATGCTGATGGTAATGTGTTTGGTGTGATTGCCAAAATAATCAATGTGCCGTGCCCAATCTTCTGTGTTGGGATCGATCATGATTTGGTGTGACAAACTTTGTTGCGCAGCAAATGAACGAGGCGTCAGATGCAGATATTGCTGCGACAATGTTACGGTTTGTTGATATCGGTACTGCGTTTCATGCACGACGCGATACAGAATCGACGCCGTGTTGTTGTGCGAATTGTTATCGTTCATGTTATTCATAGAATTCATGGGGTTCATAAAACTCATTCGATAAAACTATTGTAATTAACATCACCGCTATAGCTAAAAAAACGCAAATTGATATGGTCGGACAAGCTATAGCTTGCCGTATTGAGTTTGGTGAGTAATTGTTGCAGTGGTTCATTACCGAAATGCAAATCATGATCTGATTCAATTGCGTGCAATTGTGATAACAACGGGAGGAAAATATTGGCACCGCAGGGGCCATATTGTAGAGACAAATGCTCTAATGATTTGAGCAAAGCCTGCAATTGAAATACTACAGAACGTGGATTGTTTTCATCAAAAATTAATAAATCCATCACCAGTGGCCACTCTGGACGCGCCATATAGCGCGATCGGTAAGTCACAATACTATCCATCATCTCAAGCAACCAGTCGAGCGTACTATCAGCTGGCAAGCGCATCGCGTGTTGCAATACCGTGCATAAAAATTGCAAGCGTTCGAGGTGGCGCCCGATTGCCAAAAAAATCCAACCATGATCACGGGTCATACCATCTAAAGCAAAACCGGATAAGGTCATCAATGTATTGATAATTTCATCCAGAAATCTGATTGTTTCAGCGAGGTTAGAAGATTTTCTAGAACGTTTAACCTGACCTGCGTGCACTGTCTGTATTGCGTGTACTCGATGCACTAACTGATTTAATGTGCGCCAATTATCGAGCGACAAACGCTCACGTAAGCTAGATGAAATGGCATGCAACTGCTGTAAATTGCTACTTAATCCCCAGTTTTTTGATGCAAATGAGCTATGCAACACTTCCCATTCTGGTTTGTCGACACTTTGTATATTGCCTTTAATTAAATCGAAATAGCGACACAAAGTTTGCATAGTGGGCCATTCAGCACCACGATGTTCAGGCGAAACTTTCAGTAAAAAATCCAGCGTGGTACGCATCAAACGACTTACGTTGGCACAGCGTTCGCTGTAACGACCAAACCAAAACAAGTTTTCTACCAATCGACTAGATAGATGGGTGTCGCTACGTACGACTGTATGAGCATGCTTTTTTTGCGCAATTGACGATGAATTGATCACACTTATGTCCACGTTACGGTCAATTTGCACATCAGACTGATAGTGATAGTTGGCTGATTTGGATTGCACCCATGTATCTTTACTCGATCCACCTTGTTGTATGGTAATAACGCGTGTATCTGCCCCTGTCGCAACGCGCGTTAATCCACCCGGCATGACGACGTAGCCGTTGGGGGTCGCGCAAGCATATACACACAAACCAATTGCTGACGCAGATAAACCAATAGAGTGAGAATTTTGAGTGGTATTTGATTGCCAAATGGGAGCTTGTGAAAGATGCACTAACTCCTGTGCAATATAGTTTTGCGGTGTGGCACGTAATTTATCAATCAATTTGACACGTTCAGCACCGATCAAATCTTGGCCAAATACTTGACTTTCCCTTGAATGAGGGAATACAGATTTGATAACCAACTGATCAAGTCGCTGTATGACATCCTCCAACGCAGCTGGCTCACCGCACCACCAGGTTGCAACCGATGGCATTTTTAGTGGTGCTCCCAGCAAGCGTTGCGACAGATTAGGTAAAAATCCCAAGATGGCACCAGATTCCAGCAAACCAGACCCCAAACTATTGGCGATTAATACTGCGCCACGGCGTGCTGCCTCAACCAAGCCGACCACACCCAACATTGACTCAGAATTTAATTCCAGCGGATCGCAGAAACTATCATCCACACGACGCAAAATAACATGCACCCTCTGTGGTCCGCCTAGCGTTTTCATCCATACCATCCCATTGCGGACGGTTAAATCTTTTCCCTCGACTAATGGATAACCTAGGGTACGCGCCAGATAACTTTGTTCGTAATAAGCACCATGATGTGGCCCGGGCGTAAGCAAGACAATTAAAGGGGCCTCGTTAGCTGACAAAGTGAAATCATCGCTTCTACCGTTGCCATATTGGGTTGCGCAAATACGTCCCCAATGCGACAAACTGTCTCGGAATGTGGTGAAAAAAGAATCTAAAGACTCGATCTTTAAATCTTGAAATATTTCCGGAAGTGCGCGTGAAATGATGTTGCGATTTTCCAATGCATACGCAGCACCAGAAGGAGTTTGTGTGCGGTCAGCAACGACCCACCATTGCCCGTTGGGGGCACGCGCCAAATCGACTGCATAAAAATGCAGTGCAATATCATCAGTTTTTTTGATGCCATGACAAGGCCGTAAAAAACTGGGGTGGCCATGTACCAAAGCCGCTGGCAGCAAACCTTCCTGTAACATTTTTTGTTCGCCATACACATCGTTCAGAATTTGATTAATCAGGTTGGCGCGCTGTATGACTGCTGCCTCGATATGTTCCCATTCTTCATGCGGCAAAATAAAGGGAAGTAAGTTCAAATCCCATGATTTTTGTTTAGCTTTAACCTTAGGATCAGCATAAACGTTGTAAGTCACACCATTTTCATACACCTGACGCTGCACAGAATATAGACGCTCTTGCATCGATTCCACGGTTTCATTTTGCAAATAAGACAGCATGGTTTGCCAATGTGGTCTGACTTGCGACGCAGGATCAAACATCTCGTCGTAACGATCTTGGGCGATGGGATAACTAGTTAGTAAATTGAGAGGAGTCATTAAAATCAATGAATAAATTAACGCAGATTGTCCATTAACCTCCGTCGTTCCCGCGGGTTTAGGCGGGAATCCAGTGTTTTTTCTGTTTACTACTAAAAGCCACTGAATTCCCGATTAAAGCATTCGGGGACGACGGTTTGAAGTTTTTCCGTATTGCCATCGTTCTTGTGGAAATGACTGGGTGTAATGGGTAAATTAAATTGATGTTTGCCAGCGCAAATCTAAGGTCATAGGGAAGCTGGGATTCAATGACGCTTCAGCCTGAAGAGTTCGATCACCAATTGAACCAGGCGTATGCCCATGTCCAACAAAGCGGGCAAAACGACGTGCTTCTGCAGAATTTGCATTCACAGGGAAGTCTTCATAATTACGACCGCCAGGATGCATGACGTGATAAGTGCAGCCTCCGATTGCACGATTGCTCCAGCTATCAATCAAATCAAATACGAGCGGCGCTTGTACACCAATGCTAGGATGCAGTGCTGACCACGGGCTCCAGGCACGAAAACGCACGCCTGCCACGTATTCACCAGGAACACCCGTCGGATGCAAAGGCAGCAAGCGGCCATTGCAATGCACAACATGCCGTTTATCCGTTAAGCCACGCACGCGTAATTGCAAGCGTTCTACCGATGAATCCACGTAACGAGCTGTGCCACCATTGCTCATTTCTTCACCCATTACATGCCAGGGTTCAATTGCTTGGCGCAATTCCATCTCCACGCCTTGATAAGCCACCGTGCCATAACGTGGAAAACGAAATTCGATGAAAGGATGAAACCAGTCTTCCTCAAACGCATACCCAGCCGCGCACAAATCCTGCACCACATCCGCCATATCCTGCGCAATAAAGTGCGGCAACATCCATTTGTCATGCAGCGCATTCCCCCACGGAATCAACTTTCCTTGATATGGTTTGCGCCAAAAATGCGCCACCAATGCACGTAGCAATAGCATTTGTAGTAAGCTCATTCTTTCATGCGGCGGCATTTCAAAGGCGCGGAACTCCACTAAACCTAAACGGCCAGTGGAACTGTCGGGTGAGTACAACTTATCGATGGAGAACTCACTGCGATGCGTATTCCCCGTCATATCAACCAGCAAATTGCGCAGCAAACGATCGACCATCCAAGGACGCTGACTTTCTTCCATCGTAGGCAAGACTTTGTCCATTTGCTGGAACGCAATCGCCAATTCATACAAATTATCATCGCGTGCTTCATCCACCCGTGGCGCTTGGCTGGTCGGGCCAATAAAAGTGCCAGAGAATAAATAAGACAAAGCAGGGTGGTTTTGCCAATAAGTAATCAGACTTTTCAGCACATCAGGACGGCGCAGCATTGGGCTATCCTGTGCTGTCGCGCCGCCCAAAGTGGCGTGATTGCCGCCGCCGGTGCCGGTATGACGACCATCGAGCATGAATTTTTCTGTGCCTAAGCGCACCAAACGAGCCTCTGCGTACAGCGTGGTGACATTGTTGACTAATTCTTTCCAGCTACTTGCCGGATGAATATTGACTTCGATTACACCAGGATCCGGTGTCACGCTGAGTACTTTGATACGTGGGTCACGTGGCGGAGGATAACCTTCCAACCATAACTTGGTGCCCAGCTTGGTAGCAGTTTTTTCGATGCTCGCCACCAGCGCTAGATAATCCTCCAAGTGCGTTAATGGCGGCATAAACACATGCAAACGTTCTTCACGTACTTGTATGCACAAAGCGGTGTGAATCACTTCACGCGCCGAAGGTTGGTCATGATGGATATTTTGATCGTCACGTGTTTTAACACTATGTGGATCAGCCAATTCGGCACGTTCAGCAAAAGGATCGCGCTCAAAAGTAGGTTCAATGTCATCCGGCAATACCCAGGGCAGGGTATGCAGAGGTAAGCGCAAACCTAGAGGAGAATCGCCTTCCATCAAGTACAAATGCTCGCGTCGCAATGGCCATTTGCTGGTTTGCCAAGCGGTAATGTGGGATGAGGATGTTGATGATGTTTGTGTTTGTTCCTGCGGTTTTAATGGAATCACATAACCTGCAACTTCCCCTAAACCTTGCTCAAGTAAACGTGCCAAGCGTTGACGTTCTGCTGGATCTTTTAAATTGCTTTTGAGCGGATCGAGATTGGCAGGCAAGCGTTGTTCAATTTTTACCTGTGACCATACATCTTCATAAGCAGGGATTAAGCAAGCCGGATGCAGCGCAAGTTGATTGACTAGCGTTTGTGCGAATTGCTGTGCTTCAACAGCTGTGTAGCCATCCTTTTCATCTTCCTTGGAAAACAAGGCGTCATTCTGCCAAATCGGTACACCATCGGTGCGCCAAATGATATTCAATGCCCAGCGTGGCAATGGTTCGCCTGGATACCATTTTCCTTGCCCAAAATGCAGCATGCCACCAGGCGCGTAATGGTTTTTCAAACGACGCGTTAATTGACCGGCCAGTTCTCGCTTTTTATCACCATGTGCTTGCGTATTCCATTCCGCACCGTCCATGTCATCAATCGACACAAAAGTCGGCTCACCACCCTGCGTCAAACGCACATCTTGCTTAATCAAATCAGCATCAACTTGAGCACCGAGTTGATCGATACGCAGCCAGTCCGCATCGCTATAGGGGAAGGTCACACGGGGATCTTCATGAATGCGCGTCACCGTCATGCGATGTTGAAATTCCACCTGGCTCACATCGCTTAACCCTGTGACTGGCGCTGCGGAAGAGGGAACGGCAGTACATGCCAAGGGAATATGCCCTTCACCCGTCAACATGCCAGAGGTAGGGTCTAATCCTATCCAACCAGCACCAGGGATATACACCTCCGTCCAGGCATGCAAATCAGTGAAATCCACCTCGGTACCACTAGGCCCATCCAGCGATTTCACATCAGCTTTTAACTGAATTAAATACCCTGACACAAAGCGCGCAGCCAACCCAAAACGCCGCAAAATATGTACCAGCAACCAGGCGCTATCACGGCAAGATCCTGAAGCAATCCGTAAGGTTTCCTCTGGTAATTGCACACCTGGTTCCATACGCACCAGATAAGTCACATGACGCTGTAAACGTTGATTTAACGCAACCAAAAAATCAATGGTGCTGATGTCTTTCTGCATCAACTCACGTTGTGCATTGCTCATCCATACATCTAGCAAAGGCGTTGCTGGTTCTGCTTTAGCAATATCAATCGCAACATCGGTTTTTAAATAAGGCCCAAGTTCAAAAGTTAACTGATCGGTATAGTGAAAAGGAAATTTCTCCGCATATTGCTCAACAAAGAAATCAAATGGGTTAATCACCGTCATATCAGCAATCAAATCCACCGTGAAATCCAGCTGGCGCGTTTTTTCAGGAAACACAGCCCGCGCAATGTAATTGCCGTAAGGATCTTGTTGCCAATTAATAAAATGTTTTGCTGGTTGAATCGACAGCGAATAAGACAAAATCGGCGTACGTGCATGCGCAGCAGGGCGCAGACGGATTTCATGCGGTGATAGATTCACTAACCTGTCGTATTGATAACTAGTTTGATGATGCAGCGCGACTCTGATTGCCATAAGGTGCCTTCCGGTTAAAGGAAGTGCGCATTATAGGGTCTTGTTGTGGGATTGGGAGCGATTTGAGTTGCGGCGGGAACGAGTACATAGAGGTTAGCCTCCGTCGTTCCCACGGGTTTAGACGGGAATCCAGAGTCTTTCCTTGTTTACAGCTAAAAGCTACTGGATCCCCGACTAAAGCACTCGGGGACGACGGTTTTAAGTTTCTCCGCTATGGATAAACCCCACCCATTTTCTTAATATTCAATTTCTTCTGAATTTCCGGCATTAGTGCAAAAGCGGCTTGTTCGCCAGCAAGAATAGCTGTGTTGCGGCCATTGAAATCATTGCCTTTCATATGCCCCAAATTGGGTTGAATCACGATATCGGCTTGTTGCAACTCATGATGGTTGAGGCGTTGTCCCATGATAGAAAAAGTTTGTAATAGTGTATCGATGGAGCTGGAGGCTGCTTGTGTGTCTAGTTGCGATGAAATGTTGATGGCGATGATGAAATTTGCACCCATGTCACGGGCAAATTTGACTGGTACGGGCGAGACCAGGCCGCCGTCGACATAAGTGCGATCACCGATTTTGACTGGTTGAAAAACACCAGGAACAGCGGAGGAGGCGCGTACTGCTAAGCCGGTGTTACCTCTTTGGAATAAGATGGGTTGGCCACTGTTCATATCCGTTGCGACGACGCCGAAAGGGATTTTGAGTTTCTCAAGCGGTACATTGTTCACGGTTTTGTTGACGTAATTTTGCAAGGCTTCGCCCTTGAGCACGCCGGATACCTTTGACAAGAAGGGCAGTGTCCAATCCGCAATTGTGCTTTCATCCATTGCCAGTGCCAGTTTTTGCAGCGCAAAGCCATTATTTCCTGCTGCGTACAGTGCACCGACCACGCTACCAGCACTCGTGCCAACCACGATATCGGGCACGATACCTTGTGATTCCAGTGCTTTGATGACGCCAATATGCGCAAAACCACGCGCCGCGCCGCCTCCTAGGACAAGACCTATTTTGACTTTGTTTGGTTGTGCTACAGGAGCAATGTTTTTATCGGGTGTGCTCAAACTGCTGCAGCTGCTTAAAAGGCAGGTAGCAAGTACTAAGCTGACACTATAAAAACTAAAAATGCAGGCAAAACGTTTTGAAAAAAAGGAAGCCAAAGAAGCCAAAGAAGGCAAAGAATAAAAATAACGAGATAAGTACATATCAGTTTTATGTGAATTTTATGTAAATCTTTAATTTACGATTTTTTAAGATGCGAGCTTAGCGCTCATGGGGAAATGCGCAGAAAAAGTACTACCTTTGCCAGGTTGGGAACAAATATTGAGTGCAGCATGGTGGCGTAATAACACGTGCTTGACGATGGCTAAACCTAATCCGGTGCCCTTAGTTTCCCTAGAGCGACTTTTATCTACGCGATAAAAACGTTCGGTTAAGCGAGAAATATGTTCCGGACTAATGCCGATTCCATTGTCTTGGACGATAAATTGTAAACCTGCTTTATTTTGATCAGCAGTATTAACGATTTGCCATCTCAAATCAATCTTGCCGCCTTCCGGCGTATAACGCACCGCATTCGACACCAAGTTGCCAAACGCACTTCTCAACTCCTCCATACTGCCGTGGATATTAGGCCCATCAATATGCAAACTAATCTCGTGTTTGCCACCAGATAAGGCTTGTGCTTCACGTAAAATTTGATCCAGCAGCTTAGGAATATCGACTTGCTCTGAACGCACTGGATAATCGATGGATTCCAAACGTGTCAGAGTGAGCATATCATCAACTAGATGTTGCATGCGCTGCCCCTGTTCAGTCATCAAAGTCAGATGATTCATCCGAGTAACTTCGTCCAATTCGGGATGCGTTGAAGCAATTTCTAGGAAACCATTAATCACCGTTAACGGTGTGCGCAACTCATGCGATGCATTGGCGATAAAATCACGTCGCATCATTTCGATCTGTTTGGCCTCAGTCACATCGTGCGTGACCAAAATTTGACGCCGATTTTCAAATGGAATGATTTGCACAATTAGCGTACGTTCACGCAATGCCAAAGTGCAGGGTTCCTTATAATCCCCCGTGCTAATGTACTGAATAAAATCAGGATGTCGAACCACATTGGTCACGCGCATGTTTTGATCTTTTTCCAGTTTGATACCCAAATGTTTTTCAGCTGCAGGATTGCACCATTCCAAACATAAAAGTGTATCCATAATCACTACACCATCTGGTAACAAATGCATCGCCTGACGAAAGCGCGCTAGCCATTCACTGAGCTCCGCTTGATTTTTTCCATCATCACGACGCAGGCGATACAAGCTGGAAAAAACAGGCGTCCACGCACCCCACCCATTCGGTAAGCGCGTGCTTCCTGGATGTTTCAGCCATGCATCTAATTTGTATAGATAAGAGAGTTGTTGAATGACGATGAATAATAAAATAGCCAACGCAACACTTAATCCCGCTCTTGGCCCGATGAAAAAATAGGTCAAACCAGCACTAAATAAAATACAAATAAAACGTATGAGTGGGGGCAGCCAAAAAGAAAGAGAAGATAAAGACGATAAAAAAACCTTCATGATTTTTTAAGCGTCGTCACGATGATTAGAGGATTGTTTGGTAGATAACATATATCCCATACTACGCACGGTTTTGATCAAATAGTCCGCCTCACCCAGCGCTTTACGTAAGCGCAAAACATGTACATCGACAGTGCGCTCTTCAATCACTGCGTGATCTCCCCAAACTTTGTCGAGTAACTGACTACGCGAAAACACTCTTTCTGGATGTGCTAGAAAAAACTTTAAGAGTTTGAATTCCGCATGACCAATCTCAATTTTTTGATTACTCACTGTGACAGAGCCATTGTTAGGATCTAACACAACGGCATCAGCAGCCATACAATTTTCCGTATGTTCTGGACTTTTTCGTCTTAACAAGGCTTTGATACGGGCACTTAATTCGCGTGGTGAGAAAGGCTTGCTGACATAATCGTCTGCACCATTATCGAGGCCAGCGATTTTGTCTTCTTCCATGTTTTTCGCCGTCAACATAATGACGGGCAATTTTTTAAAATGCCGATCTGCTCGTATGCGTGATAACAGATGCAACCCGGTTTGATCTGGCAGCATCCAATCTAACAAAATCAAATCTGGTGTGCGATTTTGTAGAAACTCCCAAGCTCTGGCAACAGTATCAACAGCGCATACATCCCAAGAGGCCGCTTGAAAAGAGAAAGTTAGTAATTCGACGATAGCAGGTTCATCTTCAACAATTAAGATCGTAGTTTTATCTAAGCCCATATATCGTTACGTATTTGTTAATTTATGAGCGATCTAGTTGAGTAGTAGCATAATCGGTGTGCCGAATGTCTTTTCCACGCACAACATAAATGACGTATTCCGCAATATTTTTGGCATGATCACCAATACGCTCAATCGCTTTAGCAATCCACAAAGTATCAAGGGCAGTAGAGATAGTGCGTGGATCTTCCATCATAAAAGTAATCAAGTTACGCATGATGGAACGAAATTCGTGGTCAATGATGGCATCCTGTGCAATCAAATTGATTGCCTGTTTTTCATCTAAGCGAGCAAATGCATCCAAAGCATCATGCAACATATTGGTTGCACTATCAGCAATCACGCGTATGGTTTCATAATGATTATTAATAGTCGTACTACGGTTATGCATATTCATTACTGTGCGCGCAATTTTAGTTGCTTCATCGCCAATACGTTCCAAATCAATAATGATTTTGATACTCGCCATGACCGTACGCAAATCATTAGCGGCAGGTTGACGTCGTACGATTAAATGATTGCAAGCATCATCTAATACGACTTCAAGTTGATTGACTGCTTCATCACCTTTGACAACTTGTTCAGCACGTGCCACATCAGCATTACGGAAACTGGCAATTGCATCGAGAAATTGTGTTTCCACCAATCCGCCCATAGACAACACTTTGGATCGTATAGTTTCAAGATCCATATCATATTGTTTTGATAAATGTTCACCTGACATAATGTTTCTCCGTATCGATCACTAAAGTACTGGGGTAATAAAGTACTGAGGTATTGAGATCAATATTAATAATATGAATAATATTAAATGCAAAAGTTGCAATTTTTAGCCAAAGCGCCCAGTAATGTAGTCTTGGGTGTCGTTTTTGGTGGGATTCATAAAAATTTGATCCGTTTCACCAAATTCCACTAATTCGCCTAAATACATATACGCCGTGTAATCCGAGCAACGTGCAGCTTGTTGCATGTTATGGGTCACAATCGTGATGGTGTAATCTTTTTTCAACTCACTAATCAGCTCTTCGATTTTGGCAGTTGATATAGGATCTAATGCAGAAGTCGGCTCATCTAGTAGTAAGACATCCGGCTTTACCGCCACACCACGAGCAATGCACAAACGTTGTTGTTGACCACCAGACAAACTTAAGCCACTTTTGTTTAACTTATCTTTTACTTCATCCCACAACGCTCCTTTTTTGAGCGCCCATTCGACGCGCTCATCCATTTCTGCTCTTGACAAATTTTCATAAAGTTTGACGCCAAATGCAATGTTGTCATAGACGGACATGGGGAATGGGGTCGGTTTTTGAAATACCATGCCGATTTTGGCACGCAATATATTGAGATCTTGTCCTGGTGCTAGGATGTTGCAACCCTGATACATGATGTTGCCTTCCGCACGTTGACCTGGATACAGGTCATACATACGATTAAGCGTGCGCAATAAGGTCGATTTGCCACAGCCTGATGGTCCAATGAAAGCAGTGACTTGCTTGTCATGGATGTTCATATTGATGTTTTTTAAACTTTGCGTGTTCCCATAAAAGAAATTCAACCCAGAAATTTCTATCGTGGTTTTAGGGCTAGAGGCATTGTTGATATCGCTTATGCTGTCCATGGCATTCCTAATGATTCTTAATAACAGTGTTTTAGTTTTAATCTTAATGAGGCGTTTTTTGGCGGAACAAAGTGCGGGAAAGTATGTTCAAAGTGAGTACGCTAAAGGTAATCAACAAGGCACCACCCCAAGCCAAAGAGCGCCAGTTGTCATATGGACTCATGGCGAATTGATAAATGACAACTGGTAAGTTAGCAATCGGCATATTCATATTGGTACTGAAAAATTGATTATTCAATGCGGTAAATAGCAGCGGGGCAGTTTCGCCAGAAATTCTCGCCAAGGCAAGCAGCGCACCGGTGACCACACCCGCCTTGACGGCACGTAAACGTATCATTGTCGCAACTTTCCATCGTGGCGCACCAAGAGCAAAAGCAGCTTCCAATAAATTTTTAGGCACCAGTTTCAACATATTGTCAGTGGTACGCACAACAACGGGAATCGCAATTAAAGAAATAGCAAACGTACCCGCCCAACCCGAAAAATGTTTAAGGTTGGCAACATAAATCGCGTAAACAAACAAACCAATCACAATCGATGGTGCGGATAACATGATGTCGACGACAAAACGAGTAACCTGTGCAAACCAGTTTTTCTCACCGTATTCAGCCAGATAAATTCCAGCCAAAATTCCAATTGGCGTGCTGATAGCCGTTGCCAATCCAACCAGCATCACACTACCAACAATAGCATTCCATAAACCGCCACCATCGTTGCCAGGTGCTGGTGTCGATTGAGTAAACATGGACAAACTAATCGCACCAAAGCCCTTCATCAGCAAAGTTGCCAAAATCCACAACAAGAAAAAAAGTCCAACTGACATGGCCAAAAAAGAAAGTGTGATACCTATTTTGTGCCAACGTAAACGTTTACGATAAATCGCATTCAAACTAACTGCCTCTAAGGAAAAGTTGTTCATTTTTTACCTTCCTTGCGAGACATACGCATCAACATGAGTTTTGCTGCGGATAAAACGATGAAAGTGATCGCAAACAAAATCAAACCCAATGCGAATAAAGAGGAAACGTGTAGTTTCGACTCTGCTTCAGCAAATTCATTAGCCAAAGTAGATGCAATACTATTGCCAGCCGAGAACAAAGACCACGATAGCTTGTTGGAATTTCCAATCACAAAAGTCACCGCCATGGTTTCACCCAAAGCACGTCCCAAGCCCAGCATCACACCGCCAACAACGCCTGTTTTTGTGTAGGGCAAAACAATTTTGCGTACCACTTCCCATTTTGTACAACCTAAACCATAGGCAGATTCTTTCAATATGGCAGGAACGACTTCGAACACGTCACGCATGACAGAAGCGATGAAAGGAATAATCATCACAGCCAAAATCAAACCCGCTGTGAGGATGCCTATCCCCATCATTGGACCGCTAAAAAGCGCACCAATTAAAGGCAAATGACCCAAAGTATTTTGAAGAGCAGGTTGTATGTGGTCAGCAAAAAATGGAGCAAAAACAAATAAACCCCACATGCCATAGATAATGCTGGGGACACCAGCTAATAACTCTACTGCCGTCCCCATAGGACGACGTAACCACACAGGGCAAATTTCGGTGAGAAATAAGGCAATCCCAAAACTAACTGGAAAAGCAATCAAAAGCGCAATCAGAGAAGTGGCAAGCGTGCCAACAATTGCAATCAAGGCACCATATTGATCGTTGACAGGATCCCATTCAATAGTGGTGATGAATCCGAGACCAAATGTTTGAAAGGCAGGCCAAGCGCCAATCAAAAGGGAAATGATAATACCGATTAAAACTAAAGTGACGCTGAGCGCAAACGCTAGCGTCACTTTATGAAAGAAAAAATCTTGCAACCGCTGTCGGCGCATTGTAGCAAGCAACATTTTATTTTCCAATTTTGGCGTACCAATACTGTCATCTATTGGCGTTACCATTACGAGATCACTGACAGAGGAAGAGAGATTTGTGCTCATTGCTTGTGCATTAAATACGGGCGAGAGCGAATTGTGTCACATCGCCCGCGTTTAGGATAATCAAGGAGGCAGAATCTTACCAAATTGTTTTGCCAGTGTTATCTTTTAATTGTGTTTTCCAAGAATTTTGCACAAGTTTGACCACTTCGGTAGGCAAGGGAACGTAATCCAACTCCGTTGCCATTGCGCCGCCATTTTTATAGGCCCAATCAAAAAACTTCAATACTTCTTTTCCCTTAGTCGCATCATCTTGTCCTGCATGCATCAAAATGAAAGATGCACCAGTAATAGGCCAGCTGAGCTTACCCTCTTGATCGGTCAACACAACAGAAAAATCCACCGATTTCACAGTATTATCTTTCGTATCTTTTGCTACCCAATGCGCATTAGCTGCTGCAGCCTTGAAATTCTCGTCATCTGGGCTAACAAATTGGCCATCACGATTTTTCAACTGTGTATATTGCATTTTGTTCTTTTTCGCATAGGCATATTCAACGTAGCCGATACTACCTTTGAGACGTTGGACATAAGCAGCTACACCTTCATTGCCTTTACCGCCCACACCAGCGGGCCACTTAACGGTCGTGCCTGCACCAACTGTTTTGCTAAATTCAGGGTTGGTTTTGGACAAATAATCGGTAAACAGGAAAGAAGTACCAGAACCATCTGCACGATGTACAACGGTGATGAGGTCTGCAGGCAATTTCAATTTTGGATTAAGCGCGGTGATTTCAGCAGCATTCCATTTGGTAATTTTGCCCAAGTAAATATCGGCAACAACCTGACCTGTCAACTTCAATTCACCTGGTTTAATACCTTGCAAATTGACGACTGGTACCACACCACCGATAATCGCAGGGAATTGGACTAAGCCTTCTTTTTTCAACTCTTCGGCCTTTAAAGGCATATCGGAAGCACCGAAATCAACTGTTTTTGCTTTGATTTGCTTAATTCCACCACCAGAACCGATCGACTGATAATTTAAGCCATTGCCGGTTGCTTTTTTGTAAGCTTCTGCCCATTTGGCATAAATAGGATATGGAAAAGTGGCACCCGCGCCAGTCATATCTGCCGCTAATGCTGAAACAGAAGAAAACATGAATACGGTTGTTGTCGCTGCTGCTTTGACTACCAGAGATTTAAAAAATGGCTGAATGCCCATGCCTACTCCTAGTGGTTGAAAAATAGAATGTTAAATAAACGAACGAACTATATTGCAGAATTATGACAAGTTTATGACATGAGGAAAATGAACGTTATAAACTTGTAAAAATATAAAAACGTAAAATTATCGACCTATTTAATTTAATTTAATGCAATTTAATTCATTTCGAATGAGATCAAATAATTACCCACCGAGGCGGATTTGTGTTGCTCCCATGATGGATTGGACGGATCGTCATTGCCGTTTTTTTCATCGCCAAATTACTCGTCACACCTGGTTATACACAGAAATGGTCACAACGGGGGCACTCATTCATGGCGATGTGGCACGCCATCTCGACTTCAATCAGAAGGAGCATCCGGTTGCATTGCAGTTAGGTGGTAGTGATCCTGATGATTTGGCGAAAAGTGCCAAATTAGGTGAGCAGTGGGGTTACGATGAAATTAACCTCAATTGCGGCTGCCCTTCAGAGCGCGTACAAAAAGGTGCGTTTGGTGCTTGTTTGATGGCAGAACCAAATCTGGTCGCAGATTGTGTCAAAGCCATGCGCGATGCCGTCTCCATTGATGTCACCGTCAAGCATAGAATAGGGATTGATTACATTGAAACCTATGACTTTGTGCGTGATTTTGTGGGAACGATTGCTGATGCTGGTTGTGAAACTTTCATCGTCCATGCACGCAATGCGATTTTAAAAGGCTTAAGCCCCAAAGAAAATCGTGAAATACCCGTCTTGAAATACGATTTTGTGTATCAGCTCAAACGTGATTTTCCAAATTTGGAAATCATCATTAACGGTGCTATCAAAACAGAGGCAGAAATTGATCTGCATTTGCAATACGTTGATGGCGTAATGCTGGGGCGAGTTGCTTATCATGATCCGTATTTAATGGCGGGTTTTGATGCGCGTTATTACGCGGATATTGAAACATCACAACCAGCGAAGTCGCGTACTGAAGTGATAGAAGCAATGTTGCCTTATATCCAGCAACAATTGGCTTTGCATGGCAGAAATGGCAGCGGATTAAAGCTCAATAGCATTACACGTCATATGCTGGGCTTAACCACTGGCATGCATGGTGCGCGGATATTTCGCCAAACCTTGTCGGATAGCAAAAAACTGGCAGCGGGTGATCCTGCTTTGTTGCTGGAAGCATTGAAATTAGCGGGAATTTGTTGAATGTCAGGGCACCCACAAGGGGTGCACCTACGAAATAGTAGCAATTCTTGTAGGGTCATTCTTTATGGAGGCACTGTTTGTATCAGGGTCCACCAGATTAATCGACTATTTACTTGTGCTAATTCATACGATCGCTTTGATCCGCAAAATTTTGCATGACATCAGGCCTGGCACTTTTTCTGTATAATCTCGTTTTGCGCCTATAGGAATTATCATGCGTTTACTTCAAAAAGCACTCACTTTCGATGATGTGTTGCTCGTTCCAGCTTATTCGAACATCCTCCCTAAAGATACCTCCCTTAAAACTCGCCTGACACGCAATATTGAGTTGAATATTCCCTTGCTGTCCGCAGCTATGGATACCGTGACAGAAGCACGCCTTGCGATTGCGATGGCGCAAGAAGGTGGGATCGGGATCATCCACAAAAACTTAACGCCTAAAGAACAGGCGCGCGAAGTCGCCAAGGTCAAGCGTTTTGAATCGGGCGTGTTGCGTGATCCAATTACCATTCCTCCTTCTACGAAAATCCGAGACGTGCTGGCATTGACTGCGCAGTACGGCATCAGTGGTTTTCCTGTAGTCGAAGGCAAGCAAGTCGTTGGCATCATCACTAATCGTGATTTACGTTTCGAAGAAGAGCTTGATGCTGAAGTGCGCGCCAAAATGACGCCACGTGAGAAGCTGATCTTTGTTAAAGAAGGTGCGGATTTGGCGGAAGCCAAACGCCTGATGAACAAACATCGCTTGGAGCGCGTATTGGTCGTTAATGATGCGTTTGAATTACGCGGTTTAATCACCGTCAAAGACATCCAAAAATCGACCGAGCATCCTTTTGCGTCAAAAGATAGCTACGGTAAGTTGTTGGTTGGTGCCGCCGTTGGTGTTGGTGCTGATAATGATGAACGGATTGATTTGTTGGTTAAAGCTGGTGTGGATGTGTTAGTCGTTGATACGGCACATGGTCATTCGCAAGGGATTCTGGATCGTGTGAAATGGATTAAAACCCATTATCCGCAAGTGGATGTCGTTGGTGGCAACATTGCTACTGTCGCTGCTGCAAAAGCATTGGTTGATTATGGTGCTGATGCGGTGAAAGTTGGCATCGGCCCAGGTTCGATTTGCACCACCCGAATTGTTGCTGGCGTGGGTGTTCCTCAAATTACAGCTATTTCAAATGTGGCAGAGGCCTTAAAGGGGACGGGTGTGCCTTGTATCGCGGATGGCGGTGTTCGTTTTTCAGGTGATATTTCTAAAGCATTAGCAGCAGGGGCTTCCAGCGTGATGATGGGCAGTATGTTTGCCGGTACGGAAGAAGCACCTGGCGAAGTGATTTTGTTCCAAGGCCGTAGCTACAAATCCTATCGCGGAATGGGCAGCTTAGGCGCGATGGCAGATGGTTCGGCTGATCGTTATTTCCAGGATGCGGAAAGCAAATCAGAAAAATTCGTGCCAGAAGGCATAGAAGGGCGCGTTCCTTACAAAGGCAGCGTGTTGGCGATCTTGTATCAATTGGTCGGTGGCGTGCGACAATCGCTAGGTTATTGCGGTTGCGCCACCATTGATGAATTGCACGCAAAAGCGGAATTTGTGGAAATCACCTCCGCCGGCATGCGCGAATCGCATGTACATGACGTACAAATCACAAAAGAAGCGCCTAATTACCGCGCCGAGTAATCAGTATTAGTAGCAATACATCCATAACACGTGTTATTTGTCATATTGGCCATGTTTCCTCTATGACGTGTATCACGTGTTATGTTTTTTATGTATCCAATTTAATCCTATCTCATCATGCCTTCTAAAATTCTTATCCTCGATTTCGGTTCCCAGTTCACCCAGCTGATTGCTCGCCGCGTGCGAGATGCGGGTGTGTTTTCTGAAGTGCATCCTTACGATGTGAGCGATGACTTTATTCGTGAATACGGCGCTGCTGGCATCATTTTGTCTGGTGGCCCAAATAGCGTGATAGAAGGCGATACACCACGCGTGCCAGAAGCCGTCTTTACTTTAGGCGTACCCGTATTAGGTATTTGCTACGGTATGCAAGCCATGGCAGCGCAGCTTGGTGGCCATGTGGAAATCGGCGCAGTGCGAGAATTTGGCTATGCTGAAGTGCGTGAGCACGGCGAGGGTGCTTTAATCGCCGACTTGCAAGACTTTATCAGCCCAGAAGGCCACCGCATGTTAAAAGTGTGGATGAGCCACGGTGACAAAGTGCATGACATGCCACCTGGATTTAAATTGATGGCTTCCACCGAGCATTGCCCAATCGCCGGCATGGCGGATGAAGAAAGACGATTCTACGCCGTGCAATTCCACCCCGAAGTCACACACACGCTGCAAGGCAAAGAGATGTTGACGCGTTTTGTGACGCAAATCTGTGGCTGCGAATCCAATTGGAATATGCCCGATTACATCAGCGTCGCTGTCGAAGCCATCCGCCAACAAGTCGGTGATGATGAAGTGATCCTAGGCTTATCTGGTGGCGTGGATTCCAGCGTAGCCGCCGCCTTGATCCATCGCGCGATCGGCGATCAACTGACTTGCGTGTTTGTCGATCACGGCCTGTTGCGATTGGATGAGGGCAAGCTGACCATGGACGTATTCAGCGACAGCCTAGGCTTGAAAGTCATTCGTATTGATGCCGCTGATCAATTCATGTCGCATTTAGCCGGTGTCACCGACCCCGAAGCTAAACGCAAAATTATCGGACGTGAATTCGTCACCGTATTCCAAAGTGAAGCAGCCAAATGTAAGAATGCCAAATGGCTAGCCCAAGGCACCATTTACTCCGACGTTATTGAAAGCGCTGGCAAAGGCAAAAAAGGCCACACCATCAAAAGCCACCACAACGTTGGCGGCTTGCCAGAAACATTGAACTTAAAATTGCTAGAACCCTTACGCGAACTATTCAAAGACGAAGTTCGCGCACTGGGCGTAGCGCTCGGCCTGCCGTATGAAATGGTTTACCGTCACCCATTCCCAGGCCCAGGTTTGGGCGTACGGATTTTGGGCGAAGTCAAACAAGAATTCGCCGATTTACTCCGCCAGGCTGATGCGATTTTCCTGGAAGAATTAAGAAATACTCCATTCGTTCCAACCGAAGGCGCAGACAAAGTAGGGCAAGACAATGGCATCCCCAAGAACTGGTACGAAGCCACCAGCCAAGCCTTCGCCGTCTTCCTCCCAGTCAAATCCGTCGGCGTCATGGGCGACGGCCGCACTTACGAATACGTCGTAGCCTTACGCGCCGTCCAAACCCAAGATTTCATGACTGCCCAATGGGCCCATTTACCGCATGCTTTGTTGGCAAAAGTATCCAACCGCATCATTAACGAAGTACACGGGATTAATCGGGTTGTTTATGATATTTCGGGGAAACCGCCGGCTACGATTGAGTGGGAATGATTTGATGTCTGGCAACTGCTGGCACTAACAGGCAGTAAAACACACCTAAGCCCGTGATTTCACGGGCTTTTTTGTTATTTTGTCTGGCACTGTCTGGCAACGGTTGGCACGGTTAAGCAATGTTTTTTCATGGCATTCTTAATGGTATGATCTCACAACGATGCCATGATCGGCGGTCGATACCATGCGAAGGCGCTGAACGCCGTCATGGTATCGAAATTGTGTAAGTCATTGAAATTGAAGTCCTTATACGTGAATTTTCCTACCTTCTCGATCATGGTATTTCGAGCCTTTCGCTGAACAGATACCATGCTGACCGATACCAAACTTCGCAATCTCAAGCCACAGGACAAGCTTTGCAAGGTGAACGACCGGGATGGCCTATATGTGGCCGTAACGAAAGCCGGCTCGATCTCGTTCCGCTACAACTATTCGATCAACGGTCGCCAAGAGACGCTTACGTTTGGGCGCTATGGCGTCGGCGGCATCACATTGGCTGAAGCACGGGGGCAGCTGGGCGAGGCAAAGAAGATGATTGCCGCCGGCAAATCGCCGGCGAAGGAGAAGGCGAGGGACAAGGCCCGCGTGAAGGATGCCGAGACATTCGGCGCATGGGCGGAAAAATGGCTGCGTGGCTATCAGATGGCCGACTCTACCCGCGACATGCGTAGGGCCGTGTACGAGCGCGAATTGAAGCCCAAGTTTGGGAATCAAAAGCTGGCCGAGATCACGCACGAGGACCTTCGGGCGTTGACCGACGCGATTGTGGAGCGCGGTGCGCCGGCGACGGCTGTTCACTCACGAGAGGTAGTCCTGCAGGTCTATCGATGGGCCATTGAGCGCGGCCAGAAGGTCGAGAACCCGGCCGAAATGGTACGTCCTACGACCATCGCCAAGTTCGAGCCTCGGGACCGCGCATTGACGCCAGATGAAATTGGACTGATGTATCAGTACATGGAACGGATCGGTACGACGCCATCAATAAGGGCGGCGGCCAAGTTGCTGTTGCTGACGATGGTGCGTAAGAGCGAGCTGACCAATGCAACCTGGAGCGAGATTAATTTCAGCGAGGCCCTTTGGACGATCCCCAAGGAAAGGATGAAGCGGCGTAATCCACACTTGGTTTTTCTGTCCCGGCAGGCGTTGGACATTTTCATTGCGTTGAAGACCTTTGCCGGCGTGGAGTTACCCCGTTTTAACGGACAGTTTTGTTGTTCTATAACGACACCATCATTTGATTTTGTTGTTGGTTACTATGTTGTTGATTGGTAGCAAATAT
>JAGKXB010000040.1 GCA_021151485.1 Oxalobacteraceae bacterium | reverse complement strand
AATAAAAATAATGAGCCTAATTTTTAGCAATATGCAAACACATAGCTTATCCCTGCAAACCAAGGATCAATCTCTTATCACGGATTTGAACTGGCAAATACAAGCGGGAGAATGCTGGTGCGTCATCGGGCGTAACGGTGCAGGCAAAAGTACCTTAATGCGCACACTAGCCAATCTGCATCAGCCCAATAGCGGCCACATACAACTCAACGGCAAAAAACTGGCAACATGGAATCCACAAACACTGGCACGCCACCGGGCCTTTTTGCCACAACAATCCAGCGATGCGTTTGGCTACCGCGTGATAGAAATCCTCCTGACCGCACGTTATCCATACCAGGACAACACGTATTGGGGAAATTGGGAATCCAACGCTGATTACCAAGCAGTACAGCAAGCCCTGGAAAAATTAGACATCGTCCACTTAGCCCAACGCGACAGCCGCACGCTATCCGGTGGAGAACGCCAACGCGTCGCCATCGCTGCCATCCTAGCGCAAGACACGCCATTGTTATTGCTGGACGAACCGACCACCGGTTTGGATTTGGCCCACCAAATCAGCGTCATGCAATTGTTGAATGATTTATGCCAACAGGCCGACAAAGCCATCGTCATGATCAGCCACGACCTCAATCTAGCGCAAAGCATCGCCACGCATGCCATGTTGTTGATGGGAAATGGTGAATGGCTGGCTGGACCGGCTGCTGACATCATGCGTTCTGAAACATTAAGCCAATCTTTGGGTTATCCGATTGAATGCATACGGCATGGGGATCGGATAATTTATTTGCCGGCGATGAAAACAATTACGCCAACCTAGCTCAACGAAAGGCAAAATCAAGATTGATAATGTGACAAACGCATAGCCCGAAAACCCAGGTCCAAAGCAGGCTTAGCGCTCCCCATTCTTAACTTCTCCCCCACACGTCGCACGCGCTCACGGGTAATGTCGGCAATAGTTGGATAAATAGGATGATTGGTAGGCTCGGGAATTTGCACCAAAATAAATTGGCGCCCCCCTTTGTCTTCCTGATTCAACTCCATGACAGCATGTGCTGTGGTACCGGAACCGGCGAAAAAATCCAAAATAATAGAATCAGGCTCACTCCCCGCAATTAAAAATTGCTTAATCAAATTCACTGGTTTGGGAAAACTGAATATTTTCTCGTGAAACAACTCCTCAACTTCCGCCGTACCTCTGCGAGTAGAAAATAGCGTATCGATTAGCAATGAGCGCAATATTTTTGACTGGTGCCGCATTTTTTGCATGATGCGATATTCGCCATTTCTGGTTTTATAACCAACAATTTCTTGATTTAACATGCTGCTGGATTTGTCTTTACCCCAACGCCAAACAAATTGGGTACCGGATTTTTTGGATTTTGGTGGATATATTGCAATTAAATCGGAATGTGGATGGCTATTGTTCCTATCCAAATCAATCTCATACAAGCCCTGCGCATTGATCCGATTGGGATTTAAATAAAATGGATAATATAAATTGGGGCGATTGGTGGAGTTAAAAGCTTCGTTGCTATTGTACAAAGGGTGAAGATTGAAACCTCCCAAGGTATCCTGATATTTAAAATGCTTATTTTTCTCAGGTATGCGATTGGTTTTCACCCTCGCTGCGTTTTTTGCGTACATCAAGGCGTATTCATGCATTTTTCCTATATGGCCGTAGTCTCGTGCATTAGGGGTTGAATTAACAACAAAAATACCTATCGCATTTTCAGCAGAAAAAATTTCATCGCATAAGTTTTTTAAATTCGCTAATTCATTGTCATCAATAGAAATAAACATCACGCCATCTTCGGTTAATAAATTCTTAGCCAAAGATAAGCGCGGATACATCATGTTGAGCCAGTTGCTGTGATAACGCCCGTCAATTTCGATATCGTTTGACCCTGAGTCGTATTGGGCTTTGATTTGTCCAGAACTATGCAGATACTCTTTTATGTTTTCGTGAAAATGATCAGGATAAATAAACTCCTTCCCAGTGTTGTAAGGTGGATCAATGTAGATCATCTTAATTTTGCCAAAATGGCTTTCTTGCAACAATCTCAACACTTCTAAATTATCGCCCTCTATAATCAAATTATTACTCGTATCAAAATCAACCGATTGTTCCCGCATAGTTAACAAAGTAGCAATTGCAGGTTGTTGTATCAATTTTCTACAAGCCGCCTTGCCTGGCCAGTGAAGACCAAATCTTTCTTGAATGTGATTAATCATTTGTCATTAGTTCGTCATTAATTTGTCATTAGTTCTTCATTAATTTGTTATTATTTTTACATTAACCAATTAATTAATTTTTTTATACATACATGCGTATAAGTTTCTTATGCACAATAAAAAATAAATCAAATGCAAATTTACACCAATAATTTGCTTAATAAGCAAATTATATGCATTTAATTTTTTAATAGCACTTTGAACTGGCAAGTACTAAAGCTGGAAAATTGCCAGATGAAAATTGGACAAGCTATCCGTAAGATCAGAAAAGAAAAAGGTGCGACGCTGGAGGAAATTGCGTTGAATGCCGGTACAGATCCAGGAAATTTATCTAAAGTAGAACGCAACCTACAACAAGCAACGCCAGACATGCTGAAAAATGTGGCAGAGGCGCTTGGTTTGCCTGTATCGTCCTTGTATTTGATTGCTGAACAAACACTGGACCCATATGAAGTAGAGGGTAAAAAAGAAGAAACTGCGCAAGCTACACAAGCTGCATTGCGACTTGAACAATTTGTGACGAGATTTATGCTGCTCTCACCCTCGAATCAAGAAACCCTCAATGAATTTATCAGTGTCATGCTTAAAACACAGCATAAATCCGATGATGCGCTGTAATTAACGCGCTGTTTTGCCAAAAAATTTGAATTAAATGCTTTAGACTGCGGCGCCCTACACAGATTTAACGCGTTAACATCACTTACTGCTCTGCTGCAAATTATTCAAATGAAAGTTTATCTACTCGCAATTTATTTGATTGCAATGCAGATAATGTCTGCCACCAATATTGCTGCTGCCACCGTCACCACGACGCATACTGCGAGCATTGATATTCACGTCACCGACGATGACGGCAATAAAATCATTATGCAAAAACCCGCGCAACGCATCGTATCGCTGGCACCACATATCACCGAATTATTGTTTGCAGCTGGTGGTGGAGCGCGCATAGTGGGCGCAGTGCGATACAGCGATTATCCCACTGCAGCCAAGCGTATTCCCCAAATAGGCGATGCCAATCAAATCGATTTGGAACGCATCATCACCCTCAAACCCGATTTATTGGTGGTCTGGCAACATGGCAATCCAGAACGCCAATTGGAACAATTACGCAAACTGGGTATTCCCTTGTTTTATAGTGCTCCACGCAAATTGAATGACATTCCTGACAGCATCGTGCGTCTCGGGCAACTCATGAACACTAACCAAGAAGCCCAAAAAAGTGCAACGCAACTCAAACAAAGTTTGATACAACTCACAAAAACATATAAAAACACACATCAAAACAACGTACCAATCAGAGTTTTTTACCAGATATGGCATCAACCGTTATATACGTTAAGCGAACAACATATTGTCAACGATGCGATTCGTTTATGCGGCGGTGAAAACGTATTTGCCAAACAGAAAACCATTGCTCCTAGCGTCAGTATTGAATCAGTCTTACTCGCCAATCCTGAAGCTATCTTTGTTAATGGTGACAATGATCAAGTCAAGGAGAGGATTAAATTTTGGCAGCGCTATCCAGCACTATCCGCAGTCCAATACGCTAACTTGCTAAATGTAGAAGGAGATTTATTGAGCCGTCCCAGTCCGCGCATGATCGCTGGTACGGCACAATTATGTGAAAAATTGGAGCAAGCCCGTCAACGTCGCGATCGTGTGATGCGCATAAACAATATTCAAAAAAATAATTAAAAACAACCAATAATTTGTACTGCTTGTCACACACCATCAGAAGAGTGAGTATTCTTTTCTCTTTCCAATTTGATCATATAACGTTGCACATCCGCCAACATAGATTTACTTAAATTAATAAATTTACATCCCAAACGTCGTTTTGTTTTGCCATTAAATGAATTTAAATCATACGAATTTCTGATCTGCAAGGTAGTTGTAATTAAACCGACACCCGGTAATTCAATTTGACAGTTGAAGTAATCACGACCAATGGTATTGTCCAACATCTTTTTTTCATCCAACATCGCCAAACCATTGCTACTAATATCTGATAAAGACAATCGATAGGAACCTTCACCAATATCCTCTGGCAAAGGCACCAGGCAAAACACAGGCTCAACAACTGGTGCACGATAAAATTCACGTCGCTGCAAGCGCACAAAATTAGTAGGAAAACCAATGCGTAAGGCAAGACGACCGTCCTGGATGCAGGTCGTTGAATTTTGCGTAGAAAATATGATGCGAATCTTATCCAATGTTGTTTCAAACGCCAGTATCTTCGCTGCAGCGATACGTCGATTGATTTCTTTATCAACTAAAGAATCAATGATTAACGCATCATTTTGCGTATCAACGTTTAAGATTGAAGTGACGAATACTTCACTCTCCTCATCAATCACCATTTTTACCAACTGATTTTTTTCTACCAAGGTGCGCAACAACGTTACTATCTCTTCGCGAGAACGTACCTGATAAGCGCGATGATTATCGATTCCAAAATTGGGGCTATATGATTTCATTTACTTGACCTAGATCAAAAATGTCAATTAGAAAAAATGACGAAAAATTAAGAAATTAGGGGGAATTTTGAGCACATATATTGTAACGCCACTCACGATATCCAGATTATCCCGATTAAAATATTATTTCATTACAACATTTACATTACACGGAACAGTATGCCCGTTATACCCGTTATGCCTATTATGCCTAATCCGACTTATCCAACCATACAAGACACGATAGGTAATACCCCTTTAATACAACTGCAACGCTTACCTGGCGAACAAATCATCAAACGGAACAATATTATTCTCGCCAAATTGGAGGGCAATAATCCTGCCGGTTCAGTCAAAGATCGTGCTGCGATGTCGATGATTAAATATGCCGAAGAACGCGGCACCATCAAACCTGGTGACACCTTAATTGAAGCTACGAGCGGCAATACTGGCATCGCGTTAGCCATGGCTGCTGCGATGCGAGGTTATCAATTGATCTTGCTCATGCCTGAAAATCTCAGCATAGAGCGACGCCAAAGCATGGCTGCTTATGGCGCACAAATCATGCTGACACCCAAAACTGGTGGCATGGAATACGCGCGTGATTTGGCACAACAAATGGAAAAAGAAGGTCGTGGCATTATTCTTGACCAATTCGCCAATCCTGATAATCCACGTGCCCACTATGAAACAACAGGGCCAGAGATATGGCGTGATACGCAAGGACGCATTACCCATTTCGTCAGCGCCATGGGCACGACAGGAACCATTATGGGGGTGTCACGCTACTTAAAAGAAAACAATCCTGACATCCAAATCATCGGTGTACAACCAGAAGAAGGCTCGCAAATTCCTGGAATACGAAAATGGCCAGAAGCCTATTTACCGAAAATATATCGCCCCACTCAAGTCACGCAATTGGAATATGTCAGCCAAGCTGCGTCAGAACACATGGCGCGCCGGATGGCGGTAGAGGAAGGGATTTTTTGCGGGATTTCAGCAGCAGGCGCGTGTGAGGTCGCACTGCGTATTGCGCAAAATGTTGAAAATGCCACCATCGTTTTTATTGTTTGTGATCGCGGTGATCGTTATTTATCTACGGGTGTTTTTCCTGCTTAAAACAAAATTAAAAAAGCGGGTTATGAACCCGCTTTGACAAAATTTTAAGTTGCCAACTCCTTATCTAACAACCCTTGTAGCGCTTGCCACTCAATCTGACCAACATAACGTTTAAGCACAGCACCATCTTTATCAATCACAAAAGTAGTCGGTGTCAATTTCACATCACCAAACGATTGTGCCAACTGCCCCTTACCATCAAATACCACTTTAAATGGCAGCTTTCTCGTTTCCACATAATTGACGACATAATTAGGTGGGTCATAAGACATCGCAACGGCAACAAACTCCAAACCACGTCCATGATATTTCTGGTAAAGCTCAACCATCTTTGGCATTTCATGAATACAAGTACCGCATGAAGTGGCCCAAAAATTGACCATTACCACCTTACCGCGCAACGCTTGTAAAGAATGTTGCTTGCCATTCAAATCAGTAAAAGTGACGTCGGGCGCCATATTTTTCTTGGATACAAACACATAGGCCGTGATAGCGACTGCGCTTAATATGATAAATATTGCAACATACCATGCAATGGATGATTTTTTTTTCATTGATTAGAAGAATGAGATGAGTTAGATAAATTAGTCGAGTTGGAAGAATTAGTTGGGCTAGCAGGATTCTCAGAAAATTTCTTCACTTCCGCTTCGCTAATATATTCAAACACCTTTACCACTTTTTGCACACCACCAACGGCACGCGCAGCTTCGCTGGCAATCCCCGCCTCACGCTGACTCACACGCCCCATCAAATACACCACACCGCGCTCAGTCACTACTTTGAAAGTATTAGCATAAATATCTTTGGCTTCCACCAAACGCGCTTTGACCTTGCCAGTAATGAACGTGTCATTAGAGCGGGAGGTGTAGCTACTGATGCCCATCACTTCTAATTCATTCACAACGGATTGCACGCCTTCCACACCACTGACTGCACGCCCTACTGCCTCTTTCATTTGCTGGTCTTTGACTTCGCCAGTCAATAAAATTTTGCGATTAAAGCTGTTGACATTCACATGCCCCTTTTCACCAACAATCTCAGCAACACGAAGCTCGCCTTTGAGAACAATCGATTTATCCTCGGTTTGTGCGCCTATTGTGCGCCTATCCGTCGCGGCTAATGTACCGATAACAGCTGTACCTACTGCCATTTCAACGCAACCTTGCAAGGTAGTTACGGCACCAATGCACAAGGTGATCGTTAATAAGGAACGTTGAATATTTTTAATCATGGACATCTCCTCCAAATAAGGCTGCATCAATACCATCGCATAGGCAATGGATGGTTAATAAATGAACTTCTTGAATACGTGCCGTACGGTCGTGCGGAACACAAATGTGGACATCGGCGTCGGTTAGTAATTTCCCCATCGCTCCACCGCCTCGTCCCGTCAACGCTACGATGCGCATATCGCGCTCTAAGGCGACTTCCATCGCGGCCAGCACGTTGGATGAATTACCCGATGAAGAAATTGCCAGCAACACATCACCTGATTGGCCAAACGCTTGCACCTGCTTAGCAAAAATATCGCGATAACTGTAGTCGTTGGCAATCGCAGTCAAAATCGACGTATCCGTTGTCAACGCCAACGCCGGTAAAGACAAGCGCTCACGCTCAAAACGCCCCACCAATTCGGCAGCAAAATGTTGACAATCAGCAGCAGAACCGCCATTGCCGCATGCCAATATCTTGTTGCCATTGGATAAAGCCATAAACATCAATTCAACTGCTTGCGAAATCGTTTGGGAAAGCGCGGCGGCGGATTGGATTTTAAGTTCGGCACTTTCGTGGAAGTGCCCAAGTATGCGTTCGTTCATCATAGTGGCGGGATTATAGGGCAAAAGTCTTGGAAGTATTTTTCAAACAATTTCAAGATTCTATCGCTTCTATCGCATTTCTTAACCAAGAAATGGCTCCACCATCGATTGCGACCACATCAAAACGACAAGCAGGCATTGTCTTATAACGCTGCAAATAAATTTTAGCCGCACTAATCAAGCGCGCACGTTTTGCTGGCGTCACACTAGCCGCAGCACCACCGTAGTACCTATACGCACGTTTTCTGACTTCAATAAATACCAGTTCATCATGATGTTGCATGATGAGGTCGATTTCACCGCGCCTACAACGAAAATTGCGTTCTACCAAAACTAATCCTTGCTGCGTCAAATACTGCAATGCCGCATCTTCGCCGGCTTGGCCTAACACCTGTTTATCAAATCGGAATGGTAAGTTCATGTGGATAAAATCGTGGCGTAATCAAAACAATAACGCTTCATATAGCCCATGGTACCATCGCCTGTTTTGGCAACTTCTGCTACATCGCAAGCTTTATGACATCTTCCATTCTTCCCGATTCCAGACTATCTATCCTACCCGCTGCCGTGTCTCTGTTGCTGGAACAAATTGTGCAACAAACCTATCCTGCTTCCGCGCTCTATGTGGTCGCAACTCCGATAGGAAATGTTGGGGACATCAGCCTACGTGCCTTGCATGTATTGGGGAAAGTAGATGCCATTGCTTGCGAAGATACGCGTAACACGGTGCATTTACTGACGCGCTATGGTTTATCCAAACCTTTGCTGGCAGCACATCAGCATAATGAACGCCAGATTGCAGAACAAATCATTGTCAGATTACAAAAAGGAGAACGCATTGCGTTGGTGTCTGATGCCGGCACACCGGCTATTTCTGATCCTGGTGCGCGTATTGTCGATGCAGTGCGAAATGCTGGCTTGCGCGTGATCCCACTCCCTGGCGCATGTGCTGCCATCACTGCCATATCCGCTAGTGGTTTGTTGAACGATCAATTTTATTTTGTCGGCTTTTTGCCTAACAAAACCCAACAACGCAACACCCTACTGGCCAGTTTACGCAGCATTGCGGCCACCTTAGTGTTTTACGAAGCACCGCAACGCATCGCCGCATGCATCGAATCCTTAGTTGGCATATTCGAAGGCGAACGACAAATCGTCATTGCGCGAGAAGTCAGCAAGTTATTCGAAGAAATCCACCGCTGCTCTTTATCCAAAGCCGCTTCCTGGTTAGACCATCATGCGCATAGTGAAAAAGGCGAATTTGTGGTTTTGCTAGAAGGCGCACCCAACTTTACAGATACGCATGCGGATGAAGTGGAAGCAAAACGTGTGTTGAATATTTTGCTGGCGGCTTGTTCAGTCAAGCAGGCCGCCAGCCTAGCAGCGGAAATCACGGGACAGAAAAAGAATGCGCTTTATGCCATGGCGCTAAAAATGAAAACCCAAAATACGGATTAACCAGGCGCAGGTTTTTTTATAAACAACGCCGTCACCATCCCAATAAAACACACCACCGTTACGTAATAAGCCGGAGCAAGCGGATGATCTTTCAGCATCAATGTGACCACCATCGGCGTTAAACCACCAAAAATGGCATACGCGACGTTATAAGAAAACGACATCCCAGAGAAACGTATCTGCGCTGGAAAAGCATGCACCAGTACACTAGGAATCGCACCGATAACGCCAACTAGTAATCCCATCAACGCGTACAAAGGCAACAACCAATCAGGATAGCTATCTAAAACGGTATAAAAAATATTTGCACTCAAACCCAACAAAGCGCCACCGCAAACAATTGTGCGCTTGGCACCAAAACGATCTGCAAGCAAACCGGCAAGCACGCACCCCACACTCAAACACAAAGTGGCCACACTATTTGCCATCAAGGCACTACGCGGCTCGAATCCATATATTTTTTGCAATAAAGTTGGCGTCATCAAAATCAACACCACGATGGCAGCTGACAACATCCAGGTCAGTAACATGGATATCGCGACTGGCGCACGATGGTCACGCAATACCTTTTTGAGTGGTATTTCTGCCGCCAGAGCCTTGTTCATTTGCATTTCCGCAAAGACGGGCGTTTCGTGTAACCAACGGCGCAAACACATGGCGGCAATCCCAAACACGCCGCCGATCAGAAATGGCAAGCGCCACCCACCATCCAGCAATTCTTGCGGCGTAAACACAGTATTCGTCGCCGTTGCCACCAAAGAACCCAATAAAATGCCGCCCGTTAAACCTGCAGTCAAGGTGCCACACGCATAACCAGTGTAACGAGCCGGTACATGCTCAGAAACAAATACCCAAGCACCTGGTACCTCACCACCAACAGCCGCACCCTGCAATAAACGTAGTACCAATAACGCCACCGGTGCCGCGATGCCAATCACCTGATAAGTCGGCAGCAATCCCATCAACAAGGTGGGTAACGACATCAGCAAAATCGAAAACGTAAACATCCTTTTACGTCCGAATAGATCGCCAAAATGCGCCATGATGATGCCGCCCAAAGGACGTGCCAAATAACCCGCAGCAAAAATACCAAAAGTCTGTAACTGACGCAGCCAATCCGACGCGGTAGATGGAAAAAATAGCGTACTGATTAGATTGGCAAAAAACACAAAGATAATGAAGTCATAAAATTCCAGCGCACCGCCCAATGCAGCAAGCGACAATGTTTTGTAATCTTGCCTAGTCAGCGGACGCGCTGTTTTCTTAATCTCTGGAGTATGCATAAGCTTTTTAAATTATGAAGAATGACTAAACCGGCTCTGCCTAGCCTGCTCAAAAAAACACACCGCTGCACTCGCCGCCACATTCAGCGACTCCATATCGCCAAGATGCGGAATCGCAATTTGGTCAGTGGCCAGCGCTAGCAAATCTGGTGCAACACCGCGACCTTCATGGCCAAAAATCCATGCCACGGGAGACTTCAAATCCATGTCGTATAAGTTCTTTGTCGCATGCGAACTAGTAGCAAGGACAGGCACGCCTAACGTTGGCATCAGCGTCGCCAGATCGACATTTTCAATAATCTTGAGCAAAAAATGCGCCCCCATTCCAGCGCGTAATACCTTGGGAGACCAGGCATGAGCGGTGCCTGAATTACAGAATACATATTGAATACCTGCCGCCGCCGCACTGCGCAACAACGAGCCCAGATTGCCAGGATCTTGCAAGCCATCGAGTAAAACAGCGGATAACTTTAAGCCATTCACATCATTCGGTAAAACATGTTGTGGGACATCAATCACAAACAACAAACCCAACCCTGCTTCCACCTGGCTAATTGCATGATAAAGCGCATCAGGCAAAACAATACATTGCACCGCCCGTGCTTCTGATTGCGCCACAATCGGCGCCACTTCATGATGCGACAAAGCACTTTCGCTAACGATGCAATAAATAGGATGCCCTTGATGTTGCAAATACACCTGGCACAAATGCACTCCTTCTAACAAAGCCTTGCCAGCCGCACGCCGGCTTTGGGCTTGGCTGGCAAGTTTTTTGAGTTCTTTATAAAGCGGATTGTCACGGGAGGAAATGGTTTTCATTGATGAGATAAAGATAAATCAGTCTGCCAACAAAGCCCGCACTGGCGCGTACGATTTTCGATGGACTGGCGTGACACCATGGGTGCGTAATAATTTAAGGTGTAAGGCTGTGGGATAGCCCTTGTGTTGATCAAATGCGTATTGCGGATATTGTTGATGCAACACCACCAGCGCGGCATCACGGGCGGTTTTGGCCAGGATAGAAGCGGCCGAAATTGCGGCGACTTTGTCGTCGCCTTTGACAATCGCTTGCGCACGCATGCTTAGTTTGGATGGGCAACGATTGCCATCGATGAGAGCTAGTGTTGGTGTGACACTTAACGCCTCTATCGCGCGCTGCATGGCTAACATACTGGCATGCAAAATATTCAACGTATCAATTTCCACCTCAGAACATTGCGCCACTGACCAGGCCAAAGCGTGATTTTTAATTTGAATCGCTAGGCTATCGCGTCGCGCTGCGGTGAGTTTTTTAGAGTCACGCAAACCTTCAATGGGATACGCTGGGTCAAGAATCACAGCTGCGGCAAACACTGGGCCAGCCAAGGGGCCGCGACCTGCTTCGTCAACGCCGCAAATCAGCTCATTGGAATGATTGGGGTCATTAGGATCGTTAAAATTTTCAAACAACATGGTTTGCATGATTAATCCGAAATTGTTCATTAAGCTCGGTCATTCCCGCGGGTTTAGGCGGGAACCCAGCGTTTTTCGTTGTTCATTGCTAAAAGCCACTGGGTCCCCGACTACAGCATTCGGGGACGACGATTTTAAGTTTTTCCGTATTACCTCGTTCTCGCGGGAATGAAGGAATAATTTAAGCTAATGGACAATCTCGGTTAATTGCCCATAACATTCAAAACAGCCTGCGCGCTTTCCTGTGCTGTATTACGTAACAGAGAATGATGCATGTCGGTAAAACGCTGCTGCAATTTTACGCAATGCTGGGCGTCATGTAATTGCTGCCACAGTGCATCAGCCAAGGCCAATGGACTGGCGGCATCTTGCAATAACTCTGGCACGAGAAATTCCCTTGCCAGAATATTCGGCAAGCCTATCCATGGCTGATATCCCATGTGGCGCATGATTTCCCACGATGCACGCATCATTTTGTAAGCGATTACCATCGGCTTTTTAAACAAGGCCACTTCCAACGACGCCGTCCCCGATGCCACCAATACCGCATCCGCCGCAGCCATAGCCGCATGCGATTGCCCGATCATGACTTGTATCGGCAAATCCTGCCAAGCCGCTTGCAAGCCAGCTTGCGCGATCAATTGCTGAAAATACGCATACTGCGCCTGCCCCGCCATCGGGACGACAAAACGTAGCGTGCTATCACGCTGCGTCAATACCTGCGCGGCTTGGATAAACGTGACAGCGTTGTATTTCAACTCAGACATTCGGCTACCGGGCAACAAAGCAATCACCGTGGCTGCTTGCGGCAAATTCAAGGCATTACGCGCAGCGGCGCCATCTGGCACCATCGGAATTATTTCCGCCAACGGATGACCAACATACGTCACCGGCACGCCAGCTTGCTGGTAAATCTCTTCCTCAAATGGGAAAACCACCAGCATGTGAGAAGCCGCACGGATAATTTTCTTGATTCTGCCACCACGCCAGGCCCAAATCGATGGGCTGATGTAATGGATAGTGGGAATGCCAGCCTGCTTCAATTGCATTTCAAGACCGAGATTAAAATCCGGTGCATCGACGCCGATAAAAACGGAGGGTTTTTCAGCAAGCAAACGATCGCGCAACGCACGCTGGATGCCTTTGATTTCGCGATAATGCATCAACACTTCAAACAAACCACGCACCGCCAGTTTTTCCATAGGAAAATCACTGACAAAACCATGCTCAGCCATTTTTGCACCACCAATGCCGTGCAACTTGAACTGATTGTCGGGCACTAATGTATGCAAACCTGACAACAAACAACTGGCGAGTAAATCACCGGAAGATTCACCCGCCACCATGGCAATCGATGCCACAGTGTTATCAACAATCCCCATCAGCGAACGATGCCACGTGTGGTGGTATCCAAAAATTCACGCATTAAACGCAAATAATCCGCAGCATCGGGAGAGTTATTTTCTTCCTGCGCCAATGCAGTTTTGGCTTCATCCAGCGTTAAACCGGACTTGTAGATCAATTTATACGCATGACGTAAGGCAGTGATTTGCGAGCGGGTAAAACCACGACGCTTCAAGCCTTCAATATTGAGGCCATGCGCAGCCGCTGGATTGCCGGACAGAATGACAAAAGGCGGCACATCCTGCGTTAAGGAAGTACTCATTCCCACCATGGCATGCGCACCGACTTTGCAGAATTGATGGATATTAGAAAATCCGCCCAAAATCACCCAATCCGCGATATGAACATGCCCTGCCAGTTGGGCATTATTGGCAAAAATAGTGTGATTGCCGATTTGACAATCATGCGCTAAATGCACATACGCCATGATCCAGTTGTCATTACCTAAGCGAGTGACGCCCACATCCTGTGCGGTGCCGATGTTAAAGGTGCAAAATTCCCGCACGATGTTGCGGTCACCAATTTCTAAGCGAGTAGGCTCGCCAGCGTATTTTTTATCCTGCGGCGCCGCACCAATAGAAGAAAACTGGAAAAAAGTGTTATCACGACCAATCGTCGTATGACCATCGACCACCACATGCGGACCAATGCTAGTACCAGCATCAATCTTGACGTTGGGACCGATGATGGAATAAGCCCCGACTTTGACCGAACTATCAAGTTGTGCTTTGGGATCAATCAAGGCGGTTGGATGAATCAGGCTATCCATGATTCATCACTCACCAGCAGGTTTGCTGGCATCGCTGGCGCTGCGCATCGTGCACATCAATTCAGCCTCAACCGCAATTTGACCATCCACACTACCACGCGCCTGGTATTTCCAAATTCCTCTGCTGTTACGCAAAATTTCCACTTCCATTTTCAATTGATCGCCTGGCTCAACTGGACGTTTAAAACGCGCGTTGTCGATGCCGACAAAATACACGATGGAATTTTCATCAGGCTTTTTGCCCATCGTGAGAAAAGACAAAATAGCCGCCGTTTGCGCCATTGCTTCTATCATCAATACGCCAGGCATGACGGGTTTATGTGGAAAATGGCCGTTAAAAAACTCTTCGTTAACAGTCACATTTTTAATTGCTGTAATGGATTTGCCCAGTTCAAAATCCACCACTCTATCCACTAAAAGAAGCGGATAGCGATGTGGCAAATATTGTTTAATTTGGTGGATATCCAAAGTCTTGCTCGTTGTATGAGCACTTGTATTCGTTATATTCATTATTTCTTATTATTACTTTACAAAGGATTTAATAATTTTCTCTAAAGAACGTATTTTTTCTCGCATCACACCCAAATTACGCACGATAGCGGCAGATTTCTCCCATTCAGCATTTTTAGCCAACGGATAAAAACCGGTATATTGTCCAGCTTCCAAAATCGAGCGCGAGACCATGCTAGCGGATGAAATATGAACATGATCCGCAATGGTTAAATGACCCAACACCATCGCGGCACCGCCAAAAGTACAATATTTGCCTATCTTGGCGCTCCCTGCCACACCCACACACCCCGCCATTGCGGTATGCGCACCGATATGGCAGTTGTGTCCAATTTGAATTTGATTATCCAACTTGACGCCATCTTCAATCACAGTGTCTTCCAAAGCACCGCGATCAATGCTGGTATTGGCACCAATGTCCACATCATTGCCAATGACAACTCGCCCCGTTTGCGGAATTTTTATCCAGACACCACCTTCATTAGCAAAGCCGAAACCGTCTGAACCAATGACTGCACCAGAATGAATAATCCCGCGTTGCCCAATTTCACAAGCAGCATGAAAAGTGACGTTGGCGAAAAAATGAGTATCCGCACCGACCACAGCACCACGGCCAATAAAACTTCCGGCATCAATCACACAACGATCAGCAACCAAAACATCCGCTTCTATCGTAACGTGCGGGCCTATCGTGGCAGTTGATGCGATATTGGCACTTGGATCAACAGATGCACTGGGATGAATACCCGGTTTGACCGGAAGAGTCGATTGATCAAGAAAAAACTGTGCGACCCGCGCAAAATAAGCATACGGATTAGAAGTAACAACACGTGCGCCGCGATAAGCCATATCGGCCAAGAGAGCATTATCACTGGCAGATAAAATCAAGGCCGCAGCTTGTGTTTGCTCTGCCTGAGAGCGGAGTTTTGAATTAGAAAGAAATGTAATATGCGAAGCTTGTGCGCTAATTAAAGGAGCAATCCCGAATAACTCAATATTCGGATCGCCCATTAGTTGTCCGCCAAAACGCTCTACCAATTCGCTTAATCTAACCTTCACCATGATTGCGAATTTTTAAAGTTAAAATTTGAATTTGAGGGTAGTTAGGATAACCACCCTTATGCGTTATTGATTGGATAATTGATCTAAAGATCACTTAGGCTAATCAACCTAATCAACCTGATCAACCTTAATTACACTAATTAGGTTGATTAAGTTGCTTAATCACTTTATCGGTAATATCGATACGTGGACTAAACCATACGGCTTCTTGGAAGACAATATCGTATTTTTCAGCTTCACAAATCTGCTTGATCACCTTTTGCGCACGATCCAACACAATCGCTAACTCTTCATTTTTGCGCTGCGTCAGATCTTCACGAAATTCACGTTGCTTACGTTGAAAATCTTTATCAAGATCATTCAACTCACGTTGACGCTTCAAGCGATCCGATTCAGTCAAAAGAACAGAGTCTTTATCCATTTTCTCTGATAAAGACTTCAAGCGCGCCGCCATTTCTTGCAAATCTTTATCACGTTTAAAAAAATCTTGTTCAATTTTTGTTTGTGCAGTTTTAGCTAAATTAGCCTCACGAAAAATACGCTCAGTACTCACAAAGCCTATTTTGGATACTTGTGCATGCGCAAAAGAGCAAATACACAAAGCAAGCAAAGCACCGATTTTGGGTAAGGATTTTGGTAAAAAAATGGTTTTAATAAAAGACTTCAAAGTCATACTCCATAAT
>JAGKXB010000002.1 GCA_021151485.1 Oxalobacteraceae bacterium | reverse complement strand
CTTTATTAACTTTATTAACTTTATTAACTTTATTAACTTTAACTAAAGGAAATATCATGCAAAAACGTATTCTTTCGATTGCAATACTGTCTGCATTGACGACTTTCGCCAACCACACCGCAGCGCAAACTCAGCAAGAAACACCAGCAACAGAAACCACTGCAGGAAACCTAACTATCGCCAACGATTACCGCTTTCGCGGCATTTCACAAACATTCAAACAACCAACGATACAAGGTGGATTCGATTACGCGCACAGCAGTGGTTTGTATGTAGGCAACTGGAATTCCAACGTCAGCGGTAATTCCTACCAAAATGGCGGCAGCCTGGAAATGGATCTCTATGGCGGCTATAAATTCTCACCTACCAAAGACGTCACTGCCGATATCGGCCTTTTGTATTACCACTACCCCAACGCATCCATCGCCACCACCAACGTTAAATATAACAACGGGGAAATCTATCTTGGTGGCAGCTACAAATGGTTTTCCGCCAAATACAGCTATGGCTTAACGGATTTCTTTGGCTTAAAAGACAGCACGGCTGGCGTGTATGCCTTTTCACCCCTCGTACAAAATGGTGGATCAAAAGGTTCTGGCTATCTGGATTTAAACGCAAACTTTGAAGTCATGAACAAAACCACCCTGACCTTGCATGCTGGTCACCAAACGGTCAAAAACTATGGCGCGCTTAACTACAGCGACTACAAAATCGGCATCGCACGTGATGTTGGTTTTGCGACGCTGGGCTTGGCTGTCGTTGCTACCGATGCGGATAAAAATTTGTGGAAAGTATCGAATGCGGCGGGTGAAAGTAAGGAGCTGGGTACGGCGACTGTGGTAGTTTCGGTTAGTAAGGCGTTTTGATTAATGTAGTAACACACATACATTATTCAATCATTCATAGGTGCCATCATGGCGATTACCATCACCACCCTATCAAGTCGCGAATTCAATCAAGGGGCAAGCGAGGCAAAGCGGGCTGCGAATAACGGGCCAGTTTTCATTACAGATCGAGGCCGACCGGCTCACGTGTTGATGAGCTTCGAGGAATATCAACGCCTCACAAAACAGCGGCGCAATATTGCCGATGCGCTGGCAATGCCGGGTGTTGCCGACATCGAATTTGATCCACCACGTGTGACCATCGAAACACAAGCGGTTGATTTGTCATGATGTTTATTCTCGATACCAACGTGGTGTCCGAAATCCGCAAAATACGACTCGGCAAGGCTGATACCAACGTAGCAACATGGACAGCAAGTGTGGATGCCGCTGACCTGTTTGTCTCAGCCATTACCGTCTGCACGTCCCCGACAAGCGCGGCGAGCGCGACACACTCATCGCCGCAACCGCGCTCGTACATGGCATGACAGTGGTCACGCGCAACGTCGCTGATTTTCAGCACACGAGAGTGTCACTTATTAATCCATGGGAGGTATCACGGTAAAAAAGAATGGGTGTTTGTCGATAACGACATAGGCTTAAAAAAGCCACTGGGATCCCGCCTAACTCTGCGGAAACGACGGTGCGGATACTCGCCCAGCATCACCACTCAATCCCGCGACTGCTAAGCGCTGCAAATAATCCTGCCAAAGCGTGGCCTGATTCGCCCCAAGGTGATGCAAATAATCCCAGGTATACAAACCCGTATCATGCCCATCGGAAAAATACGGCTGGATAGCGTAATTCCCAACGGGCTGTATCGCCGTGATCTCTACATCCCGCTTGCCAGTTTGCAAAACCTCTTGCCCTGTACCATGACCACGCACTTCGGCTGAGGGGGAGTAGACTCTCAGAAATTCAAATGGCAATGAAAAAGTACTCTCATCGTCAAATGCGATTTCCAGTACTCTGGATTGCTTGTGTAAGGTAAGTAAAGTTGGGATTGGCATTGAGATTCAGGTTAGTACAGACGTAGTAGTTTAATACGGATGGTACGGTTGCCGGGGTTGCTACGCGATCCATCCATCATTGTCATGAATGGTACGCACGGCAGTCAGGGTGATGGCATTGTTAGCAAAATGGCCACCGACTGGATTGCTGACATCTAGATAAAACGTTTCATCGGGTTCAGCCACCTTGTCACCGATGATTTCAACCGGAATCACAGCTTGGGTTTCTCCTGCATACAGCTGCAATTTTCCAGAAACCGCAATGTAATCCTGTCCGGCAAGGGCGGTGCCATTGCGTGTTGCATAATCCACGCTGAGTATTTGATCTGGGCTGCTGCGCGTGCCATTAAATTGCAATAAAAAGTAAGCGTAAGTTGTCCCGCTATCGCTTTCGGTTACTGTGGTATTCACTTGCGCTGGGGTCGTTGGTGCATTGACGTACTTGGCACGCATGCTTTGGTCTATCCATTGCTGGTAATAACTAATGCGCTGCCAAAAACCCAGCTCACCAAAACTGCTATTGAGTGTGCTGTCGATATCAGGATCCAAAAAACTCGACAAACTCGCACCGTAGCTAGCAATCCCAGCTACCTGATGATTGATAAAAGCTGGTCCGCCGCTATCACCAGGCGTCAAGCTGCCTTCATTGTTATCCAAACCAGAATCGAATTTCCCCAACAAGATCCCCAAAGCATCTTGCAGTATTTGGCCGTTGTCAAAATCCGCTACCAATTGAGAACCAGTCAATGGAGTCCATCCCATAGTGGCCCCCAAGGCGGCTTTTAATTCACCAGCATCAGCATCCACAGTATTTTGTGCTTTGAGTCGCAACGGTGCGGTTAAAGACACATCTAAGGTGCCTGTCGCACCCGTTCCTGGCTTACCATAACCAACCAAGGTCATGATTTGCGTCAGTTCATCATTGTCGCGATACAACTCGTAGCGCTCACTACTGACAGGCGCAGCTTGCGACAACCAGATCAGCGCCAAATCACCACTGGAGTTCGGCGCGTCATACGATGGAATCACGCTAATAGAATTGGCAGTAATCGATTGCGAACCCGCCGTCGTTTCAAAATGCACGACGGCGCTAGTGGCAACGCTTCCTGTCTTTTCGTGCACGACGTGAGCAGCCGTCAAAATAGCGCGACCGTCGTACAACAAAACGCCCGTGCCGTAATAACCACTGACAGAAATACGCACCACGCCATCGTAGCCCGTGCCAACTTCAGCACGGTTGCGGGAATCGGTGTAACTGGTGACGGTAGAGACCAAAATGAATCCTGATTAGGTTAGAAAGAACGTCGTATCAACGACCTTCCTCACACAAACCCCGAACACGCGCAATCGCCAAACGAATCTGACGCGGCGCGGTACCGCCCACATGATCACGCGCGGCAACGCATCCTTCTAGCGTTAAGGCTTGGAACACATCGGCTTCGATTAACGAAGAAAACTGCTGCATTTCATCCAGCGTCAAATCGCTTAGATCACAGTTTCTATCGACACAAACACGCACTGCATGCGCCACGGCTTCATGCGCATCGCGGAAGGGCAAACCTTTCTTCACCAAATAATCCGCCAGATCGGTTGCGGTCGCATAACCCTGCAAAGTCGCGCTGCGCATGGCATCAGCTTTGACGCTGATTCCACCCACCATATCGGCAAAAATACGCAAGGTATCGATGATGGTATCTGCAGTATCAAAGAGCGGTTCTTTGTCTTCCTGATTATCTTTGTTGTACGCCAGCGGTTGGCCTTTCATCAAGGTCAGTAAGGCCACCAAATGCCCATTCACACGACCGGTTTTTCCACGTGCTAACTCGGCCACGTCGGGATTTTTCTTTTGCGGCATGATGGAAGAGCCGGTGCAAAAACGATCGGCGATATCAATAAAGCCGATGCGCGGACTCATCCACAACACCAACTCTTCCGACATACGCGATACATGGGTCATGATCAACGCCGCAGCGGCGCAAAATTCAATCGCAAAATCACGATCAGATACCGCATCTAACGAGTTATGACAGACATCATCAAAACCCAAGGTTTTGGCAACGCGCAAACGATCAATCGGAAATGTCGTACCCGCCAGCGCCGCTGCGCCCAAAGGCAAACGATTGACGCGTTTGCGGGTATCCGCCATGCGCTCGGCATCGCGGCCAAACATTTCGACATAAGCCAACATGTGATGCGCAAACGTAATCGGCTGCGCGACTTGCATATGCGTAAAACCAGGCATGATGGTATCCACATGCTGCTCAGCCAAATCCAGCAAAGCCAGGCGCAAGTCTTTTAACAAACCCAGAATGTCATCAATCGCCGACCGCACATATAAACGAATATCCGTTGCCACCTGATCATTGCGCGAACGCCCCGTATGCAAGCGCTTACCCGCATCGCCAACTAGTTCGGTTAGACGTTTTTCAATGTTCAAATGCACGTCTTCCAAATCCAGCAGCCATTCAAACTTTCCACCGTCAATTTCAGACTGAATCTGCGTCATGCCACGCACAATATCGGCGTAATCCTGCGCACTAATAATCCCCTGCGCTTGCAACATCTCCGCATGCGCGAGCGAACCTTGAATATCAAACGGCGCCAGGCGATGATCAAAAAATACTGAAGCGGTATAGCGTTTGACCAAATCAGAAACGGGTTCAGAAAAGCGCGCCGACCAGGCTTCGCTTTTTTTGGAGAATTGTGCTGTCATAGTTATTAACTTAATAAATTAGATGAAATTTAATCAATCGGCGATTATAAATGAGTACATCAGCATAGGGTATTTATGCCAGTAGATTCCGTTCCCATGTTTTTGCACTGGAAAAAGTGCAATTTAAAAATAAATTTTTTTGTATGTAACCTTTTTTTCAGCGCGGACGAATTCATGAGCACTAGAGCAAATAAAAACAAGTTTGAGTTTGATCTAGCTAACAATTTATCTCTAAAAATTTACCTCTAAAAATTTATACAAAAAGGAATATCAAAATGAATCAAAAACATCAACAACTCTTATCCGTTGCAATCGGTGGTTTATTGGCTTTGGGTGTTGCAGCTAGCGCCAGCGCCGCAAAAGCTAAAACAGAAAAATGCTATGGCATTGCCAAGGCTGGCATGAATGATTGTGGCGGCAAAAAATCCGATCACGCTTGCGCTGGTCATGCTGCAAAAGACAGCGACCCACATGACTTCCTCTCCCTCCCTGCAGGCACCTGCAACAAGATTGCTGGTGGCAAAACCTCCGAAGATATGTAATTTTTCAGTATTGAAAAAACACAGAATGAAAATGCCCAAAAACAATACACTGCTCTCATTGCCATGTACCGCAGGTGTTGGTTTGCGGGCGCCTCATTACCGAGAAGTTCTGTCAATGCTGCCCAATCTAGGTTGGGTAGAAGTGCATAGCGAGAATTTTTTCGGTGGTGGAGCGTCGCTGCATACCTTATGCAAAGTGCGTGAACATTATCCCGTCAGCTTGCATGGCGTAGGCATGGGGTTGGCATCGACCGCTCCGCTCAATAGCGAACACTTATCTTCCCTGCGCCGTTTATGCGACACCGTGCAACCGGCTGTCGTGTCAGAGCATTTGTGCTGGAATGCACCAAACGATTCTGGCAACGTAGGAAACGTCGATGGCGTGGTGATCAATGATTTATTGCCCTTTCCCTATACACGCCAAGCATTGCTGCATGTAGCAAACCGAATCGAACAAGTACAAGAATCACTTGGGCGGCAATTACTGGTTGAAAATCTTTCTAGTTATCTATCCTTCTCTCATAGCGAGATGACAGAAGCTGAGTTCTTGGCCGAATTAACCCAACGCACAGGATGTGGCATTTTGTTCGACGTGGAAAATTTATACGTCAACATACGCAACCTCGGTGTTGATGCCGAAGACTTCATCAAAAACATCCCCGCTGAAGCGGTTAAGGAATACCACCTGGCGGGATACAGCATACAAAACGGCTGTCTGGTAGATACGCATAACTGCGCTGTTTATCCAGAGGTGTGGGATTTATACGCCTACGCACTACAGCACATCGGGCCACGCCCTACCCTAATCGAATGGGATGCTGATATTCCAGCCTTATCAGTACTGATGGGTGAGGCTGACAAAGCCAATCAACAAATAACAAAACAAATCACCACACGAGCAACGGATCATCATGGATGAGTTGAACCAGGATTACGTCGATTTCACACGTGCGATTGTGTTAAATGAAGTATTGAATGAAGCACCATCTTCAAAGCTGAATACGGTTTATGCCAATGCCAACCATTCGCTTGCTAATGCCATTGAAATTTACCGTAACAACTATCGCTGCAATTTACACGATGCATTAGCCGGTGCTTATCCCGTGATTAAGCAATTAGTAGGTGATGATTTTTTCCGCTTTCTAGCCAGAAAATTTATTGAACACTATCCTTCACGTAACGCAAACCTGCATCATTACGGTGCAGAGTTAACAGACTTTGTAAGGAGCTTCGCACCTGCGCAAGAACTGGTTTATTTACCCGATGTAGCAGCGCTGGAATGGGCATGCCATGTCGCGTATTTTGCAGCGGATAGGACGATTCTGGATCTTGAAAGATTGTCACAAGTTTCACCTGAACAATATGCCAACCTGATCCTACACATACACCCAGCGTGTCAGATAGTGCGCTCGCTCTATCCTATTAGCGCAATCTGGCTAGCACATCAAACGGGTGCCGCAAGCGATTTTCATATTGATTTAGATAACGGACCATGCATCGAGCTGGTTCATCGCACAGAAAATGTGGTGCAGGTGACTACTTTATCGCCAGAACAAAATGACTGGCTACAGCGTATTCAAACTGGACAAACGCTAGGCGATGCGACCACCGCCACCTTGATCGATTATCCCGCATTCGATTTGCAAACTACGCTGCTCACACTACTTGAGCAGTGCGTTTTGGTTGATTTTTCTTTTGACACATTGGGAGCAAGAACATGATCTCACTTTCAACATTACTCAAACAATATTACAAAGCATCGCATCTGCCTGAATATTTAGGCCCAATTGTGGATCTGACGATAAGAATGTATCTCGCAACCGTCTTCTTCAAATCAGGTTTAACCAAAATCCAAAATTGGGACAGCACGCTCTCTCTTTTCAGTGATGTGTATCAAGTACCGCTGCTGGATCCTACCGTCGCCGCCTGGATGGCAACCTGCGCTGAGCTTGGATTACCTGTGTTGCTGGTAGCCGGATTATTGGGTCGCTTCGCCGCAGCCGGCTTATTTATTTTGAATGCCGTCGCCTTGATTTCGTATTACTCAGAACTCAGCCCAGCCGGCATTCATCAACATTGGTATTGGGGTACGTTGTTGATCACCTTGTTGGTGATGCGCTCTCGTTGCGCTACTTGGGCAGTTGATACGTGGCTGGCAAAACGCTTACAAGCATAAGTCAGGCACTCAAGTTTTTCATCTAAACTTTGTCACCTGGTAGAAATCGTACGGCAGCACAATCCGTATCCAATCACGATTGACATCAATCACCACAAAACCACCAACCTCCCCTTGCACAGATAGCATGACAAAGCGGATAATCCGGCCTCTCATCATTTATCAATTCGCCATCTTTTAACCAATTTTCTTAACGGTGCACTTTATGCATAACATGAACAACTTACGCCAACAATTTATTGCATTTGCACTTGCTAGCGGCGTTTTGCGTTTCGGAGAATTTGTAACGAAGGCGGGACGCACTTCACCGTATTTTTTTAATGCTGGTTTGTTCAGTAATGGCGGTTGTTTAGGGCAGTTAGGACAGTTTTATGCACAGACTTTGTTGGATTCCGGTTTGGAATTTGACATGCTGTTTGGGCCAGCTTACAAAGGCATCACACTAGCGTCCAGCACAGCAATTGCTTTGGCAAACAAAGGGCGGGATGTTGCTTTTGCGTTTAATCGCAAGGAAGCCAAAGATCATGGTGAAGGCGGTAGTCTAGTTGGTGCGCCTTTGCAAGGACGAGTGGTGATTGTGGATGACGTCATTTCTGCCGGTACCTCAGTGCGTGAATCGGTCAATATGATACGCACTGCAGGTGCAACGCCCTGCGCAGTATTAATCGCACTTGACCGTATGGAACGCTGCGGCACTGAAGATGCGCTGTCTAAATATTCTGCTGTGCAAGAAATCACGTTGGAATACGGTATTCCTGTCATCTCTATCGGCAATTTGGACGATTTATTGAACCATCTTGCCAACGCTGACAGCAACCACGGAACACAGAATGAACTTAGTCAACATCAAGCAGCCGTTGCGGCTTATCGTTCGCGTTATGGGGTTGTGTAACTACACAGCAATTCGCATGAATAACTCAGCCATTACTCACAACGAGTATGCAGCATTGATCCCCCACTAAATTCGCTTCAGGCACCATATTATTGCAAAAATAGTATGGTGCTTTTTTCTTACACCTGAGTAGAAAATTTCATCCAGCCAATCCACCTAATCTACTTAATTTAGTTAATCTAGTTAATTTAGATAGATTTTTTTACAAATTTTAACAAATTCATAGTTGCATCTATTGCATTAGCAATATAACATGCAAATAAGAAAATAGTGTTGAATCAATAATTTCATTTACTCAACAAATTTTACTTATCCGCCTTATATCCATTTCTCAATTTGTTCATGTTACTCATCCATCAAATGGCTGAGTACTGGCAATTTTATGTTTGTTTTGAAAGAAAGCCATGCCATTAATCATTGGCACAATCCGTAGGATTTGCAAAGCATTCGCATGCAGTACTGATGCAGTACAACCATCCCCTCATGAAAATTTAGTACGTGCTGTTACTCAAAAAAACATTGCCTACGTCATAGCATCACTCAATGAATTGGATACTCATGATCGCCTATCAAACGAGACAAGTCTATTTTTCAGAGATGTGTTTTTTACACCGCCATCAAGAGATAGTGAAGACGATTTCATCGCAAAAACTCAAGAAAAATTGATTGATTTTTTATTAAAACGACAAAGTTCTAATAAAGAACCTTTTGTTTGTGAAGGTCGCTCTTTATCTGAAATACTGACAAATGCAGACTCAAGAAATCAGACTCAACTAGTAGCAATGCTGAATAGACAACTGGATGCGTCATATGATGAAACCAGTCTACCCAGTCGACAAACAAGTCAAATCAATTTATTTCAGCCCCCCATTCATTCCACTGACTGTGATGCGCCAACAAATGGATGGAAAGCCATGCCCATCTCTTTATCTGCTACTGCATCTCCGTCCCAATCGATTGAATTTGAAGCATCCACTCCGGCCTATTTGGACTTATCAATGGTGAACAATACCAGTTCAAATTCAGTCAATGAATCGACCTCCCAACGAGAGCTACAAGCAACCTTAAGCAAGCAAATCGCTGACACGTTTAGTAGCCTACCGACTGTAGTAAAAAACTTCAGACTGTTGTTGGTTGATGACAGTATGGGAGTGGCAAAAACATTCTTACAGCGCTTCAAAGACAGCAATATTGATATTTATTATGTCAACACGCCTGAACAAGCACTCAAGGCCATGCAAGGCAAAGCTTTTCTTGCCACTGGTTACCGCCGAGCCTCGCTGAACGAAAAAAGTATGGCCTACACATCAAAGCACTTGCTACACTGCCAAAAGGTCGAATTTGACGTCGTGTTACAAGACTTCGACTTAGGTAGCAAAAAAAAATCTGGGCCTGAATTAGTAGCAGAGTACCGAGTTTTTGAACACGCAAAAAATTTTGCCGAGAACTCTTCTAGAAGGCTGCCAATTCTTACATTCTCAACGAATGTCAATACAACTAATTTGCCTGTACCAGAAGAGCATCGTCCACACTTTGATGGGACTGTAGAAAAACCAGGCCCATCTCTACAAACCTTTCAAGCACTTCACGCAATACTTGGGGATGAATATATTGCGTGGTCAGAAGCAACTAGTAACGAGCCAGTAACTAGTTACTAGTTACTAGGAGCAACATATCAAGAAAATTAATGGGATATCAACCCATTAATTTTTTCTTGAGCAATTCAGTCAACTGCGCTGGATTTGCCTTTCCTTTGCTAGCTTTCATTGCCTGTCCTATCAACGCATTGATCGCTTGCTGCTTACCGGCATGGAATTCTTCTACCGATTTTGCATTCGCCGCCAACACTTGATCCACAATCGCTTCCAGGGCACCACTGTCAGAGATTTGCTTCAAACCCTTGGCTTCAATAATTGCATCGGCAATATTGTCTTGATCAGAAACTTCCTGCCACATCGCCGCAAATACTTCTTTGGCGATTTTGTTAGAAATCGTGCCGTCAGCAATCCGCTTTAGCAACAAAGCCAACTGAGCAGCAGAGACGGGGATATCGGCGATATCTAGTCCCTCTCGATTCAATGAAGACGCCACATCGCCCATCAACCAATTGGCAACCAATTTAGCTTGGTCTTTTTTTGCATCAACCACACACGCCAACACTGCCTCAAAATACACAGCCATGGCTTTTGATTGCGTTAACAACAATGCATCGTAGTCAGACAAACCATAGTCACTCATAAAACGCTCACGCATAGCAGCAGGCAACTCTGGCATGGTGGTTTTGATCTTGTCGATCCACGCCTGCGCAATCACCAACGGTGGCAAATCCGGATCGGGGAAATAACGATAATCCTGCGCATCTTCTTTGCTACGCATGGCACGTGTTTCTTTTTTATCCGGATCATACAAACGCGTTGCTTGCACCACACGGCCACCATCTTCAATCAATTCGATCTGACGTCGCACTTCGTAATTAATGGCATCTTCCATAAAGCGGAAGGAATTCAAGTTTTTGATTTCGCAACGCGTGCCATATTCTTTTTGCCCGACAGGACGCACCGACACGTTGGCATCACAGCGGAAAGAACCTTCCTGCATATTGCCATCGCAAATCCCTAGCCACATCACCAAGCCGTGCAAAGCTTTGGCGTACGCCACCGCTTCCGCTGCGCTGCGCATATCGGGCTCAGTGACGATTTCCAGCAACGGCGTACCAGCACGATTTAAATCAATGCCGGACATGCCACGATAATCTTCATGCAAAGACTTACCCGCATCCTCTTCCAAATGCGCGCGCGTCAATTGCACGGTACGCAATGTCGCTTTGCCATTTTCCTCCATAGCAAAGGAAATAGAACCACCCTGCACAACCGGTATTTCAAACTGGCTGATTTGATAGCCTTTGGGTAAATCCGGATAAAAATAGTTTTTGCGCGCAAAAATCGACCTTGGGGCAATCGTTGCGCCAATCGCCAAACCAAATTGAATCGCTCTTTCCACTGCGCCTTTGTTCATCACAGGCAACACGCCTGGCAACGCCAAATCCACTGGGCAAGCCTGCGTATTAGGCTCGGCACCAAAACTGGTGGAAGCACCACTGAAAATTTTGGAGCACGTCGTCAATTGCACGTGCGTTTCTAAACCAATCACCACTTCCCACTGCATCATGATGTCCTTGCTATAAATTATTTAGATGTATGTTTTTTATTTATCCAACATTGTCCATTAACCTTCGTCGTTCCCGCGGGTTTAGGCGGGAACCCAGCATCTTGCCTTGTTTAATGCCAAGCCACTGGGTCTTCGACTAAAGCACTCGGGGGCGACGAAGTGTGAGAATGGGGCTAATGGATAATCTCGGTTTATTTTTTGTTTATTAAGCTGGTTGGCGTGTATGCCAATCCGTCGCGGATTGATATTGATGTGCAACGTTGAGCAATTTGGCTTCAGCAAAATAATTGCCAATGAGCTGCAAACCAACTGGGCGCTTGGCATTTTTTTCGCCTTGCCCAAAACCGCATGGAATCGACATGCCAGGCAAGCCTGCCAAACTGGTCGACAAGGTAAAAATATCAGCCAAATAGTTAGCTACTGGATCATCCGACTTGGCGCCAATATCCCAGGCAACGGTAGGCGAAACTGGTCCCATAATCACGTCACATTGTTTGAATGCATTTTGGAAATCATGCGCAATCAAACGCCGGATTTTTTGCGCCTGCACGTAATACGCATCGTAATAACCATGACGCAGCACATAGGTACCCATCAAAATACGACGCTGCACTTCTTCACCAAAACCTTGTGCACGCGTTTTTCTGTACATATCCGACAAACCGCTGTATTCCTCAGCGCGATGACCATAACGCACGCCGTCAAACCGGCTTAGGTTGGAAGACGCTTCAGCCGAGGCAATCACGTAATACACCGGAATCGACAAAGCGGTATTAGGCAAGGAAATATCCACCAAAGTGGCGCCTAATTTTTCATATTCTGACAGCGCGGCACGCACCGCTTGCTCCACGTCTGGTGCCAAACCAGCACCGAAATATTCCCGTGGAATACCAATTTTTAACCCCTGCAAAGAGTCATTCAAAGAACGGGAATAATCCTCTTTATCACCGCCTTGGCCATATTCCAAACTCGTCGCATCACGCGCATCAAACCCAGCCATGGCGCTTAACAATAAGGCGCAATCTTCTGCGGTTTTTGCAATCGGACCAGCTTGATCCAACGAAGAAGCAAAAGCAATCATGCCATAACGTGAAATCCGGCCATAACTGGGCTTAATCCCTGTCACGCCACACAAGGATGCGGGTTGACGTATCGACCCCCCCGTGTCCGTTGCCGTCGCAGCAGGCGTCAAACCAGCCGCCACAGCGGCGGCAGAACCACCAGAAGAACCACCAGGCACTGCTGTTTTATCCCAAGGATTTTTGACTGCACCAAAATAAGAATTCTCATTACCAGAACCCATGGCAAATTCATCGCAATTTAATTTCCCCAAGTTAACCATGCCAGCAATTTGTAATCGTTCCACTACGCTGGCATCAAATGGGCTGGTGTACTGCTCCAACATTTTTGACGCTGCAGTTGAACGCCAGCCACGCGTGACAAAAATATCTTTGTGCGCAACCGGAATGCCAGTCAATGACGTCGTCTCTTGACGTGCGATGCATGCATCGGCCTTGGCGGCTTGTTGCAGGGTCAATGCTTCATCAACATGCAAAAAGGCATTGACGTCGCTTTTTTGCACGCGTGCCAAAAACAAAGTGGCCAATTCGGTTGCTGAAATCTTTTTATCGTGAAGATCAGCGGAGAGTTGTTTAAGAGTTTTGTTATGCATGGGGAATATACAAAATTTGACTATTTATTATCTATCATCGTTCCCGCAGAAACGATGGCAATACGGAGAAACTTAAAACCGTCATCCCCGAGTGCTTTAATCGGGGATCCAGTGGCTTTTAGCAGTACACAACGAAAGACACTGGATTCCCGCCTAAACCAGCGGGAACGACGGAAGTTAATGGACAATCTCAGAGAATTATTTATTCAATCACTTTGGGGACTAAATACAAACCATCTTTGGTTGCAGGCGCACATTCTTGGTAATCATCACGCCGATTTTCTTCCGTCACCGCATCTTCCCTCAAACGCAAGGACAACTCTGGCATATGCAGCGCGATCGGATGATGCAAAGGCTCAAGACCACTGGTATCGACGGTACGCATTTGCTCAACCAGATTAAAAATATTGTTGAGCTGTTCCATACTTTTTAATACCTGAGCTTCGCCCAGTTCAAGCTGCGCCAAAGCGGCGATTTGTTCAAGATCGGAAATAACAAGAGACATAGTCGTATGTAGTGATGAATTACTAGTTAATTAGTTATACAAAGAGGAAATTCTTTAATGCAATGAATTCAATGTTTTACGCCAAAATGAGCGGCAAATTATAAGGTAGAATGATGGGTTAATGCTTTTTGGCGCCAGCTATTACTTCAGCGTTAAAAAACGACACGCAGTAATGATGAGATTCGCATTCGAATTTCGCGCACATCAGAAATCAAAATCATCGGGACACTTCATGTTTGGATTTTTACGCAGCTATTTTTCTAACGATTTAGCAATCGATTTAGGCACAGCCAACACACTGATTTACGTACGCGGTTTGGGCATCGTTCTTGATGAACCATCCGTCGTCGCCATCCGCCAACAAGGTGGCCCCAACGGGAAAAAGACTATTCAGGCAGTTGGCAAAGAAGCCAAACAAATGCTGGGCAAAGTCCCTGGCAATATTGAGGCTATTCGCCCCATGAAAGATGGCGTGATTGCTGACTTTACCGTCACCGAGCAAATGCTCAAGCAATTCATCCGCATGGTGCACGACTCCAAATTTTTCCGCCCATCGCCACGCATCATTATTTGCGTTCCTTGTGGCTCCACTCAGGTAGAACGACGCGCGATTCGTGAATCTGCGCTCGGCGCTGGCGCATCACAAGTGTATTTGATCGAAGAACCGATGGCAGCAGCGATTGGTGCTGGTTTGCCAGTATCTGACGCAACCGGTTCCATGGTGGTGGATATTGGCGGTGGCACTACGGAAGTCGGAATTATTTCCCTGGGCGGCATGGTGTACAAAGGTTCAGTACGCGTTGGTGGCGACAAATTTGACGAAGCCATCGTCAACTATATCCGCCGCAACTATGGCATGTTGATCGGCGAACAAACGGCTGAAGCGATCAAAAAAGCCATTGGCTCCGCCTTCCCTGGCTCAGAAGTCAAAGAAATGGAAGTCAAAGGACGTAATTTATCGGAAGGTATTCCACGCTCCTTTACCATTTCCAGCAATGAAATTTTGGAAGCATTGACCGATCCTTTGAACAATATCGTCTCTGCGGTCAAAAACGCACTCGAACAAACCCCACCCGAATTGGGTGCGGATATCGCCGAAAAAGGCATGATGCTGACCGGCGGTGGTGCCTTGTTGCGCGACTTGGATCGTTTATTGATGGAAGAAACTGGCTTGCCAGTACTGGTAGCAGAAGATCCATTAACCTGCGTGGTACGTGGCTCTGGCATGGCGTTAGAAAGAATGGATAAATTGGGCTCCATGTTCTCTTACGAATAACATTCGTGCGCAAACATTGAGTACATGCCTTTGAGCTTTGAGTATTCGTCTCATCCATCTAATCAATTTGATCAATCTATTTACTTAAAAATGGGGGCAAACAATGGAATACAGTCCCCCGCCACTCTTTAAACAAGGCGCGCCAGCACGCGTAAAGCTGGCGATTTTTGCCTTGATATCGCTCGTTTTATTGGTTAGTGACGCCCGTTTTGGCACCTTAACTATGATGCGAAACGTGATTGCGACTATGCTCTATCCAGCACAAAAATTGGCATTAATACCACGTGACGCAGCCAATGGGATTGCTGATTTTTTCTCATCAAATGCCAGCCTGCAAAACCAAATTAAGCAGTTAAAACACGAACAAATCACCAATGCACAACTGCTCCAGCAAGCGCAGCAATTTGCCTCTGAAAATACGCATTTACGCCAATTGCTAGAAAGCCGTGCCCGCGTTCCGGTAAAAAGTTTGATGAGCGAAATTTTGTACGATACAAAAGACGCATTCACACACAAAGTCATTCTCGATCGTGGCACGCAACATGGTGTTGTGCCTGGCCAACCCGTGATTGATGAAGTCGGTGTAGTAGGACAAATTACGCGTGTCTTTCCACTAACGTCAGAAGTAACCTTGTTAACTGATAAAGATCAGGCTATCCCCATCCAAGTTGTGCGCAATGGTTTGCGTAGTGTCGCCTACGGACGCGGTCAAGCAGGTTTGCTGGATTTACGCTTCGTGGCAGCCAATGCAGATATCCAGGTAGGTGACATTCTAGTGACATCTGGTATTGATGGCGTTTATCCATCTGGCTTATCAGTGGCAAAAGTCGTGAAAGTCGAAAACAATACCGGCGTATTTGGTCGTATTGTCTGCCAGTCCTTAGCGGGCATGAATCGTCATCGACAGCTGCTAATTTTATTAACTGACATGCATGTATTGCCTAATCCTATTGAGGAAGAAAAGCGTCATCAACAAGAACAAGTCAATAAAAAGTCGCAAAAATCTTCTCAATAAAGCAAAAGTTCATGTAAAGAAAAGTCCATTAATTTAAATTCAATGAATCAACCGCATCACATCTTATTGCCGGTCAATCGACTCTTTATTGCAGCAAGTTTAAGCGTCGCTTTTTTACTTAACTTGCTGCCATGGGGGCGCACGCTGCCTATGCCAGATTTTGTTGCGTTGGTGCTGATATTTTGGAGCATGCATCAACCTCGCAATGTCGGAATGGGAATCGCTTTCATCATGGGTTTATTCATGGATGTACATGATGCGGCTTTATTGGGGGAAAACGCGCTGGCCTACACATTGTTATCGTATGTCGCCACCACAATTCATCGGCGCGTGTTGTGGTTTACTCCTCGCATGCAGGCATTACATATCTTGCCTTTGCTACTCATGATGCAGGCCATACGTGTTGTGATCCATCTGTGGGCAAACGGAACATTTCCTGGTTGGACTTATTTTATGATTAGTTTTATCTCCATCCTGCTTTGGCCTGGTATTACATGGGTATTACTTGCACCGCAAAGACGCAGCGTAGATACAGACATGACTCGCCCGATTTAAAACGTTGATCTACGTATTAATTTATTGAGTATGACTACGCTTAAAAATACTGAACGTGAACTGCATTTCTTTCGCTTGCGCTTGTCCGCTGCAGTTGTATTTGTACTCCTCTGTTTTTCTTTACTGCTAGCACGTTTTGTATGGCTGCAAATTATCAAACATGATCATTACGCAGCCCAAGCTGAAGAAAATCGTATTTCCATCCTACCCAGCGTCCCCAATCGAGGACTGATCGTAGACCGTAATGGTGTGGTGCTGGCAAGTAATTATTCTGCCTATACGCTGGAAATCACACCTTCCAAAATCAATGGTGAATTACAAACGGTGATTAATGATTTAGCACGCTTAGTCAACATTGATGCCAAAGATCGTAAACGCTTTAAAAAATTAATGGAAGAGTCCAAAAATTTTGGCAGCATTCCACTTCGCACACGCTTAACTGATGAAGAAGTTGCACGCTTCACCGTACAACGCTTTCGCTTTCCTGGTGTTGAAATTCAAGCTCGCCTGTTTCGCGAATATCCACTTGGTGAAATCGCCTCGCACGTAGTCGGCTACATAGGTCGCATCAACCAAAAAGATGCACAAAAAATCGATGAAATGGAGGATAGCGCCAACTACAACGGCACCAATTACATCGGCAAAGAAGGATTGGAAAAAAGCTACGAAAAACTTTTACATGGCACGACAGGCTACGAAGAAGTCGAAGTTTCAGCCAGCGGCAGAGCTGTGCGTACTTTGTCTCGCGTGTCCGCTATTCCAGGAAGTAACCTGATTCTATCGATTGATATCGAATTGCAAAAAATCATTGAACAGGCCTTTGGAGAGCGACGCGGTGCACTAGTAGCAATTGAACCATCGACTGGCGATGTCCTGGCCTATGTCTCTAAACCCACGTTTGATCCAAACTTGTTTGTCGATGGTATTGATCAACAAAGTTGGGATGAGTTGAATAACTCGCCCGACCGCCCGTTAGTCAACCGGCCACTAACCGGAACATATCCACCTGGATCAACTTACAAACCCTTTATGGCACTAGCGGCACTGGAATTGGGAAAACGCACGCCAACTAACAGTATTTCCGATCCTGGCTTTTATATTTTAGGCAACCACAAATTTCGGGATGATAAGGAGGGTGGGCATGGCAACGTGGACATGTATCAATCAATCGTTCAATCCTGCGATACCTACTACTACATCCTGGCAAACGATCTTGGTGTAGACACGATTCATGACTTCATGAAACCTTTTCGTTTTGGTGAATTGACTGGCATTGATCTAGAACACGAAAGACGTGGTTTACTACCCTCCACTGCATGGAAACGGAAAGCATATAAAAATCCTGCTACGCAAAAATGGTATGCCGGCGAAACCATTTCACTGGGCATAGGACAAGGTTACAACTCCTTTACTCCTTTACAACTAGCCCATGCCACCGCCATTCTGGCTAACAATGGTGTGATCATGCGCCCACACCTAGTCAAAATGATCGAGGACCCTGTGACGCGTACCAAATCGCTGACAGTACCAAGAGAAAGTGGGCATATCCCACTCAAACAAGAAAATATCGACATCATCAAACAAGCCATGGTCGGCGTGACCAAAGAAGGCACATCCGCACGCGTTTTTGCCAATACGGAATACATCTCTGCAGGAAAAACAGGGACAGCACAAGTGATTGGCATCAAGAAAAACGAAAAATACAACGCCAAGCTCATCGCAGAACACAAGCGTGATCACTCACTTTATACCGCCTTCGCTCCCGTTGATCACCCTCGGATTGCTATCGCTGTCATTGTCGAAAATGGTGGCTTCGGTGCCGAAGCTGCTGCTCCGATCGTGAGAAAAGCACTTGATTACTATTTGCTCGGAAAGAGGCCGCCTAGCACCGAAAAAACACCCAAAGCAATGAAAGAAGATGCCATGTCATTTCAATCAGTTGCCGAAATAAAAGCAGCAGCAGAATCTAACGGTGGGCCCAAAGCCGGTGCTGAATCAGTGGGAAATAAAGATTAAGGAAGTTAAAAATATACAAATGATTGAACAACCTTCTCTGTTACATCGAATCACCCCCTACTTCACTGTCTTTGACGGTGCGCTTTCCTTGATTATTTTTTGCATCCTGTCACTAGGAATCGTGACGCTTTACTCTGCAGGAATCAATTTCCCTGGCCGGGTAGAAGATCAATTACGTAACATTTTGATTGCGTTTTTTGTGATGTGGATTGCCGCCAACGTACCACCACAAACTCTCATGCGTCTTGCTATTCCGGTATATACGATAGGGATTGCACTATTACTTTCGGTAGCGGCATTTGGCCTAATCAAAAAAGGGTCCCGTCGGTGGATTAATGTGGGCATCATTATTCAACCCTCTGAAATCATGAAAATTGCCGTGCCCTTGATGCTGGCTTGGTATTTCCAGAAACATGAAGCCATGTTGCGTTGGCGCAACTTCATCATCGCTGGTCTGCTGCTCATTCTGCCCGTGGTATTGATCGCCCGCCAACCCGATTTAGGCACATCCCTACTCGTCGCGGCAGCGGGTTTTTATGTCATTTTTTTAGCAGGATTATCCTGGAAAATACTCATTGGCTTGGCCACCGCTGCCGCAGCCAGTCTTCCTTTTGCCTGGTCAATGTTGCATACCTATCAACGTGAACGCGTGATGACCTTGATTGATCCCACATCCGATCCTTTGGGCAAAGGTTTTCATATTATTCAATCCACCATTGCCGTAGGTTCGGGTGGATTGGCGGGCAAAGGCTGGTTAAAAGGGACACAAACGCATTTAGAATTCATTCCAGAACGTACCACCGATTTTATTTTTGCTGTGTTTTCTGAAGAATTCGGCTTGATGGGCAATATCGTGTTGATGGTGTTGTACTTACTGCTAATTGGACGAGGTTTGATGATTGCTGCTAATGCACCAACTTTCTTTACCCGTTTATTGGCGGGTGCAATCACACTCATCTTTTTCACCTATGCCTTCGTCAATATGGGCATGGTTAGCGGCATTTTGCCCGTGGTAGGCGTACCGCTACCGCTCATGAGTTACGGCGGTACGGCATTGGTTACGCTAGGTTTAGGTGCAGGTATCTTAATGAGCATACAGCGCCATCGGCAGTTAGTACAAAGCTAAATATACAAAGTTAAGTACAACGTTGATACATTCTTTATCTTTATGGCCATCATGATTTCTTACAACACAAAATCAGAACCAGAACCAGAACTCAAATCAGAATCCATGACAGCGATAAGAATGACAAAGATTACAAACATCGCAGCGCCGTTATTGATAAGCGTATTGCTGACCGCTTGTAGCACGGTTTCGCATCAACCCTCTTCGCTCGCGCCAGTTGTTACCGCCCAAACAGCAAAACCCGTTACGTCTTCATTCATTCCACGTGACTTATCAGTACCAGTATTACCACCGGCCAACTCTGGTCGTGGTGGTTATTACCTAGATGACGGACCAGAAGACAATCCACCAGAAGGATTGCTATCCGTCCCTGATGCAGAAGTTAAAATCGAGCCTTACTCCAAAACAGGCAACAAACCTTATGCGGTTTTTGGCTCAACTTATGTACCCATCACCGATAGCACCAATAGCTTTGTTCAACAAGGCATCGGTAGCTGGTATGGTAAAAAATTTCAGGGTAAAAGAACGTCATCTGGTGAACCGTATGACATGTACAAAATGACTGCCGCTCACCCAACGTTGCCAATCCCGTCCTACGCGCGCGTCACCCATCTCAGCAATGGTAAACAAGTCATCGTTCGGATCAACGACAGAGGGCCATTTCACTCCAATCGCATCATCGATTTATCTTACACAGCAGCGTTAAAGTTAGGTTATTTGGGCAAAGGAAGTGGCGAGTTAAGAATAGAACGCATTTTGCCGGAAGATATTGAACGTATCGCACAAGAACAACGCATGCAGCCCAAATTCAGCACGCAAACTAGCAGCGAAGTGGCATCACTCAGCACATCACCTACACCTACACCTATGATAAGCAAAGGCTTTTATCTGCAATTAGGTGCGTATGCACAAGCTGACAATGCTGAGTCAGCCAAAATCCAACTAGCACAAAATTGGAAAAACACGGCATTACCCGAATTACAGGTCGCACAATCGGGCAGCTTATATCGCATTTATAGCGGTCCATTCTCAACCCGCAGGGAAGCAATGAGTGCGATGAATCAAGCACGGGATTTTGTGGCTGCCAAGCCAGTCATCGTGCAGCGTTGAGTTACCCCCCTCAAGCGGTACCTCCACATCCGTAAGAGCAGGATTAAAAAACACCCCCCTTCGGCGCACTTACAAACCATCCACTTCAAACATCAAGCTATCGTAATGTCCTGCCGCATCGATCACTGCAATGTTGTGTATACCTGCAGCACTGACGGTGAAGCTTTGTTTTTTCCTGGCGCTGGCACTCGTCATAGCGACTTGCTGACCATCCAATAACCAGTAATGTAGGCCGGTGCCACCCACTGCATCTAAGGTCACAACCAGTTGTTTTTGACCGGGAGCGGCTCTTAGACGGCTGCCGTTGTGCAAACCCATCAAACGTATGCTGCCCACCATGCTCGCTTGCGGACAGTCAGGCGACCATGCGACCAAACCCAATTGCTGCCTTTGCGTTGCGGGTAGCCACGCTTCCAACAATGCTGGCCAGCGTGCCACTTCGCGTTGTTGTGCCTTGGGTTGGCAGGTTGGCGTTGTGCGCAATTTTGTCTTTGGATCGAACCAGATATTTTCTATCAAGCCACGTGCTCTCAAGCGATCGGGCAAGGTTGGTGGAATCGTGTCACGCAAAATCCAGGCACTCCGTTTGACATGACAAAACTCGGGTACGGTGGTGCTGGCGTCGGTGCCCAAGGGCCAACAAATTTGTGCGCTTGACACTTCCTTCGGGCGACTACGTGTCAGTGCTTCGCTAGGTGGTAAGGCAAAGGCGATTTGATGCAAAAGAGGGGCAGCGATATTGGCGCCAAAGAAGCCGGGATTAGGCGTACCGTCAGGACGACCTATCCATACGCCCATCGTGTAGCGACCACTGACGCCAACCGCCCAGGCATCGCGAAAGCCATAGCTGGTGCCGGTTTTCCAGGCAAGGCGCGTGCCACTAGCATTATTTTCCACAAAGGGTTGATCGGGATGGCCACCACCATCCAGAATGCTGCGAATGATGAAAGCCGCGCCCGCACTCATCATGCGCGCTTCACGAATAGGCGCATCCGGCGTGATGCGCGGTGTCCCTGCCATGCCGCCCGCTGCGAATGAACGATAGGCGCCCACCAATTCTTCCAGGCTGGTGCCGGCGCCGCCAAGAATAATACTCAGATTGGGCGAGGCATCTTTGGGTAAGCGTAAGCGCAATCCGGCGCTGGACAAACGCGCGGCAAAACGGGTGGGGCCGATGCGCTCTAATAAATCAACCGCCGGTACATTGAGGGAGCGTTGCAAGGCTTCAGACACACTGACCGGGCCGGAGAAATTGGCCTGAAAATTACCAGGATCGTAGCCGCCAAACGATTGCGGCGTATCGGCCATTAAGCTTTCTGAATGAATAATTCCATCGTCCAATGCCATGCCATATAAAAATGGTTTCAAGGTAGAACCGGGCGAGCGTATGCCGCGCACCATATCGACATGATTAAAACGGCGCGGATCCGAAAAATCCGCCGACCCGGCATAAGCCAAGATTTCCAGCGATTGACTATCCATCACCAACGCCGCCATTGAAACAAAGCGCGGAAGCTGAGCGACTCGATCCGCCAGCATGCGCTCCAGCATGACTTGCATATCCCGGTCTAGCGTCGAACGAACGATGGTGGCATGGATGCCTTGTTTATTACGTTTTGCCGATTGATGCAGACGCTCGGCGGCGAGCGGTGCCAACCATGCCAGGCGTGGTGGATTCGCGCCCACTTTTTCGATTAAAGCATCCTCCACCTCGGCTTGCGTCCAGTGATGGAGTTCCGCCATGCGGCGCAAGACTTTGTCACGCGATTTTTGTGCAAGATCGGCGTGACGATCTGGACGTAAACGCGACGGTGCTTGCGGCAACACCACCAGCAAAGCGGCTTCGGCAGAAGAAAGCTGTGCAGCACTTTTGCCCAGGTAAAGGCGGCTCGCCATCTCTACGCCTTCGACAATGCCACCCATCGGTGCATGATTCAGATACAAGGTGAGAATTTCACGTTTGGACAGGCGTAATTCAAGTTGCACCGCACGCGCAATCTGTCGCAGTTTTCCGGACAAACTACGTGGCACCGGTTCCAAGGCACGCGCCACTTGCATGCTTAATGTCGAACCACCCGAAACAATGCGCCCGTACGCCACCCATTGCCAACCAGCGCGCAATATGGCAAGCGGATTAATCCCCGGATGCCAATAAAACCAGCGGTCTTCATACGTCAACAACGCATCCAAATAGCGCGGTGAGACTTGTTCAGGCGTAACAGGAAAACGCCACACACCATCCGCATCCGGCCAGCCGCGCAAGGGCGAACCATCCCGCGCGACGACCACCAAACCAGGAGCGTCATGCGGGATGGGCGGAGGAAAAATTTGATCGATCAAGAGCAAACACGTGAGCAACATGGCCAGGCTGGCACGGTAAGGATGCCGACCTATCCATGCTTTCATTGACATCCATACCTTCATTGCAGTGAGACGTGGGGCCATAAATGTCGAAACGTTTATTTCCCTGCACTACGTGGATCAATCACAGTAATCGGCCCTGACGACGGCCCATAAGCGCGGATATCAGGACGATACATGTCCTCTGCATACGTACCCGGTACCTGAAAGCGACCTGGGGTGACCACCCGCAACATGTAGAACAAGTTGATGGTATCGCCGTTGAGCTTGACTGCCGCCACAAAACGATCGTCACGATATTCCTTGTGTTTGATACGCGGATTACTCATCGCGGCTGCCAGATTGACACCGTCAATACTAAACTCACCTGCTTGCGGGCCTTGTGACAAGTTGAGATTTTCCACCTCCAAACCAGCAGGAATATGATCGACAATCATGGCATCTTCGATCACTTGTTTGGCCGTGGCAGTCACACGCGCCAACAGCATGTCGCCTACTTTCAAGGTGCCACCTTTCCATGGCTGGCCATCCGCGGTGAACCAACGACGTTCCAAGGTGATTTTCTCTTTGCTCGGAACCGGCAATTTAAGCGGGAAGCCGCTGGCTTCTACCTCTATCCACAAGGCATTACTGCCTTTGTTTTCGATCGTGATTCCTTTTAGCGCCAACACTGGATCAAAATTACGTATTTCACTATTTTTGGAACTCAACGTAACGCTGCCATCAGCGGTCTTGACCACGGCTTTCCACGGATCGGTGACAGTCCCACCCGCTGCGCGCGCTGCGAGAAATAAGGCAATGCGTTCCTGCGTAGAGAAATAATGACGTGATTTGCCCAGGTTATTGGCCAAATTAATCAGCAAAGTTTCACGTTGTGGATGATTAATTTTGTGACGCAACATGAGCGCATACGACAGCGCTTGATCACGCACTGCAGTGCCGTAATCGCCCAGCCAGTCCCATTCCGAATCAGTGTGTATGCCGTAGGGTTTAGCCATGGCTTCGGCAATCGCGACTGCACTACGTTTGCTGTCGCCCATTAACGCCAATCCGATACCTAACTGCACCAAAGGCAGCGGCGAACGAGCGCGATTGCGGTATTGATCGTGCAACAAGCGTAAGGACGCCAAAGAAGCCTTTTGATCGCGTGCCAGCATGTAACCGATATGCGCCAATTCAGCAAAGCGTTGATGACTGTTACGGATCAACTCATAGTCGCGCTCACTATAGTGACCCTTGGCATCCGGTTTGACGGCCTTAGGCAGTGCAGAAAACTGGTTGCCTGCGGTGTTGAGGCGCTCAATCATCCATTGTTGTACACGCTTGGTCATTTCTTCCGGCACATTAAAACCTGCTTCACGCGCATCCATCAAGAAACTTGTGACGTACGGCGTGAGCCAGTTTTCATATGGCCCCTGATCACCGCTCCATAAACGGAAACCACCTGCCGAGCCCTGCATGCCTGCGATACGGCCAATGGCGCCTTCGATGAATTTGGCACGCTGTTCACGCGTACGCGGCTCCAAACCCACTGCTTTCGCGCTCTCTTCGTCGATAAATACATGCGGATAAGCGGCGCTGGTCGTTTGTTCCAAACAACCGTAGGGATAGTCGAGCAATCCTTTGACAATGCTGCGGACATTTAAGGGCGGTCGATTCGCGATGGTGGCACTGAGCGTTGCCGATCCGCGATAAAAGCGTTCGACCATGCTGGCATCCAGACGCTGACTAGCACCCGGCTCCACACGAATGCGACGTGCATCCTGCTCGCGCGGAACTGGTGGTTGAATTTGCAGGGCAAAGTCCCGATGAATAACCACTGGCTTCACGCCGTTGGTTTTGACATCCAGCGTCAGGTGTGACAAGCCAAATGGTTCGGTCGCTTCCACGTTAAAGCGCAAAATGGTGCGCTGGCGCGGTGCCAATTTGACATTGCGTTTGCCATCCGTGACACGCAGCAATTTATCGGCGCCAAGCTGGATATGGATACTCTGTTCGTCAGGCATCATGTTGGTGACATCCAGCGCCAGGGTCGAGTTGTCGCCTGGCCCGATAAATCGTGGCATGGCGATTTCTGCGACGATAGGCGCTGATACGACCACCTCACGCTCAGCATTGCCATACGCTTCTGAGGTAGCAGCCACCGCCATCAAGCGCAACGTGCCATTAAAGTCAGGAATATCCAAAGGCACGTCAACTTCGCCCTGAGCATTCAGTTGCAACGGGCCGGAAAAAATATCGATCAGCTTGACCTTCTTCGGCATGCTTTTTGTATCGCGTTTTCCCGCATCGCCACCCCACTTTATTTTGCCCGGCGTCCCATCCATGCGTTCGATCAGCTTGCCGTAAATGTCACTCAGTTCAGCGCCAAAACGATGCTTTCCAAAGAAGAAGTCAAAAGGATCAGGCGTCTTGAAATTGGTGATATTCAAGATACCAACATCGACAGCTGATACCGTCACCATCGCTGTCTTTCCTGCTGCGCCATCCACTTTGACCTTGGCGATCATGCGCTTTTCCGGCACGACCTGGGCTGGTGCAGTGATACTGACTTTGAGCTTGCGTGAGTCACGCGCCAAAGGCAACCAGGTCATGCCAACTGCACGCGCTGGCGTGACTTTGTCACCTTGACTGCCTGGGCGAAATACCACCGTCGAGACATACATGTCAGAACGATTCCAGTTTTTATCAACCGGAATTGTCACCGTCGTACCTTTTGTACTAGCCGGAACGCGGGTGCTCCATAACACTTTATCGGCTTCCACCAACACCAAAGCTTCACCATCATGCGGCGGCATAATCTTCAGTTTGACATCGCTGCCTGGTTTGGCCGGCGCACCTTCCAATTGCAAACGCACCCGGTCAGGACGATTGCCAACGCTCTCGGAATCCTGCGCATTCCAACCAGCATAAAAGCGATAGCGCAACACCATTTTGGTTTCGGGATCCGTCACTTCCAAACGATAGGCACCCCATTGAACCGGCACCGTCAGCTTGGTACGATTTCTTAATGCCACCGCACCAGTGTGGACAGTTTCTTCGGACTCCGTATAGCCAGAATGCCAACCGCGCCCATCGTCATAACGCCAGTAGTATTCGCGATTTTCACGCACCAAGCGGAACTGTGCTTCTTTCAAAGGATCAAACTTGCCGCTGGGCGTCACGCGTATCAGTTCAAACTCCGCCATGCTGCCTTCGCGTGCCACATCGTTTTCAAAAGCGGGGCGAATCGCGATCATCGCCTTGGCAGGCCACCAAAGTCGCTCAATGGAACGCACCACCGGACGGCCACCCGACTCCAGCAAGCTAAGAGACGCGCGAATACGCATCGGCGACGTTGCAGTATTGCCAAATGGCACATCCAACCGAGCTTTGCCACTTTCGCCCAAAGTGGTTTCAGGCAACTCGGTGCGTTTTTTAGCGGTGTCATCGGCGAAATCACCAAAAATGAAACCAGGCCATTCCTTGGGCAAAGGACTACGCGCACGTTCTTCCGACACACCACCAAGCAAACGATTGCCCGCCGCAGGAGCGCCATACAAATAATCCCCCTGCACATCAACGCCAAAACTATCCTGACTGGTCAAAGGCGCAACATCGCTCTTGAGCGTGAGTTTCATGCGCTCTGGCAAAAACTCTTCGACTTGAAAACCGTAAATCGCATCGGCACGTTTTGCAGAAGGATCCGCGCGGAATTCCAGACTCCATTTACCAGTAGCCGCATCGGCGGGCAAATCGATGCTGCGTTGCAAATATCCCGGCGTTTTGGGATTCGGTTGCCACAGAATAGAACTGACCACATCGCCACTTGGCTTTTTCAGATCAACCTTAATTGGCACAGGCGGTAAAGCAGTACCGTCAGCGCTACGCGCCATGAGCGACACAGTAAACTTTTCACCCGGGCGGTAGAGATCGCGGCCGGACCATGCAAACAATTTGGCATCGCGCGGCAAATGGCCGCCGATATCAAATTCAGCCAAATCCAAACCCGGCTCCTGCAACGCAATGATGGAGGTTTCTGTACCACGCTTGGCAAGCAATAGACGCGCGGCGTCCGGCAAACCGGGCAAAACACCGTGACCATCGCTATCGGTCTTACCACGCAACAACACTTTTCCTTCTGCATTTAACACTTCGAGATCAACGCTGCCTTGCGCCTTACCGCTTAATAGCGAGGTGGTAAACACGTCGGTTTGTTTAACCTGACGACGCACGTGCAAACCAATATCGCTGACGTAAAAATACGTAACTTGATAGTCATTGTCGAAAAAACCAGGACGCCGCATCACCGCCACATAAATGCCTGGATCTTTCAGTTCGGTAATCTTTTCGACGGGTAAAAAACTGACCTTGCGGCTATTTTGTACTTCATTGGTGATGAAGCGATTGCTGTACACACTTTTGGCAACGTCTTTCAAGGTATTCAGTTGCCAGCCAGAAGTTTGGCCTTTTAGCGTATTGCGATTACTCCAGGAATCATACTCGTTACTATTTTCATCGCCACCACCACCTTCTTCAGAATCATTGGAATTGTTAGATTGCTTGGAATGATTGCGCCTCTTCCCCAGGACCATGTCGATAAACTTCGGCATTTTTTCTGGCGACACGCGCAAAAATTCCACATCCACTTCAGGAATATTCACCGTCACCACCGGCAATCCACCGTTTAAACCGGCTGGCAATATCGTCCCTTTACTAGCGAAAAAATAAGATGGCGCCATCGCATCACTGAGCACTTCGCAACTATGTGGCTGGTCCAATTTTCGCCCAGAGCTTGCAGCAAGCGTCGCGCTTAGTTTGACGCGATATTGATGCCCCGCCTTCACGAACGGGAACAACAAGACATGCGGGTTATCGGAAACAACCCAACCACCTTTGACGATATCAGCCGCATTGGATGTTGTAGAGGCAGCAGGCTGCGCCGATGTTTTCGTTTTCTCTTTTACTTCGCCTGCTTTGGCATCGCCCAGATCGGTCACTTCAATTAACTTATCAAGATCTTGAGCACTCTCCACACCACCAGAAAACATCACCGCAATTGCAGGCTTATCGTCATATAAACGTGCCGTACAACTGTTCACCACAAAAGGCGCATTCGGATTAGCTAGCACAGCATCACCCGTTGCCGACCCCGATGTGTGCTGCTTTTTCAACCACCACACCCCAGTCGTCGCCCCTAAAGACAGTGCAAAAAAGAGAATAAAAAGGGATTTTTTAGTAATTTTTTTCATGTTCATTCCCAAAGTAGGATGGCAGCAATGTAACAGAACAATAATTAGAGTAAATCAATCGCCTGGCGATAAAACGCCATTTGATGATTATCACTCTTTGAATTGAACCTCTCATTGATATGAGCCAAAAACATTTTTCAAGTTTATGGCGTAGCTATGCCAATCCTCCTCAGGAAAGAAGGAAGTAATCCATGCCGTAAATCAGGCACAAGATTTGATTGCCTTTAAGCCACTGGTTGTGCAACGTTGACATTAAAGTGCATTAAGTGGAATTTTCAAATAAGACACACCATTTTCCTCGACAGGAGGCATTTCCCCTGCACGAATATTGACTTGCACAGAGGGCAAGATAAGTACAGGCATTTCTAGTGTGGCATCACGTGCAGTACGCATCTCTACAAATTGCGCTTCAGCAATACCTTCGTGGACATGAATATTATTTGTACGTTGCTCCGCAACAGTGGTCTCGAACTTCACCGCTCGGTCGTTGGGTGGATAGTCATGACACATGAATAGGCGAGTCTGTGGTGGCAAATTCAAAATCTTCTGGATCGATTTGTAAAGGGTACGTGCATTTCCTCCTGGGAAGTCGCAACGTGCCGTCCCCACATCGGGCATAAATAGTGTATCGCCGACGAATACGGCGTCACCAAATAAATAAGCCATACATGCAGGTGTATGACCTGGAACAGAAAGGGCTTGCGCACTTAACGCACCGACACTAAATACCTCTTCATTAGCAAACAAGTGGTCGAATTGAGAACCATCCGTAGCAAAATCTGACTCCAGATTAAAAACTCCCTTGAATACCTTCTGAACAACTGAAATTTGTTCACCAATTGCTATTTTTCCTCCAAGTTTATTTTTGAGATAAGCGGCAGCTGTCAAATGGTCAGCATGTGCATGTGTTTCAAGAATCCACGCAACAGTAAGTTCGTTAGTCCTGACGAAATCAATGACTTTATCGGCAGAGGTATATCGAGTTCGACCAGATTTTGGATCTAAATCAAGTACAGAATCAATGATCGCGCAGGCACTCCCACGCCCTTGATGTACTACATAGGTAACCGTCCAAGTAGCCGGATCATAGATGGCATGGACTTCTGGTTTATTCATAACCACTCCTTCACTTTATTTACGCATGTACTCATCTAACGTACTTATTTAACGTACTTATTACTTAATACATTATTTACTATATTATTCAATAATATATTTAAATACAATATATTGTTCAATATAATATTGTGATACGCTACTAAAAAAAACAATGATCAACATCATGACAACCACAAAATTAGAACTCACAGAAATGCAAAACGGTGCAGCCAACGCATCCCGTTTAATGAAAGTACTTTCCAATCCAGATCGATTATTAATCTTATGTCAACTCAGTCAAGGGGAAAAACGTGTGGGTGAGCTTGAGGAATTGCTTGGTATTACGCAACCCACTCTTTCTCAACAATTAACCGTATTAAGAGATGAAGGATTAGTCAGTACGAGACGTGATGGAAAAGCAATCTATTACCAATTAAGTAGTACACAAGCATTAGCTGTCATGCAAGTGCTCTATCAGCAATTCTGCAATCCAAACAACCAAGACAATTCAAATAATCAAAATAACAATATATAAAGGTATCCATCATGCTCATTGATTGGTTGCATTTCACCCCATGGCAATCCCTCGCAGGTGGTGTATTCATTGGAGTCGCCTCCTCCCTATTCATCTTACTCAACGGTCGCATTCTGGGTATTAGTGGGATTATTGGTGGTTTATTACCACTCAAAAAGAACGATATAAGTTGGCGCATGACATTTCTCCTTGGCATGCTTACTGCACCAACTGCATTTTATGTACTAGCTCCCACCAGCCTGATATTCATACCGCGCATCCATGCAGATAACGGATCTATCCTAATCGCTGGTTTGCTGGTAGGTCTTGGAACCAGATATGCCTTAGGTTGTACAAGTGGTCACGGCGTTTGTGGACTATCGCGTCTTTCTCCACGTTCATTGGTAGCCACCATCAGTTTCATGGCAACAGGTTTTCTCACTGTTTTTCTTCTACGCCATGTATTCATCGCTCAATAATTAACACGGGAAAAACAATATGAATCGGGTTATTGAATTTTTGGTCGGATTACTATTTGGCATTGGTCTTATGCTGTCAGGCATGACAGACCCAGGTAAAGTGATTGGTTTCTTGGATTTATTTGGAGTGTGGGACCCATCGTTAGCATTTGTGATGATCGGTGCAATTACGGTTGGTTTTTTTGCCTTCGCCGTTGCAAAAAAACGCACAACCAGTTTCCTGGGAGGGCCACTTCACCTCCCCACATCCAAAAAAATCGATAAGCGTTTGATTATTGGATCCTTACTTTTTGGAGCTGGGTGGGGTCTCGCAGGATTTTGCCCAGGCCCAGCTTTGGTATCCATGGCTACTGGCCAACCCAAAGCTACCCTGTTTGTGCTGGCAATGCTTGCTGGTATGGTTTTATTTAGACTAGCAGAGCGTTATCTGCATCGCCAATGTTCCTAAGTGCCATACTAGGTGCATTGGTCGGCGCCATTCTAGGCTTGACAGGTGCCGGCGGCGGTATCCTGGCAGTACCTGCACTTTCCATAGGAATGGGTTGGAACATGCAACAAGCTGCACCAGTTGCTTTGATCGCTGTCGCTATCAGTGCTAGCGTTGGTTCACTAGATGGTTTGCGAAATCGACAAGTTCGATACAAGGCTGCGATATTGATTGCAATGAGTGGATTTCCTTTTGTATACCTTGGGCAATTGATTGCGCATCAACTACCTCAAGCCTTATTACAAGGCTGCTTTGCCTGCATCATGTTATTGATCGCCTACCGCCTCTATCAACACTCCCCATCACAATGCTCTAGCGCACTAGACCAACCACCAGCAACGATCAGAATCAACGCCGACTCCGGAAAACTCATTTGGTCGATTCAAACTGCCATGCTGCTTGCGTCTATAGGTGGTGCCACTGGATTGATGACGGGTCTTCTCGGTGTTGGCGGAGGATTTTTAATTACCCCGATGTTGCGAAAGTTTACTGATCTGTCTGTACAAGCTATCGTGGCGACTTCCCTCATGATCGTAGCATTAGTTAGTTTAAGCGGAGTAGGAAGTGCGCTCATCCACTCAACCAACATTCCGTGGCGTGCTGCACTAATTTTCACGATGGCGACCGTAATTGGTATGCTCGTTGGCCGCAAACTGATTCGAAAGATACCTCCATCCACTGTACAAAAAGGACTTTCTTTGCTACTGCTATTCGTCGCTGTATGGTTGGGAATTGCTGCCTTTCATCACCAATAAAAAAAGGGGCAAGTTATAAACTCACCCCCTACCAAACCACATACAAAAAATCAGATTAATCTAAATTATTTAGCAGCCTTAACCATGTAATCAACCGCCGCTTTTACCTCTTCGTCGCTAGCAGAAGAACCACCTTTAGCAGGCATCACACCATTTTTACCATTAAACCCTTTGATTGCATGGTCATATAACACGGCATTTCCTTGTTTAATACGAGCCGCCCATGCAGCCTTATCAGCAAACTTAGGAGCACCAGCAGCACCACTAGCATGACATGCCTGGCAACTTGCTTGATAAAGTTTCGCGCCAGCATCGGCAGCCAATTTAGCTGGCGCAGCTGGTACAGCATTGGCTGACGCACTGGTAGAAGCACTAGCAGATGCAACAACAGGTGCAGATGATGCGCTAGCGGATGCGGATGCTGATGCAGCGGGCTCAGTAGCACTTGCCTTCACTTCTGGTTCTTTGAATTTCGCACCACTCTGATTCGCCATATACACCACGGCACGGGCTACTTCAACATCATCCAAATCGGGTACACCACCTTTAGCTGGCATGCCACGCAAACCTTGTATCGCATGTTTCAACAACGTGTCGTAACCTTGTGCAATACGCGCCGACCATGCACTCGCATCGCCCAATTTTGGCGCACCAGCAGCACCCGTCGCATGACAAGCGGCACATACCGCGGTGTACACGGCTTCTGCTGTTTGTAACTGTTTAGGCCCATTGGCATCTTTGAAAGTAAATCCGTGATCGGCAACAGGTTTAATGCGCGCAGCAATGGCATCAGTCGATTGTGCGTCCGACCCAATCCCTACTTTTTTGTCATTAGCAACATATTGCACCAATAAGACGATGCAAATAATAGGAACCAAAATAGCCGCCACGACTGCAGCAATCAGTTGCTTGGGGGTTTTAATCGGTGATTGATGTTCTTCGTTATGTGAGTCGCTCATGATTTCCTTCATGCAATTAACAAATACGTAATAAACACGTATAGGCAGCAAAATTGCGCCAAACCGGCGATTATAAACGCAATAATAGCCATTTGGAATGCCAAGCAGGCTTAAACAATGGTTTTACCAACATTTTTACCAACGTTTTTCATGGACGACAAATCAGAAAAAAGGTATCCTTGCGACCGCTTTAATGCTCATTAAAGCACTCCTAAGCACTTCATCTTCCTGTTTGATGCTTTCTTCTTAATGCGGCTGTAGCTCAGTGGATAGAGTATTGGCCTCCGAAGCCAAGGGTCGTGGGTTCGATCCCCGCCAGCCGCACCAGTTTTCCCAATAATTTCGACTAGATACTAATTACATATTGATATGCACTTTGATGCACTTCAATGTGCTATTTGGCATCTTTGGGCAAACTGAACGTACCAAAATTATGTATCGACTTTTATAAAACAGGAAAAGTCATGAAGACCATAGTGAAGAAAATCATCGGTAACTGGGATCTAGGATTTACGCTCGACAAGCATATGTTATCTAGCACTGCGATTGGCGAAGACCAATACGGACACATGCAATTTGACAATAAACGCTCTGAAATCGGCGAGGCTGTGTATCAGCTAAAGTACAAAGGTGATACGAATCAAGCTCAGGTTCTGGCCTCAGCGATCTATAAAAACGTTTTCGATAAATTCGACGAAGTTGATGTGATTATTCCAATGGCGGCTAGCACCACTCGCAAGGTACAACCGGTTCAGTTGATTGCGCAACAGCTCGCTATGCTCACTGGTAAACCTTGGCATGATTCGTGGTTAATTAAATCTGCTGGAAATTCTTTGAAAGATATCCAAGGACGTGACGAGCGTATCGCGGCATTAAAAGGAAAATTGAGCTTAAATGGGGAGCTGCAAGGTATCGGCTCAGTCAACGTACTGCTAATCGATGACTTGTATCAAACAGGCGCTTCCATCGAAGCTGCGTGCGCACTTCTTGCCAGCTATGAGAGAATTGGGAATATCTACGTTGTCGCACTCACTCGGAAAGACTGACATGACTACCGTTTTCATTGCTGGCTCTATGACCATCAAAAACATTGATGACAAAGTACGTGAGCGCATTGCTAACGTTTTAGCTTTGAATTATGAGGTTGTGGTCGGTGATGCTGATGGGGTTGATACATCAATTCAATCCTTGTTGAAAGAGTATGGTGCGAGCAAAACAACCGTATATTGCACTGGAGAACGCCCCCGTAACAATGTGGCAGATTGGCCTGTTCATCGTGTCACCACCTACCACACACCAGGCTCACGCGCCTACTTCACGGCTAAAGACATAGAAATGGCCAAAGATGCCGACTATGGCCTCATGATTTGGGATGCAAAAAGCCCTGGCACTCTCAACAATGTTATCGAATTACTAGATCGCAAGAAAAACGCACTCGTGTTCGTCAATAAGGATAAAGAGTTCATCCGCGTCCTTGATGTGGATGGATTGGAAGCGCTGGTGGACTGTATGTCAGAGCATGCAAAAATGAAGGCAGACAGCAAGATCAAACTCCTTGAACGTATTTCAAACTTGCGGTCACGGCAACGGCAAAGGGAAATCTTAGCTGGGGCATACGATACTTAAAACATCCTCACCGCCCCACCCGCCACCCTCCACCCAACGCCTGTATCAACGACACCGTCGCCACTTGCCGATCAGCCTGCAATTGCACCAGTGCACGTTGTGCGCTGAGTGCTGTCGCCTGGGCTGTGACGACTTCGGTGTAGCTGACTTGGCCGGCTTGGTAGCGGTTTTGCATTTGCTTTTGCGCCTCGTTGGCGGCTTTGGAGGCTTGTTGTCGTAGTTCTTCTTGTTGCGCCAGGACGCGGGTTGCGGCGAGTTGGTCTTCTACTTGCTGGAAAGCGGCTAGCACAGTTTGGCGATAGCGGGCGACGACTTCGTCATAAGCGGCTTGAGCACTGGCGACTTTGGCGTTGGTGGCGCCGGCGTTGAAGACTGTTTGTGCGGCGGATAGGCCTAGCGACCATACGCTGGTGGGAACGCTGAACAAATCGGCTACGTTGCTGGCGCTGGTGCCGTAGGAGGCGTTTAGGCCTAGGTTGGGGAAGAAAGCAGATTGCGCAATGCCGATTTGTTCGTTAGCGGCAGCGACGCGGCGTTCGGCGGCGGCGATATCGGGGCGGCGTTGTAGCAAGGTGGATGGCATGCCGGGGGGGATAGTTAATACTGTTGGCTGCCAATTGGCTGGTGCTAAGGTGAAATCGCCCGGCGCTTTGCCTATCAATACGGCGATGGCGTGTTCCAACTGCGCTCTGGATCGTTCAAGGCCAACGGCATCGGCTTGCGCATTGGCGAGTTGGGTTTGCGCTTGCAGCACGTCGGTTTTGACAGCAATGCCGGCGGCGTAGCGGTTTTGCGTGATCTGCAACACGCGCTGGTAGCCAGTAATGGTATCGGCTAGCAACTTACGTTGAGCATCGGTTTGGCGTAGGGAAAAATAATTCACGGCTAACTCGCCCTGCACGGATAAACGCGCGGCGGCTAAATCGGCGGCGCTGGCTTGGGCACTGGCGCTGGCGCCATCCACACTGCGCCCTAAACGACCCCAGACGTCAGGTTCCCAGGTGCTGCCTATGCTGAGTTGTACATTGTTGGCAGTATTGGAAGTACTCGCACTACGGCCACCGCTGCCCGTCAACGACACGACGGGAAATAGCGCGGATCGCTGTTGATCCACCAGCGCTCTGGCTTGCTTATAGGCAGCATACGCAGCGGCGATGTTTTGATTTGAGACGTCTACTGCTGACATCAATTGATTCAGCTGCGAGTCATTGAGTACAGTCCACCAAGCACCACGCTCTTGCGCATCGGATGGCGTGGCCGATATCCAGGCACCGCTCTCCTTGTAAGTTTGCGAAATTGGCGCGGATGGCGTTTGATATTGCGGGCCGATGGCGCAACCGCTCGCCATGCAGGCAAGTGCGATGGCAACGGCGATAGTCATGGATTTAAAAGGAGGCAAAGATAGTCGCATGGCAATGCTCATGGTGAAGTTGGTTGCAGGTCGGACAGATCGTCGTTAGTGCGACTCAGTTGGCGCTCGGTAGGACTGCGACGGCGCAGTTTGTCGAGCAGGATATACACGACTGGCGTGGTCAATAGTGTCAGTAATTGACTAGCAATCAAGCCACCGATGATGGCAATGCCTAATGGCTGGCGCAATTCTGCACCCTCGCCAAAACCAATTGCCAGCGGTAACGCGCCCAGCGCAGCGGCCAACGTGGTCATTAAAATCGCGCGGAAACGCAATAAACAAGCCTCACGCACGGCTTCCAACGCCGATAAGCCACGCGCACGCTCGGCTTCAAGGGCAAAATCGATGATCAGGATGGCGTTCTTTTTGACGATACCGATCAATAAAAACACCCCGATTAGCGCAATGATGGAAAACTCCATCTTGAACATCAGCAGCGCCAACACCGCACCCACGCCCGCTGAAGGCAAGGTGGATAACACAGTGATGGGATGCACCAGGCTTTCGTACAACACACCCAGCACGATATAAATCACCACCAACGCCGCCAAAATGAGCAAAGGTTGCTGATTTTGCGATTCCTGAAAACTGCGCGCCGTGCCTTGAAAACTGCCACGCACATTGGTCGGCATGCCGATGTCGGCTTCCGCTTGTTTGACTGCGGCTTGCCCATCGCTCAACGTGCTGCCTTGAGCCAGATTGAAAGAAACCGTCGTCGCCAGTTCTGCATCCTGATGGTTGATGGAAGAAGCGGTCGATTTTTCAGCAAACTTGGCGAATGCCGATAAAGGCACCATGGTGGTGGTACTGGTGCTGAGCGCTTGTCCGCCCGATTGGTCGCGCAATGCAGGATTGATGACGTTGCTGGCAGTGCTAGTTGTCGTAGAAGTTGTTGTCGTGCTTTTGCTGGTCGTCGTACTTTTCGCTGGCACATACACATCGTTCAAGGCTTCCGGGCTGCGCGTGTATTGCGGGGCGACTTCCATGATCACGTGATATTGGTTGAGTTCGCCATAAATCGTCGCCACTTGCCGCTGACCAAAGCCGTTGTACAAGGCGTTGTCGACGTCGCGCGAGCTGATGCCTAGACGTGCGGCGCTGTCGCGGTCGACGGTGACAAATGTTTCGACGCCATTTTCTTGCTGATCGGTATCCACATCGGTCAAGGCTGGCTGACGCTTCATCGAATCGGCCAGCTTGCTCGCCCATGCACGCAAGTCGGCGATATTGTCGCTTTTCAAGGTGTACTGATACGTCGAATTGCTTTGCCGTCCGCCCATACGCAAATCCTGTACGGGATTCAAGAACAAACTCACGCCGGTCACTTTTGCCAACTGTGGACGCAGCCTGGCGATCACAGCTTGGCCGCCGTCTTTTCGTTGTGAAACCGGTTTCAGATTGACGAACATAAACCCACCACCCGCACGCCCGCCACCGGTGAATCCCACCACCGTATCCACCGCCGGATCGCGCTTGATGATCGCCACCAGCTGGCGCAACTTGCTCTGCATGGCTTCAAACGAAATACTTTGGTCAGCCCGCAAACCGCCATTTAACTGACCCGTATCCTGCTGCGGAAAGAAGCCCTTAGGCGCAGCCATAAACAAATACACGTTCAAGCCAACTACCACCACCAAAATCATCATCACCAACCAGGTATTGCTTAAAGCCCAATCCAGGCTAGCTTCATAAATCTTGTGCACACGATTGAAACCCGCCTCAAACAATCTCGCTATCCTGCCAGGAGGACGCATGTCATGACCGGGTTTCAGCAACCAGGCACACATCATGGGCGTGGTGGTTAAGGAAATCAGCAAGGAAATCAATACTGCTGCCGACAAGGTCAACGCAAATTCACGGAACAAACGCCCAATCTGCCCGCCCATGAATAAGAGTGGAATAAAGACTGCCACCAACGACAAACTAATCGACAACACGGTGAAGCCCACTTCACGCGCGCCTAGCAAAGCAGCTTGAAAACGTTCCATGCCTTGTTCGATATGGCGGCTGGTATTTTCCAGCACCACAATCGCATCATCCACCACGAAACCGGTGGCCACCGTCAGGGCCATCAGCGTCAAATTATTCAGCGAAAAACCCATTAAATACATCACGCCGAACGTCCCCAATAAGGAGACGATAGTTGCCACGGTCGGGATAATGGTTGCACGGGCGCTGCGTAAAAAGGCACTGACCACCAGCACCACCAACACGATCGAAATCAACAGCGTCATCTCGATTTCATGCAGCGATGAGCGGATGGAATTGGTACTGTCCGACGCGACTTGCAGCTTCACATCCTGCGGCAATTGCGCCTGCAATTCAGGCAACAGCGCACGCACGCCATCCACGGTTGCAATCACATTGGCGCCAGGCTGACGCGTCACCAGTACGATGACGGCTGGTTCGCCATTGAACAAACCTAGCGTGCGCCGGTCTTCCACGCCATCTTTGACTTCTGCCACGTCATCCAAACGAATCGCCGCACCATTACGCCATGCGACGACCAAGCTGCGATAATCCGCCGCCACTGGTCGGTTGGCGCTATTGCCGACTTGAGAATAAATTTGCAGCCGTTTTTCATCGCCCTCAATCGCGCCTTTGGGCCGATTGGCACTACCAGCTTGAATCGCCGCTCGTACGTCTTCCATACTGACGCCGTAACGATTCAGCGCAAATGGCAACAACTCGACGCGCACTGCTGGCAGCGAACCACCGCCCAGCTCAACATCACCGACGCCATCGACCTGTGCCAGTTTTTGCTGCACCAGATTCGACACCGCCTCATACACCTGACCAGGCGAACGTGTTTTGGAGGTCAAGGCCAAAATGATAATCGGCGCATCGGATGGATTGGCTTTGCGGTAGGTTGGATTGCTTTTCAGCGTAGCGGGCAAATCAGCGCGTGAAGCATTAATCGCCGCCTGTACTTCCCGTGCCGCAGCATCAATCTTGCGGCTTAAATCGAACTGCAAACTGATACGTGCGGAACCATTGCCGCTGTTGGATGTCATTTCATTGACACCAGCGATCACGCCCAAACGCCTCTCCAATGGCGTAGCCACGCTGGTCGCCATAGTGTCTGGACTTGCACCAGGCAAAGAAGCGCTGACTGAAATCGTCGGAAAATCCACTTGCGGCAATGGCGACACCGGCAAGGTGAAAAACGCCCCAATGCCCGCCAGCGCCAACCCCACGGTCAGCAATACGGTGGCGACCGGTCTGCGGACAAATGGCTCAGACAGATTCACTTGCCGCTCCATTTGGATTCGATTGGTTTGACCAACGACGCGCCAAACGGTCAAAACCGAGGTAAATCACCGGCGTGGTGAACAAAGTCAGCATCTGACTCAATATCAATCCGCCAAAAATCGACAACCCCAGCGGACGCCTTAACTCTGCACCCTCACCCCAACCAAACATCAGCGGCAAGGCAGCAAACAACGCCGCTAATGTCGTCATCATGATGGGTCTAAAACGCAGCAAAGCTGCCTGACGAATTGCATCAAATGGTGTTTTTCCTTCTTTCCGTTCAGCATCAATCGCAAAATCAATCATCATAATGGCGTTTTTCTTGACGATACCAATCAGCAAAATAATCCCGATGATGCCAATCACGCCCAAATCATGACCGCATAACATCAACGCAAGCAACGCACCCACGCCAGCAGATGGCAGGGTCGAAAGAATCGTCAGCGGATGGATATAACTTTCATACAACACGCCAAGCACAATGTAAACGCAAACCAGCGCCGCCAGGATCAACCACAATTGATTGTGCAACGAAGCCTGATACGCGCCCGCCGCACCAAGAAAGCTCAGCGACACGCTCGATGGCATATTCATTTTTTGCGCCGCATCGCGTATCGCATCCACTGCGCTACCTAGCGAGACGCCAGGTGCGGTATCAAAACCCAGCGTCGTCGCGGGATATTGCGCCACGTGAGTAATTTGCAGCGGCGTGGGTTTTTCCGTAATCGTGGCAATCGATGACAAGGGAACTGCTTTGCCAGAACCAGTGCGTATCTGCAAGTTGCCCAGCGATTCAGGCGTATTCAACAGATTTTGCTGCGCTTCCAAAATCACACGATATTGGTTGGTTTCCGTGAAAATGGTGGACACGATGCGCTGACCGAAAGCGCTATACAAGGCATCGTCAATCGCCGCTGCGGTGATCGACAAGCGCGACGCCGTATCACGATCGATATTAATAAACGCCGCGCTACCCGTCGCCCCCGCATCGGACACCACATTGCGTAGCTGCTTCAATTCCTGCATGCGCTGCGACAATTTGCCCGCCCACTGCACCACTGTGGCAGTGTCGGCGCCTTCGAGTGAAATCCGGTATTGCGTCGGGCCAGTTTCCGCATCGATCGTCAAATCCTGCGTGGGTTGCAGATACAGCGTCACGCCAGCAATTTGATCCACACGCTGACGCAAACGATCCATGGTTTGCTGCTGATCGCCAGTGCGTTTCTTTTTCAAATTGATCAACATGCTGCCGGTATGCAACATCGTATTGTTGGCGGCATCCACGCCGACTAAAGAACTCAAAGACGCCACATCGGGATCTTGCAAAATCGCCTTGGCAACTTGCTGCTGCAAATCGGCCATTCTTGTATACGAAACCGACTGCGCAGTTTCTATCCGCGCTTGCAATTGACCCGTATCTTGGGTGGGAAATAATCCCTTAGGAATCACCAAATACAGCACCACCGTCAATACCAGGGTCAAGAAAGCAACAAACAAAGTTGCCGTCTGATGTTCCAGCACCCAACCTAACGAACGATCGTAGTAACGCACAATCCAATCGAAAAAATTTTGCACGTAACGACCAAATTTGTTGCCCTGAGCGACTTCCTCATGCTTCAACCAACGCGCTGACATCATGGGCACCAGCGTGAGCGAGACCACGGCAGAAATCAAAATCGTCATCGCCAGCGTGACGGCAAATTCGCGAAACAAGCGCCCCACCACATCACCCATAAACAGCAAGGGAATCAGCACCGCAATCAACGAAACTGTCAGAGAAATAATGGTGAAACCAATCTGGCTAGCGCCCTTCAACGCAGCTGCCATGGGTTTTTCGCCCTCTTCAATGTAACGCGCGATGATTTCTATCATCACAATCGCATCATCCACCACAAAACCGGTGGCAATCGTCAGGGCCATCAAGCTCAGGTTATTCAAGCTATAACCCAATAAATACATGGCGCCAAAGGTACCAATCAATGAAATCGGCACCGCCAAACTGGCAATCACGGTGGCACGCAAGCTGTGCAAAAAAGCAAAAATCACCAGCACCACTAGCAACACCGCCAGCACTAATTCCAACTCCACATGTTCGACCGAAGCGCGAATGCCATTGGTGCGATCGCTTAACACATCGACCCGAATCGATGCTGGCAAGCCAGATTGCAATTCCGGCATACGCGCCTTGATCGCATCGACGGTTGCAATCACATTGGCACCCGGCTGGCGCTGCACGTTCAGGATGATGGCGGGTTTCATGCCCGACCATGCGCCTAGCCTGACGTTTTCAGCGCTATCCACCACTTGCGCCACTTCGGACAAACGCACTGGTGCACCATTGCGATAAGCAACGATCAGGTTTTTGTAATCGCTTGCAGCCAGCAATTGATCATTGGCATTAATCGTATAAGAACGAGTCGGGCCGTCAAAACTGCCTTTGGCGCTATTGGCATTGGCAGCGCTAATCGCCGTGCGGATGGTATCCAGCCCCAAACCATACGAAGCCAGCAATTGCGTATCCGCCTGAATCCGTACCGCCGGACGCTGGCCGCCAGATAAGGTAACCAGGCCGACGCCCGTGACTTGGCTAATTTTTAAGGCCAATCGCGTATTCACCATGTTTTGCACTTCGCTCAAAGGCAAGGTGTCGGACGTAATCGCCAGCGTCAGCACTGGCGCATCAGCTGGATTGACCTTGGCGTAAACCGGCGGCGCGGGCAAATCCGCCGGCAATAGCGAACCACTCGCATTAATCGCCGCCTGCACACCTTGCTCAGCCACATCCAGTGTTTGCCCAAGACCAAATTGCAAAGTCACGATGGAAACACCCGCCGCGCTGGTGGAACTCATACGCTGCAATCCAGCAATTTGACCAAACTGACGTTCCAAAGGCGCCGTCACGGTTTGACTCATGACTTCAGGACTAGCCCCTGGGTACAGGGTTTGCACCTGAATAGTGGGGAAATCAACCTGTGGCAATGCCGATAAGGGAAGGAATTTAAAACCGATCAAACCAGCCAGCACAATCGCCAACATCAAAAGTGCAGTGGCGACCGGCCGCATGATAAATAGACGGGATGGATTCATGACGACACGCTGTTCGGCTTAGGACTTAGTGGTAGCAGAAGCAGCACCATGCGCACCGCGCCCACGGCGACCTGAACTGGCTCCATTTGCGCCTGCCGATTTATCACCAGGCAACACCACGCGCGCGCCATCTTTCAAGCGATCCGCACCCTCCGTAATCACTTGCTCACCCAATGCCAAACCACTGGCAATTTCCACCTTATCCGTCGTTGCCTGACCCCGTTTAACCAAACGCAATGCAACCGTTTTATCCGCGCGATTTAAGACATACACAAAATCGCCATTGCTGCCATGTCTTAAGGCTGAAACTGGTATCACTAGCGCATCTTTGATCGTGCGCATCGCCAAACGAAGATTAACAAATTGACTAGGAAAAAGCGGCAACTTCGCATTAGCAAAACGCGCTTTGGCACGTACCGTACCAGTCTGCGTATCGACTTGATTGTCTAACGCCAAGAAAGTACCCGTATCCAGCACAGTAGTACGACTACGATCAAGTGCTGTCGCGACCAGTTTGGTTTTTTCATCGCCGCTGATGCTAGCCCGCAATTCCGGTACTCGATCCTGTGGCACGGCAAATTCAACATCAATCGGTGCAACTTGCGTAATCACAGCAATTCCATTGGTATCGCCAGTACTCACGAGATTACCCACATCCACCGTCCGCAAACCAACCCGCCCACTAATCGGCGCCACGATTTTGCTATAGCTCAAATTAAGACGCGCAGTACCTTCCGCCGCACGATCCGTCATGACAGTGCCTTGCAACTGTTTAACTAACGCAGCTTGCGTATCCACCTCTTGCTTGGCGATGGAATCTTGCGCCAACAAAGTACGATAGCGTTGCAAGGTCAAATTCGCATTGTCCAACTGCGCCTCATCTCGCTGACGCTGCCCCGTCGCCTGCATCAAGGCCATTTCAAACTGACGTGGATCGATGATTGCTAGCAATTGCCCGGCTTTCACCATCTGGCCTTCGGTAAATAATACCTTTTGCAACACACCAGAAACCTGTGGCCGTACAGTCGTCGTCGCCGCAGGCGTCACAGTGCCCAACGCATCCAGCACCACCGGGATATCCACGCGCTCAACACTCGCCACCCCCACCGTAGTCGCCGGCGCGCCACGACGTCCCCCGCCAGCATTTTGTGTAACGCCTGCGGGCGTATCTGGATGCGTCAAATGCCAAGCCAGCCAACCCGATCCGGCCAACAAAGCAATCGCAATCAAACTACCCATATGCGTTTTACGACGAGCGACTGGTGGCTGATCAGCGTGTGGATTCGTTGTTTTCATGATTGTTGATTATTAATTTTTGATGATTTTGATTGGTGATGAAATGCACTCAGCGCAACAGCTTACCTTAGCTTTTCTGGATGGCTATAGCTTGTTTACATGGGGTTACAAATCTTGCAGGGCGTTAATAAGCGAAGCGCATTGCCCCGTGTGGTGGCCTGCGATGACGGTGCAATGCGCGACGCTCATTGCACCCTAATTGGTAGGAAAACAACCTGTATCAAATATTCAACTTCACGCCTACTCAAACCCAGGCAAATCAAACACCAACACCTCAGCGTGATCACCGTGCTGTATGCGCAACACTTGCTCATCGCTAAGTTTTAACGCATCGCCACCAGAAAGCACTTGATCGTTCAGCGAAATCGTTCCTTTTACTACGTGCACATAGGCCAAACGACCAGGGGCAATGTTTAACTCGGCTTGTTGTTCTGCATGAAAAAGACCTGCATAAAGTTTGGCGTTCTGGTGGATTGAGATGGAACCATCCTGACCAGTTTTTGATGCCAGCAGACATAAGCGCCCTTCTTTTTCCGCATTGGTGAAGTGTTTTTCCTGGTAGCCAGGAGTAACGCCAGCTTGATCGGGAATAATCCATATTTGCAGCAAATGGGTAGTGACTTGTTGCGAGTGATTGAATTCCGAATGCATCACCCCCGTTCCGGCACTCATGCGTTGTACATCGCCAGGGCGCAATACGCTGCCGTTGCCCATGCTGTCTTTGTGTTCCAGCTCGCCTTCCAACACATAGGTGATGATTTCCATGTCTTTATGACCATGCGTGCCAAATCCAGCACCGGCTTGAATCTTGTCATCATTAATCACACGCAAGGGGCCAAATCCCATGTGCTTAGGATCGTGATAATGGGCAAAAGAAAAACTGTGATACGAGTCCAACCAACCCAAATTGGCATGACCGCGCTCTTTACTTCTACGTAACTCCATCATGGTGTTTTCCTTTTTTACACTACTAACGTTAAACAAAACCGCATTCGGTAATGATGCGATCCATTGCAATATCGTACGAGCCGGTATCAAACACGACTTGCGCGCAAGCATACGCAATACCAATCGCCAAGGGACGAGGCGACGATGCGAGCGTGCGGTCATAAAAACCGCCGCCGTATCCTAAGCGAAAACGCTGTGCGCTAAAGCCCAGGCAAGGAATCAGCAAAGCTTCTGGCAAGGCAGATAGCTTGATCACGGCAGGAACGTCAACCCCGAACGCATCTTTCTTTAAAGCATCCCCAATCGTCCAAGCGGCAAATTGCAGCGCTACGTTTTTATCTACCACAACCGGCAAAGCAAATTGCACCCCACGCGCAGCCAAAGCTTCATACGCCGGACACAAATCCGGCTCGCCCGACATGGGCCAATAAATCCCCAAAGTTCTCACAGGATGCGCCTCCCACCAGGCCAGCACATGCGCACAAATCGCGGCATCCCATGCCATGCGCTGCGTCGTAGATAAGGTGCACCGCTCGGATTTTAAAGTCTGTCTTAGCGCAATTTTATTCATGTTTATTAATGTTTTATTGATACAAAAAGCCCAAAAAATTTCACAACCAAGAGCATTACGTCGGGCAATTTGATAGAAGCACATGCTATCCTTAGCACCGGTTGTTAGTATTGCATCATCGCCTTCTACATTCTTCCGTATCCGTCTCCAAATCACAGTGAAAGTCACTCAACAATGTTCCACCCAACATGGATAATTGGCCCTGTCTTGGCATCAGCGCTCATGATCTTGTCAGCCTCGCCCATTGCTTATGCACAAAAAAGCACGCTGCACTCCACTTATCCTATTTACTCTACGTCTCAAGACAATAATTTTTTAGCACTACGAGAAGCCTCACGTCGCAATGAGGCTGGCAAAGCAGCGGATTTAGCAGTACGTTTATCCGATTATCCCATGCCGGCTTATGTAGATTATTACCGTCTCAAACCACGCATTCAAACTGCCAGCAGCAACGAAATACGCGATTTTTTGACGCGCTACGATGGCATGGCAATTGCCGATCGTTTACGTAATGACTGGCTGCTTGAATTGGGACGCCAACGTGATTGGAATACGTTTGACGAGCAATATCCGCAATTTGTCTTAAAAGATGATTACCAACTCAAATGTTATTCCTTGATGTCGCGCGCCTTGAAGCGCCAATCGGTGGTTGATGAAGCGCGCCTATTGTTGACCTCTCCCAAGGATTATGGTGTGGCATGCAATGCGCTGATCATGACGCTATTAGACAATGGAGAATTCTCGAGGAAAGACGTTTGGGCCCAAATCCGGCTGGCGGCAGAAGCCAACGCCGCCGATCCTGCTCAGCGCATGGCGCAAATATTGGCTGGGGAAAACAACACCGCAAGCGATAACAACCTGGTCAGCAAAGTCATGCAAGCAATGACCGATCCAGAAAAAATTTTGACGCAGGAACTAGGAAGCAATTACGCCGCGCGTCAGATTTACATCATTGCACTGGGCCGTGCAGCAAAAACCAACCCTGCTCGCTCAGTCAATGCGTTGATGGAAGTTGAACAAGAGAAAAAACTCACCACGCAAGAATTAGGTTTAGCATGGACGCAAATTGCCTTGCAAGCATCATTCAAACTCATGCCAGAAGCGTTAGATTATTGGCGCCGCATCAACAATGCACCGCTTTCATTAGACGCTTCTCAATGGCAAGTGCGTATCGCTTTGCGGGCGGGCGATTGGAAGCTGGTGCAAGCCGGTATTGACGCGATGCCATTATCTTTACGCAATGACGTGACCTGGGTTTATTGGAAAGGTCGAGCATTAAAACAATCCGGTAAATCGGAAGAAGCACGCAAGCTGTTTTTATCGATTGCGGATCAAAACAATTTTTACGGCCAATTGGCCTTGGAAGAATTGGGCCAAAAAACCACCGTTCCTGTTAGTGCACCAGCTCCGACTACCCAAGAAATACAAGTCATAGCCAACAACCCAGGTTTACTGCGCGCGCTGAAATTTTTCGCTCTCAATCTGCGTCAAGAAGGCATACGAGAATGGAATTGGGAAGTACGCAAAATGAGCGAGCGTGAGCTCTTGGCCGCTGCCGAATTCGCACGTCAAAATGACGTTTTGGATCGCATGGTCAGCACTTCTGATCGCACCAAAACAGAAATCGATTTCAGCCAGCGCTTCCCCACGCCTTACCGCGACGTCCTGTACAAAACTACCCAAAGCACGGGGTTGGAAATGGCATTCGTGTATGGATTGATCCGCCAGGAATCACGCTTTATTTTGAATGCCCGCTCCTCCGTCGGTGCTTCCGGCCTGATGCAACTCATGCCAACCACGGCACAGCATGTGGCGCAAAAAATCGGCTTGCGTAATTTCTCCATCAATCAGGTGAATGACATTGCCACCAACATCTTACTAGGCAGCACGTATCTCAACATGATGCTCGCCAATCTGGACGGCTCCCAAGCCATGGCAGCCGCTGGCTACAACGCCGGCCCCAGACGCCCACGCTCCTGGCAAGCTACGTTGAACCAAACAGTGGAAGGAGCCATTTTTGCTGAATCCATTCCTTTTACCGAAACCCGAAATTACGTAAAAAATGTTTTATCGAATGCCAATTACTACGCCGCCATTTTTGAGAACAAGCCGCAATCATTGAAAGCGCGTTTGGGGACGGTTTCGCCGAAAGAATTGGCGTTTATGCCTTAAATCAACGGACATCAACCATGAAAATCTACACGGTCGGCGGTGCAGTACGCGATGGGTTGCTCGGCTTGCCCATCAAAGATCATGACTATGTCGTAGTAGGCAGCACGCCAGAAGCGATGTTGGCGCTGGGTTATACGGCGGTGGGAAAAGATTTTCCCGTCTTTCTACACCCCGTCACCCACGCTCAATACGCGCTGGCTCGGACTGAAAGAAAAGTCGCGCCCGGCTATCGCGGCTTTACCTTTCACACAGCAGACAATGTGACGCTGGAACAAGATTTAATGCGACGTGATTTGACTATTAATGCGATTGCCATGGCGGAAAATGGCAGCTTGATTGATCCATTTGGTGGTGCAGCGGATATCAAGGCACGCGTTTTTCGCCATGTATCGCCCGCTTTTACGGAAGACCCCGTACGCATTTTGCGGCTAGCACGTTTTGCTGCGCGTTTTACGGATTTCACTGTCGCATCCGAAACAATGCTCTTAATGCAACAAATGGTGCTCGCTGGCGAAGTCAATGCACTCGTGCCAGAGCGAGTATGGCAAGAAATCGCCTCAGGCTTAATGGAAAAACAACCCTCGCGCATGTTTTCCATCTTGCAAGAATGCGGCGCATTGCCGCATGTTTTACCAGGCTTAACACCATCACAGCATGTAGATTACGCAGCGCAAAGAGGGCTTTCCTTAGCCACACGTTGCGCCGTCCTGCTACATCAACTAGATAAAGAAACCATCACCGCGCTATCTCTACGCCTAAAAATCCCCAACGACTGCCGCGATTTAGCCTTCATGCTGGCACGGGAGCAAGACAATATTCACCATGCGCTCACCTTATCCGCTGACGAGCTGGTGCGCTTGCTAACACGCTGCGATGCCTTTCGCAAACCGCAACGATTTGTGGAGATGTTGCTGGGTAGTGAATGCGTGATCGATCACGACAAAAACAATCACTATGCTGTACTGAATTCACTGTCTGCACTGAGTCTTGCACAAACCAGACATTTACATACTGCTTACCACGCTGCGCAAAATATTCGGGCCAATGAAATTGCGCAGGATTATCAGGATCAACCGCAGGAAATTCCTTCAGCTATTCATGCTGCACGTGTCGCAGCTGTAATGAGAGTTTTGTAAATTCAATGCGCAAAAACGCCCTCTACCAGAAATTTTTGCTTGATAAAGTTGTTTATCTGCTTCTTCTATACAAAACATTAAATTCCTGCATGGAGAGGGAATGAGAGAAACCGCACCAATACTGACACTAACCAGTTTTTCTTCCAATCCACTAGTCGGATGCGGAATAGCCAAGGCACGTATGTTCCGCAACATATTCTCTGCAATATGTTGTGCCCCTTCAAAATCGGTATCAGGCAATACACATACAAACTCTTCCCCACCATAACGCGCCATTAAATCCAAAGGGCGTCTCAGCTCGTCTTTCAGAGACTGGGCAATCGTCAATAAGCATAAATCTCCTTTTGCATGCCCATTACTATCGTTATATAACTTGAAATAATCCACATCAATCATCAGCAAAGAAATTGGCTGTTTGTGTCTAATTGCCTGTTTCCATAACCTGACCGACTCTTCGTCAAAATGCCTACGGTTAGCAATACCAGTGAGGGCATCGACAAATGCAATAGATTTGAATAAGTCGGCCTGCAACTTCAACATAAGATGCGCACACACACGGGCAAGAACAATCACCGAATTGAAAGGTTTTCCAATGATATCCATTGCACCAGCCTCAAACGCCTGAAGCTGCTCCTGGTCGCTGTTATACGCTGTCAAGAAAATGACAGGAATATCCTTAGTACAACTCGATGATTTGAGTTGTTGACACACCTCGATACCACTCATTCCTGGCATTTCCACATCAAGCAAAACCAAGTCGGGCACATTGGTATGACACTCAGAAATCGCCTGCTCACCATTCATCGCCACAAAAACATCGCAATGTTTTTGGAATAACTCATGAAGTACTTGAATATTGATAATTTGGTCATCCACCAGCAATATTTTTGGTCGATTACCTCGGCGAGTGAGAAATTCATTGAGTAATTTCTGCATTTAGGATCTCACATTCAATATTTAATTTTTGTCGTTGTTTTATTTGTTTTATTTGTTTTAGCTCTTCTTTTAGTTGCACTCGCTCACAACAAACGATCCTACTTTGAAACAGGCAACGTCTCAACTGTCATTCCGGCAGCATCCAAATGCATGTTCAATATCGATAAACTACGTGTACTTAATTCTGATATTTGTTCCAACATACCTTCCGCCATGAAAACATTCAGTTCTTCACCGTTCCGAATTCGCTGCTCATACATACTCAAGGTTTTCATCAAACCCAATGCACCAATTAAACCAGCAACCCCCTTCATCGTATGCAGACTAGCACTCACTTGCATCCGGTTTCCTGATTTTATATGGGTGAATAATTCATCTTGCAATCGATGACTCTCGGCAGAAAAACTTTGCAACGTCATCTTGTATAGAGAAAAATTTCCATTGAATCGTTTCAACAAAGCAGGCAAAGGTTCCACTTCATCTGCATCGAAATATTCCTTTTGATTTTCATTTTGATTGTCATTGTCAATCAGCAATTCTGTATTACGCTCTTTGGTAGCAATCACTGATCTCAACACAGCAATCACATTATCCATATCAATTGGTTTGCTGATGTGCGCATTCATGCCCGCTTTTAAGCAAATTGCTTGCTCCGCAGGCGATACGTTTGCCGTCATTCCAACGATAGGTATCTTCATACCTGAAGGATGCATGCGTATCTGACGCGTCGCTTCTAAGCCATCCAAATCCGGCATTTGTACATCCATCATAATCACGTCAAATTGCTCATCTTCATCAATCGCCATCTTTACGCCCGAAATACCACCTTCTGCAAGCCTCACCACAGCCCCCTCATGCGTTAGTAGTTCATAAGCAACCAACCTGTTTAATGCATTGTCTTCCACAATCAACAACTTCATCCCACGCAAGCGGGAGGAATTTGTTGATCTACTTACACAATTGTCATGATTTGAAATGCACACATCCTGAATCGTTTCAAACAATTGCATAGGTGTCACTGGTTTATTGAGTATCTTGGTAGAAGAAGGGAGTGCTGCAGTCGAAACCTCCGTCAACATTTCACGTGCATACGCAGTGACCATGATGATGATCGGTGCAACTTTGAGCGACGTAACGCTTTGTCGAATATGCTTGACAGCACTCACCCCATCAACGTCGGGCATCAGCCAATCCATTAATATCACATCAAATGGTTCGTCCGATAAACTAGCTTGCCTTACCAAATCAATCGCAGCTTGACCACCTTCAGCTTCTACTGCCATCCACCCCATTGATTCGATCAAACCTCGTAATACACGACGAGAAAAAGCGTTGTCATCCACAACAAGTACATTCAAACAACTTTGTTTTGGCTGTGGACGCGGTACCAAATAACCGGATGAGGACGACGTATGCAATGGCAGCTCAAATTTGAACGTACTACCTTGGCCTATTTCACTCTCCAGGCTCAAAGCCCCCCCCATCAATTCGATTAATCGTTTACTGATCGTCAAGCCCAGCCCAGTACCGCCAAACTTGCGTGAAGTCGATGCCTCTGCCTGGGTAAACCCCTCAAAAATCCTCTTTTGCTGCTCTAACGCAATCCCTATACCCGTATCCTGTACCGAAAAACTCAGACACGATGGCGCATCCTGGAACTCAATCAGCTTGATTTTTACAATAATTTGACCATGCTCGGTAAATTTCAGCGCATTGCCTGCAAGATTGATTAAAACCTGCTGTAAGCGAAGCGGATCACCAACCATGTGAACAGGTACATTCGAATCAATGTCATAAATAATCTCCACATCTTTTCTTCCTTGGTTAGCAGAAAGTATGGAGCCAAGTTCTCGCAATATGTCTTCGAGGCTGAAAGAATGCGACTCAAGCTGTAATTTACCCGCCTCAATCTTCGACAAATCCAGCACGTCATTCAACAACCCCAACAATAACTGCGATGCCTGATGTGCTTTGACTACATAATCTTCTTGTCGTGCAGATAATGTTGTTTTACGCAAGAGTTGAAGCATTCCTAATACTGCATTGAGTGGTGTTCGAATTTCATGGCTCATATTGGCCAAAAATTGACTTTTCGCCATACCTGCCTGCAACAAATCAAATTCAAACTTTTTTTGACTGGTAATGTCACGTGCGATACCAAGATAACCCGTTACTTGATCGCTATCATCTCGCAAAGCCGTCACCGTCAACGCCACTGGTAACGTCGTTCCATCTTTACGCACATAAGTCCATTCACGCGTTTCTGCTCCATATAACTCCGACAAATGCACAAATGTCCGAAATCCTTCAATTTTTTCACCAAATCGTGCACTCAACTCTGCGCTAAGGGCCAACACTTCACTTTGTTTGTGTATAACTTCAGGTGTGCATTTTCCTATCATATACATAGCATCGTGACCAAGCATCCGCTCCGCACCACTATTAAACACAGTGATCACCCCATTGATTTCGGTAGCAATGATTGATACTTCAGACGCCGCCGTCAACACTTGACGCAATAATGAATTCAAACGCTGTAATTCAGCATCGGCACGCTTACGATCCGTGATATCAATTCTCAGCGCAATATAACGTGTACTACTGCCATCAGCCCCCAACATCGGCGCAATAACAGTGTTAAACCATTTCTTTTCACCATTGCGAGCGATATTGCAAATCTCTCCATGCCAAGATTTTCCCGCTTTTACAACCTGCCACATTTCAGCCCAAAATGATGCCGTGTGCACTCCAGAATTAAGAATTCGATGCGGCTGGCCAATAATTTCGTCACGGGTATACCCATGAGCAACACAAAACTTCTCATTTGCATCCGTAATCTGGCCGTCGGCATCAGCAGCGGAATACAAAAGCTGGCTATTAATAATGGTATCTAACAAAAGTTGATTATCACGAAGCGCCTCACCCAATCGAACACGACTTTCCACTAATTCCGAGACATCATGGACGATCACATAAAATCCGCGCACCACTCCATTTTCTATGTCAGGCAAATAGTGCGCCAAAGAATGACGGACTTTGCCATCTGTGCCTTTCATATCGCGCTCAAAAGTCTGAGTCTCACCACGTAGTGCACCTTCAATGTAAGAACGATTGGCTTGAAAAAGCTCGTCTCCCAAAATATCTTGCATTCGCATACCAGGCATTGTTTCCGGTGCAATAGAAAACCATTTGGAATAAGCATGATTCGCTACGCGATTAATAAGGTGCTCATCCCAATAACCAATCATTGAAGGTACGGCATCAAGCACAGTGCGCAAGGTGCGACGTGCCGCATCCAACTCTTTTGTTCTGACGGCAACCTGCTCTTCTAAGTGATGATTCAAAGAGAATAATTTGTCTTCAATATTTTTTTCATGCGTGACATCTCGTATTGTTTTGGACGCTGCAACGACCTCCCCATTGGTATCTAGAATGGGAGACACTGACAACGATACATATAACAGAACACCATCCTTCCGATGTCGCTGAGTGCGAAAAGAAGCAATTCGCTCTCCTTTTTTGATTCGCGACAAAAGTGTGATCTCTTCATCGTACAAAAAAGAAGGGACAATCAATTCATTGATGGTTTTTCCAATGGCCTCTTCGGGGGAATACCCAAATAAATCCTGTGCTCCCTTGTTCCAACTCAGCACTACGCCATCAAGCGATTTTCCGATAATTCCATCAATCGAACCCTGAACAATAGCCGCAAGCTGACCTTCCGCAGCGTGAAGACGCTTACGACGCTGCACATTGAAACCTAAGGCATAAGTCAATGTTGCCAATAAAATACTCAGTATCACACCCTCAATAGCAGCAATCGATGGATCTGTTTGTTTTAAGTTAGTCACAAATGCTGGATAAGCATGAAGCGTAATGCGCCACTGCCGACCAAAAACACCAATCGTTCTTTGTTCACTTTTAACTGGTACATCAGAAACCGTTGAGGCAATTTTATAAAACTGAACAGGCTGTTCAGCGTTTGTCACATCCTCTAACACGATCGAAGATTCTGGGTCAGTCGATAAGGCGCCTCGTAATACTTCATCCATGACCAATGGCGCATAACTCCAGCCGAAGGCCGCTATTCGACGCTCTTGCGCTGTTGAAATCGGCAGACCAGGCCGATAAATTGGAAGCATGATTAAAAAAGATTGACTCCCAGCATGCTGAGATTGCACCAAAGTAATCGGTGCAGTAAGCGTCGCTTTCCCAGTTGCAATAGAACTATCCGCCGCTTGGCGCCGATGTATTTCTGATCCTACATCCAAGCCTACTGCCTGTGCATTGCGCACGATTGGTTCAATAAACTGAATGACGTAGCGCTCACTATCATGCGCACCTAATTCTTTAATCGAAAAGTTGGGGTCCTCGCTACGCGCAACTTTCAGAAATGCTGCCTGATTTTGTTGTGGAACCCGACGTATGAAACCAAAACCACGCGCCCCCGGAAATTCATTGTCAATATCGCGACTTTGGCTATAACGTTGAAATAAGGAACGTGTAATACCATGTTCGCCTGCAGTAATAACGGCCCCCCGCCCACCTCTTAATCCAAATTCATAGATTTTTACACGATCAAGAATTGCCTGGACATCCAGATCCAATTTTTTGGAAATGGCTGCATTAACTTCTATTTGGTTAGATGAATGTAAGTATCTCGATATGCCAAATGTAGTCATTAAACCAACAACAAGTACAGTGACTGATGCAAACAATATGAGGGGAATACGTTGAACTGGACTTGCCATATTTTATGTCACTCCTTATAAGACTCCATTTTTCCCAAATCCAATTAGGCCAATCTGACCTGTTCCCCGAGTGAACAACAAAAAAAGTAGAGTCTGTCGTTGTCATTTTCTGTTGATCTGATCCAACATATCAGAGATAAAGCGCTAAGTCATTCACAAAGTATTCATCTACAAAGTACCAAGCTGTCAGCTTACTGTCAGCTTGCTGTCATCTGCACGACAGGATCGATCGCTAAAGTATTCAATGAAATTTAAGTTTTTAGAAAAATATTATCGAATATTCATTTAATTTCACTACGAAAAACGATTCTCTCGTTATCACTAGCACGCATGAGGCAACGCCTAATCCTAACCTGACACCAGAAATTTTTAATCTCACTCACGACAGCTGCATAAATGCAGATAATTTTCATGACAAAACGGCGGATAGCGGCACGTACCTAAATTTCTGAAAAAAACGGAAAGAGAATGATGATTTAAAAATATTAGAAAAATTAAAAATTAATTAACATCATGGCCATCAACGATAACAATTTTTATAACAACTTTCCCCCTCCTAATTGGACAAACAATTGGATCGATCAAAATCAAAATCAGATTCAATCGAATCAAATTGACTCAACTTTTTCCTTGACAGATATAGCGGAAGAAATCACCGATGTTCTAGCCGAAACTGTAGAAGATAAAAAGCTAGATGAGCGCCATATCGAAGAATATAAAGAACCAGAAATACCCGACATCGTCACCATCACAGCCATGCTAGGAGAAATGAAAGATGAAGCAGCAGCCAATGATCTAAGCAATTTGGCCACACGCTTAATTCAAGCTACACACAACCGCAACAACTTGTTGCTTGAAATACGCAAATGGAATGCCGACCCAACCAAGCAATACTTGGCACTAGCTTATACCATCCAATCTGATAGCAAGATGGATAAACGTATCAAAGAAACTTTGCGTGATCGACTAGCAGAAATAGTGGCACAAGATGGTTCATCCATTCGCGCCGGCATCAACACAGTCGAACAAGCTCGTGCTTTCGGTAACGATAAAACAGCAGTCGACCTATTTCGCACAACCTATCGCGATGCAGTGCTAGGTGAAGCGACATTGGCAGAAACATTATCTCTACTGATTCAACGTTTTGGTGAAGAACTAGAAACCGGTATCAGCCTACTACGCCAAGCGCTGGGAGCGGATCTGGCAGCATTACAACCATCATGTCAACCCGAACGCCTCCATGCGATTTTGGCAGATTTATATCAATTAACAGTCGCGATCACTGTCTTGCAACGCTGTCGTTTAATGGTCGACAGAATGGAACGCCACTATCCAATCACAAAACTACAAACGCTAGTACTCATGCAAGACATTATAAAATGGACAACTGAATCTTGGGTCGTTCAATACCATGCCATTCAGCTCATGGAAAAATATCAAATAGATCATGCAGAATATCTAGCGCAACTCAAACAACATGAAGGACAAGAGAAAGAAGAAGAAGAAGAACAAAACAAAAATCAGAATGAAATTTCGGAAGATGACGTTTCTATACAAGACATGCAAATTAACTTCTTAAACGGACTCATGGATATTTTACGTAGCCTACCCGTCAAAATATTCATTACGCCAGAACACCGCTTACAAGCCATGGCAACCGTACAACAAGTAATGGACGACATGCTTTTACCAGAAAAAATACCAGAATAAAACAATCAAAAATTGTCGCAAAAATACAACTCACATACAAAATTTTGCCATTTTCAACCAAATTACAACACTCTAATCGACTAATGCTTGACTACAACTATTCGCAAGCCTTAATGTGCCTCTCATCCGTTGGTTTGGCTTGATGATCTAACAGATCTTATAGATTTTACCGACCTCGGACCTTTAACTGGTTTCATAATACAAGGACTAGCAAATGAAAAAATCATTATTGGCTCTCGCAATCCTCGGCGCATTCGCTGGCGTTGCACAAGCACAAACACAAGTAACAATTTACGGTATCGCTGACGTTGGTATCGCTTACGACAAAGGTGCAAACCCAGCTGGTAGCACAACAAAATTGGTCAGTGGCCAACAAAACGGTAGCCGTTTAGGTTTCATGGGTACTGAAGATTTGGGCGGTGGTTTGAAGGCAAACTTCAAACTCGAAAACGGCTTCAACATTGATGATGGTACACAAGGACAAGGCGGTCGTTTGTTCGGTCGCGCAGCTTACGTTGGCTTGTCAGGCAACTTCGGTGCTGTTAACGCTGGTCGTCAAGACACTCCTATCTATAACACATTAGATGCTCTCGATCCATTCGGCGCTAACTTGGGTGCAGATATCACCAAGTCATTCTTCTCCGCTGGCTTGCGTACAGATAACACAATCAAGTACAGCACACCAGACAGCTTGTTGAACGGTGTTAAAGCAACATTGGCTTATACATTCGGTGAAGCCGCTGGTAACTCCTCAAGTGGTCGTCAGATTGGTTTCTCCAGCTCCTATAACGCTGGTCCATTGATGGTTGCTCTGGCTTACCACGATGTGAACAACGAAACTACAACTGCTCCTGCTGCGGCAAACACAAAAGCAACTTTGTTAGGTGCGACATACAACTTTGGCGTAGCTAAGTTGCACGCAGCTTACGACTGGGAAAAAGTAGCTGTTGGCGCAACAGCTGACAAAGACAGAAACCACTACATGGTTGGTGTTTCCGCTCCTGTAGGTGCTCAAGGTACAGTTTTGGCTGACTACATCCGTAGATCAGACGATGGTGTGAACATGAATGCTAAACAATGGGCAATTGGCTACACACACGCTTTGTCCAAGCGTACAGGCTTGTACACAAGCTACACACGTACTGTTAACGACAGCGCTTCAACTTTGAACGTTGCTAATGCTGGCGATACAGACAAGTTGTTCTTGGTTGGTCTGCGTCACAAATTCTAAGAAAGCGGACATAGTTGAGATTGTGTAGGCGGTGGTATAAGTTTACACAAATCGGTCTTCTTCCTTAGTAAAATAAGGAAACAGGCGCACAGGAAACCTTCCATGTGCGCCTGTTTTTTTACGGCCACATTATCTCAATCACTCTCATAACACACCTCACACAGTAGGATATCGATCAAACTCCTACTTACTGCAAACCGCGAACCGCAAAAAACAAATGCCTACCCAATTAAATTCTGCATGCGTTGCTGAGTATCTCGCTAATCACTCTGAATTCTTTCATGAGCACCCAGAACTGCTAACACAAATAAAACTATCCAGTCCGCGATCCGATCAAGCAAATCGTGCAGTTTCACTACAAGAACGGCAACTTGAAGTAATGCGCGAAAAATACAAAACATTAGAAAGTCATATGGCGGATTTAATTCGCATAGGACAAGAAAATGATCTCATGACTCAGAAATATCAACGTTGGACACGCTCATTGCTACTCGCTCGTCACAATGCTGACTGTATTGACGTGCTGATTCATGGTTTACAAACGCTATTTGCAGTGCCATATGTGACTTTGCGCCTGTGGCAAACAAAAACAGAATATGCTGATACCTGGTTTACACAACCAGTTCCGGATGAAACCAGAAATTTTGCGCAAGATTTAAACACACCTTACTGTGGTTTGGCACATCATACGGAATTCATGAGTTGGCTAGAGGTGAGTGAATCTGAGGTGCAATCCACCGTGATTCTTCCTCTTCGAATTGAAACAACGTCCAACACATTTGGCTTATTGATTTTAGGTTCACCTGACCCACAACGTTATACCGCAGAGATGGCAACTGATTTTTTAAGCAACATCAGCGAGACCGCTAGTGCTGCGCTGGCTGGCTTCATCAGCGTATAAAACCTTTTATTTTATGAATGAAAATGTTGGTTGATGATTATTTGAATCATTTGGACGTACAACGCAAACTATCGCCCCATACCATCAACGGTTATAAGCGTGACTTAGCTGAATTATCAAAATTTTCCAATCTCATTACCACTTCAATCGATAAGCTAACGCATACAGATATCCGTAAATTAGCCTCAAAATTACATGCCAAAGGACTGCATGCCCGCTCTATCGGGCGAAAATTATCCACCTGGCGTGGATTCTTTCATTATTTATCTGAACAAAACCTAGTCGCATCCAATCCAGTGCATGGTGTCAAACCACCCAAGTCTGTACGCACTTTACCTAAAGCCCTCTCAGTCGATGATGCAATACGATTAGTGGCCACACCAAGCCCCGCCCCTTCAGAGAAATTTGCAAAAAAAACAATGCAATTGTGCAACCAAGCAATGTTCGAATTACTATATTCGAGTGGGCTACGCGTATCGGAATTGGTCAGCTTAGACGTGCGCTATATCAAAGAAGCAACCTATGTGTCTCAAGGCTGGATTAATTACGAAGCGCGTGAAGTGATTGTGAAAGGCAAAGGAAACAAAATGCGGAATATTCCTTTGGGCAAAGCGGCTTTATCTGCTATCCAAGTTTGGCTAGAAATACGCAAACCAACCATCAAAAAGACAAATGAAAATGCTCATACGCAATTTGCACTTTTCCTGAATGAACGTGGCCACCGCATGTCGTCCCGTGTCGTGCAACTGCGCTTGAAAGCCCACGCGCAAACGCTTGGCATTCCAGCAAATGTACACCCTCATGTCCTACGACATTGTTTCGCTTCCCACCTTTTGCAATCATCAGGAGATTTACGTGCTGTACAGGAGATGCTTGGACATAGTGCTATTACATCTACACAAATTTATACTTCGCTTGATTTTATGCGTCTATCACAGGTTTATGATGCCACACACCCAAGAGCAAAACGGAAATAGGATCAACGTCTCACCACATATGAGTTAATGAGTTACAACCTTAGAAATTCACTCATGTTGGATCAGTATGAATAAAATTTAATAAGTACTTGATGGATATTTAATTATTTTCCACAATAAACAACCTCCCAAGACATTTTTATTTCGGACTAAAACAATGTTTGGTATACACTACCCGATGCTACTTAATGGCTTATTGTTTCTTGCAAGCAAGACAAAAAAGAAAAAAGGAATGGCTGCTTAACTTCAGCGTGTATTTTTCCGATCGTTTTATTTAACTATATCAAGATGCAAGGTCGGCATTCTCAAGAAAAAATGCAATATAAAGATTGATGGTAAAGGAGTCCAATATGAGCACCAGCGAAACAAAACCCAAGAAAAAAACTGCTGACAAAACAGCAACCAACGCCGACGAAAAAACGAAAAAAGATAGCGCAGAAAAAATGACTAAAGTGGTAAATGAGACGCCTCCAGAAACTCAAGCGACAACTACAACGCTCACTGAAGAGAAAATTCTGAAGATGAGCGAAAAAGAGTACATGAATGCAGATCAGTTGGCTTTTTTCAAACTCCGTCTGGAACAACTTGAAAAAGAGTTAATGAAAAATGCAGATGAAACTACTGAACATTTGCGCGAAACCGTACTCGTGCCAGATCCAGCAGATCGTGCCACGATTGAAGAAGAACATGCGCTTGAATTACGCACACGTGATCGCGAACGCAAGCTACTAAAAAAAGTTCAACAATCAATCGCCAGCATTAATGCAGGAGAATATGGCTGGTGCGAAGAAACTGGTGAACCAATCGGCATTCCCCGCTTACTGGCGCGACCAACGGCGACATTGTCACTCGAAGCACAGCAACGTCGTGAGTTAAAACAAAAACTATACGGTGATTAAAAAAATTATTTTCAACCCGCATAGTATGAAAATACAAAGATAGAAGTAATGGCAGGGCAAGTAGTAGACCCATAAAACACCTAAAATTACTTCTATTCAATCTATAAAACCATCGCACATTTATTACTCGTCGCCCCTCCCCACCTCACGCGTTCCACCTTCTGCACACGTTTTATCTTAATGTGTCATTGCCTAGCATTTCGGCTCTTGTAATGCAGCTGTTTGCCCCAATTTCCACTAGTGATGCATATAGAAGCTATCTCCACAGCAATCATTATTTTTCAAGGAATATATGGAACAATTTCACGGCACAACCATTCTCTCCGTACGACGTGGCAAACAAGTTGCTCTCGGTGGTGATGGTCAGGTAACGCTGGGCAATATCGTTATGAAAGGCACTGCGCGCAAAGTACGTACGCTGTATCACGGCAAAGTGCTGGTTGGTTTTGCTGGTGGCACAGCAGATGCATTCACCTTACTGGAACGCTTCGAGGCCAAACTGGAAAAACACCAAGGCAATCTGATGCGCGCTTCAGTCGAGCTAGCAAAAGATTGGCGTACCGACCGCATCTTGCGCCGCCTGGAAGCCATGTTGCTAGTCGCCGATGCAGACAGCACACTGATTATCACGGGCAACGGTGATGTGTTGGAGCCAGAAGATGGCATCGGTGCAATTGGCTCTGGTGGCGTTTATGCGCAATCCGCTGCAAAAGCGTTGCAGGAAAATACCGATTTAGCCCCCGCTGACGTTGTCAAAAAAGCACTCACTATTGCAGGCGAATTGTGTATTTATACCAATCTGTCGCACATTGTTGAGACCCTGGGATAAATCTCTCCCATACAACTCACGTACTCACACCTACTCACAGAATCTTTCATATCACCCTGCACGATAAAAACATCATGAATATGACTCCACAAGAAATTGTTTCCGAATTAGATAAGCACGTCATTGGTCAAGGTCGTGCCAAGCGCGCCGTTGCCATCGCGCTACGTAATCGCTGGCGCCGACAGCAAGTGGCGGAGCCACTGCGCTATGAAATCACCCCGAAAAACATTCTGATGATAGGGCCCACTGGCGTTGGTAAAACAGAAATCGCACGCCGCCTCGCCAAATTGGCCAACGCGCCTTTTATTAAAGTAGAAGCAACTAAATTTACCGAAGTTGGCTATGTTGGACGCGATGTCGATACCATCATCCGCGACCTAGTGGATATCAGCGTCAAACAAACCCGCAGTGATGAAATTAAAAAAGTCAGAGCACAAGCCGAAGATGCCGCTGAAGATCGCGTATTGGATATTTTGGTACCACCAGCGCGTGATTTTGGTTTTCATGTAGAAACGGCAGAGGAAAATGCCCCAGATGGCAACACCCGTCAAACCTTCCGCAAGCGTTTGCGCGAAGGCGTGTTGGATGACCGTGAAATCGAAATTGAGCTGGCAGAAACCAGCCCACAAGTGGAAATCATGGCGCCTCCTGGCATGGAAGAAATGACAGAACAAATCAAATCCATGTTCTCAGGCATAGGCAGCGGTCGTAAAAAAGCACGCAAAATGAAGATCAAAGATGCGATGAAAATTTTGATCGAAGAAGAAGCGGCCAAGCTCATCAATGAAGACGAGTTAAAACACAAAGCCATCGCCAATGCCGAACAAAACGGCATTGTTTTTCTGGATGAAATTGACAAAATTGCTTCCCGCTCAGAAACTGGCGGCGCCGATGTCTCGCGTGCTGGCGTGCAACGCGATTTGCTGCCATTGGTAGAAGGTACGACTGTCAATACCAAATACGGCATGATCAAAACTGATCATATTTTGTTTATCGCATCCGGCGCATTTCATCTGGCCAAACCATCGGATCTGATTCCCGAATTACAAGGACGCTTTCCTATCCGCGTGGAATTGGATTCCTTATCAATCGCTGATTTTGAATGCATCTTGACCAATACTGATGCTTGCCTGACCAAGCAATATGGCGCTTTGTTAGCGACAGAAAACATCCAGATTAATTTCTCGGATGAAGGCATTACTCGCTTAGCGGAAATTGCGTTCTCCGTCAACGAGCGTACCGAAAATATTGGTGCTCGACGTTTATACACGGTTATGGAAAAACTGTTGGAAGAATTATCCTTTTCCGCACAAGAAACAACTGAAAATGTCGTCACGATTGATGCAGCTTACGTCGATGAAAAACTCAACACACTGGCTGTCAATGAAGATTTATCACGCTACGTTTTATAAACCACATTCTCTTAATTATTAAATGATCACATTACTCCCCCCCTTAAAACCACTTAAGCCACGCATCATAACTATGATGGCACTCGCATCCATGCTCGCATTCTTGAGTGTTGGTGCTTATGCCGATGCTAGTACTAGCGCCAGTGCAAGCGACACAACCATTCAAATCAAACAACCATGGGTACGCAGCACCGTTCCAGGGCAAAAAGTCACTGGCGTCTTCATGCAATTAACTGCTGAAAAAAACAGCAAACTGGTCAGTGTGTCATCACCCGAAGCAGGGCGGGCTGAAATCCATCAAATGACGATGGATGATCATCATGTGATGAAAATGCGCGCAATGAAAGGCTTAGATTTACCCGCTGGAGAAACCGTAGAACTCAAACCCGGCAGCTATCACATCATGTTATTGGATGTGAAAAAGCAACTTAAAAAGGATGAGGAGATTGATCTCACCCTTAAATTTATCGGCAAAGAAAAGCACAAAACCACACAAAGTATCACCATTAAAGTCCCTGTGCTAGATGCTGCACCTAAACCTGCATCTGTGAGATCTGGCTCGTAGTACGTGGCATCATAGGCGTACTCAATAGAGGTGCAATACACCACGTTTATTGCACCCCACTGAACACCCCATGTTTTATTCGACTTCTTCCACGCACCACTGCTGATACTAGCGTTTTTCCATCTTCTGATTAACAGGTAACGGCAAAGCAATGCGCTTTTGCATGCCATTTTCTGTCAAAACGACATACGTTGGATATATTTCCTGCAAAGTTGTTCCAGGGGCAACTTGTTTTCCTACGGTAAATGCATTGGCTGGTTTGCCATCCATGGCCAGAATCGCTACGCTTTTCGCACCTTTATTTGCAACGACCACGCCTTTTAGCTGAAAACTGGAAACCGTTTCAGACACGCCATTTCCACCGAATAACTCCAGGGCAGCTTGCTTACCATCCAATGATTGACTATTTTCTTGCACAACCGGCACCGCAACTGGGCGTGTTGAGGGTTTAATGAGTTGCAAAACCCAATAAGTCAGCGATACGCAAAGCAAAATAAAAAAAATAAAATTAACAAGCAAAGGTAAAAAAGGCAAAGATAAAGACAAACGCTTCATTCCATTCTTTCAATTCATTTCAATTAATTTCATGAGGTAGCTGGTTAACGCACCAACTGATTAATTTCAATAATCGGCATCAACACCGCCAATACGATCAACAACACAACGATACCCATCGTCAAAATCAATATCGGCTCTAGCAATCCAGCAATCGTCAAAGTACGGCGCTCCAGATCCTGTTCTTGCGCATTAGCAGCACGTTCCAGCATGGCGGGCAACTCACCGGTAATTTCACCGGCACGAATCATATGAATCAACATTGGAGGAAAATGCGCATGCGTCGATAAAGAACGCGCCAAACTCACCCCTTCACGCACACTACCGCTTGCCTGATCAACCAAATCTCGCATAGCGACATTGGAAAGCGTGTCACGGCTAGTTTGCAATGCACGCAAAATCGGCACCCCAGAACCCGTCGTAATCGCCAAAGTGCTAGCGAAACGTGCTGTATTCAGGCTACGTTCAAACTTGCCATACAAAGGTGCAGTCAATAGCCAGCTATGCCAACGATGTTTGATAGCCGGATTTGTTAATGCAGAGCGCCAAGCAAAAGAAGCCGCAATCAGCAACAACACCAAAGACCATCCCCAATTGCGCACAAAACCCGATATCGCCAACATGATCACTGTCAAAAGCGGCAGATTCTGTTTGGTATTAGCAAAAACAGAAACGATTTGCGGCACCACATAGGTCAATAAGAACACCACGATGGCAAACGCCACCACGGTGACAATCGCTGGATAAGTGAACGCCAGCCTGAGCTTTTGTACCAAGGCATTACGTCGCTCGATATAGTCAGCCAAACGCGACAATACGCGCGGCAATTGACCAATTTGCTCACCGGATCCAACTAGAGCGCGATAAATATCAGAAAAATCCCGTGGATGACGATCCAAGGCATCAGCAAACGAAGAGCCACCCATAATTTCAGAACGAATGGACGCCAGCAAATCGCGTAAATAAGTGCGCTCGGCTTGTTCCTGCAAGGCATTAAACGCATGTTCCAATGGCAAGCCTGCTTCCAGCAAACTAGCCAATTGACGTGTCAACAATGCCAGTTCGTTACTAGAGAGTTTCTCACCAAAACCACGCACTTTACTGTGTCCAGCCGCATCAACTTGGCTGGCAATCATCTCCACCGCGATCGGCGTCAACCCTTGTGCCCGCAGCTCTGTACGCGCAGCGCGTGCACTATCGGCATCGACCACGCCTTTTTGTGTATTGCCGACTTTATCAACGGCTTCATAGCGGAAAGCTGACACGATATAACCTACTGTTTATATTTAATCTTTAGTCACACGCAGCAATTCAGCACGCGAAGTCGTGCCATCACGCAACCAGCGCTCGCCATCTTCACGCATGGTCAGCATGCCAGCCTGTTGCGCTACGGCGCGGATATCTGCTTCAAAAGCGCGGTTATGAATCAAGGTCCGAATCGGATCCGTCGCCAATAACAATTCATAAATCCCCACCCGCCCGTGATAAGCGGTTGAACCGCACTTGTCACAACCAGCGGCTTGCCAATATGTGCCATCCTGATCCTGAGTTGGATATTTGCAATGCGTACACAATTTGCGTACCAGACGTTGCGCTATCACTCCCAACAAAGAAGACGACAATAAAAAGGGCTCAATACCCATATCCAACAAACGTGTGACAGCAGAAGTCGCATCATTGGTATGCAAGGTCGCCAACACCAAATGACCGGTCAGCGACGCTTGGACAGCAATTTGCGCGGTTTCCAGATCACGGATCTCTCCTATCATGATGACGTCGGGATCTTGCCGCAATATCGCCCGTAAAGCCTTAGCAAAACTCATGTCAATGCGCGCATTCACCTGTGTTTGACCAACGCCAGCCAAATCGTATTCGATCGGATCTTCTACCGTCAGGATATTGGTGGTGGATGCATTCAAACGCGACAAGGCCGCGTACAAAGTCGTCGTCTTGCCGGAACCAGTTGGGCCCGTCACTAGAACAATCCCATGCGGTTGTTTGATCAGCTGATCAAATTGATACAGCATGGTTTCACTCATCCCCAAATGCTGCAAATCTAATCGCCCTGCTTCTTTATCTAATAAACGTAACACTGCCCGCTCACCATGTCCTGTTGGAAGCGTGGAAACTCGCACATCCACAGGTTTACCGCCAATACGCAAAGCAATACGACCATCCTGTGGCAAACGCTTTTCTGCAATATCCAGCTGCGCCATGATTTTGATACGGGAAATCAAGGAAGCGTGAATCGCTTTTTTGGGTTTGATGATGTCACGCAAGCTGCCATCAATGCGGAAACGCACTACGGATGTTTGTTCAAATGGCTCAATGTGAATATCCGAAGCGCCTTCACGCAGCGCTTGTGTCAGCAGCGCATTGATCATACGAATGACAGGCGCATCATCTGCCGACTCCAATAAATCCTCGATGGCCGGCACATCCTGCATCAACTTGGTCAAATCGAGATCGGATTCAAATTCATCCACCATTTGTGCGGCATTGCCGCCAGCATCAGCATAGGCTGAGGCAATTGCCGCTTCCAATTCAGCATGCGGCATCAGTTTTAATTTAATCCAGCTAAAACGTCGACTGACCTCAGCGATTGCGGTATGCGCTGTCACATCCGACACCCAAACTTCCACGACCTGCGGCGATGCTTGGTCACGCTGCGCCAGGATAGAAAAATCGCGGGCAAATGCATACGGTAAAAGACGGGTATCGCTCACAATTGGCTCACTTTAGTTACTTTTTAGTTATTTGTTTGACTCTACCGTCGTTACCGTAGCTTTAGATGGGAATCCAATGACTTTTGCTGCTTCTACACCATTTTGTAGTAAACCACCACTCACTGGACGTCCATTAGACAATTGGGGCAAGACAGGACTACCTGTATCTGGCAATAAAATAGTCGATGCCGGTTGCGTATTCATTCCGGTACCACGAATGTAATCGTAACGATCTGCCAGAATGCCAGCACTTTGTGCACTATTTCTTATCACAGTAGGACGTAAAAAAACCATCAGATTGGTTTTTTTACGTTCCCGTTTTTGATACTTGAACAAATTACCCAAGACAGGGACATCCCCTAAACCACGCACTTTTTCCGCATCATCTTGCAAGGTATCTTCTATTAATCCACCCAATACAATAATTTGCCCATCATCAGCCAAAACATTGGTTTCAATCGAACGCTTATTGGTAATAATTCCTGCTGCATTAGAACTATTTTGAACACTAGAAGTTTCCTGGTAAATCGCCAACTTCACCGTACCACCTTCAGAAACCTGTGGCCGCACCCGCAATGCCAAACCGACATCCTTCCGTTCTATGGTTTGAAATGGATTGACACCCGTACTACTTCCCGAAGCCTGAGTCGTATATTGACCTGTAATGAAAGGCACGTTTTGACCTACGATGATTTTTGCTTCTTCATTATCCAAAGTAATGAGATTAGGAACCGACAAAATATTGGCATTGCTGTCGCTTTCCAAAGCGTGAGCTAAAGCGCCCAAACTTAATTGACCATTAATCTGACGAAATATGCCCAACGTCAAACCAGCACCAGGATTGGCAGCACTTTGTGCAGTAGCCAGAGAGACAATATTATTGCTGCCCGCAATCGAAGAAGCGTTGAGTGCTCCCACACGATAACTACTCTCACTATTACCGGACAAACCCAACCACTGAACTCCGAATTCAGCCGCTTTGTCGGCGGATATTTCAACGATTAACGATTCGATATAAACCTGAGCACGACGTACATCAAGTTGATCAATCACGCTACGTAAATTGCGATAAACCGCTTCGTTGGCAGTAATGATCAAGGTATTAGTAGTAGCATCTGCTTGAATAAACCCAGCTGAACCGCCCGCCGTCAATGAAGTTGAGGCAGTAGTTGATGGCGTAGACAGAGTACCGGACAAAGTGCCACTACCAGTAGTAATATTGCCAATTCCACTAGAGGAGCCAGAGGAACTGGAAGAGCCAAATGTGCTCGAAGAGGTAGAACTAGACAAAGAAGATGTACCAGAAGTCGCCGAATTGGCCGATGTATCTGCTGACACCACTGCACGCAAGGTTGCCGCTAATTTGACCGCATCCGCATTCTTCAAATACACCACATGCACATTGCCTGGATTAGCAGTCGGTTGATCCAACTTCTCAATCAAGGATTTAGCCAAATTAGCGCGTGCGACCGAAGGTGCACGTAAAATCAGCGTATTGGTACGAGGATCAGCCAATACGGTGATACGTCCCTCTGTACTATTCCCAGCGCCAGTAGTGGCGGCACCAGTATTGCTAGTCGGTTCCAATAAGCGATTGACCATGACAGCGATATCACTGGCAAGCGCGTAGCGAATGTTAATGACTTCCATCTCCACCATCGCCGGTGTATCCAGCGCGGCGATAATCTTGCCCAGGCGTTTTAAATTATCCGCATAATCAGTAATCACTAAGGTATTGTTGCCAGGATTGGCATTGATGGTGTTATTGGCTGCAATCAAAGGGCGCAACACAGTCACCAGATTAGTGGCGGATTCGTAATGAATACGGAATACCTGAGTGACGATTTGATCCCCTTTTGCACTGGCAGTCGTACTGTCAATTTTGGTCGGACCAGCTTGCAGTTTGGCATCACTTTCCGGCACCACTTTGGCAAATCCATCCCCCATCACCACAGCAAACCCCTGCAAACGCAAGGTCGTTGTCAATAAATTAAACGCCTGTGCCTTGCTCAAAGTTTTCTCGGAAACCAGATTAATCGTACCTTTGACACGTGGATCAATCACAAACGTGACATTAATATAATGCCCCACCGCTTTGACCACGGATTCAATATCCGCTCCAACAAAATTTAGCGCTGCTTCACTTCCAACTTGCGTCTGAGTTTGAGGTGACGATGCTGCCGAAACAGACAAAGGTGCATTCACCAAACAACATAGCAACAAGGTCGCACTCAACTGGCGCCAATTTGAATGGGAGTTTTTTTCTATGATTTTTTTCATTATCTAACGATTGTTTTCTTAAACATGAATTCCACCAGCCGTCGCTCCCGCAGAGACGACGCACCTTAAATTTTTTAAACATTAATTATTAACAACTATTTAAACTCCAGCGCAATCACGGTTTTATCGCCCTCATTACGGCGCTGCCCCAGCAAATTCATCAAATTCTCCAACGCTGGCCGCAATTGCGCAGCAATTTTTCCAACCTCTGCTTTACCGTCAAACTGCAAATGCCCATTTTGTAATACACCGCTCCCACTTAACAACAAAGGCCCTCCCGTTGTTTGTAGTGTTACCCGTGCCTGCTGCCCCTGAAAATCAAAATGCAACTGATAATCTCCCAGCGGCTTGATAGACGATAACCGCGACGCTATACCATGCATTTCCAGCTTAGACCAGCCTTGCACGTCGATTGCACGATTTTGGCGCGACAAATCTAACTCACCCCAAGATAATCGCATGGCACCACTCGGCGCAATCGTATTTAATGGCGCCCCCAACCCAACCAAGCGCTCTGCTGGTAATTGCATCGCGCCTGCACTCAACTGCCAATGCTGCCAATTGCCGGTTACCGAAATCGGTTGTGATAAAGCCGCCTGATTTTCCAGTTTCAACTGCACCTGTCCCAACAACAATAAAGGCGACAAGTGCCAAGAAAAACGACCAGGTAATAACGGCGTCACCGGATCTTTGGCACTCGCTGCTGCTACGATCACAGCAGAACCATGCCAAATCGAACCTTGTGCTTCACTCAAAGAAAAACGGCCTGCTGTTTGTTTTTCTAATATCACGGCTAACCAGGTTGTTGGAAAAAACGACACCACTGTGCACGTGATACTCACGCACGCTGTCAACAACCAAACAATCGGACGCCGCATGTTACTGGCCTTCAAGCTGTGACTGTCGCAAAGTCAATGTTGCATTGACACTCCCATTACTGACAGCCACAGAAGAGGTCAACACATTGGCCTCCAGGACAGAAATACGCGCTGTTTTTTGGATTTCATCTAAAAAATTCAGCAAACTGGCAAAAGAAATAGATGACAACTCCACCTTGGCAACATGACCACTGACCACAACATTTTTAGCGCTCAAACCATGACGTGCCAGACTCACCTCCAAACCTTCTTTCGTCATGGGTGTGATGGTAAGTGTAGTGTGATTCGATAAAGTCGCCGCTTCTTTGGCCCAAGATTGCAGCTGCGTAGTCTGTTGACGCAACAACGGCAAATCTCTCTCCAACTGGGCACGTCCAAACCATGCGGGCTTAATCAATAAAGAATAAACCAGCGCGCACAATATCACCGCACAGGCAGTCAATAATAATGTGCGCTCTTGCTCTGTACGAGCACGCCAGAAAGTTGATTGTTCCAACCGCTGCAACACATTCATACGCTGATTGACATGATTTTTGATACGCTCACTCATCACAAACCACTCCGAATTTGCCAATCACCAGAATTCAACTGAGACAAGGATAGTTTGTGTTCAGCCAACGCTACTTTTAATGCTGCGATTGTTGACCCTGGCAATGTGTTCTTATTTTTTAACTTAACAATCAAACTACCATCACGATATTCCAAAGCCGCAATACCAACACTTTCGGTTCGACCTTGTACCACGCTGCGCCATGCTTGCCCAAAATGCGCAACCAACATCATGAAATCATTGGCGTCTGCCTGACCAGCGTCCTGCCTGGTCATTAATATTTTCTGTTGCATCTGCGCAAACGGATCAATGATGACTTTCTCACTAGGATAACTAGCCTTAAATGTTTGCAACATCGTTGCACGAAGTGAGGATGCTTCCCGACGCATTTGCCACCAATCGAAATGCAAAGCCGCGAGATTCATTATTGCAAGCAAGGTTAACAATATGAAAGGCCAACGCCAACGTTGGCGTTCAAATCGAGAAGACAGATTGAATTCGCTAGCAAGATTCGCATGTAGCAATACAGCTTTCGCTCCGGCAATCCAACGTGACCAATTATCTGTAGCAACCGTCGTTTGTGCATCAGCGACTTTTTGATACGCCAACACTTGTGCCTGCGCGACATACAAATTCATCGGACGAGCTGGCATCAACGTACGCAATGTTTGCATGATTTGCTGCGCCTGTTCATCCGTTCCCTGTTCTGGCAAAATGGGGATCCCCATCCCTTCATAATCTGACCAACGCAGTGTCAAATCTATACCCATACCTTGCTCAACAAGCACAGAGGAAACACAACCAGCTTGATAAGGCAAACACAACTGCGCCGGCAAAACTGCAATGTTGCGAGCACCAAATTCGCGCAACTGATTCACCAGCGACATCAACCAAGATTGCTGTACTACGGCGACGCTGCGCACCCCACTCCCTGTTTTTTTGACCTGCGCTGCACGATCAATCGGTGCGATAACACATTCGGCAGGATCAACAATTAATTGTTCCTCGACCAGATTAGGCCAGGCGGCTTTTAATTTAGCAGCAGAAAGTGGCGGCACTTTTACCTGCAATAAAGTCACATCACTCGCTGCCAAAATCACCACGACACGCTGCGCAAATTCCAACATACCAGCCATTTGGGATAAACCAGCAACACCTTCACGCTCAATTGCACCTGCAGCAGAAGCCAGGGCGAACGAACAAACTGGTATAGAACCGGACACTGCATTAGCTAAATTGGCTCTGGAGTAATGGCGAATATAAAGTGTACTCACTCGCTTCTCTCAATATCACTATATTGTTTTAGATAATTTTGCATGCTGATTTGCATATTTACTCTTCTCGTATCCATTTCACTGTCGTATTAAAACCCGCGCCAGGTCGCGCCAGTAAGGCTTGCATTTCCAACGTCGCGCGATTTAATCGCACTTTGCCATTGACTATAAAATAATGCGTATCCGCCGATATTTTATAATCGGTGATACCAGTACCAGTGCCTGACGTTTGTTTATCAGGTATACGTGCCATAAAATCATTGACATCTTTAAACGTTAAACGCTCACGATCAGTCACCATCAACCTCGCGTCGGTTAATGATAAGTTTGGCACTCTTGCTGCCAACACGACAGCAGAGGCCGTATTGACGTTCACATTCGTTTGTTCTGGCAAGAAAATCACATAATCTTTCAATATACGCAATATTTCGCCGGAAAACCCCGGTACCGCTAGTAAGTCTTCATTGTGTGTAAATGGAAGCGATACAGCATTAGGAGTGGTATTACTCTTCCCATCGGAACTTGTCGTAGCCCGCTTTACCGATGCCGCCATCGCATCCGCCGTAGCTTGTGCCAATTCTGGTGCTAAATTCAAGCTCTTCAACAAACGTGCAAAAACTACCACTTCGGTCGGATTCGGCAAATTATTACTTAAGAGATTGCGTAAGTTATACCTCCCTTGCGCATCAACGATACGGCCAATCAAAACTGCATCGGTTTGATCAGAATCAGAACGACTATTTTCAACATATTGATCCAAACGCGTCTCAGACAATTCAATCGTCCAAGGTTCATCTAACGTATCAATCGAACTGTGTTTAGCATCTTCTTGCAAAATCAAACGCGCCCAATCCAACGCGCCTCGTAAAATCCATTGGGTTTGTAGTTGTAAACGCTGGTTCTCTATCGAACGCACTTGCACCTGTTGCTGCCAAAACAAACTGGCAACCAAAGTAATCGCTAAAGCAGTCAGTAATAAGGCAGTAATCACTGCCACACCACGCTGATGTTGATACCGAAGTTGATGCCTTACCTTTAAACAACAGGGATTCACATCGCCCCCAACAAAAACACTTTGAGCAAGGTGGTTTCCACATCACGCAGTTGCAAACGCACTTCCAAACCAGTGGCATGACGGACTTGATCCGTCCCCCTGTCTTCTCGTGGAGATTGCCAACCATCCCTCCCTGCCCAAAACCGCATTTCCATACTCGTGATACCTGACTGCAAAACAACTGACTGCCCTATGTCATCATCAGTATCATTAATAGCAGCTCGCAATAACCCTTCCAATACTAAAAAATCACGTGTTGCGCCCAACTCATGCCTAAGTAGCTGCTCATCTTTGATACGGTAAGTAACAATTTGCAGCTGTGAAGGTTGGTTATCGACAAAAATCGTTCTAGTCAAAATCAACTTATTTTGTTGCACCACAATTCTCGGGCGCCCCTCCATTTGATCTTGAGCAGCAATGTGATCACAGTCACTTTGTAACTGAGCAAATGCAAGCTGCATGCCACGCGTTTGTTCTAAATTAGTCGTCAGACCAATACGCGCCCGCACAATGCTGTCCAATCCACGCCAACCCAACACAGCAATAATCGCCAAAATACTTATTGCCACTAACAACTCAATCAGAGTAAATCCTGTCTGATTTGGGCGACCAATAGATGAGTTAATCGATGAAATAGATGATCTAGGCATATTCTTAAAGTCTAGGCATCCGGCACTATTTGTACCAACTTGACAATACGCCGCGCCATATTTTGCGCATCGAATACACTGACTTCCACACGACGAAAATGCGGATTGGGGGAAGCGAGCACTTCTTCCTCACACAACAAATGCAAATCCCCTTGCGGGCAATCAAATGTTCGCTTACCTAGCGGTGGAAATTCTTTAGCCAAACGGATCTGCACTAGTCGATTTTCTGCCGACCAAGTCGCCATCATCACACTGCGCAAAGCCTCGCTGTTCTGAGTCAAACTGGCAACCGCACGCAAACTGGCCCCCAATGACGTCCCAACAATCAATAAAGCCACCAATACCTCAAGCAAGGTAAAGCCCTGATTAAGCGACTTCTTTGCCTTTTTTTGATGGTCGGCAATACCGTTAAAACACACTGAGAACATTTCTTAATTCACCACAAAATGCCCAATACCATCAGCATGAATATTGACCTGAATACCGTCCATATCATCTGTACCATCTGCCATCAAAGTCAATACGAAAGGCTTATCAACAGGTTCACGACCAAAGATGATGCGTAAAGGTGTACCGGCTTCCTGCAATGCAGGTGTCATGGAAAAATTAATAGGAGCGTGATTAAATTTTCTTTCACGCAATAAATCATCTTGCGTCAGCGCTTGCCACTGTTTGTCATCACGTATCAAAAATCGATAGCCATCGGGCTCGATTTCAAATGCAATCAAGCGATTGCGCACAATCGCTTCATCACGCGCTAATTGCAGCAATAAAGCGATGCGTTGCGCTTCACTTTGCAAGACTTGGCGTTTATTAGGGACAAGATTGAATGACACTAATCCCACTGTGATACCCACAATAACCAGTACCACCAACAGCTCAAGTAGAGTAAATCCAGCCTTATTTCGCATCCCATAGGCCAATGTCGGCATCATTCCCTACTCCGCCCGGCTGCCCATCAGCACCCAAGGAAAAAATCTCCACTTCGTGCTTCAACCCAGGAGACAAATATTGATAAGGATGATGCCAAGGATCAGTAGGCAAAGTAGGTGTCGTAAGGTAGCCACCTGCTTGCCAATTATTAGCCGAAGGACCACTCGTCGGTTTAGTCAACAATGCCTGTAAACCCTGTTCAGTACTTGGATAATGTTGATTATGTAGCTTATACAAAGTCAGGGCGGTCATCAGGGTACTCATGTCCGCGCGTGCAGCCTTGATACGCGCATCATCCACACTACCCATTAAATTAGGAACCAACAAAGCCGCCAATACGCCCATGATGACCACCACCACCATGATTTCAATCAAGGTAAAACCACGGGCTACCACTTTACGTAAGGCATGATGAGGAGAGGAACGACGCACAAGCGGTGTCATAAAAGTTGCAAACATAAAAATATTTTTAAAATTAACAAGCGATCAGCAATCAATTAGCAATCGATTAATGATTGATCACGCCACACGCCGATCCAACATTGCACGTGCAATCGTGCCCGCATCAACGTATTCCAGCTCACCGCCAACAGGTACTCCACGCGCTAGGCGGCTGACTTTTAAGCCACGTGCTTTCAGCATTTCACTAATGTAATGCGCCGTCGCTTCGCCTTCATTGGTGAAATTAGTGGCAAGAATCACTTCACTCACCACACCATCGGTCGCGCGCGCAATCAATTTTTCCAAATAAATATCTTTTGGGCCTATTCCATCCAACGGAGATAAGCGCCCCATCAAAACAAAATATCGCCCCTTGAAGGTCAAAGTCTGCTCTATCATCAACTGATCAGCAGGCGTTTCCACCACACATAATACGCTGGCATCACGCTCCCCATCCAAACATGTCTCACAAGTAAGATGTTCACTAAACATGTTGCACAAGGAGCAATGATGAATTTTCTCAAGTGCCTGCGCCAGTGTCCGACTCAATAAAGCTGCCCCTTCTCTATCATGCTGCAGCAAGTAAAACGCTGTGCGCTGGGCAGACTTCGGGCCCACCCCAGGCAAACAACGCAATGCTTCAGACAAAGAATCCAAACTGGAAAATGACTTCACTGTAATTCCACTATTCAAGCAATGAAAAAGATGAGAACGATGAAAAATTAAAAAGGTAATTTAAATCCAGGGGGTAAAGACATGCCAGCCGTCATGCTAGACATTTTTTCTGACGCCGTTGCTTCAGCCTTGCGTACTGCATCGTTAAATGCAGCGGCAACCAAATCCTCCAGCAATTCCTTATCATCTTGTAATAAGGACGGATCAATGATCACGCGCTTGACCACATTTTTACAACTCATGATGACCTTGACCAAACCAGCACCTGCTTCTCCCTCAACATCAATTAAGGCTAACTGCTCTTGCATTTTTTGCATATTTTCTTGCATTTCTTGTGCTTGTTTCATCAGCCCAGCTAAAGGATTTTTCATCATGTTTTAATCTCCGTTTATGAATGAATATACGTAACAACTTACGCCATATTTAATGTAATTTTTAAACTAAAAATATTGCAAATTCAACATTTACCCAATGACCTGATTCAAACTGCTTTAATCGACCCAGGGACAATCACAGCATCAAATTCGCGTATCAAACCCTGCACAAAAGGATCGCTATGGATATTGTCTTCAGCCTGACGCTGACGGAACAAAAGATCCTGTTGCGCCTGCGCATGCGCAGTATGCCGCACTGGACCTACTTCTGTCGTGATATTTATTTTTTGACCAAAATGGGCAGCCAAAGCAGCTGTTATTTTATCAACATTAACAGAAGAACACAGCGTCTCCAGTGACACCTTCAGATGAAAACAAACCTGTGCATCGGGATGAGCATAAGAATCATATTTACAATCTACCAATTCAGATTGCAATGCTAATTGCTGCACGACGCCGCGCAATGGTAACGATGCAGCAAGCTGCGGCCAATTACCATCCCAATTTAATTCTGGCACTGCCTGCCATTTTGTAACGCTATAATCCAGATCAGGCGACACAGGATTAGACACTAAAACAGCGGCTGTAACATCAGGAACGCTAGCAGGATTCACTGCAAGGACAGGGGTACTTGGGATTGGATCTGATAACCTCACCGTTGTTGCCGTATTGGACGATGCGGTCTTACCAAGATTACGGGCAGCAGCTAAAGCAGCACGCGCTGGACTCATCTCACTTTTCATCACTGCAGATGGCGCAGGGGAAACTACGGGACTCACAACTTGTTGCGCAACAACAGGCTTGGTTTCTACCAGCGCAAGAGGCATTTCACGCGCCACGCTAGCCACATCATTGCCCGTACCGTTATCCGGCTTAAACGCCAACATCCGCAATAAGGTCATGGAAAAACCAACGTACTCATCCGGTGCCAAACTCAAATCATTACGACCATGCAACACGATTTGATAAAACAATTGCACTTCTTCCGCATCAAATAAAGTCGCAAAACGCAAAATATCATCTCGCTCAGGCAAATCATCCGGGACAGCATCGGGTACCGCCTGCGCTAATGCGATGCGGTGCAACAAAACTCCCAAATCCTGCAACGCACCGTTATACGACAAACTACGCGCCAGCATTTCATCCGCAATTGCCAACAAACCAGTGCCATTTTTTTGCGCCAACGCATCCAGCAAACGGATTAAATAAGCCTGATCAATCACACCCAACATGCTTTGTACCGTTTCCAGCGTAACTTTGCCAGCCGCATAAGCAATCGCTTGATCTGTCAAAGACAAGGCATCACGCATCGAACCATGCGCACCTTGTGCCAACAAGCGCAAAGCAGCAACATCGAACTCTATTTTTTCTAACGTTAAAACATGATCCAGATGCGAAACGATATGACTGGGCGGCATTTGCTTCAAATTAAATTGTAAGCAACGCGATAAAACTGTGACTGGAATTTTTTGCGGATCGGTAGTGGCGAGGATAAATTTGACGTGCGGTGGTGGCTCTTCCAATGTCTTTAACATGGAATTAAAGGCATGACTGGTGAGCATATGCACTTCATCGATCATATAGACCTTGAAACGCGCGTTGGAAGGCGCGTACACCGCCTGCTCCAACAATTGCGCCATCTCATCCACACCGCGATTAGATGCCGCATCCATCTCGATGTAATCGATAAAACAACCTGCATCAATCGCAGCACAAGCCTCACACACACCACAAGGCTGCGCTGTAATACCGCTTTCGCAATTCAAAGACTTAGCCAGAATACGAGACAAAGTAGTTTTACCCACTCCTCGCGTTCCAGTAAAAAGATACGCATGATGCAAACGCCCACTTTGCAATGCATGCGTCAAGGCACGCACGACGTGCTCTTGCCCAACTAGCGTGTCGAAATTTTTGGGACGATATTGGCGGGCAAGGACTTGATATGACATCTCGTGATTTTACTTTATAGGATTATTTTCTTGCGCTACACAAACATACGTATCAACGTACGCATCAACAACGTACGAGACACTTCTTTATCCCAACCAAACCACAATCGATAACAGCAAAAGCAACATCATCCATAACAAAAGCGCACGCCAAATTAAACCCACCGTACTTTGCAAAGTCCGTATGCCAGGCTCTTCGCCAGGCACAACTTCCGCCTCCATCGTCACGGTATCAACCGCACTCGCATCTACCGGCAAGATATTAATCACTTTTTCCGTAGGTGTGCCCAAACGCGCGCCCATCGCAGCACCACCAGCAGAAAGAATAATTCCGGTACTTTCATCCTGCCAACGCTTGGCGAAATTACGCCAGGCGTGAATCGCATCTTCAAAATTCCCTACCACAGCGAACGCAACCGCAGTCAAACGCGCTGGAATCCAATCCAAAACATAAAAAGCTTGTGCCGCAAAACGACCAAACACCTCATGCTTCATATGATCTGGTTCGTTCCACGCACGTGCCAGATGTTCAGCGACACGGTACATCACAGCGGCGGCCGGGCCAAATGGCATCACAAACCAGAAAAACACACCAAACACGTGACGATGCGTCGTCACCAATGCTTGCTCAACTGCAATACGGCTAATCTCTCCCACTTCCATGCCAGCCGTATCTTCTTTAACCCACTCAGCCAATAAGCTACGCGCTGCTGATTCATCACCACGATTTAAAGCAAGTTGGATCGCACTAAAATAATGACTGTAATGGCGCAATCCCAAAGTCAAATAAACAATCAAAACATTCCATGCCAATGCCAAAAATGGACTGATTCCCACGCACACGTAATAAATCAGCGCGGTGGGGAAAGTCAACATTGCCACCATCAACAACCAACTTAAACGACCATGATGTGCTTGGCCGGCGTTAAACCATCTTTCCATACGCGCAGCAAATGCCTTGATTTCAGCATAAAGCACATTATCTGCGCGCAAAGGCTTAAGTTGCTCAATTAATAACGCGAAAAGAATGGAAAGAAATGTCATGAAACACCTTTTTAGAACTTTTAATCTTTTATTTGCAATCTTTACCAAATTCAAAAAAACAAAATTTTAAAAGATTACAAAAAAAGGCGCCAAACTTTGGCGCCTTTTTTATTGAAACTTGTATTATGCAGTTTCTTTAGCAACAACACGGCGGTTAGGCAATTTCTCTTTAATACGTGCGGATTTACCTGAACGCTCACGCAAATAATACAACTTCGCACGACGCACATCACCACAACGCTTCACTTCAATCGATGCAATCAAAGGGGAATACAACTGAAATGTACGCTCTACGCCTTCACCAGAAGAGATTTTACGTACAATAAAATTCGAGTTCAAACCACGATTGCGACGCGCAATCACCACACCCTCATAAGCCTGAGCGCGCTTACGTGTACCTTCAACAACGTTCACGTTTACAACAACAGTATCGCCTGGGGCAAAATCAGGAATATTTTTAGCGAGACGTGCAATCTCTTCTTGCTCTAATTGTTGGATTAAATCCATTTTCGACTCCAAAAACCATCTTGCTGGCGCTATGCCCAGTAGAGGATGGGGTTAATAGTTGAACCAAACCGGTTCATGCTTTACAAATTAATCAAATAATCAATTAGCTCAATTACTAAAAATTATTTAATTAAATCACTCAAAACCACTTAAAAATCTTTATGGCAAACGCAGACTACTTAAAAATTGCTCATCTAAACTTGTCAAACTCCCTGCTTCTCTTGCCCCAACAATCAAATCTGGTCGTTTTTTAAGCGTTGCTTCTAACGCTCGCTGACGTCGCCATTTTTTAATTTCCGCATGATTCCCGCCCATCAGCACTGAAGGAACTGCGATATTTTGCATTACTTCAGGCCGTGTGTAATGTGGATGATCTAAGAGGCCACTCACAAAACTATCTTCTAGGGCCGAATTTTCGTCATGCAAAACACCTGGCAACTGGCGAATCACAGCATCCATCAATGCCATCGCCGGAATTTCACCACCTGACAACACAAAATCACCCAAACTAATCTCTTCGTCAACACAAGAATCCAACAAACGCTGATCAATTGCCTCATAACGGCCGCACAACAAGATTAAACCAGGCTCCGTGGTCAATTCCATAACACGTTGATGCGTCAGACGGCGACCTTGCGGCGACAAATAAACTACTTTCGAAGCAACAGGCGAGCCATTAAGTAATTGCCGCGATTTTGCGGCATTCAACGCGTCAACCAAAGGTTGCGCCAACATCACCATACCAGGGCCGCCGCCATAAGGCCTATCATCAACTGTTCTATGCTTATCCGTAGTGAAATCTCGTGGACTCCAAAGCGTCAAATTACATAGATTTTGCTCAAAAGCACGTCGAGTGATACCAAATTCCGTCAATGCAACAAACATTTCCGGAAATAAAGTGATGACATCAAATTGCATCGCAGTAGTTCTCATTTCGCACACTTCTCAAGCAAATGCTAATAATCGGCCTCCCAATCAACGATTATTTTTTGAGCCGTTTGATCAACTGCTTGTATGAACTGTGCGACAAATGGAATGAGTATTTCTTGCCTTTTCTGTTCGGAATCGGCAACCTGCAGAATAGGGTGCGCGCCATACTCCATGACTTTGACAACCTGACCTAAGTTGACACCCTGCTGGTTTTCAACCGACAAACCCATCAAATCAATCCAGTAAAACTCATCAGCTTCCAAGGTTGGAAAACGACTACGCGCAACTTGCACCGTAGTCCCTTTTAACTTTTCCGCCGCATCCCGATCAGCCACGCCCATTAATTGGGCGACAACATCACCGCTATGTAGCTTGACCGAACGAACATCGACATCATGCAACTCTGGCTTCCCCAACCACCATGTTTTTGCTTGCAACAAAGCACCCGCATGAGCAGAATAAGGTTGAATCCGGATCCAACCATGTACCCCATAAGCACCAACTATATGGCCTACCAAAATCAGATCCCCAGGAATCACCATCATGCGCTAATTCTAATATTGCTGACAAAAATCAAAGGTGACCAGCAGAACAAGCATCAAACAACTTTTTTTTCTGCGCGCACTAAACGCTCTACTGTCGGAGACAATTGTGCACCGACACCCTGCCAGTGAGCCAAGCGATCCGCCGCAATCCTGAATGACTCAGCCCCCCCAGATGCAACCGGATTGTAAAAACCGATACGCTCAATAAAACGACCATCTCTACGATTACGAGAATCCGTAACGATAACATTAAAAAATGGGCGCTTCTTTGCGCCTCCACGTGATAAACGAATAACGACCATAATATTTCCAAAAAGTATAAAAGCGCGAAATAAAGCCTTCGATTATAAGGCCATTCAACATCACACCGCAAGTCCCGTATAGGATAAAATCCCACGTCTGCGTAATATCAACCTAAATCAACTTAAACCACACAAATAAAAACATATTTCTTTTGACACATACAGGCCATGCACGTTCTTCAAAAATCACACAAAAACAAAACATTCGCCACCATGCTTGCCTTCATTCTAGGCATGGCGGGGGCACATCGCTTTTATTTAAATGGCAAACGCGATGTTTACGCATGGATACATTTATCATTACTCGCGGCAGCCGCCTGCTTAACTGCAGGATCAACAATGCACGTATTTATCAAAATTAGTCCATTATTATTATCAGCAGTGGCCGGTTTCATGGCTGCCCTGATAAGCGGCCTAACTTCAGATGAGGAGTGGGATAAAAGACACAACAACACATCCGGAATCACGTCAAATTCAGGCTGGCAATTAGCATTGTTATTGGTTTTAACGATGATCGTCGGTAGTACCACGCTGATTGCAACAATCGCTCGTTTATTTGATTTGCTATTTACTGGAGGAGCATATGGCTAACACATAAATACACACTACTTCTCCACACGTTGCGCACGCCTCACCATATCAATCTCGTTAGCTAACAGATAGAGCGGCGTCGAAGTATTACAAATAACGTTCTTAATAGTGTCATTTGCCTTAAAGCAATTAACAATTGGCTTGCCATTTTGCAAACGTTGATAAATTACAGCCCGCAAATTCTGACCTATCATCTGACGAGCATAAGTCTCACCGCCTCGCTCAGCAAACGCAACCAACATCTCAACCGCACGAATGATATCTTTGGCATGTATGGTAGTAATAACCAAATGACCACGACCAATCAAGCGCACTAATTCAGCAGCAGCCTCCTCCTCTAGAACTTCACCAAAATAAAACATACTACCCGCTCTAGATGGAAATTTCCGCATTGCCGTACAAACTTCATACTTAAAACCAGTCAGAGTAGCATCAACCTGTTCAACATAACCATTATTATGAAAACCTTCGAACACACACTCTATAGGCGACTCTACAGTCAAACAGTAGCCACCATAAGCATTCAATCGAGCAACTACTGTAGCGGCAGCAGTAGTAGACTTTCCAGAACCTGTCTCACCAGCAATTAAAATCAAACCGCCAGATTTGAATTCTCGGTCCATCAAAATGTCACAAGCAGATTTTCCTAAATTCAATTCATCCAAAGAAACTATGTAACCCCTAACCAAGCGTAACGCATATCTTTCTGGCCTAATACGTTCAACGCGAAAGCGCAACGACCCAACCGTCAAAGTAAAAGCAGGAACACCACAGGCTATTTGGTGCTCCCGCAACATGCGACAAAGAATATCAAAAAAAGAACGCAAAAACTCAGGGATCGGAACCGGCGCAGAATCAGCATCCTTTTCTTCTCCAGCATTGCTTTTAAACAACACTGAAGTTTCGCAATGAACTAAATCAATGTGCCAGTCCGAATAATCAGAAGCTAGAGCTAAAATTTCGTCGTTGATAGCCTCCACCTTATACCTTCACTTTCAATTCAGTAATAGATACTCAGCAAGCGTAGTTAGCCCTTATTGTTGGGTCAAGCCGAACGTGAAAGCGATTGAATTCGTATTACCGTTGGCAGCACAAGCAGTACCAAGCGTATTAATATCTAGGGTTCCACCTGCAGCAGAGTAAGTTTTTACGGTAGTCGTACCAACCGCAATCTTAGCAGCAGAGCGCTCAACCTGAGTAACCAAGGAATTACACTCTAATTGGGGCACAGAACTATAAGTCAGCGTAATCGCATCATTTGTAGTGACCAAAGTGGTAAGACTAGGAGTAACCGTCCCACCCCACCGGTTGTTGACAGTACTACCAGTACTCGATGGAACACGCTCTGCGGGAAATACACCATTCCCCACCAACCCGAGGGCTGTAGCACCCGTATAACTAGAACGATTATTATACAGACGCTGAATATCTAAAATTGTTTGAGACAAAGCCTTAGCCTCGTCATTTGCACGATTATCAGCAAGCACACCACGTACATAACCAAGTGTCACTGCCAATAGCATACTAACAATCACCAAAACAATACCAATTTCAACTATACCGAAACCATTTTGCCGAGCAACGCTAGCATACATTTTTTTATTTAAATCAACAGTTTTCATTTTCACCCCCTAAAATTAAATTTTACCAAGACATTGCAAACACTGTAATCAGTGTCATTGCGTCACACCGAACGTAAAGGCTATTGAATTTGTACTTCCACTGGCAGCACAAGCAGTACCAAGCGCATTAATATCGAGCGTACCACCCGAAACAGAATAAGTCTTCACGGTACTAGAATTCACTGCAATTCTAGCAGTAGAACGCTCGACCTGAGCAACCAAAGAATTACACTCTAACTGAGGAACCAAACTATAAGTCAGCGTAATCGCATCATTTGTAGTGACCAAAGTGGTAAGACTAGGAGTAACCGTCCCACCCCACCGGTTGTTGACAGTACTACCAGTAATCGACGGAACACGCTCCGGAGGAAAGACGCCATTACCCACCAAACCAGTCGCCGTAACACCTGTAAAACTAGAACGATTATTGTACAAACGTTGAATTCGAAGGATAGTCTGAGATAAATCCTTCGCTTCGTCATTTGCACGATTATCGGCAAGTACACCACGCACATAACCGAGAGTCACTGCCAACAACATACTAACTATCACCAAAACAATACCAATTTCGATGATACCAAAACCTCGCTGAGAAAAACTTGAAACTACACGCGTATTGCCAATAGCCTCAACGTGCTTCTTTTTTCTTAAATTCACAACACAAGCACTCATTTACAACTCCTAACTCAAATAACGCGGTTTTATTTTATTACGGCAACATACAAATCCACAACATTTATATTCACTTACTTAATTTTTTGCATACTTACTTCTTTTTTTAAAGATTCACTCAATCCTTGCGCGGTTAGAATCGTACCCACCAACATGAATGCTAGCAACGCACCCAAAACGGCAATCAAAATTGAATTCATGAGTTTAGCGCCACTCTCAACATCCTTGCGAACCCTTTCAATACCATCAATACCTATTCGGGAAATAACTTTATCAAGCTCACTGGAACGTCGACTGTAATCGACAATGCGATTGGTAAGCTGCTGCGAAAAAACACCTGTAGAAAAAGATTCACCATAATTACCAGCCATTTTGTCAACATTCTTGATAATACGAACGATATGCCAACGCAACCAAGGAGTACTACGCGCCTTTAATGCCTCCAAAGCCCTCATGAGAGTGTCTCCAGAATGCATCATCACAGCTAATGCAATCAAAAATAGCGCGCCATGGTAATCACGATACACACTATAAGGAAGATGTTTATCAGCTATTGCACGCCATCCTCCAGTCCAGTTAGGTAATGTCCATATAAAACCAAAAATTAAAGCACTCGCCCCAATCAACAGAAACAAACCGTAATGCGTAATCGCATGAGAGACAAAATACAATATTTTCCCGATACTATTCCACTTTTCAACGGGGGCAATTTCAACAAAAACAGGAACCACAAAAAGGGCCAAAACCACCATAAAACCGACCATAATCACCGAAACAATGATGGGCATGACAATCGCCCCTATCAAAGCTGCAGTCATACCTCGCTGATCTCTAATAGTTTTCGCCAAAAAACGCAAGCCCTCAGCCAAATCCCCTTTATCTTCTATCGCTGACAGAACAAAAATATCGCTTTCAGGAACCGTTCCTCTTAGCATGTATGACAACTTACCGCCACGCTTATTCATCCGTCTCAACCAAATCGTGTACAAAGAAGCAAGGGAGTCCTTTTGCTTTAAAGCACGCGCTTTACGCACTTCTATAAATTTTGCAATTGGCTCACTATCACTCACCGCCTCAGCAAGATCTTCATAAAATTGCTCTCGCACCCCACGAAATGTCCTAATAGCAAAATAATTTCCAACAGCATCGAAATTGATATCCATCATTAAATAATCTCAAAACGCTCAAAAGTCTCAAAACGCTCAACCACACGCGGGTCTATTTCACCAAGATAAGCCTTATACAGTGCGTGCTCGAATACCGTCTTACCTTCCATTCTAGGAGTATCAAACTGCTTATCACTACGATTACGCCAAAGCTTTTCGGCCTCAAACTCACTATTTTCACGGATATAACGTAATTCCATACGAGTTGGCTGCATCATTTCCGCCACAACACTGACACCTGTCGTACCACGCCCATTACAACGCTCGCAACCACTTGGGTTTTTAACATACATACCATCGGTCGAAATTAAAAAACGGGTACGAATCAATTTTAATTTTGCAGCAATCACTTCCTCTGCAGGAATCCTGCACGATTTACACAAAATAGGAACCAAAGCTTGATAAATAATTAGAGACCAAAATTGTGGTGCTGTTAAGGTGTTCACTGCAAAACCGATATTAGGCGCCAATAAGCGAGGAAACACACCAAAAATTGAATTTGCATGTACAGTCGCCATCACTTGATGGCCTGTTTCAATTAGTGTTTGAGCCGTTTCACCAGACTCGACATCACGTATTTCACCGACCATCACAGTATCTGGATCACAACGCATTAACACTGCCTGTATTTCGCGATAGGGCATTTTTTCAGAATCTGCTGCAAACGTACGCTGCAAAGAAACTTGCGTCACACCAGAAATTGCATACTCAACTGGATCTTCAATAGTAAAGATTTTTAAATGTTCACGTTCTGGGATATTTTCAATAATCGTTTTTAGAGTGGTAGACTTGCCAGAACCAGTGATACCAGCGACCATAACCATGCCCGTTCTAGTACGTGACGCAATATCCAACATGCGCGCCTGATCTTCACTATAACCAAGCTGGCTAAATTCCTTCGTATCAGTATTTTCGTATTGATGTAAATAACGTAAAACTACATCAAACCCTCCCCAAGCACGAGTGGACTGATAACGCAAATTCATTTTAGAATTACCAACCTTGTAAGGAATCATGCAAGATTGATAAGTCTCAGGATTAAAATTAGAGTGAGAACCAGTACGTTCGCTTTGCAATTTATTGTAAGCATAACCCACAGCATCACGTAATTGCTCCATTACGTAAATGCCTCGGTTATCGTTATACATCGCCTCCAAATCGCCATTAACGCGATAACGCACTAAACCTTGCTGCCCACGAACCTCAATATGGATATCAGATGCTCGATGCTCCAAGCCGTAGCGTACAATTTGATCAAAAACAAGGCCTTCGTCCGTCATTACCTCTTCAAATGCAGCACTAACACGCAATCTAGAAGCAGAATCATAAATAGCAGCAATTAACTCTTCTTCCGCAAAAACAATTTTTTCTGTTACAAACTCAGCTTTGCGCATACGCTCGCGCAAACCCATAACAAAAATACGAGAAGAAGCGTAAAACTCCGGTGTAACTAAAACCCAGACAGCTTTAGATTCCAAACCAATGGCTACACATACATCTTGTTTTTCCACAGCAAGTTCAAACTTAGCATCTTTAGCAGTCAGAATAGTCTTGTATTCTGGCAAATCTGCAACTGAATACACTCTAACCAATTTCGACTCAACATGCTTAGCATCTTCTCCTTGCACGCTTGCTCCCGCAACACTACCTTCCTCTCGATGAGTTAACTGCCCTTTAGATTGCCCTTGAGAAACATCTGACTCTGATTCAGAAAATTGCTGCGATACCGCCAACGCAGAACTTTGCTTTTTCTTCAAAAATTCAAGCATTTAATGCCCTTTTAGCAATACAAAAGCATGCCAAAACATTTAATTGTCTGATATACCGAGCATCACATATAAAAACATTTAACAAACTATTTTGAGACTGCATTTCGCATCGGGGAAATACCTCCGCGTACCCCAGAAATATTTATGTCTTGCGCGTTTGGCGTTGTTGTATTAACAGTTGGGTCAGACAAATAAAGTACATGCGTCTTATGCATCTTTTTCTTAGAACCGATCAACTGCTGAAGAATAACACGTGACGAAGTAATGGTCTGTACACGCCAACCATCAACCGTCTCACCACCTTGAGCCACTGACAAGACAACACCATTGTAATAAATATCCGCAGTTAAATTACGCTCAAGACCATAAACAGCAATCAAACGTAAATCATCAACCTTGTTATTCTCTATACGCGCAGTCCCCAGTGGAGAAACATTAGACACAACAGGAACATTCGCAAGATCAACAATACCAGGCAAAGGAGGTGTCGTACCTATTTTTGTATCACCTACCTTTTTAAGCGTCACAGCATTTGTTGCCTCGCGCTGTTGCGCAATCAATGCATCTATCGTTGCAGCATGCGTTATCACACAACAAAACAAACCTGCCAAGAATAATAAAACACTGTCAATTTTTGACATAATAATTTCCTTCTAAACGAAACGTTGGCTGCCCATCCTGAATTTGAACATTAAGATGACGAAAAGTAAGATTATCTGGAAAATGGGACAAAATCTCATTCAAAAAATGAAGATCTCCACTTACACTTAATGCTCCAAAACGCACCGGTGATTTAATCTGAGACAAATTGACGTCTGGATTTGCACCAAAAACAGACAATTGGCCGATTGAAACTTGTATACCTATAGATCTTAAACCTTGAATAAATGCACCGGTGGTAATTTGAAATTCATTAAAGGCGGGAAGTTTATTAACATCAAGGCTCGTATATTGTGCATTAATGTTTTTAGTATAGGCAAGGGATCTGCCATCCAGACTATACTGCAACGAAATACCCGGCAACGCATCATGTAAGGTTTTATTATCACCCCCATCTATATGCCACAAATATGAACACGCTTGAGGCAAACAGTCTATCTCAACCAACTTCCAACCAGCAAGAAGTGTTTCTTGCTTTGCCCAAGAATCAACAAGAATACTGGCAACCTTACTAGAAGGAATGCCAGCATCTGCAGCAGCAGTTTTTAATGAATCGGCATACAACTTCACCGGATTGACTACCGCATTATTTTTCTGAGCCAACTTTAATGCCGCAATTTTTTGCTGTTCTTTGTGATGATTGTTATAAAAAAAGTATATGCAAAAACACAGCATGAACAATGCAAATCCACTCAACCACTTGATAGTATTACCTTTGATTTCTACCAACGTAGCTGCCGTCACATCTCCGTTATTAAGCAAATCCGCTAACGATAGAGGAATGGTATTGCTATATACCTCGAAATAATTACCATAAAAGGCGAATGGCTCATACGCATCATTCTGAATACGACGTATTATTTCCTCAGCTTCCTGTACGCTACCATAAAAATCCCCCCCTGGAGAAGGAACACCATTCTCCAGTATAGCTAGCTTAGCATTCTGAGCTTCAACTTCAATAAAAATAGCATTGGCAGCAACTTGCTCCGTAGTTGCCAACAAAACAGCGGCAGATATTAAATTTGCCTTCCTTACTTCTGTTGATAAAGCGTTCTGAGATAAAAAGCCATACATAGTGGCATCATCACCTCTATGACGAACTTGATATAAAGCCACATTTTCCTGCGCCAGAGCCTTTACCTCTTTATGCTCTTTCAACTCACCTGACAATGCAACCCAATCCAAGCCAAAAATAACTTGTTTTCCATCGACATTAGAAATATTTGCTGGCATAACCCAATAATCCGCAATTAAGTTGCGCTGTTTGATAAAACCGGCGTAACTAAGATAATGACTGCCTCACGATTGTTTACACCCGTTAAGGACCCCCCAAAACCAATAGGAGCATCTTCTGCCAAAGCCCGACGGTCATACTGCCCAACAGTCCGTTCATACCCCGACAATACCAATGTTTCACCAGGGCGCATAGCAACCCTTTGCAAAAACTCAGTTCCAGAAATTTCAGGTGTTTGGATACTTTGCTGTGAAGATCCCACCCCAGATGAAACGGTAACCAATTTATTCAATTCGGAAATACCGACGGAAAACTGCAGCAATATGCTACTACTATCAAGCACTGTAGGTAATAAATTCAGCAAAAATCCTGTCGTTACGACCCCTGATTTCAAACCTGGAGTGCCACCTACTGTACCAACCCCCCCACCAGTTGATGGAGTTACTTCGGCAAGATAACTAGTTTGATTGGTAATGGCAACAGGAACAGGCTGACGGTTCAAAGTCAATGCATTGGCTGTCGTAACAACACTGACACGACCATAAGTATTTAATGCTTTGAATAAAGCCTGCGATCCACCAAAACGTTGCTGAGTCGCACTCCCTGTTGTTCCACTAACAGGAGACAAAACAGAAATTCCGAAATTTGCGGCATTACCCGAAACTGTCGAAATTGGTGAGTTAAACGTCATTTGAAAATTACCAGACAATTGAGAGAAAACACTTGTCCAATCAATGCCATGCTCATTACCAGTATTGAGTTTTACCGATAAAACCTCGACACGCATAGCAATCTGACGTGTCAACATCGCATTCTCTTGATCTATAAGACGACCAACTTGCTCGACGACATCGCGCGTATCAGTAATCGTGATGCTACCGGTAGCCTCTGACATCGCCAACTTACCAGAAGATGACATAATCGACTTTATTGATGTTTCCAGCGACGACCATACGCTGAACTTAGACACCATACTGATGTTGGAAGTCGAGTTAAAGCCAGCCGTTGTTTGACCAGAACCAGCAGATGCTGTAGACGTTCTACCCAAAGAAGAATCGAAAGACGAAGAACCAGGTATAGCCTTCAACAAGAAAACCTTGGTTACGAGACGATGCAAAGAAATCACACCTTCACGATATTCCCATGAAATACCAGCCTTTGCCGAAAGCAAATCCAAATAAGCAGCAAGTGGCCCCTCAAAATTCATTTCAAATTCAGTCGCATTATTTTCCACAGATGCACTGGACAAACCGTATGACAAGCCCTGGTAAGCAGACTTATCCGAAGCAGCAGGATTAGAATTTGTTGAACCAGAACCCGAAACAGACGCACCTGCTTTTATAAAAGCAGTAGCAGGCATGAGCACATCAGGCTTAACGCTTACTGGAATACCAGTTACTTTTGTAAGCCGCTCCGCAATTGTCGCAATATTAACGCGCCCTGGAAAACGCAGTGAAACCTGGCGCCTAAAAATTTGCGGCAAAGAGCTATCAGCTTGTAAAGGCGTCGAACGCATACCCAACCATGCTCCCTGGACGCGATGAACAGCAACACCATCGCTAGCGACATTAGCTGTAATAACACTATCAGCACCGCGCTTGAGCTTGGAAGCATTTTCATCGTAATGCTTATCAACAACTTGTTGTGTTGTACCACAGCCAAACAACAAACCAGCCACACCAACTATTAAGAATAGCGGAAGATGCTTACTCATTGCACACACCCTTTATTTTCACCATAATGCAATACACGTACCACGCGATTGGCCTCATATAAACAGGCAACCAGTGGGTAATCACTATTACGCAAAGCATTGATAAAATGCTCTACCGCAGACTCAAACGTACCAGAAAAACTTGCCTCAAGTTGCACTGGATAATCAACCCTCACCTCCCATGCAAGCTGCCAACCAGCATCAGAAGACCAACGAGATAGAGTTTGTCGCAATGTCACATCATTAATACGCACATCCCAACGAGACGGGAGAGGCAACACAACTGGCTCTTGCTTCAAAACACGCACTTCCTCAATAACTTGCTCATCTTGTGACGCCTTAGATGACATCAAATCCAACGAAATCATCGAAGTAATTATTTTTCTAGGAAAAATTTGCGCAGCTTGCGCAATCTGCTCCGACCTTACTTTCTGCGCCTCTTTAGCTTCCTGCGCTTCTTTTAAAGCTTTGGCTTCTTGCGCGGCTTGCTGTTCTTTAGCTAATTGCGCGGCCTCCTGTGCTTCTTTTAAAGCTTTGGCTTCTTGCGCGGCTTGCTCTTCTTTAGCTAATTGCGCGGCTTCCTGTGCTTCTTTTAGAGCCTTGGCCTCTTGCGCGGCTTGCTCTTCTTTAGCTAATTGCGCGGCTTCCTGCGCTTCTTTTAGAGCCCTGGCCTCTTGCGCAGCTTGTTCTTCTTTAGCCAACTGCGCGGCTTCCTGTGCTTCTTTTAGAGCCTTGGCCTCTTGCGCAGCTTGTTCTTCTTTAGCCAATTGCGCGGCTTCCTGCGATTCTTTTAAAGCCTTAGCCTCTTGCGCAGCTTGTTCTTCTTTAGCTAACTGCGCTGCCTCCCCCGCTTCTTTTAGAGCCTTGACCTCTTGCGCAGCTTGTTCTTCTTTAGCCAACTGCGCGGCTTCCTGTGCTTCTTTTAGAGCCTTGACCTCTTGCGCAGCTTGTTCTTCTTTAGCTAACTGGTCGGCTTCCTCTAGCTCTTTTAAAGCCTTGGCCTCTTGTGTAGCCGATTCATCCCCAGAAACACTTCGCACATCCTGCACAGCTTGCGTGGTTGAAAATTCTACCGACTCAACAACATCCGCTTTCTGAGATGCCTTTGACTCTGCCTCCAACTCAAATCCAGCATGCACTGCGACAGACAACATCAAAGTTGCCAAAAGCATGAATTTCCAGATTTTTAAATACATCCTTCCCCCAACAATTTATGTAACACATTGAGTCACATCACTTATTAATCGAATTGAATATTAGTGATCGCTAGCCAATCTTACCTACTAGAAAACGTATTAAAACCAACCAAATTTTTCACAAATACGAAAATTTAACAAGGCCTCAACGTGTTTAATTATTTAAAATTGCACCATCGTACATTTTCACATGCAAACCAAATAGAAGCAACAACATATGCACTTAGTGTAAAAAAACATACATAAATCCGATTAATTTAGTTATTAAAAAAATCAACCGAAATGCAATGCAACAACAAAGATATATCAAACATGTAGCGAGTATTTACTATACTTATCGAGTACACATTGACATCTCATTTAATAAATCCGGGTAAATCAATAATGCTGCCTCCCCAAAACACACCAGATCTTTTACTTCCATCAAGACGTAATTATCTTCAAGCTGCAGCAGGAACACTCGCGTCATTATCTTTACCATGCTTTGCAAAAATGTCGGATTTTTGGTCACAACCGCGAGTATTGTGGTTGTATCGACCAGCAACAAGAGAGGTCGTCAAGGAGGTTTATTGGGCAGATGGTGCACTTGTGGTACCTGGCTATCTTCGTATTTGCCAACTATTGCGAGACACTCATATTAATCGCGCGGTTCAATTTGATATTGTGACTTTGGATATCGCACGCGGAGTGTATGGATGGCTACAAAGTTTTGGCATTAATCAACCCATCATTGTTAATTCTGGCTATCGACATCCATCAACAAATGCAACAGAGGGGGGAGTAAGGAATAGCTTGCATACTATGGCAAGAGCGATTGATATACGTATTCATGGCGTCAGCACGGAATCAATTGCACGCTTTGGCATGTATTTATCTGGCGGTGGTGTGGGGTTTTATCCAGGCAAGCAATTTACTCACCTGGATCGCGGAAGAATTAGATACTGGCGCGGTTAAATTGCTTTGCTATTTCATCACTCGGTAGCAAGGAATGTATTCCTTCCCAGGTAATTTCATACGATGCTGGGCAACAAAAGAAGATAGCAGTGCATCCATCGGCTCCATGATACTTGCGTCGCCATGAATTTCGAAATGCCCATACTCCTCAATTGCGCGAATTCCTGCTTCTTTGACATTGCCAGCAACAACACCTGAAAATGCTCGGCGCAAATTAGCGGCCAACAAATGTACTGGCTGAGCCTTTTTCAATACGAGATTGCGCATATTTTCGTGACTAGGGACGAATGGCTTTTGGAATTCAGCATCAATTTTTAGCAACCAATTGAAATAATACGCATCCCCTTTTTCCTTACGGAATTCACGCACAGCTTTGATTCCCGATTGCATTTCTTCTGCCACAGCAACGGGATCATTCACAATGATTTTGTAGCGCCGTTGCGCCTCAGCGCCCAAAGTAACGCCAATAAAATGATCAATCTGCTCAAAATAATCCTGAGCACTTTCTGGGCCAGTGAAAATCAATGGAAACGGCAATTCAGCATTATCTGGATGCAACAAAATACCCAAAATATACAAAATCTCTTCCGCTGTTCCAGCGCCGCCCGGGAAAACAATAATTCCATGACCAATACGTACAAAGGCCTCTAAACGCTTTTCAATATCAGGCAGGATAACGAGATCATTAACAATAGGATTGGGGGACTCAGCAGCAATGATGCCAGGTTCAGAAATGCCTAAATATCTGCCATCAGTGATACGTTGTTTGGCATGTCCAATCGTGGCCCCCTTCATTGGACCTTTCATTGCACCTGGCCCACAACCAGTACCAATGTCAAAACCACGTAATCCAAGCTGATATCCAACCACCTTAGAATAATTGTATTCCTCACGTGTGATCGAATGTCCACCCCAACACACTACCAAATGTGGTTGACGCATAGGGCGTAAGATATTTGCATTACGTAAAATATGAAAAACGGAATCTGTTACACCATCGGGGGTGCTTAAATCAAATTTAGGGTTGTTATTGATTTCTTCATTCACGTACAGCACATCGCGCAATACCGAAAACAAATGCTCATGAATCCCTTTGATCATCTTGCCGCCGACAAATGCACTCGCTGGCGCATTTTTGACTTCTAGTTTGATGCCACGTTCACGCTGAATAATCTCGATATCAAAAGATGCGTAACGCTCCAACAACTCTTTACCATCATCAATATCGACACCACAATTGAGTACTGCTAATGAGCAATTGCGAAAAATACTATACAGGCCACCGTGGCTGGTATCCAATAATTTAGCAACTTCGGCTTTGGACAAAATCTCCAGACGCCCATCCGGAGAAATTTGTGTATTAACCACTTCGTATTTCATAAATCCCCACTAAGTATTGAATTATTTAAGTTTGTATCAAGCCGGCGCACCAACAGCAAGCAAGCGCAACACGTGCGCAGCTGCCATCATGCCAAAACTTGCTGTGACAACGACGGATGAGCCGAATCCAGCACAATTCAGGCCGCTAAGCCCTGCTTTTTTATCTTCATCAGTTGAACATACTTCTTTATTTTCTGGAAACTTTAACGCTTCCATGGAAAACACGGCATCAATGCCAAATTTGCTTTTGCTGCCACGCGGAAAGCCATGATGCGCACGTAAACGCTTACGTACTTTTGCCAGCAATGGTTCTTGCTCTGTTCCGGCAAGATCACGAATTTCAATTTTTCCAGGATCAGTTTGTCCTCCAGCGCTACCTATCGTGAGTAAAGGAATCGCATGTTGATGGCAATAAGCGATCAAGGCAATTTTGGCAGTCACGTCATCAATCGCATCAATCACATAGTCGTATGCATGAGATGGTGCCATCATTTGAGATAAGTTCTCGGGCGTAATGAAATCCTCTATCGTTGTCACCTGACACGCCGGATTAATTTGCGCAATGCGTTCTGCCAAAGCAAGCACTTTAGCTTGACCTAAGGTCGGGCTTAAAGCTTGAATTTGGCGATTGATATTCGATTCCGCAATATGATCCAAGTCGATCAAAGTTAAGTGCCCTATGGCGCTGCGTGCCAATGCCTCCACCGCCCAAGAACCCACGCCACCAACCCCAATCACACATACGTGTGCGGCACGAAAACGTGCCAAACCGGCTTCGCCATATAAACGTGCAACCCCACCAAAACGCCGTTCAGGGTCAAAATTATCCGATTCATTTGAGTTAATCGGTAGCAAATTCGAAGACATAGTATTGATTGGATATTGATACTGACATTAATAATTTAATAAT